>NZ_CP013747.1:4413287-5043757 GCF_001484605.1 Pseudarthrobacter sulfonivorans | reverse complement strand
CCTGGCGCTTGCTTCGGTGGCCGAACAGCTCTATGGGAACAAGTCGCGGGACGTGAAGCTCGGCTACGCCATGGACCTCACCGGTTCGGCGGGGCGGGCATTCCTGAGATCCGTCGTCGAACTGCATGACGACATGATCAGTCAGGCCTCAAGCGCCGCTCCCGTCTTTGTCCAAAGGCTCCTCGTGGACACCATGCTGTCGCGACTGCTCATGGCAATGGACAACACGACCGTGAAGGAAGAAGGACTCAATCCGGATTCGGAGAGCCGATTGATCCGACGGTTCCGTGACCTCCTTGAACGTCACGCTTCCGAGGAGCTCGCAGTGCCGGACATAGCTGAGAATCTAGGAGTTTCGGTGCGCACCCTCCAGTTGGCCCTTCGCTCCGAAGTAGGGGCAACGCCGTCGGAGCTGCTGAGGAGGGTTCGGCTGGATCGGGCCCGGGAAATGCTCCTTGCGGCGGGGCCCGGGCAGGAGACCATTATTTCGATCGCCGAGCGCTGCGGTTTCTCGCACCAGGGCCGATTCTCGGCTCTCTACCTCGACACGTTTGGCGAGCTGCCGTCTGAAAGCCTTCGGCGATAGCCCCCTTTTATGACGTATCCCAAACGATCGTTACGAAAGAAGTATGGAGATCTATTTACTGTCGTAAACAATCCGTGTCATCATTGGCGTGATCCACACCACATACCGCATCGTGAGAACGAGAGGCATCCATGGCGCAGTCACTGCCAACGGCAACAAGAACCGAGGCCACCCCGGCCTGGAAGGGGCGCACGGTCCTCCTTCTTTGTTTTGTCACCATCGTTTTTGACGGATATGACCTCGTCATTTACGGCTCCACCATTCCCTCCATCCTCAAGTATCAGGAATGGGGACTTACAACGGCCCAAGCAGGCCTCATCGGCAGCCTTGCCCTCATCGGCATGCTGCTCGGGACCATGTCCGTCGGGATACTCACCGACAGGCTTGGCCGGCGCCGGATCATGCTGGCGAGCATCACGGTGTTTTCGATCTGCATGCTGATCACCGCCTTCGCGCCGTCTGCCGAAGCATTCGGTGCACTGCGCTTTCTCACAGGGCTCGGCCTTGGCGGCGTTGTTCCCACCTGTATCGCCTTGACGGTTGAATACGCCCGCAAAGAGCGTCGCCAAATTGCCAACGCCCTCATGTTCAGCGGCTATTCGGTGGGCGGAGTTGGGGCATCCCTTCTGGCGATCAACCTCTTGCCGCACATCGAATTCCGTTGGTTGTACGCTATCGGCGCCTTGCCGCTGGTGACCCTTCTGCCGGTGGCGTGGAAGCTGCTGCCCGAATCCGTGGCCTACCTCGCCCGCAGCGGCCGCACCACGGAAGCGAAGGAGACAGCTGATCGCTATGGCCTGGTCTATTCGGACATCGTTTCGTCCCAGGACGCGGCAGAAGGTCCGGCCAAAAAATCCAGCCTCCGAACGATCTTTTCCCGCAAGTTCATCCTGTCAACCATTCTTTTTGCCTTGGCAAACTTCTGCGGCCTGCTCCTCGTTTATGGCCTGAACACCTGGCTGCCGCAGATCATGCGGCAGGCCGGCTTCAACCTGGGGGATTCCCTGACGTTCCTCCTCGTCTTGAACGCCGGAGCCATCGTCGGGTCCGTGAGCGCTTCTGTCATCGCGGACCGGATCGGGATCAAGAAGGTTGTCACGGCCTCTTTCGTGTTGGCCTTCGTGGCCATCCTCATGCTGACCCTCCAGTTGCCGCTTGCCGCGCTCCTGGTGATCGTCGCCTTCGCCGGTCTTGGCTCGGTAGGCACGCAGATTCTGGTAGGCGGCTACTGCGCAACCCACTACCCCCAGTCACTCAGTGCAACAGCCCTGAGCTGGTCGCTGGGCGTCGGCAGGGTCGGGGCAATTTGCGGCCCGATCATCGGCGGCGCGGTCGCCAGCCTGGCACTCGGTTGGCAGCTGAACTTCTACATGTTCGCGATCTTTGCCGTCATCGGTGCGGCGGTCGTATTCGCAGTTCCGCGAAGGCTCTGTCCTTGACCTAGGCCGCCTGCCAAAACGAAGGAATGCAGAGTGCGGCAGGCATCGCTTGATGTCTGCCGCATTTTGTGTCAAAGGCCAATTGCAGTAGGCCGCGAAGACAAGATCAGTTTTGCCTTCTCAAGCGGCGCCTACTTCGTCGAAACTAACGGCGGAGGTCCCGGCTTCGCGACGCCAGCGGCTGACCCCACCATTTCCGGGTTCCGTGCCAACGCTGCCGCGGCCGACTACTCCCGCATCCTCGCGGCAGGGGTCTACGGCGCCCACCGCCCCTTCGGCTACGCCTATAGCGGCAGCGGCGGTGGTTTTCGCACCATCGGCGGGGCCGAAAACACCACCGGTGTCTGGGACGGCTTCGTCCCCTATGTGATCGCCACCCCGGTCGCAATGCCCAACGTCTTCAGCGTCCGCATGCACGCCCAGCGGGTTCTTCGCGAGAAGTTCGACATCATCGATGACGCCTACGACGCCGACGGCACCGGCTGCCCGTTCCCGGCGCTGACCCCTGAGGAACGGGACGCACTCACCGAGGTGACCAGGATGGGCTTCCCGCCACGCTCCTGGTTCGGCCACCGCACTATGGGGTCGCACGCGTTCAGCGCGCTCTACGGAGGCCTCGCAGCGATGGACGCAGACTACTTCAGCAACTTCTGGACCACCGAGGGATACCTCGGCGCCGACCCAGGATCCTCGATCCACCAGTCCCGGCTGCAGTGGACCGCCCAGGTGGCTGAAGTCGTCTACGAGGAACTGCCTGATGAGCGCGTGCTTTCCCGCGGCGGCGTTGACCAGGCCTTCCGCGGAGCGGAGCAGGCCGCCCGACGGTTCATCGCCGTACGACTGTCCTGAAAGGCCCCGATCGACACGCAGAACGCGGAGCTAGTGGTGACTTCCGGTGAGGCCGAAGGCTCCCGGATCTCCCTGCGCGAAACCACCGGCGATCTGGCCTTCGTCGATTTCCCTGATCTTGCACAGGTCCTGGAGCCCGTCCGCTTCGGCGATACCGTTACGATCGACAACAGCAACGCACTCGCCGCCCAGACCTACCACCGCCACCAGGTCCCTGCCGCCGAATTTACCGTGTGGGATCAGTACCGTAACCCGGACGGCACGCCCGCTCTGCCGCAGCGGCCCTTTCTGGCAGGACCGATTTTCACGCAAGGCGCGTCCGGCGTCCTCCAGACAGGAAGTTCGACGGCAAGATGATCGTCGTCGCCTGCCTCCTAGACCGCGAGGCGTTCCCTTGGCAGGCCTCCTGGTATGCGTCCAAGGTCCGCGAACACCTCGGAGACCGAGTGGATGACCGGTTTCGCCTCTGGTACATCGACCACGGTCTGCACGGCGACAGCGGAACCGAAGAAGAACACCCCACCCGCTCCGTCCCGTACATCGGGGCTCTGCACGAAGCCCTCATCCAGCTCGCCGCATGGGTCGAACTCGGTAAGGCACCGGCAATAGCCACAACGCACGAGATCGTGGACGGACAAGTCATCGTCCCCGACACCGCGGCCGAGCGTGGCGGCGTTCAGCCGGTCGCGAAGCTCACCGCCCACACCCGATCCCGCGCTGAAGTTGCCCCCGGCGATGCTGTCCTGCTGCGACTCACGGCCGAATCCCCGGCGCGGGCCGGGGAAATCGTGTCCGTCGAATGGGACTTGGACGGTGACGGCAAATTCGACGACGTCGACATCATTCAGCCGGCAGACCGTATCGATCGGACCCGAACGGTCCGCTTCGCCGAACCGGGCACGTACTTCGTGACTGCAAGGATTACCGCGCAGGGTCAGGGTGACGCCGCATCTTTGTGGGCGCGGGTTGAGAACCTGGCACGCGTGCGCGTCGTCGTCCGTTGAGATTTGGATTGCTTCCCCCGCACGTCACTCGTTACGGAGCAGAGAGTCAGCGCCGGCGGCGACTTTGCTGGCCACCGGCGCAGCGGCCATAAGCCGGAGACAGTGGAATCACGCTGGCTGATATCGCTGCGAACTGTCTCGGGTTGCGCATGGTGCACGGTCCACTGACCTTGCTCACGGGGAAGCCCCCGACGGGTAGCACTTGGCGTCACGACTGCTACCCCTCAGGCTGCGTTGAAGACAGGGGCCAGAGGCTCGCCTTCTTCACGTGGCCTCGGACGCCTACCTGCTTAGGGGCGGGCTTCGAACACGAAGAGTTCGGTTCCAGCGACTTCTTCGCCGTCGTCGGGGGCCGCGAACAGGCGCAGCACGCCGCCGTCAGATTCCAGGGCAACCGGGTTGCGGGTCACCGAGTGGCCCGCGGTGGAGAACTTCTGGAAGGGGACCTCGTGGACGATCCTTCCATCTGTGATGTCAGTCAGCGCGAGGCCGCCGAGCTCGAACGGCTTCCCGTCGGCAGTCTTGAGGCCGGTAACACCCGAGCAGAGCTGGTGCCCGGCGCCGGCGTACTCGCAGTCCTGGTAGTCGATGAAGTGGCTGGGGTTGGCCTGCGTCCCCAGGAGCCTGCCTTGACTGTTCCAGGTGAACAGCTTGCGGGAACCCCAACTGACGCCGCTGATTCGGTGGGTCTTGCGGTCGGCGACGACCCCGCCAACGTGGTCCGCCTGACGGAACTGCTCCGCGACCTCGTAGGTGTCTGGATCAATTGTGTAGACAATGGACCTGCTGTTGGGCCGGTACTCGGCCACCGGAACCCAGACCTTCTCGCCGTCGAAGTCCGTGCCGCCCGGGTGGTAAATGGTGTCCTCACCAAGGACGATATCTTTCAGCAGCTTTCCCTGCCGGTCGATGACAAAGACGTGGCCGCGGCCCTTGCCGGTGGTGCGGTCGTAACCGTCGACGGGCGAGGGGTAGCGCACTGTCGGTTCGAGGATCTCGACGCTGCTGAGGAAGATTTTATCGCCGACCAACGACATGCCTTGCGGGTGGAAGGTCGGGAAGTCCAGCTTGAGCTTCTGGACCTGGTCCCACTGGGTGTTGCGGTCCACCTTGGTGAAGGCCTCTGCTTCTGCCGTGAGGCCCTTGGGAGTTTGCCCGTTGGTGGCCACAGCGGAGGTTCCGGCTGTCAGGGTGGCCGCGGCGACTGCTGCGATGGCCAGGGCGCGCTTCATCTTCATGTCTGCTCCAAATGCGTGATAGGGGTGCCCGGTGGCCGGGTGCGATCAAACGTAGGCGCCCGGGATGGCATGACAGACAACGGCAGGTGTCGAGAGGGTGAAGCATGCGACCCGGGCCGGGGACACCACTAATGGACGTGCCCTCTTCCGTCCGCCCGGCGGGAGCAAACAGGGCGCGTATGAACTTGCGATTGGGTTGAGCAATGAGATCGGCCACGTATGGTCCGTCAAGGTCGACCGACTGGTCATGCACAGCGTTTGCTGCAGCTCCCGCACCTATCTCGATGAGCCAATAACGCACCTATTGTTGGGGGTGGGCCAGCGGCGGCCTGGGAGTTCGGTAATCAGCCACGCGTGTCGCCACGTTCTCGTTGGTCCAACACATCTAATCAGGAGGGCACCACCCGTACCTGGGATCTTTGAACCGGCGTGCCGCGCGCCTCCGCTACAGCTGACACCGGGCCCCGGTGCGAATCCGCGCTGGCCGCGTAGCCGTTTTTGGCCTAGTCACGTGTGTTCCTGCGCAAAAGCACATGAGATGGATGAAGGAGGTGTAGCCACATGAAGTTCTTCTTTGTTGGATGGTCCTGCCGGTCATTGGGTGCTCCGTCCCTTGCAGGCGGCATCACGCAGAATGTGGGACGGCGCGGAACCGTCGGCAGTCCCACTCTGGCCAGCGCCAGTCCCACTCGTGCCAGCGCAAAGACAAACCGCGCTCCCTCAGAGGGGGAGCACGGTTGTCGTTACGGGATGCGCACAACGGCGAATTCGGCCTGCGGACAATGTGCACACCGTGGGCTTCGGATCGGGCCGTACCGGGGTCGGATCGGGCCGGATTCCGCATGTTTCCGTGGGATCCCAGTGTTCACAAGGGCCGGAATGCAGTTCGAGTCCCACCTCGGGCACGTATTCCCACATCAGGGGCGTTTTTTGCTTCTGATGTGTGTACATTTACCCCTCCGCAGGCCCCTCTGACACTGGCCGCGGTTTGTGCCTGGCGCCGCATTCACCTATGAAATTATGTGGGAGGCGGGCTCAGTGCCCTGGCTAGTGGGCCCTTCGCCTGCTCGGATCTGTGGGTATTTGTGTCTCCTTTCTGGGTTGCTGTGCAGCCGAGGTGGGTCTGTCACTTATTCATGCCGTGGGGTCGTGCTGATGGCGTGACTTGAGCGGGATTTCTTGACGATTCTTCAGTTCGTTTCGCACCTTTCGATGGCCTAGACGAGCTGTAATGTGGCCGGTTGTCCTGCCAAAGGGGTGTGGACAGTGTCCACACCGTGTCCAGGGGCGGTTGTTGTCCTCGCATTTCCGTCCGTTCCTGCAGGTTCTGCTGACATCACTTCATGCGTTTAGGCGTTCCATGCGACATGACTGGAGGAAAATCGGTGACTTCGACTCATGACGGTTTGATCGGCTGCCCCACCTGGCCATCTCGTTGGTCCTTTCCGCTGCTTGTCCATTTCTGATGACACGTATCCATGTTCTGCGTCGATGATTCTGACATGACCTGCGGGGAGACCGGGGGAAGCCGGCCGTGGCCGGGGCGAAGGTGCCGAAGTGGACAGCAGCGCCGGCTGGAACGGCGCGCGCGTGACTGGGAGCGATGGAGTGTGGGACTGTAGCCCGACTACAGGCGCAGTGTTGTCGCAGCTCAGTCGCATTTCAGACTCAGCGTGTGGACAAATCCTCGAAGAAGTGTGGACACGCACGCCTCAACTTCAAGTCCCGTCACAGCGTTAGCTGCAGCAGTAGTCCTTCTGCGGTGTCGATCCGGTCCCAGTCTGGTGCTGTGTTGGATTCGCCGAACAGGAGGAGTTCCATCGGAAGGTTCAGGCCGGGCATGTCGGCGATGAGCCTGTCCCTAAGCTCGGGGATTTGTAGGTAGCTGAGCACTTCGGCGAGCTGCGCCGCCGTCGGCTCGTCCCCGTCGTCGAGGAGACTGGACCAGTACCCGCGGGCTGCGGCTGTCCGCTGGGCGGAGCTTTGGACCGCGGCAGCTTTGAGGTGAGTTTCGACGTCGGCGGTGAACTCGCGCGTGACGGTGGGGTGGGGGAGGGCGAGGCTGTCCTTGATTTGGCTGCCGCGGAAGATGAGTTCGGCGTTGAGCACGCTCGACTGGATCGTGGTGAGCGGGATGTCTGGGCCGTAGGAGACGGGGTGGATCCTGAATTCGGCCATGGCGGTGGGTCCGATATTCCAGCCGGCCTGGATCGGATTTCCGGCCAGTGCCAGCTGTTGGGCGAGGGCTTCGACGAGGGGGCCGAAGAGGGCCTCACTGTCATTGTCGCGGTGGGTGTTGGTGAAGATCGCGAAGACGGCCGCCGTTGCGTCCTGGTGGGTACGGAGGTAGCCGCCGACCTTTCGTGCGTAAGTGTGGGCGTGGCCGGGGGTAGTGGGCAGGTCCAGCCTGAGGGTGGCTCCCATCCTGTTCTGTTGGAGTGAGATGCAGACCAGGCTTTCGTGGGGCCAGTAGCCGAGGCTATGGCCGATGAGGCTGACGAGGTCGGCCGGTGTGGTGATGTGCAGGGTGTCCATGGTGATCTCTCCTCAGTGATGGGCAGGGCCTTTGTTGGTTTGGGCTTCTGCTTTGGTGGGGCCTTCTGGTAGAGGAATCACCGCTGGGTATGAGGGACCGGAGGGCAACCCGGGGAACCGGGCAGGGGGAGGAGATTGTTGTGAGGGAATAAGCGACGCAGGAGCGCCGAGGAACAATGTCCGGGGGAATGTCCGGCGCGTAGCGCGCGGGTTGCGTGCAGGGACCGCCCAGCGATGATGGGGGACCAGAAGGGTCGCTTGGTGTTGGGATTCCTGCGCAAAAGGAGGCGTGGCATGTTCGGGATTGACGTTGGGCGCGGATCAGATGGTTTGCCTGGGTAAGTCAGGTCTAGGAGCCAGCAATGCCGTTTACTTAGGCTTTTTGGTATTCGCCTGAGGGGCCAGTTCGACATTTTTCGTTTGATGGCGCGGGGGGTTGGTTCTTGGCCGGCGGCACCGAGGTTCAAAAGACCCTTTGTTTCTGACAGCGGCACATTCCGAGACGGGGCCTGGTGGCCGGTCTGGATCTATTTGATCCCGAGTCAGCAAAAACCTTTGCACTAATGCAATTCGGGTGCGTAAATCTCCTGGTGGAACGGGCCTCCGCCGGACTCGGGCTCGATGTCAGCAACAAGCCAATGCGGCAACAGCCTTGGACAAATCGAGTAGGTGGGTCGGGTTTCCCGACCCACCTCTCACACCACCGTACGTGCGGGCCTCGCATACGGCGGTTCGCTAGGTCGTTTGAAGACGATCCCACGCAGCGCGAAAGAAAATGAGGCCGTTCCCTGCCCAATACTCGGCCGGCAGGGCCCTATGGAGAATGGGCGACTTCGCGACCCGCCAGTAGGCTCGGCTGCTGTTGCCCCATTGATAGGCCAGGTCCGGCCTGATCCCAAGGCGCCGCAGATTTGCCACCCGTGTTCGCGGGAGTTTCCATTCCTTCCACCGGATTTGGCGCATCCTGCGCCTGAACCATTTATCGAGGGAGGCGAACTTCTTCGGTGTCTGTGACAGCCGGAAATAGCCCATCCAGCCGCGAACGTAGCGGTTCAGTTGTTGGATGCGGTCAGCCATGGAGATACTCCATTTGCGCGAGGTCAGTTCCCTGATGCGGTCCTTCATGCGCTTGAGCGCCTTCGGCGCGATCCGGATCTTCACCCCGCCCTTGACGAAGTAGAACCCGAAACCCAGCAATGTAGCTACGTTTGCCGGATTGATCGTGGACTTCACCCGCTTGACCCTCAATTTCAGGTCCTTTTCCAGCACTTTCGTGTTCTGTTCCAGCACCCGTTTCGCGGCCCTCTTGGACTTCACAAAGACCCTGATGTCGTCGGCATACCGCACGAAGCGGTGCCCCCGACCCCAGAATTCCTGATCAAAATCGTCCAGCATGATGTTCGACAGCAACGGCGACAAAGGAGACCTCTGCGGGGTTCCCTCCACCGTCGGCTGCCGCACCCCATCAGCCATGATCCCCGCTTCAAGATAGCGCCGAATCAGCTTCAAGAGCCGCTTGTCTTTCACTTTCCGCGCAACCCTGGCCATCAGCACGTCGTGGTTCACCCGGTCAAAGAACGCATCCAGATCAACCTCAACCACCCACCGATACCCTTGACCGATCACCGTTTGGGCAACCTTCACCGCATCATGGGCGCTTTTGCCCGGCCGGAACCCATACGAGACCGGCACGAACCCCGGATCAAAGACCGGGGACAGGACTTGCGCGACCGCCTGTTGGATCAGCCGATCCAACACGGACGGCACTCCCAGCTTCCGTTCCCCGCCGTCAGGTTTGGGAATCAGCACCTGACGAACCGGCAGCGGAGCATAAGTACCCGCGTCCAACGCCTCCCGCGTTTCTGTCCAGTGTCCTAAGCACCACGCACGGAGTTCCTCCGTGCGCAGCCCGTCAGCACCGGCAGCACCCCGGTTACGTTCAACACGCTTCAACGCGATCATCAGATTCTGCCGGGAAAAGACTTCCTCCCACAGACCCTGACCATCCCTGATGTTCTCCCCGATACCCGCCGGGTCCTCACTACGCACAGACAGGGGCCATCCCGGATTCACCGATCGCTCCTCACTCTCTGTCCCACCACTCCCGTGGGTTGGCTGCGATTCTTGTGGAACACACGAGAAGCACCGCTTCAAACCATCAATTCCCAGCGTTCAGCCCTTCCCGACAATCACGCATGATTCCCGCCGGTACTATGGCCTCGGCTGACTTCTGCCCCATCAGAACGACCCTTAGAGCCGCACCGCTCCACCCGATAACTCGGATGACGCACTGGAACAGACCTCCCCAGATAAGAACATTCACTTTCACCCTGCCGCCGCCGCATTTACACATTGGCCGTTTCGGTGGAACGGGCTTCACCATCCGTTGCTGGCTTACCCCAACCAACATGCCTTCTATGCGGTTCGTGTCCCTCGGTGCAGGGATTTGCCTCCGGCTTCCTTCCCACCTCACCTCACGATGACGCAGTTGCCATTGGCTAGAAGTTAAACCACCTTCTCCTTCAGAGGACTCACACCTCCAAGCAAATGCCGATGCTGGGCGTACAACGTGACGGGAGCTGGGCTCTCCCGAGCCCAGCTCCCGTTTTCCACATCAGAAAAATCGGGGGTCGCTGCCTTAGTCGTAAATGTATAGGTTGGCGCTGTTTTGCCCGCCCGACGTGCCGCTCGTAATGGTTCCACTCGTCACCTTAAATGACATACTGTGGAAAACTGCCTCCTCGCCACTCTCTGTGTCGACTAGCTTCTGCACATTGTGAACCGTCACAGTTCCACCTGCAATCAAGAATGAACGATCGTGAGTAAAGCGCCCGTTATGGTCGTTGTAGAACGGGTCATCTTCCCACAAATCTTGAATGATCCGGATTGTTACCCCCTTAGGGCATGTCACGGTCAGCGGATAGTCAATCAGTTTCTTGCCCGTTGGCACGTCAAATCCGACAAATCGCGGCTTCTCCGGCGTTACTGTGCAGCCATTCCTCGTCAGGGCCTGAGCCGGTGTGGCCAAAGATAGAGGGACGATTGTCGCCACTGCGAGAGCTGCAGCCGCGCCAAGGACCGAGGATCGTTTGGTTTTGCGATTAGCAAGTATACGATGGATATGCATTATTTTAGCCTTATCTTTGCGAATGATGATTTAGATTTGTTATAGCAACTGCTTGTTATATTGCTTTGCCTATCTAGCTCCATAATCGATACTGCTGTGCGGGTTTCGGCGCTTATTGAGCTGATGAACTAAATCTAGCGTGGGGACCTTCGCACATTCTTTGGATTTTCTGCATGAAGCTATGAGGGGTCTTCTTGCAAATAATCGTTTGCGAGGCCTGCTCTTGGAAATGCGGCTGGTCGTGTGACGGCCGTACGAGACATTCACGGTATCGCCGCCAACACGGCGTAGCGACTGCCAGCGGATGGTCAGTGCCGAGACCTTGCGCAACTTATTTAAGAAGTACCGGGCGGAGCACAGCCGGGGTGCCTGAAGGTGAATTGAGGCTCACAGAGCGAGCCCGGCCTGAGGAGCTCGAGCGGCCTTCACGAAAGCTTCAGTCCTTCTTCAGATCCTTTGTAACGGCGTCCGACGTCATTCCCAAGCCCCGCCCAGCTTCACAGCAGAACGATCTGGGATTAGTTCGTATCCTGCCTGTGAGAGATTTCGGGATCTGGCAGTTATGTGACGAGCGGGGAGTCAAATGGATCAACCGAGGGGAAACCTCGTCGTATGCGGACCCTCCGGCACCGGGAAAACCTTCTTCCTCGAAGCCCTCGGCCAACAGGCCGTCGAAGCCGGCATGCGCGTCGCCTGGTTCAGGCTCGAGGGCCCCGGCGGCGGGGAGCACGTGTCCGATCTAGCCTTTGTGTCCCTTGCGGGACGCCCGTTCCGGGCTGAAAATGTTCCCGTGGTCGCCTGCCGACGCCGTGGTTCTATGGTTCATTCAGGCCGTGATCTAGCTGGGGATCGCTGTGGGCCCTTCACTGTTTCGTTTGCCGAGAACGAGGACTAGATTCCGATTTTTCCCGGTGATCCCCACGGGCGGCCGCTTTTCTATTAGCGGGGTGCGTCGTGAGGAGATGAGTAGGCCATGCTGTCCGAATCCCAGGATGAGGAACAGATCATTGCCAGGGTCGCGGCCCTGGATATCGGCAAAGCCGAACTCGTGTGTTGTGTCCGGGTCCCTCCGGAGGGGAACCCGAAGAAGCGGTTGCAGGAGGTGTCTACGCATTCAACGATGACCCGTTCGTTGACCGAGTTGGCCAATCATCTGGTCGATCTCGGTATCGAGCGCGTGGTGATGGAGGCGACGTCCGAGTACTGGAAGCCCGTGTTCTACCTCCTCGAAGCGCACGGGCTCCAACCGTGGCTGGTCAACGCGCGCGACGTCAGGCATCTGCCGGGACGTCCCAAAACCGACGTGCTCGATTCCGTGTGGCTGTGCAAAGTCGCCGAACGGCAGATGCTGCGGCCCAGTTTCGTCCCGCCTGCCCCGATCCGGCGGCTGCGGGACCTGACCCGGTACCGGATCGATCTCGTAGGGAAGCGGACGGCGGAGAAGAACCGGGTCGAAAAACTCCTCGAGGACGCCTGCATCAAACTCTCCGTCGTGGCCTCGGACATTTTCGGGGTCTCCGGCCGGGAGATGATGGCGGCGCTTATGGCCGGCGAACAGAACCCGAAAGTGCTCGCGCAGTTGGCGAGATCAAGCATGCGCAGGAAGATCACCGAACTCGAGGAAGCGTTCACGGGCCACTTTGATGATCACCACCGCTTCCTGCTGTCACGGATGCTGGCCAGGATCGACGGGATCGACGCCGATATCGCCGCGGTCGATGAACAGATCGAGGTGCAGTTGGCCCCTTTCGCGGTGGCGGCGGAGCGCCTGGATGAGATCCCGGGCATCGGCCCCGTAGCCGCCGCCATAATTCTGATCTCCGAAGCTTGTGACGATCGGCGACCACCACATTAATGAACGCTACATTAATAGAATCAGACCCAAGTAGATGATGACACACGCCGATCGGAGCGGCAAACGCCCACCGCCACCGGGTCAAGAACCCAGGGCGATACTTAATTCGCGAGCTGCGGATCGCCTCGCATATGCCCGCCTGCTGGGCCTCGTGCGGGGTGCAATATCCCTGCTAGTACCGACTAGGGCGAGGACAGAAGCGACGATGCAGAGGGTGGTGTCATGATGGTTCCTGGTGCTTGGGTGGATGGGAATGTCGGGTCGAAGAGCTGAATGGCTTTCCTGGCCGCGGGATTAATCAGAACTTCCACTAAACGCGGATCTAGCGAAACCGTCCTCTTTCCGGAATCTGTCTTGGTCGCTCCGATGTAATGCTCGGAATCAATGCCCCGCTTCCGGGCCTTGTTGATCCGCATGATGGCCGGTTTGGACGTCAGGTCCACGTCCGCCACGGTCACGGCGGTCGCTTCACCGAATCGGGTGCCGTCATGACCAAGAATTCAGTGAACGCCTTGTACCTCTCCCCCATGCCCTCCAGAATCAGACCGAATTCAGCGTGCGTCAGGAACCTGGTCTCATTCTCTGCGTTTTCGCCTGACCGGAGCTGAACCCCTCGGCACGGATTATCTTTCCGGTAGCCGAGCCGGACGGCCGTCTCAATCGCCGAGAAGATCAGGCCATGGTGGTTCTTGATGGTGTTGGCGGACCGGCCCTTTGTCTGCATCGCCTTGATCCAATACGTAAGGTGCCGGTAATCAAGCTTGTCCACGGAAATATGCCCGATGACGTCGGCGATGTGCAGCTTCAGCATGGTCTGATACGTGTGCATCGTGCCAACGACGGCCCCCTCGCCGCGGCCACGACAGGCTTCCGCGCCCGGTCTCCCCGCGCAGGTTATGTCAGAATCGTCGATGCAGAACATGGATACGTGTAATTGGAAACGGACGAGCAGCGGAAGGGACTAACGAGATGGGCAGTTGGGCAGCCGATCAAACCGTCACGAGGCGAGGTGTCACCGCTTCTCCTCCAGGTCATGTCAACACGACAACCCCACGGCATGAATAGGTGAACGACCAACCAATGTTGCCTGAGAATCAGAAGGAGCCAGTATGACGCTAGTCCGAAAATGAGGTGCGCTGGCTGTGGTTGGCGCGGGTAGGGGTATCCGGGGGCAAAGTAGAGCCGCCGGCGGGTCATCGCAGCCGCGCCTGCCCAGCCAGCCGTTTCCCCCAGGCAACCCTTACGATCGCTGCTTTAGGCCTGACCTTGACGTCACGGGGAGTCGTAACCGTTCCGCTTGGAGGAGCTCGAACCCGGCCAGCCGGCCCTTTCGGGCAATGGTAGGGGCCCCCAGATACGTACGTTGGCCGGAATGTCTGAATAACGGTGGATTCAGAAGTTTGGTCTGACACGCCGGGCGGGGTGCCTGGCAGGGAGGACTGATCATGATCGAAATAATGGATCCCATGGCGACTGATGGGGATCCGCATGGGCTGGCGCAGCAGTTCCTGGCCCGCGCCACAGATTGGGGAATCGAACTCGTCGGCCCGGACGGGCTTATTGAACCGACGCCTTCCCGAAGGTGTCCGTACGGGCGCCCAAGCAGCTGCGGAGCGTCGGCTATTGACGCTCGTCTTGCCGTGCGTGGGAGAACAGTCAGGGCAGCGAGACATCACAGCCCTGAGGCCAAGAGGAAGAACTTGTCTTCTCACCCACGGGCGGCGTTGAGACGAGCATCGCAGGCTACGTCAAGTACCAAGTCCGACTCCTTTACAGGATTCGATCCCCGTGAGCTCTGGGACGCATTGGCGCGATCTAGGCCTGGCTTCGCTGTGCTTGGCCAGGTTCGCTAACCGACAGACCGAGGCCTGACGACGGTTTCCGTCCGTTGGTCGAGCCCGGGCCCTGACCAGCAAACCGTGTCCGGCTAGCATGGTGTTACACAGCTCAACATGAGAAGAGTCGTCCTATGCCCTATCGTATTCTGACCCGGGACGAGCATTTCCGCCGTGATGGCACACCCAAGCGCATTCTTGCACTCGACGGCGGCGGGTTGCGCGGCATTTTGAGCCTCGGCATTCTGGAAAAGATTGAAGACGTGTTGCGGGAACGCCATGACCGCGGGGACGGCTTTCGTCTTTGCCACTACTTCGATCTGATTGCTGGCACTTCCAGCGGGGCGATCATCGCAGCAGCTCTTGCCCAAGGCTGGAGCGTCGGCGAAATCAGGCACATGTATTTCAGCCTCGGGCGGCGGGTGTTTAAAAAAAGCCTGTTCCGCCAAGTTCGCCTCCGCGCGAGGTACGACGAGCAGGCGCTGGTTGCGGAACTGAAGGACGTCTTCGGTGCGGACACCACTCTGGGGGGTCCCGAGCTGCTGACGGGATTGCTGGTGGTCATCAAACGCCTGGACAGCGGCAGTCCGTGGCCGGTGAGCAACAACCCGCACAGTTGGTATTTCGTTGCTGGCGCCAACGGCAGGATGGGTAACGGGGACTATCCACTCTGGCAGGTTGTCAGGGCTTCCACGGCCGCTCCGTATTATTTCGAACCGGAAACCATCACCATCAGTGGCGGTCCCAATCTGAGCCCTGTGACCGGCAGTTTCGTGGACGGTGGTGTCAGTCCCTTCAACAATCCTGCCCTGCAGGCGCTCATGTACGCCTCTTTAAAGGGCTACCGCGTGGATTGGGAGACCGGTGCCGAGAGGCTGCTGCTTGTATCGGTCGGCACAGGCGCGGCGGATCCTGCCGTCAGTAACGCAAAACTGACGGCAAGCCACGCCCTGCGAGCGCTGAAGTCTGTGATGCAGGACTGCGCCGTGCTGCAGGAGACAATGCTGCAGTGGATGTCCTCCAGCCCCACCGCCAGGATGATCGACCGGGAACTGGGGGAGCTGGCCGGCGATCTCCTAAACGGTGCCCCATTGATGAGTTACCTGCGTTATAACGTGGACCTTCGTCCGGAGAGTGTCCGCGCCTTGGACGGAACCCTTGCCACAATGGACACCGTCACCTCGCTGAGTGCCATGGACGCCCCGGGGAATATGCAGACACTCCACAGGCTGGGCATCCTGGCCGGGGCGCGGGATGTGCTGGCCAGTGATTTTGGCACCGTATTTGACTTGCCGGACACCTGAATGGAAGGAACCGCTTGTGAGTGAGCTCCGCCGCTACCGGCGCCGACCGGGCCAGTACGTGGTCGCCGTCCCACTGTGCCTGGACACGGAGGGGTTCAGCTACCGCAAGTGGGGCGGAGAACAGCAGTGCAAACCCGGGGACTGGCTGGTGGACGACGACGGCGACATCCACACCGTCGACGCGGACGTCTTCACCGCCACCTACCGCCAGATCCGCCGTGGTGCCTATGTGAAATCTACCCCGGTCTGGGCAGAAGTTGCCCAGGAAGCCGGCAGTGTGACCACTAAGGAAGGCCGCACCTACTACAACAGGGGCGACTTCGTCGTCTTCAACAACGAAGACGGCACCGATGGGTACGCCGTGACCGCCGACAGGTTCGAATCAAACTACGAACCAGACGAATGACGGTCGGGTGCGCACGCCGACACGTGCCGCGGGAAGGGAAGGGAACTATTCGCCTGTTCGTCACTCGTATTTCGAAGTCAACACAGTGTCTTATGAGTTGCTGCGGCATGTCGGACAGACGCCGTCCTCGGGAAGACTGACCCTTCTAAGGGCTGAGTCCAGGCACGGTACGGGCTGGGACATCGACCGCCGAGTCGTTCTTCTTCCGGAATCGAAAGAGCGTGGTTCACTACAACGGGTCCATGGTGGCTTGTGAGTGGCGTTAGCTACGACTTGCATGTACCCGTGCATGTTGAACCGTCCACGAGTAGGGTCGCATAGACCTTGTCTAGCGCTGCTATAGGCGCAAAATGTATGTGTAATCTACAGTTGCCTACTTAAGGCTCGACCTAGGCTGGAGGCTAGGATCAGGTTCTAGGGCGGCATGGCGAAGTTCGCTAGGGGTGGGCAATGGAGTTTCGAATTCTGGGCAGCTTGGAAGTCCACGACTCTGGTTCGCTCCTCTCGATTGGGCCGCGACTGCGATTCCTCTTAGCTGTCCTGATCGCGAACTGCGGGGAGCAAGTATCGACGGATTTCCTCCTTAGCGCTCTATGGGGAGAATCTCCACCCCACAATGCTCGATCCCTTTTACATGTAAGGGTGTCCGAATTGCGCCGGTCGCTGAGTACAGGTTCAGCGACGCCGTATTCCGGCATAGTTACTCACACATCCGGCTATGAACTGAGAATCGGGCCCAAGGAGCTTGATTCCCTTGTTTTCGACGGACTCGTAAATGAGGGTCGCCGTGCTATGGCCCACCAAGACTACTCGACGGCATATCGAGTCCTGCGAGATGCGCTGGCGTTATGGAGAGGCACGCCTTACAAGGAGTTTGAGGATCAGCCCTTTACCGAACCACTGATATCCCATCTCACAACCCTCTATCTCGAGGCGCATGAAGATCGTTTCGCTGCTGCGCTTGCGTTGGGTAAAGAGAACGAAGTCCTGACAGGCATTCCCCCTCTAATCACAAGATATCCCCTCCGGGAAGGGCTATGGCGGCAGCTCATCCTCGCACAGTACCGAGCCGGACGGCAGGGTGAAGCGCTGGAGACGTACAAGAAAGTACAGCAGTTGCTCTCGGAGCAGCTGGGAATCGACCCAGGTAAAGCGCTTCAACAGCTCTATCTCCAGATTCTCAAGCAGGATCCCGATCTCGAGCCACCGGTCGCCGCGGCTGGATCACGCCTCACTGACACGCCTCACAACCTCCCGATGCAGCCATCCCCATTCATTGGCCGCCAGCGGGAAAAGACGGAAATTCAGGCGCTGGTTCTAAAACACTCTCTGGTTACACTCCTCGGCAGCGGAGGCTCGGGAAAGAGTCGGCTGGCAATTGAGGTCGCGAGGGAAGCATTGGGGCACTTTCCGGGTGGTGTCTGGGTAGTCGAACTCCCGCCACTGCACCAACCAGGGATAACGGTGCAGACGGTTGCGGCGGCGCTTGGTCTAAGCGACCATCCTGCTCTTCCTCTTGAAACGGTAATTGGGGATTTCCTAGACTCCGGCAAGATGCTACTAGTGATGGACAACTGCGAATACCTCGTTGACGAGGTTGCATCGCTTGTCCACGGGCTTCTGCGAAGCTGTGATCAGCTGACCATCTTGACGACCAGCCAGGAGCGGCTGGATTTACCGGAGGAAACGCTCCGTGTGGTAACCGGTTTGCCGATACCCGGCGCCGAGGTAGCCGATGTCTCAGCCATGATGGACTATGACGCGGTGCGACTGTTGGTGGAACGGGCGTCGGCCGTTCGGCCCGGGTTTCGCTTGGTCGATGCCAATAAGGGCGCAGTTTCCCAGATCTGCCAAGTACTCGATGGTCTGCCACTGGCAATTGAGCTCGCCGCCGCACTTGTCAATGCTTTGGATGTTTCCCAGATAGTCACACGCCTCGACAATCGTTTTGAACTACTTCAACGATCGGCGCATGGTCACATTGCACGGCATCAAACGCTGCGCGCGGCGGTGGACTGGAGCTACGGTTTACTCATTCCCGCCGAGAGGAAACTGTTTGCCGATGTTTCAGTTTTTGTCGGAGGATTTTCTCTGGAAGCGGCCGAATCAGTATGTCGAGATCACGCTGGGGAACGCGAATCCCTTGTCACAACACTGACACATCTTGTCGATAAATCACTGATCTATAGCGAAGACGGCCAAGACGGGGAAGGATCACCCCGCCGATACAGAATGCTGGACACCCTTCGTGCCTTCGGCCTTGAACAGTTACAAGCGGCCGGGGAACTACAACGAATGCGGGACCGCCACAGGTTGCATTTCCTGGCACTCGCGGAGGAAGCCGTCTCCCAGCTGCGTGGAACGCATCAGGAGATGTGGCTGCGTCTGCTAAAGCTGGACCACGATAACCTGAGGGCTGCCTTGGAATGGTCAATGAGGGCCGAAGATTTCGAAACCGCCGGACGGATTGCGGGTTCCCTCTATCCGTTCTGGAACCTTCACGGTCATTATGGAGAAGGTCGTTATTGGTTGGGACAAATACTTGAGGTTCGCAACAGCATCTCGCCTGAGGTTCGCGTGCGAGTCCTGCTTGGGGAGACAACCCTAGCGGTCATTCAGGGAGATCTGGTCCGTGCGCAGGAGGTTTGCATTGAAGCGGCAAGTCTGGCACGCCAATTAGGTGATCGTCCGGCCCTGGCATCAACGTTGCAGTACCTGGGATTTTGTTCTATGTTCTCAGGTGAATTAGCCGATGCGGAGAGTTACCTCGGTGAGTCCCTTGAGAACGCCCTCGCTGCCCACGACGAACGGCTTCAGGGCTGGGCTTACATCTTCCTGGCGGCCGTCGCGCTTTCTCGTGGTCACTATGGGCGTGCCCGGCTCTTAGCGACCCAGTTCCTCTCTACTCCTGAGTCCGTTAGAGGCCCTGAAGTCGTAGGCTGGGCCACCTTGGTTCTTGGTGCGACTGATTGGTACGACGGAGATCGGACAAGGGCCATTTCCTTCCTGCTGGAGGGATTCCGCAACTTCAGGGACTTGGGCGCATTGTGGGGCCTGTCCTTCTCCATGTTTATGTCGGCAGAGGTGTCAGGTGCCCAAGGGAACATACGGCAGCAGGTCATTTTGATGGCTGCGGCGGAAAATCTCCGCACCTCAATCGCCGCTGCATCGTTCCCCTTCTTAGAGATCTGGCTCAAAGAGGCTATCAGTAGTGCTCGTAAAGCTATGGATCCCGAAGAGTTCGAACAACACTGGCAACAAGGAATAGCACTGCCTCTGGAGGCTGCTATAGCGCATGCGGAGCGAGCGCTGGACATCGCTGCAAAATCAAGCGCTCGGCCAGGATCCATTGGACGCCGGCAGTTCGACGCCTAAATGAAAGATTTCTGAAGCCCACGCACTGGGGATCCCCGCGATTTTGCCAGGCAGCAAGAAGTGCTGTTGTTAGCAGAAGGTTCCGACTGGGAGCACGGCGAACAGGACGTCCCTTTGTCCTGGATGATTGGCTTGAGGGCTGGATATTTGTGTTCCTGCAACCGTCGCGCTTTCCTCCGGACACCATGGGACGCGCAAGACGCGTGGCCAATCAATTCTTGGCGACGTCGATGCCTGTATATCGCCTTTACTTGCTGGAGCACGAGGAGACATCAGCGCTGAAGATTGTGCTGATTTCGGCAACGGAGCATCTACTGACTTCGATATAGGGTCGGGGATGCGCTTGGGCCGGCTGGGTGTCAGCGCTGGTTCCTTCTGGCCGAGTTTCCGGCCGGGACCTTTGACAGGTTCTCCGCAGCGTGCGGCTGTCTGAGTATTTGAAGGTTTGGAAGCCACTCGATATTGCCTTTCGGGGCCATTGATATTGCCGGTGGGGGCCAGCGGCCGAGGTTGTGGGGGCCGCCGGCTCCCACCGACGTTTTTTTACTGCTTCATGGTGGCGTGTTCACGCATGTTGTGGTTGCCGGTATCGACCCAGATGGTGTTGTGCACGATGCGGTCCATGATCGCATCGGCGTGGACCCCGGAGCCGAGCCGCTGGTGCCAGTCTTTCTTGGCGTATTGGGTGCAGAACACGGTCGATGCTGTGTCGTAGCGGCGCTCGAGCAGCTCCAGTAGCATGCTGCGCATGCCCTCGTCGGGGTGGTCGAGAAGCCATTCGTCGATCACGAGGAGGGTGAAGGCCGCGTACTTGTTCAGGAATTTGGTTTGTCCCTGTGGCTTGTCCTTCGCTAGCGCCCAGGCTTCCTCTAGGTCGGGCATGCGGACGTAGTGGGCCCGGATCCGGTGCTGGCAGGCCTGCTTGGCCAGAGCGCACCCCAGGTAGGACTTCCCGGATCCGGTGAATCCCTGAAACACGACGTTCTGCTGCCGTTCGATGAACGAACACGTGCCGAGCTGGGCGATCACGTTCCGGTTCAGACCACGCTCGTCCACGAGGTCGAGCCGGCGCAGGTCTGCGCCTGGGTAGCGTAGCCCGGCCCGCCGGATCAGTCCCTCGACCTTGGCGTGGTTGAACCCGGAGTGGGCCTCGTCGACGACCAGCCGGAGCCGTTCCTCGAAGGCCATGCCGAGCACGAGCGTCTCGTCCTGGGCCTCGAGCGCCTCCAGCATCGGGGCGGCACCCATCTCACGGAGCTTGCGCTTGGTTTCGATATCGATCCCGCTCACTTGGCACCACCTGCGTAGTATTCGGCGCCGCGCACGTATCCGCCGTGTTCGGCCGGTTCATCCCGTGGTGGCCTGAGCCCGGCGGCTTTGTCCTGCTCCGTGGCCAGGATCGGCTGCAGATGCGCATACCGCGGGGACCGCACGCGGCCTGCCAACGCAAGCCGGCAGGCTGCCTCGATCCGTTCAGCCGAATAACGCCGGGAGAGCCGCAACACGGCCAGTGCCGCGTCCAGGCCCTGCTCGTCGACCGGGACGGACTCGAAGATCCGGTTGACCACGGTCACCGTTGCCGGGCCGAGCCGTCCGGCCCACTCCCGCACCCGGGCCGGGTCCCACTGCCGGTACTTCTCGCCGGCGGGCAGGTCGGCGTCGTTGGTGCGGTACTCGTTGGCCGCGCCCTCGGGCAGCAGCGGGTGGCTGGTCAGCCGTTCGGTGCCCCGGTAGGCCTGAATCACCCGATCGGTGATCCGCAGGTCCACCGTGGTGCCGATATTGGCAAAGGGCACCGAGTAGTAGTTCCTCTCCCAGACCACGTGCCCGTTCCGGCCCACCCGGCGCCCGTATACCCACCTGCTGATCTCGTAGGCCGCCGCCGGCAACCCCGTCAGCAGCGGCTGCTCCTCGGCTGCGAACACGCCGGCCCTGCACCCGGGCCGCTTCTGAAACGGCTCCGCATTGTAGGCCGCCACCCGCTCGATGATGGCGGCCCTGAGCTCCGGCAACGAGGTGAATTGTCGCTGGCGCAGCCCGGCGATGACCCAGGTAGCCACGTGGGCGACCGTGTTTTCCACGCTGGCCTTATCCTTCGGTGCCCTGACACGTCCGGGCAGCACCGCCGCCGAATAGTGCGCCGCCATCTCGCGGTAGGCGTCATTAAGCACGACCTCGCCCTCGCGGGGATGCTTAATGACACCGGTCTTCAGATTGTCCGACACGATCCGCGGCACCGAGCCCGAGAAGGCCTCGAACATCGCCACATGGGCCCGCAACCAGGTGTCCTGCTTCATGTCCAGGGCGGGTTCGACGAACGCATACCGACTGAAAGGCAGGCATGCCACGAACAGATACACGGTCCTGGCCTTGCCCGTGACCGGATCGGCCAACTGCATCGTCGGCCCCGACCAGTCGACCTCCACCGTCTGCCCGGCCTTGTGCCCGACCCGCGACGCCGCCCCCGTTACCAACACATGCCGCTGGTAGGTCCTGCAGAACCGGTCATAGCCCATCACAGGCTCACCGGCCGCGGCGCATGAATCGGCGTACTCGCCATGCAGCAGCTTCAGCGTCACCCCCACCCGGGCCATCTCCCTGTGGACCTGGTCCCAGTCCGGCTGCGCGAACACGCTTTGATGCTCACCGCGCCCCGGGAACAACCGGGCATACACCTCGCGGTCCGTGCTGTCGGCGATATCATCCCAAACCACACCGGCCGCATCGGCAGCCTCCAGCACCGCCGTGATGCTCTTCCGCGACATTCCCTGCGATGCCGCGATCGCCCGACCGGACAGGCCCTCGGCGCGCAACTGCAACACGAGCTTCGCTCTGATCTTCCGTACCATTGATGATTACTCCTTCCGCCGTGCGCCCTATACACACGACGGAAGGAGCCTAAACTGGGTGGCCCCCAGACTCGCCACTACCGGCACCCAAGACCGCTACTGCGCGCCCTGCCTACCGGCCCCCAAACACACGACAGATGGACCCCAAAAGCGCGAATATTCAGCTGTCCCGCGATCTGGTTAAGCAGATGTGCCGGCAGTCGAGTGTGGATGTGGTTCTTCTATTGGCCGAGGCTTGAACTATTGCCTGAACTCATTATTCGGAGGGGGAGCGGCTCACGCGCTCTCACTCACGTTCAGAGCTAAGGGAGTTGGTTGAAACGTCAAATATGTCTAAAGCGGATTCTGGCTCCGATGAAGATGACCGCCACCCGTTGTGAGGCGTGGGCCTTTGAACGAAAGCGTTAACATCGCGTCGGGTTCGAGGGCGTCGATTGTTCCGGGAATCCTGAACTGCATGACTATCCCCTAGCTCGTGGACAGCCGGAGACGCAAGGCAAAATCATGCTTAGCTAAGCACCTCTCCAAAGATCGCCAATCACCGGATCTTATGTGAAAGAGAGATCGCTGAGTCGGGGCTGGCATGCACAGCCCTGAAACGGCGAGTCGAAATATGAGTTACTGGCAGCCAGCAGCGCCGACGTAGAGTCGGGGATCGCAACCTCCACTGAAGTCGCCATCGCATACTCCCGACCTCAGCCTTGGCCCAAGTCGTCCTGGAGACAAGATCGCCAGGGACGCGGCTGTGCGCGCAGGGTGAGAAATCCGGGTCGTGCCGCCGTTGGTTGCGCCTATACGGCGATCGGTTTTTGCCCGGTAACGCACGAATTCCGGAACGATGTACCGCGAAACCTGAGCTTGGCACGACGCCCGCCGTGGACTGCCCGCAGAAGGCCTGAAGAAAGACAGAAGCTTCCCTGAAGGCGCGAGACCTAACTTGGCAATATACACGGAGCCAAAACACGGGACGGGATCCGGCATCAACTTCGGACACCATCCAACGCACCAAGCCACCCAACTGATGCAAAAAGCCTCACCGCCCGCACTTAACGATCCAGAGGAGATCCTGATCATGAAACGAATAGGAACATCCAGGATCCACGACGGTAAATCACGCGGCGGTGCCCGGGTTGAAGCGGCGACAGGAGTCCGTTGCCCGGAAACCGGATGGTGGATCCCCTCGGGGAATTCTGAGGACCGGACCTATGTCTGGAAGGGTCTGTCGATGCCTGAACGTGCAGGACGCCACGTTGAATGGCTTCTGGCACAAGCGAAGCCCGCCGGACCCGCGGCAATTGACGCGTGGCAGCCCACACTGACTGATGGTCACCCTCAGCTCTGGGGTCAGGAAATCTGGCCCGACTGCTCTGATTGACACCCCCGTGACTGAGAAAAACTGGCGGGCATACGACTGGAAACCCTGATTTGCAGAAGACGCCCTCCCTTCGGCCGTTGAGATTCTCTGTTGACCGAAGCGTCAGTCACTACTTGCTCTTCTCTGGAAGCCGCGGAACAAGGGACCGAGTTGGCTCGAGGGAACGAACTGTTCGCCGCGTAATCCCGGCGCATCGAGCCTGAACGGACTGCCTTCAGGATCAACAAGCCCACCCAAAACGGATGGGCACCTCGCAAAGGAGCATCACATTGTTTACACCAAAACGAATTTCCTGCAAGACCGGACACGAATCGCAGCTGGCAGCCGGCAAGAGACAGCACCTAAGGCGGTCCGCGAAACGTAAGCTGGCCCTCACATCGGTAGTTCCAGCGCTGGCCTCTCTACTTCCGTTTTCCCTCTCTGGGGCTCCAGCATTCGCCGATGTGAACGGTGATAACCGGGCCGATATCGTCGGATTCAGCTCAAAAGGCGTGATAGTGGCTACCGGCAATGCCAACGGGACTTTCACCCAGGTGTCTGGCCGTCTGGACAACTTCGGAGCTCACCCCGATGCCGGAGGCTGGACAACAGCCAAACACCCCCGGCTTCTGGGCGACGTGAACGGTGATAAGCGGGCCGATATCGTCGGATTCAGCTCAAAAGGCGTGATGGTGGCTACCGGCAATGCCAACGGGACTTTCACCCTGGTGTCTGGCCGTCTGGACAACTTTGGGGCGGACCCCAGTGCGGGAGGCTGGACAACTGAAGAACACCCCCGGCTTCTGGGCGATGTGAACGGTGATAACCGGGCCGATATCGTCGGATTCAGCTCAAAAGGCGTGATAGTGGCTACCGGCAATGCCAACGGGACTTTCACCCAGGTGTCTGGCCGTCTGGACAACTTCGGAGCTCACCCCGATGCCGGAGGCTGGACAACAGCCAAACACCCCCGGCTTCTGGGCGACGTGAACGGTGATAAGCGGGCCGATATCGTCGGATTCAGCTCAAAAGGCGTGATGGTGGCTACCGGCAATGCCAACGGGACTTTCACCCTGGTGTCTGGCCGTCTGGACAACTTTGGGGCGGACCCCAGTGCGGGAGGCTGGACAACTGAAGAACACCCCCGGCTTCTGGGCGACGTGAACGGTGATAACCGGGCCGATATCGTCGGATTCAGCTCGAAAGGCGTGATAGTGGCTACCGGCAATGCCAACGGGACTTTCACCCAGGTGTCTGGCCGTCTGGACAACTTCGGAGCTCACCCCGATGCCGGAGGCTGGACAACAGCCAAACACCCCCGGCTTCTGGGCGACGTGAACGGTGATAAGCGGGCCGATATCGTCGGATTCAGCTCAAAAGGCGTGATGGTGGCCAACGGCCATACCGACGGGACTTTCACCCTGAGACCACAGCGCTTGGACAACTTTGGGGCGGACCCCAGCGCGGGAGGCTGGACAACTGAAGAACACCCCCGGCTTCTGTGCGACGTGAACGGTGATAACCGGGCCGATATCGTCGGATTCAGCTCAAAAGGCGTGATCGTGGCCACGTACGATACCAACACCACCTTCGTCGTCAGGCCTGGCCGTCTGGACAACTTCGGAGCTCACCCCGACGCCGGAGGCTGGACAACAGCCGCCCATCCTCGGCTTCTAGCGGACTGATTCGAGAGCGGATTAGATAGCAGCGCACTATGGCGCTAGTGTCCGGGCTAAGCAATCGGGACTGACGAACAGATGAGGGACCTGCCAGATGGCAGGTCCCTCATTCATGTATGCCCCCGCATTGGCATTTGCTTGGAGGTGTGAGTTCTCTAGGGTTGGTCGCACCAGATGTGGTGGCCCATGACTCCGGATCGTCGTGTTTCGCGTCGGAAGCCTTTCGCGGACCCAGGCGTCGACGTTGCGGTAGACGGTTGCGGGCGGCTCGACGGGTGGCGGCAAGTATTTTTGGACAGGGTCAGCCGCCCGGAGTGCCGGGTGGGCGGGCGCCGAGCTGATCGCCAAGGAATGTTTCTCGTAGGAGGTCTCCACGACGCGGTAGAAGCCCTCGCGGCGTCGGCGTAGACGGGCGGGAGCTCACGTTGCACTACGCGCGCTGCCGACGTCGACGCCGGGAAGCTGACGGAGCTGGCTGGCCCCTGCCACATCCGCCATGATGACCACCCACACTGTACTGGCTGCTCGCGGTGCGTGGGTCACGAATGATGAGGGGCTTCTGGAACGCGCCGCATTTGCAAGACGTACGAGCTCATCACGGGACTCCGCGCTGGTACGTCCGTTCTTGAGGATGCGATCGAATGGGCCAACCGGCGCTTTCACCGGGACTTGGGCGCCGCTACCGGCTAGCGCATCCGCGAGACACGGCTCGAGAAAGGTCCGGGCTCACCTCCTACCCGATGACCGATCCCTCACCGGGACGACAGCGGTATGCCATGGCCCGAATCCAACGCGTTGACTCTTCCGTGGGGACCACGGATAGTTGCGAAGTAAACCGGGGGAAATGGGCTGCACTCTGGGCGCTCTGTGCCGACCTCGTGGCCGGCCGGGGCAGCGCTGTGGGAGTGCAGCTCTGGAACGTTTGCCAGTCCAAGGTCCAGTTCGCCGGTAGTGACTTCAACTGCGGTCCGACAACCGGCACCAAGCACGCGGCCCATAGAAGGACTGAGCCTGCGGGGAAGAGCCCCGGGGCGCTGACATCCAAGCGGCGGCGCCGCGCACCGGTCAGAGCACCGCGACCTGGGTTTTGGTCAAAACGGACAACGCGACCTTCACGTGCAATCTCATGGGCGGCCTGTAGCCCCCGCCCGCAAAAACTGCCCGGGGTGCCTCAAACGCTACACTGTCCGGCTTGCGCAGTGATTGGGGCTGATAATCTCCCGGCACTGACATCAGTGAGTCGCGCGCCCCCTAATCCGTACGGTGACAGGTTCGATGAGAAAACTGACACCTACGTTGAGTTTAACCATCGGATCCTGATTTCTCGCGCTTGGCTCACGTTGTGTAAGACGGATTCCGCTGGGTTGTGTCACTTTAGTTGACCCAAATCGCAGCAACATGTGTGGATGATCCGGAATCCACGGAAATCCGCGGATTCCGGGGCTGGTGGTCCAACTAAAGTGAGACAGATCGGCCTAATGCCTCATATACTGGGTCACTTTAAGTGAGACGGGACACTGGTGTGTCCCTTTCCATCTAATTTGACGCAGGATCCTGTCCCTGACACGGGTGCGACCACTGTAGTGGAACCGGATTCCTGAGTCGGGGCTGGCATGCACAGCCCAGGAACGGCGAGACTAGATCGCCAGGGACGCGGCTGTGCGCGCAGGGTGAGAAATCCGGGTCGTGCCGCCGTTGGTTGCGCCTATACGGCGATCGGTTTTTGCCCGGTAACGCACGAATTCCGGAACGATGTACCGCGAAACCTGAGCTTGGCACGACGCCCGCCGTGGACTGCCCGCAGAAGGCCTGAAGAAAGACAGAAGCTTCCCTGAAGGCGCGAGACCTAACTTGGCAATATACACGGAGCCAAAACACGGGACGGGATCCGGCATCAACTTCGGATACCGTCTAACGCACCGAGTCCAACCAACTGATCCAAAAAGCCTCACCGCCCGCACTTAACGATCCAGAGGAGATCCTGATCATGAAACGAATAGGAACATCCAAGACTGTCTGGAAGTGTCTGTCGATGCCCGAACGTGCAGGACGCCACGTTGAATGGCTTCTGGCACAAGCGAAGCCCGCCGGACCCGTGGCAATTGACGAGTGGCAGCCCATGTCTACTGAGGTTGACGGTAAGACCTGGGGTCAGGAAATCTGGCCGGACTGCTTGGATTGACAGCCGATGCTTGAAAACTGCTCCCTTCGTAATGAATCCAAGGCTAGGGCGACTGGGACTGGTCATTGCAGTGCGGCTCTCTCGGGTGGACCATTGACATCATGGGAAGGCTTTCGCTCCCCGGTAGAGAGTACAAGGCGTACGAGCCACCATCGGAGGGTCTTGGAGGCGCGTTGGTTCCCTATCTGGCGACGGTTTTGGCAGCTATGCAGCGCTCCGAACTTTGGGCGTTCGTGCGCGCCATGTGGGGGAACTGTCGACTTCCTGGGTCCCTTGTTGGAGCCCCGCGTCCAGATGGTGATGGTCAAGGGTTGCTGCTACGCAAATCCGAGCCCTGAATCGGGGTAATGGCATGTCACGTATCTTCCTGAGTCATTCGAGCCGGGATACTCCTCAGGCCATCGCGTTGAAGCGGTGGCTCGTGGAGCAGGACCCGGGCCTAGCGGATGAGATATTTTTGGATTTGGATCCCGTAACTGGGATCCAGCCCGGCGAGCGGTGGAAGGAAGCGCTACGGCGGTCCAACGCCCGGTGTGAGGCGGTGATATGCCTGCTCTCAGGCCACTGGGAGGCGTCTTCCGAATGCAGGACCGAGTTCCGTACGGCAGAGTCCCTGAATAAACTCATACTGTGCGCCCGGCTGGAGCCTTTGGCAGAGGCCGGTATCACTAGAGAATGGCAGTGCTGCGACCTGTTCGGTGAAGGCCCGACTACCCGGATCCCCGTTAACGGCATGAGTAATATGGTCGCTTTTCAGACGGAGGGTCTGCATCGGCTACACCGTGGTCTACGGCGGGCGGGAATCGGGGCAGAGCATTTTGTGTGGCCCCCACCGAATGATCCGGACCGGGCGCCTTACCGGGGTTGGGAACCGTTGGAGGAGATGGATGCGGCCGTGTTCTTCGGCCGCGACGGACAGATTGTCCGGGGTTTAGATGAGCTACGGGGGATGCACAGTTCCGGTATTGAGTCGCTGTTCATGATTCTTGGTCCTTCCGGCGCCGGGAAATCGTCGTTCTTGCGGGCCGGTCTGCTGCCCCGGCTAAGACGGGACGACCGACACTTTGTGGTGATGGAGATCATGCGCCCGGAGCGCAGCGCACTGACCGGCGAGCGGGGTTTCGCCCACTCGCTCCATGCCCTGCGAAGCGGCTTGGGGTTGGGCCGGCCGGTACTGGCGGAAATCAAGGATGCCTGTGCCGCGACCGACGCCGAACGGCTGTGGGGATGGCTGGCAGAGGCCAGAGAGGCAGCAGCGTCCCGGCTGCCAATGGAGGCAGCCGGGACGCCCCAGCCAACCCTCGTGTTGCCGCTGGATCAGGCGGAGGAACTCTTCAGCGTGGATGCCGGAAGGCAGGCTACTCAGTTCCTGGGACTCCTGGGCCTGTTACTGCAAAATCATGACGAAGTCGAGCCGGCGCTGATTGTGGCTGGCACTATCCGGGCTGACCGGTACGAAATGCTGCAGACCGCGCCGGAATTGGGGGGAATTAGGAGCCGCATTTTCGATGATCTCAGACCGATGCCTGTCGCCCAGTTCAAAGAGGTTATCCTCGGTCCCGCCGCACGGGCCACCGCGGCAGGACTTCCCTTGCGAGTGCAGCCGGATCTGGTCGACAGGCTTCTGGCCGAGTCCGCTGAGGGCGGGGACACACTGCCGCTGCTCTCATTGACGCTGGCCCGGTTATATGCCGACTTCGAAGGGTCCGGGGAGCTGACCTTGGACGGATATGAGGCCATCGGCGGCATGAACAGCGTTGTGCAGACAGAAATCGACGCCCTGCTCGCTGGCGACCCTGTCGTGCGTCAGTCCCAGCTTGATGCGCTTCACGCGGCGTTTATTCCATGGCTGGCGACCATCAATACGGACAATGATGAGCCCATGCGCCGGGTCGCACTGCTGAGGGATCTTCCAGCGCAGGCCGGATGGCTGATTGATGCGTTGGTGGCCAGACGCCTGCTGGTCAAAGATGAACGTGACGGAGAGATCGTTGTTGAGGTGGCGCTGGAAAGTTTGTTGCGCCAGTGGAAGGAGTTGGCCGGCTGGCTGGCCACCGAGAGGGAGAGCCTCAAGGAGGCCGACAATCTTGAACGAGCCGCAGCGTCCTGGGAGAGCAGCGGCCGAGGTGACGCGTGGTTGCTGGAGGGCGAGCGGCTGACTGGCGCAGAGTCGCTGGCCGCGAGGCCGGGATTCCGGAACCGCCTAGTCAACGCCCGGAGTTTCCTGATCGCCTGCAGACGACGGGAGAACGATCGAATTGCCGCCGAGAAACAGCGGCAGCAAGCCAAACTCCAGGCTTCTAGGGACAAACAGCAGGCTGCCGAAACGCACGCAGCGGTGCTGCGAAAAAGCGCCCGCGTGCTGAAAACGATCCTGATTGCTGTGGTTCTGGTCGCAATGGTTGCGATTGCCGGTTTCGTGCGCGCCTTTATCGCTGAACGTGAGGCCACCGCCCGCACCCGCGAAGCAACTGCATTGCGGCTGGCGGCCGAAGGCCAGTCCATGCTCGCCGGTGCCCGGCCTGGAGGCGAAGTGCGCGGCATGCAGCAGATGCTTGCCGCGCAGGCCCTGATGCCAACCGGGGAAGGTGAGCGGGCCGTCATCACTGCCGTAGTGAAGCAACGATTTGTGCAAAAAATCGCGGATGTTGGGGCCTTTGTCAGGGGGGTGGCGTTCAGCCCGGACGGCGGACGGGTCGTTTCGGGATCCGCAGATGGCAGAGTGCGGTTATGGGACGCGGGTACAGCATTGCCCGCGGGCGACCCGATGACCGGCCACCGGGGTGCGGTGAGCAGTGTGGCGTTCAGCCCGGACGGCCGGCGGATCGCCTCCGGAGGGGCCGATGGCACCGTGCGGTTGTGGGACGCGGGTACAGCATTGCCCGCGGGCGACCCGATGACCGGCCACCGGGGTGCGGTGAGCAGTGTGGCGTTCAGCCCGGACGGCCGGCGGATCGCCTCCGGAGGGGCCGATGGCACCGTGCGGTTGTGGGACGCGGAGACCGGAGCGCCCGTGGGCGCCCCCCTTGCAGGACACGAGAGTGACGTGAATACTGTCGCGTTCAGCCCGGACGGCCGGCGGATCGTCTCGGGAAGTGCGGACAGTACCGTGCGGTTATGGGATACGGACACACGAGACCCCGTCGGTCAGCCCATGACCGGGCACCAGGGCGCGGTGAACAGTGTGACGTTTAGCCCGGACAGTCAGCGGATCGCCTCCGGAGGCGCCGATCGCACGGTGCGGTTGTGGGACGCAGGCACCGGGGCGCCCTTTGGGGGGCCGATGACCGGACACAAGAATTGGGTGTTGGGTGTGGCGTTCAGCCCGGACGGCCGGCGGATTGTCTCGGGCAGCGCAGACTACACTTTGCAGCTGTGGGATGCAGTCACAAGAGCGACCGTGGGGGAGCCGATGACTGGCCATGGCAAAGAGGTAACCAGCGTGGCGTTCAGTCCCGATGCCCTGAGGATCGTCTCAGGTTTGGGCGATGGCACGCTGCGGTTGTGGGATGCAGGCATCGCCCCGCCGATCAAGCACAAAGGTGCGGTGAACGGTGGGGCGTTTAGCCCGGATGGCAGAAGTGTCGTTTCCGGAGGCGACGATGGCTCGGTGCTGCAGTGGGACGCGGCCAGGGGTGCGCCCATTGGGGAACCGATGGACGGGCACCAGGCAGCGGTGAGCAGTGTGGCGTTCAGCCCGGACGGCGGACGTGTCGTTTCCGGAGGGGCCGATCGCACCGTGCGGTTATGGGACGTGGGAACCGGTGCGCCCATTGGGGAACCGATGGCCGGGCACCAGGCTGTAGTGAGCAGTGTGGCGTTCAGCCCGGACGGCGGGCGGGTCGTTTCGGGATCCGCAGATGGCAGAGTGCGGTTATGGGACGCGGGTACAGCATTGGCCGCGGGCGACCCGATGACCGGCCACCGGGGCCCAGTGAGCAGTGTGGCGTTCAGCCCGGACGGCCGGCGGATCGCCTCCGGAGGGGCCGATGGCACAGTGCGGTTGTGGGACGCGGAGACCGGAGCGCCCGTGGGCGCACCCCTTGCAGGACACGAGAGTGACGTGAACACTGTCGCGTTCAGCCCGGACGGCCGGCGGATCGCCTCGGGAAGTGCGGACAGTACCGTGCGGTTGTGGGACGCGGAGACCGGAGCGCCCGTGGGCGCACCCCTTGCCGGACACGAGAGTGACGTGAATACTGTCGCGTTCAGCCCGGACGGCCGGCGGATCGTCTCGGGAAGTGCGGACAGTACCGTGCGGTTATGGGATACGGACACACGAGACCCCGTCGGTCAGCCCATGACCGGGCACTGGGACGCGGTGAACAGTGTGACGTTTAGCCCGGACGGTCTCCGGGTCATATCAGGCAGCCGAGATAGCACCTTGCGATCCTGGCCCGTCCCTGCGGATTGGTCCTCCGCGCTATGTGCCAAGCTCACCCAGAACCTCAGCCACGAACAATGGCGTGAATGGGTGTCAGCCGATGCAAACTATATCGAGATCTGTCCCGGTCTGCCCGATCCCCCCGACGTCACCGCCCGCTGATGGGAATGAGGGCCAACCATGCAACCGAGCCACTCTTGATCTTCCCACCCATACCGACGACAGAATCGCCGAATCGGGCCATGCCCCTTCAGTCCGCGTGCTCCCGGGATGGGCATGCCCGCGGTGGTAAGCCCGACAGCCTTCTGCCGCGGTCCGGAGCTCCGGAGCTGTCTGCACTATGGGAGAGTTCCAGGCGGCGCTGCCGCCCGATGGCCCAGCCTTCAGCGCCGGCGTAGCTCGGGCGGATTTCGCCCGCGCATCACGCTCGGCACGGACTCGTGGTCATCCATCCTCCACTCCTGATGCCGCTTTGAGCAAGGAAATGTCCTCTTTCTGCATTCGACTCCAGTGTCCTTCGTGCAGCCTGGCTGCCCAAACGGTCATGACGGTTCCTCGATTGAAACCATGAGAAGACTGAAGGGAGGAAGAACCGCCATGAGGGATTTCGAACGGACCCATGTGCTGCGAACTAAAAGTGTACGAATTAAAGTGTCCAGAACCGGTTGCCGGAAATTCGCTTCGGAAGGCTCCTGACGCAGAACACGGAGCTGCCGCGCACCTTAGGTGGGAGCGCGGCAGTGGCTTGGAGCTGCTCGCAATCAGTCAGAAAGGGGTGTGTACAACGCGCACACTTTTGAAGTCGTAATCGCTCAATTGCGTGCCTCCTTCTCGGCGGTTTCCCGTGCCAGAGCTTGCATCAGCTCTGCCACGCGGTCAGGGACGTTCAGGTTGGGTTTCTCCACGACCCTCTCCCTCGTTTCATGATCAGGATCTCCTCAGGATCGTTAAGGTCAGTGCTGGCGGTGATGCTTTTCGGATCAGTGGGTCGGGACTTGCAGCGTGGGAGGGTATCCGATTTTGATGCCGGGCTCCCGTTCCGTGTGTTGCGGTTCCGTGTACATTTCCAAGCTAGGTCTCGCGTCTTCATGGAAGCTTCTGTGTTTCTTCACGTCCTCTTAGGTCTGCCAAACGTCAGGCCTCACTCAGCGCTTCTCGACCCGGATTTCTCAGCTGCACACGTACTGCGGGTACGACTGTCGCCCAGGAGATTTGGGCCGAGGTCGAGGGGCACGAGTATCTATGCACGGCTACGCGGTCGAGGTTGGGTTCCCGATTGAGCCTCGTGTCGTATCTCTAGGCTGTGCATGCAGGCCCCGAATGAGTAATGTCTTTCACATCAGATCCGGTGGCTGGCCGCCTTTGAGTGGTGCTTAGCAACGCATTATTTTGCTAGGCATCTCCGGCTGTCCGCGGGGTTAGGGGAACGTCATGCAGTTCAGGATTCTCGGATCAATCGAAGCCGTTGAATCCGGCACGACGCTTCCGTTGAAGGGCCCACGCCTCAGACTCCTCTTAGCAGTCTTGCTTGCCCATGCGGGAGAGCGCGTCTCCACGGGCTATCTATTGAATGCTTTTTGGGGAGACACGCCACCGGGCAATGCCCGCTCCCTGCTGCAAGTGCGAATATCGGAGCTGCGACATGCACTAAGCCCCGATCCGAGAAACCCATTCGCTGGCCTGGTGACCCACTCTTCCGGGTACCAGATAACAGTTAATTCCCCGGACGACCTTGATTCCTGGGCCTTCGAAAGGCTGGTGGGTCAGGGCCAGAATTCACTTGTTCGATCTGAATTCTTGGATGCGTATCGCACACTGGGGCAGGCACTTGCCCTCTGGAGGGGATCCCCATTCCAAGAGTTTGAGAATCAGCCCTTTGGTGAAACACAGTCCGCACATCTCACAGCGCTGTATCTGCAGGCAGTGGAGGACCGCCTTGCCGCCGCGCTAGCCCTTGGCCGACACAATGAAGTCGCGGCGGAGGCAAGGCCTCTGGTCGCAAAGTATCCATTGCGGGAGGGCAGCTGGTTTCAGCTCATGCTCGCACAGTACCGGGGAGGGCGTCAGGCGGAGGCCCTGCAGTCCTATGAGGTGGTCCGAGACCTGCCTTTCAGAGCAGCTGGGAATAGACCCTGGGAAAGAATTGCAGCAGCTTTACCTAAGAATTCTCAGGCAAGATCCTGCCCTCACCCTTGATCCTCCTGTCTTAGCGACGGAGCCCGCAGCTGTTAAGCACAACCTTCCAGCCCAAGTTACATCCTTCAACGGTAGGGACTGGGAAATGATCGAAGTCCGGGAGATGATCACTGAGCACCGCCTGGTAACACTGGTCGGGGGCGGTGGGGTGGGGAAGAGCCGATTGGCCGTCGAAGTTGCCCAAAATGTCTTAGACGACTTTCCAGATGGTGTATGGCTCGTCGAACTTCCACCCCTTGTTCAGCCTGGGATTACGGCTCAATCATTGGCCAAGGCACTTAGCCTGGGGGAGCACCCTATCGTGCCCCTCGAAGAGGTCATAGAAGACCGGCTAAAGCGGAAAAAACGCTCCTGATACTGGATGGTTGCGAATACCTGGTCGATGACGTCGCTGCCCTAGTCCATCGGCTGCTTAGGTCATGCGCGAACATATCCATTTTGGCCACCAGCCAAGAGAGGCTCGGTCTCGCAGGAGAAATTCTACGAACCCTCACTGGCCTCGATGTACCCGGACCCGATGCTGCGGAAATTCCGGCCCTGATGCAATCTGGCTCTGTTACCCTCATGGTGGAACGGGCGTCGGCCGTTCGTCCTGGATTCCGACTCGACCACACCAACAGCGAGGCCATCGCTACGATATGCCAAAGGCTGGATGGGCTGCCGCTCGCCATTGAATTGGCTGCTGCACTGGTGAACTCCCTAGACGTTCACATCATCGCTGAGCGCCTGAACGACCGATTTGACCTCCTGAACGGCTCAACGCACGGACCGCTCCCCAGACACCAAACACTGCGGGCCGTAGCAGATTGGAGCTATGGACTCCTGAACCCGGCTGAACGACAACTTTTCGACAGCCTTGCCGTATTCGTCGGGGGATTTACTCTCGACGCTGCAGAGTCGCTCATCCATTCAGGCGAAAAATCAACGGATCCAGTCGCCATGACTCTGAGCCGCTTAGTGGACAAATCACTGGTCGTTAGTGAGGAGCGTAGTGTTTCGGGACGCCGCTACCGGCTGCTCGACAGTCTGCGCCTTTTCGGACTGGAGCGACTGCAATCGAAGAACCAACTGGAACGCATGCGAATCCTTCACGCGTCCTACTTCCTCACAGTGGCGGAACATGCCGCATCTGCGCTGCGAGGCCCCGACCAAGAGACATGGCTGGATCGCCTCAGCCTGGACCATGACAACCTACGCTCGGCACTTGAAACATCGATGAAGATCGGCGATTTTGAAACTGCGGCGCGCATTGCAGGATCCCTGTATCCATTTTGGGACCTGCATGGCCACTACAGCGAAGGTCGCCGTTGGATAGAACAGATCCTCCGGCTTGGCCGCGACATATCAAACCAAGCCCGCACGCGGGTCCTTCTCGGTGAAGCGGCACTTGCAGTCATTCAAGGAGACCCTCTCATCACCGTGAGCGCCTGCAGGGAGGCCGTCGGCTTGGCCCGCGGAACTGGAGATCGCGCCTCTCTGGCCCACGCTCTGCAGTACCTTGGCTTTTGTTCCATGTACCAAGGCGAGCTGGACGAGGCCGATAGCTTCCTTAAAGAGTCGCTAGAGAACGCCATTACTGCCAAAGACTCATGGCTTGAGAGTTGGGCTTTCGTCTTCATGATCACCTTGGCTCTCTGCCGGGCTCAATACGAACTGACCGGCACCCTCGCAGAGAAGTGCCTCTCAGCATCCGGTCCGCATCAGGATCCGGAGTGCACGGGGTGGGCGACACTCGCCCTCGGCGTCTCCCACTGGTATTCCGGAAACCTGACCCAAGCCATTCCGTACTTGAATGAGGGATTCCTAATCTTCCAAAGACTCGGCGGTCTTTGGGGCCTGTCTCTAGGCATCTTCTTGGCATCCGAAGTGTCAGGCGCCCGAGGAAACACTGAGCAGCAGGTCATCCTGATGGGCGCGGCAGAGCAACTGCGAACCGCAATCGGCGCCGCACCGCACCCGTTCCTCGTCCGTTGGCTCGACCAAGCCAGCCAGGCAGCACGAACGTTCCTCGGAGACGACGAGTATGCCCGGAAATGGCAGGAGGGTGATCAGCTCCCCCTGAGCGCAGCCGTTGCCCTCGCCCGAAGCGAACTTGACACGCCGTTCATTTCTCAACTGCCAGACCACGAAGTCAATCACATGCCCACCACGAACTAAGTCCGCAACTACGGTTGCGCGGCCAGGGATTGCTGATCGCGGGTCTGGCAGCGGTGAGTGCTGCAGCCGGGGTCGGTGCCGGGCTCTGGCGTTGGGTGCCGTTTGCGGTTGTACCAGGACTCGATGTAGCCCATGATCCAGGTGCGGGCTGCGAGCCGGCTGACGAAGGTGTGTGGTGGTAGAACTCGGTCGTCACATGCGAGAAGAAATTCTCGGCGACCACGTCATACCGGCACACGCCGACTTTGCCCATGGATTGGGTGATGTCGTTCCTGGTGCACCGGCCGGAATTCGGTGAAGGTGTTCTCTGTGCCGCGGTTCGGAATGGAAGATCGCCCTATCGGCATGCAGCCAGCCGTTGTCGCGGAACCCTGGCCAACGCGCCCGTGCACAGCTCGGTGCGCATGTGCTTGTCCATGTTCCAGCCGATCACCACGCCGGTGCACAGATCGATCACAGTGGCCAGATACAGCCAGCCCCTCACCGGCCCAAGTACGTGATATCCCCGTCCAGCCGGGTTCCGGGCACTTCGGATGAGAAGTCCCACCCGCCGTTCCCGTCGAGCATGTGGTTCCCGATATGGGCGGTCTTCGCCTGGATTCTGGATAGCTGATCCCGCCCGGCCTTGCCGCCGGTCTCCGTGAACTTGCGGGCCACCGCCTCCACGAGCGCCTCGCGGCGCGCTGGGACGGGCCCCTGGGATTGCGCACCAGTAGAACGAGGCTTGGGAGATCTTCAGGGTCCGACATAGCCAGGCGACCGTATGGTTCGCCTTCTCTGTTTCGATGAACTCGTAGAAATCCTCTACCGTTGCTTCGCTGCAAAGAAGGCGCTGACTTTTCCCGGAAGACTCGATTTCCTGCTTCAGCTTCGCGTTCTCGGCCACCAGCGCTTTCTCGTGCTTTTCCCAGGACACCGGTGCCTTCTCCTCGGTTACGAAGCGCTCCGGATGCTGCTCCCTACATTTACGCTCCCAGGTCCCCAGCGTCCCCTCTTTCACGCCAATATCCGACGCAACCTGGGCGATCGGAGGGCCGGAGGAAATCACGTGCTCTATGGCGTCATCCTTGTACTTCTGGTGCTTCCTACGGTCGGTCATGTGAATTCGGCGGCCACGGGGCGCAGATTCGTCTGCCTCAGGATGGTAACGGCGTCGGCGAACACGTCGGCCGGGTCGCTCTTCCGGCCCCGCCGGTGGAGAGGACACTGAGCTTCATGGCCAGCATGGAGGGACCATCCCCCACGGACTCGCTACTGGCCACGCAATTGACGATCCCGGCATCCCAAACGGGACGGGTGCCGCCATTTTCGGTGCACCCGTCCCGCCGTCGCACCGCGCCCACTAGCCCGGGCGCTCAGGGCTCTGCTATGGAGATGAAGACATCAAGGCCGTCATCCCGGGCTGGTCGCATCGGAAGGTTAGTCGGCAAAGCCCCGGAAGCGGCGGCGACCCATCCGTCGGGCTCGACCGGGACGCCGCCTGAAGGTGCAGGATGCCACGTCATGGGAGGTGGCGTCCACGAGGGCTCGGCACTGCGTGTGACGCTGGACAGGCGGCTATGGCACAGTTCATCAGGGATCTGCATGGTTGTCGCAGGCGTAACCAGCCCGTGCTCCGCTCCCTGTTCCGTGTCCTGTGATGGCGAGCCCTTGGCCGCGTATCGCTTATCCCTTCGCAGTGCCGGCGCATCTATTCCCCTGATAGAAGTCAGCTGGACTCCCGCGGGCATGATGAAGTTGGTCGCCCAGCCGCTGGGTCGCCATACAGCGATCACACCGAAGAGCGATTCGGATTTTTCCTGGTCAATAACGAACGAAATCCGGAACGTTCTAACGGGAGCCTGAGCTGGTCACGATGCCCGACGTGGGAGTGACCGCAGAGGATCTGAAGAAACACAGAAGCTTCCCTGAAGGCGCGGGACCTAGCTTGGGAAATGTACACGGAGCCACAAAACGTGACGGAACCCGGCATCAACATCGGCCACTGTTCAACGCACTGAGGCTGATCTGAAAAGACCCCCGCCCGCACTTAACGATTCAGAGGAGATCCTGATCATGAAACGAATAGGAACATCCAGGATCCACGACGGTAAATCACGCGGCGGTGCCCGGGTTGAAGCGGCGACAGGAGTCCGTTGCCCGGAAACCGGATGGTGGATCCCCTCGGGGAATCCTGAGGGTCGGACGTACGTCTGGAAGGGTCTGTCGATGCCTGAACGTGCAGGACGCCACGTTGAATGGCTTCTGGCACAAGCGAAGCCCGCCGGACCCGTGGCACCAGACGAGTTGCAGCCCGCACCTGCTAACGATCACGGAACCTGGGGTCAGGAAATTTGGCCGGACTGCTTGGATTGACAGCCCTAGCCAGATGACAGGGAACCGGGGCACCCTCGCGAAACCCTTGCAGAAGACAACTCAACCCACCAGTAGCAGCCGCCCGAGTCCACCAGCTCGGACAGGCCCGGCCCATAGAGGTGATTAAGGATCGCTTAAGCCCCTCCGTGACCCTTAGAACATCCAGCCCGATACATATAAACCGGAAAGGAAACACATCTTGTTCTTCAATATTTGGCGTACCGCCATCCAGACAAATCACCCTAAAGGAGTGAAAATGCCCGCTATGAGAATGTCAAACCAGGACTGCGAAAGAAAGCGATCTGGCACCTTGTATAAATCTGCAGGAGTAGTTTTGGGTTGCATTCTTGCACTGCTTGCGGCTCCCACCGCCGGCCATGCGATGCCATCCATTGGTGAGACTGTAATGCAAACCGGACCCGTGGCACCGGCAAATGTATCAGCCAAGAGAATTTTTTCTAACGCTGACGAAATTGCCTGGACCGATGCCTCGACAAATGAATCTTTCTTCACCGTGGAGTATCGGACTGCGTCCGGGAGAATATGGACACAATTCTCGAAGGTATTCAGCACTTCTATTGCCACGACGGGTAAGCGTTATACCGCAAATTTCCGTAATCTCCCTACTGGTAAGTATCTTTGCTACCGAGTTGCTGCAGTAAATGGAGCCGGAAAAACCTACTCTCCGGAAAGATGCGCGGGCTTCAGACCATCAATCCCTAAAAACCTTCGACTCTCTATTAATTGGGTGGAAGCAGGGGTTACGTTCGAGCGTTCAGAATGGGAATTGAGGTACCGTTTATATTATCAAGTGAACGGCGCAGGCCAGTGGTTCGTAAAAGCCTTCGATGCTCCCACCCATGCCTTCAAGGATGCGTCTATTTTTGTGGGCACGGGAACGTTAAACACGAATTACTGCTTCTACGTGACAGCAATCAACGATTTCGGCAGCTCTTCTCCATCGAACACGGTGTGTGGCAATACCGGTCCGTACGTGGAGCCGTAATTACGGGACAAGTGCTCCTTCAGCCGCCGATCGAGACCAACACATCTGGAAGCACAAAGTGTCTCGGCCTGGCAACTACCACTGCTGGCGCGCTTAGAGCCTGTTCCTAAACTCCGTAGGGGCAGGCTCTTAGCCTAGGCCGAACCCTCACCGGGTGCTGCGCCTAGCGGCCTGGCGGGCATTTCGGCAGCTTGCGGGGATCGGGTCGGGGCTGTGGGTTTTATGGACTACCAGGTGAGGCGTGCTGACGACATGGGCTGGCGATTGGGTTCCGTGCGGTCCACAGCAGCAGGGGCAAGCAGCGGCGCGTCCTGGCTGATGGATGACAGCTGCACGTAGCTGAGCCGGGCGAACTGGCTGTCGTCGTAGCCCAGGACAGACACGTCCGTAGGGACTGCAGTTCGTACGGCTGTTCCGCCGTCGACAAGGACGATTCTGCGGTGGCCAAGAGCCGTGAGGTGGTCCAGGGCCATCCGGATGCCGGCGTGGTCGTCGCTGCTGATGGAGTCCACCAGCTCATCGACTTCGTCGCGGAGAAGGCTTACCTCCGGCGCCTGGCGGGCATATCGCGCCAGGTCCTGGCTTCATCGGACGACAGAGGACTGAATTGCTTTCGGGGTCACCGCCCAGGTGCGGATGCGATCGGTTCACGTTCATAGGCAGAGTCGCCGGCTGGAAACGAAGCCATGACTGCAAAGAGCACCCTGCATGACGTCGGCGTCTCAGTTCCTTGGTCAAAGGGAGTAGCCGCCCCTATGGTCACACAGGAAAGTAGGGGCTGCGGATCCCGCAACCCCACCCTTAGAACTACTGCCTGGTGCGCGCCCTAATGGCATCGCCTTCATGCGGAACCCGGGCGCCGCCGTCGTTCTTCAGCACCCTGGCTGGCTGGTCCCAGGCGTCACCAGCGGTGTGCTACATCGATCACCAGCCGAGACCCGTTGCCCGGGCCAGCCAGCGTGAATACCCGGAACGGCAGCCGTGCGCGGACCCCCAGCCCGATCTCCGTCACCGCCTCGAAGGTGCCTGCGAAGGCCACCTGGCGGAAGGTCTGGAAGCCGGCAACGTTCACCGCTTCGTCCCGGTTCGCCGGGGTGTAGGTCGGGTTGTAGTTCTGGTCATGGGCCGGTGCCATGACTGTCACATCGATGAACGCGCCGCCCCGCAGCGGAAGGGTAAAGCCGGACCCGTCCTGCGTCACGGCACTGACATACCGCACGGTGTATCTGGGGACCTCGCCGTTGACGTCCACCACCAGACGGTCGAAGCATGCGTGGCGCCCGGAGCGGATATTGGTGATCGGATCCTGGCTTGGACCCAACGCCAGCGTGGCGGTCGACTTGGCCAGCGAACCCCAGGTGATTCCGCAGAAGGGGGCCGCCGAGGCGGTGCCGGGCACAACGAGTCCCAGTCCAGCAGTCAGCGCCAGGACCGCCAGTAGGGGACGTACCTTCGCCGTGCGCCGGCGCTTTGGTCGCGCGGCATTCGGCTGCGTCTGGGACCTGGTCCCGCGGGCGGGGATCCCGTTTCCGGGTCCGGAATGCTTGGGCAGCCGTCCCCACGGTGCCCGGAAGTTGATGCTCATTTACATCCTGCTTGCTCAAGGGATTGCGAGTGAAGACGTCCACTGGACGTGATGGCCTCATTGCCGTGTAGTGGGATGGCACCCCCGCTCCCGTTCGCGGTGCGGTGTGATGCGTTCAGTTTGTGCTCACAGACGACGGCAAACAAGCAAGATTCGGAGACGATAATGAAACGGTTCTGCATCTATTCACGAGTTTTTCAACCCCTGATTATGGACGATGAACCACGGATCGTGTGCCGGGGAGATCTACGCGGCCGGTGCCCCAGCCTCCGTTTCCATCCGGGTCAACAAACGAGGGCGTCTACGGCTGCTCCTGATGGGCGGACCGTCAGCAGATGCGGATTTCCGCCCCCGCTAAGAGCCTTTTCCCAAACCTGTGGCGCCCGGAGACGAACGGTAGTGCGGCGTGGCGGCTTTTAATGAGGCGGAACTCCTGTTAATCCGGTGATTGTCTACATCGCCGGTTCACAGGAGTTCCTTCGTGTTAGGCGTCTCTGAACACGGCCAGCCGCCGGATCTAATGTGAAAGACATTACTCATTCCAGGTCGGCAGGCACAGGCGGGAGAGGATGAGCGGATTTCTGAGGTTAAGTCAGAGACCCCAACACCTCCACTGGCGATTGTGGATGAATCGCCTGGCCCCGGCCTCGCCAAGTCATCTAGCCACAAAATGGGCCCGCAGCGGCGCACGGCGTGAGAAGTCCTGATGCGGCAAAAGTTGGGTGCCATACAGCGGTCACCGAAGACTGATCCCGCCTAGGCTGATAGCGAACCGAATCCGGAGCGCTCAATCGGTCAACGCGCGTTGGTGCCTGCACCCGAAGTGAGCTGATCGCAGAGGATATGAAGAAGAACAGAAGCTTCACTGAAGCGGCGAAAACTAACTTGTGAATGTACCTACACGAGCGCCACCCTCCAACGATGAAAAGTGATCGACATGCCTATTAACAAACAGCCCGAAGCCACACTATCGATGAATATGACTCCCAAGGAGTGGAGTCAGCCATCACGAACAGCACAACGCACCCTGACGCATGGGGCTACTTCGAACGTCGTGCCCTCCGCAACATCGGGTCATGTTAGCTTCGCCGCTGTGACGCGCTCCGCGCGGCTGGCTCTCTTGTGTCTAATGGCAGCATACGTCACGGGACAGCCGGCGTCCGCGGCGCCGGGGACACAGAGCGTGTCCGGAGCTGGGCCACGCATGTCGGTTGTGTCCCCTGCCGAGCCGTCCGGACTCCTCCAACCGACCGGGAACTTGTATTGGTCCGTCAATACCACAAACGAGTTCAGCCCAAATACGTCGAGCGTCCACCGCGCAGCAAATACAGGCATGCCCGCCATCGACGGCATCGAAGTGCCGAGAATGGTCGAAGTGAGCGGCCTCAAGACCACGGACGAGAAGATCGAACTGAAGCAGCAGACAAAGGACGGAAAATATGTCGCTCGCCAGCTCATTGGTCGGCCAAAGGCTGGGGAACTCACCATCACCAGGGGATGACGGAAAGCGCGCGCCCGCGCCATCGGTCAGCTTGAAGCCGTGGGCTTCACATCACCCTCGAACCCGCATAACAAGCCGGTTAACCGGGACTTACCGGCGGGGCCACGATGCTCGCCCCGCCGCTAAACACCATGGGCAGCCATCCTCGTTTTCGCGAGAGAGAGGCCTAAAGGGAGGAGGAACTGCCATTAGAGATTTCGAGTCCGCACATGAGTTGCGAGCCACTGATCCCAGAACTGACACGTAGCCCCCCGCGCCCCCTGCGCGGGGATTGGGACAGCTCGGTTCTGCTCCAAGTCTGCCGGAAAAAGGGTGTGTACTTTGATGCTCCTATTGCTGTCAATGGTCGGTTCGGGGAGGACGCGGTGCGGATTGTCTGGAAGCCCTGTCTGGCCGCCTGCATCGATGACTGCGACATGATCCGCCGCTACTGGACGAGCCGGATGCTCAGCCCCCAATTGACTACGAACGGACCTGAAAGCAAATCAATCAAGGGGGCCGGGCATGAGCCGGTCGGGGCCCGCTCCGCGCAGGCTACCCTGGTCGGCCCGTCTGGTCTGAAGGGTCGCCGGAGCAGGTTAATTCAAGGGCGGATGTCAGTGGTTCCAGGGGGCGTTAGCGCAACATGCGAGTATCGACCATTGCAGGGATGTCTTCGTCTGGACGTTCTACTCCGTCGGAATGGAAGGCGTTGCGACGGTAAGCTCACATCTAGCTCGTTCGTCGTTATCCCAGACGCTCCCGCCGTCTCAAGCCAGTGGTGGATGCGGCCATGCTGGAGGTGTAGTGGGGGATCGGGCGGATCATTCTGGATCGGCAGACTGCTCGGCCTTGGGGGAGCAAAGTATTAGATCGGCTGGCGTGGCCTGGGCAGAGTTCCCCAACATGAGGGGTTCTCGCGCCACAACCTGTTCTATATGCGGGCCTTCGCCGCTGCATGGACTGGCCGGAGGGAACCGTGCAAAGCAGCTTTGCACAATTGCCCTGGGGGCACATCATCGAGCTGCGTAAGCTCAAGGACCCGGCCCTGAGGGACTGGTACGCAGTGCAGGGTGGCGAGAACGGCTCGACGCTCCCCGTCCTGGAAGACCAGATCCTGACCAAGCTCCGTGCCCGTGTCGGCGCTTCGAACAACCTCGAAGCCCGCCTTCAGGAGGAGGGGACCGTCCTTCCGCATGTGCCCATGTTGGCACGCTCATACTGTTCTTGATGGTCAGGATGATCGCGTCGTATGCGTCCGGGTGAGCCTTCCTCAAACCGGGCGTGCGGCTCTCCCCTCCAACTCCTCTTCCTGCCCTTAATGGTCGTTTTCGTTCACAGAAGTTGGTTATTCTGCCGTATTTTCCGGTCTTGTCGAGGGCAGCGAGTCCGTCTGTGCATGTTTGAGCCGGTAGCTGGAGCCTTTGAGGGTGATGACTTCGGCGTGGTGGACGATGCGGTCGATCATGGCTGAGGCGACGACCTGGTCACCGAACACGTCGCCCCAGCGGGCGAAGGGCAGGTTCGAGGTCAGGATCAGCGAGGCGTGTTCGTAGCGTGAGGAGACGAGCTGGAAGAACAGGTTCGCGGCGTCCTGCTCGAACGGGATGTAGCCGACCTCGTCGACGATGATCAGCCCGTAGCGGCGCAGCCGGACCAGTTCCTGCGGCAACCGTCCGCCCTGGTGCGCAGCTTGGAGGCGGGCGACCCAGTCGATGGCGGTCGCGAAGAGGACCCGGTGTCCGAGCTGGGTGGCGCGCAGCCCGAGACCGGTCGCGAGATGGGTTTTCCCGGTGCCGGGCGGCCCGAGCAGGACGAAATTGGACGCTTCGGTGAGGAACGCGCCGGTGGCCAGGTGCGCGATGGTGTCGCGTTTGAGGCCTGGCTGATGGTCGAAGCTGAAGTCCTCCAGCGACTTGCGGGCAGGAAACCCGGCCGCCCGGGCACGCATCTCGGCTCCGGAAGCTTCTCTGGCGGCGACTTCCCGGGACAGGACCGCGGCAAGGTATTCCTCATGGGTCCAGCCGGTCTCGCGGGCCTGCTCCGCGAGCCTGGCTGCTGCTTCCCGGATCCGTGGCGCTTTCATGGCCCGGGAGTAGTACTCGATCTGGCCGGCGGTTTCCTTGGCGTTGGTCATCACGCGACCTGCCCGTCATCGAGCACGACACCGAATGCCCGGTCGTAATCGGCCAAATCCCGCAACCCTGCCGTGTCCAAGGGTGGTGCCGGGTTTTGGAAGGCTTTCCGCATCGTCCGGGCGGCCTCGACGTGGTCCGGATCGGTGACCGTCAGGCCAGCGCCCCAGGACCTTGTGTGGTTCCCGACGCAGCGCCCGTCCAGGCTGATCGTCACGGCTTCCAGGTCCGCGGTGACGTCGACGAACCTGCCGATGGCCTGCGGGTGGACGGAGTAGTCGTTGGATCCCATCCGGACGTAGTAGTCCCGCGGCAGCCGGACCCGGGTCGCGAAGCCGGTCACGGGCGGAACCGGCGGCAGGCCCAGCATCGCCGCCTTGTCCTGGCCGATCAGCTCAGCCGGCCGGGCCCCGGTCCGCCGGACCAGCCGGGTGTTGGCCACCGGCAGCCACTGAGCGAGCTGGGCATTGAAATCCTCCGGCGAGACGAAGGCCCGGCCGGGCAGGAACGAGGTCTCCAGGAACTGGTTCGCCCGCTCCACCACGCCCTTGCTCTCCGGATCGTAGGGCTTGACCTGCACGATCCTGGTCGCGAGGACCCCAGCGAACGCAGCGACCCCGGCGGCGTAGCTGTTCCGCCTACCGATGCCGGTTTCGTTGTCCCAGATCAGCCGCCGCGGCACCGCACCAGGGACCCGATCAGCTCCCACATCCCGGCCAACAGGTCCCCGGTCATCCGGCACGGGAGCATCCTGGCCATGATGAACCGCGAATGCGAAGACACCATCACCAGCACCGGCAAGACTCTGGCCTTCCCGGTCCCGACCGGTATCCGCACCTCGGGAAACCACAGGTCGCACTGCGCCTGATCCCCTGCTTCGTAACTGATCCGGTCCGCGGGATCTGCCGGGGCATACTCCGGCCGGATCCTGGCCACGTTCTCACGGAACCATGTCGGGGACCCGGACCAGCCCACCCGCTCAGCCAACACCGTCGCCGGCATCCGCGGGTTCTCCCTCAACAGCGCCCGGACCGCCGGTTCCACCGCCTTGATCCCGGAGTCCTGCGGCGCACGCACATACGTCGGCGGACCCTCAGCACTGACCGCCTTCGCGACCGTGTTCCGGGAAATACCCAGCCGCTCCGCTATCGACCTCATCGACTCACCCTCGGCAAGATGCAACCGCCGAATAAGCGCCCAATCCTCCACTGTGATCACCCACCCAATCGTTTGGAACAGGTGGCTCAGTTTTCGACCGTCACCGACAGGTGGCGGGGTCAGGGCCCTGGCGAGTTGGCCCTCCGCGTGCTGGGATCTACCCAGTTGCTGGCTCCTTTCTGACTTCCCTGGTGACCGTAGTTGGTCTTTCACCTATTCATGGCCTGGGGGTGAGCTGATGACATGACCTGTGCGAGATTTCTTGAGGATTTTTCGCCAAATTTCGCTCCTTCTTATGGCTTGGGAGCGGGAATGCGGCCGTTTGTCCGACCAAAGGTGGTGTGCACATTGTGCACACCCAGTCCACGGGCGGTTGTTCAGCGTGCATCCTGTTTCCTTCCTGCAATTTTTGGCTGTTACCAGTTCATGCGTCCAGGCGTCCCAGGTGACATGACCTGCGGGGAACTCGCAGGCTAACGCGCGGGCCGGTGCCTGGGAGTTCATGCCTGACGTGTTCCATGGTGTCGGTCAGTCGGCGTTTTCGCGCCGCCACCTCTCCATTCCTGCCGCACGCGGTTCCGACATGACCCGCCCGTGGAACGTTCGCGAAGCCCCTCGGTGAGCCCACGCGTTTTGGGGCTGTCGATCGCTACACGCGTATCAATGCCCCACGAGGGTGGCTGCTGGCCGGCAAAGGCCCGGGCATGCAGCCCCCAGGAATGTGCCGGACAAGCCCCGCAACCAAGCCCCGCAACCGCCAAGGAGGGAGGGTGCGGGACCGGAGCCCACCCATAACCCTTTGTCTTCGCAGGACAGTGTCATTTCAGCGTTTCTGCGTGCACAAATTTGGCAGAAATGTGGACAGGCGCACGCCTCTAGTTCACGACTCGTCACGGATTCGCCGAAGAGGAGGAGTTCCATCGGAAGGTGCGGGCCGGGCATGTCGGTAATGGGGCTGTCCCTAAGTTGGGGAAGTTGTCGCTGGGCGAGCAATTCGGCGAGTTGCGCCGTCGTCGGCTCCTCCCCGTCGAGGCTGTTCCCGAGTCGGCGGGCAGCGGCTGTCCGCTCGGCGGAGCGTGGGGCTAGGACGGCCTTCAGGTGAGTGTCGACGTCCGCCGTGAACCAGGGAGTAACCGTTCGGTGTGGGAGGCCGGGGGCAAGGCTGTCCTGGAATCGGCTGCCGCGGAAGATAAGTTCGGCGTTGTGCAGGCTCGACTGGATGTGCGCCCGGAGCGCCGTGGGCCAAAGGAGACCGTTCGTTCTCGATGGCGTCCAACGGTTCACCGACATGATGTTCAAGGTCCCTCGCGGGATTCCGCCAAATACCATGCCCATGTTTGACGCTTCACGCGATCCGCTCCGTCAGGCCTGCGCGTGGTCCCGTCGCTCGAGCAGGCGGGACACTGCGTAGCCGATAACGACGCCCCAGAATGCGGCATGGATGTTGAAGAGGTCCAGGCCGGAGATCGTGACGACGAAAGTAACCAAGGCTCCCAAGGTGAAGTTCGTGGCGAAAGCGGAAACGAAGGCCTGTTGGAGGGCACGCAGCATGGCGATTCCCCCCAGGGCCAGAACGAAAGCTTCGGGCGTGGCCAGCATGAGACGGGTGAGCATTGGAGCCAGCAAAGCGCACAGCAGGGACAGTAGTCCGTAGACCACCGCGGCCGTGTACTGGCGCTTTTTCTGCCCGGAGGCGGTCAGAAGGGCGTTGGTAGGTCCAGTGACACAGGCGGAGACCGCGCCGAGTGTGGCGTTGAGCAGTGAGAACACGCCGGAGGTCATCGCGGAGACATTGATCGGAGGGTTGTGTCCTGCGGCCCGGAGCACAGCAGCGCCTTGTCCGTTCTGTACCACGAGGACCGTGAGTGCCAGGGGGATCACTAATTCCAGTTGGGCAGCCCAAGTGAACGCGGGGGCTGTGAACACGGGCATGGCCAGGATCGGTCCGCCTTGGGACATCGCGAACCGGCCACTGATCACAACGGCGACGACGCCTGCCGCCAAACTACCGAGTACCGGAGGGAGGCGTCTGCCTAGGGAGGGCACGGCGGTGAGTACAAGGAACGCCAGCACCATGGGTGCCGCCACTGCGGGGTCGGCCCGTGTGGAGGAGACGATGTCCGTCCCGAACCGAAGGAACACGGCGGCGACCATGGCCATGACGATCGGAACGGGGATCGCGGCCATGATCGGACGCACTACTCCGGACGAACCAAGCGCGAGAATCAGCACACCGGCGGAGAAGAACGCCCCTACCACCTCAGGAAACGACAGATGCTGCAGCGACGGCCCCAACAGCACGGTCCCTGGGATGGACCAGGCGAAGCCCAACGGCTGGCGATAGATCAGTGACATCACCAGGGTCGCCGCGCCAGCGGAGAGGAACATGGCGAAGACCCACGACGCGAGCTGGGCCTCCGTCAGTCCGCCGAGCGACCCGACGGTAAGAGTGACCGCTACCGGCCCGGACGCGGAGAAAGCCAGTCCGACAAGCCCGTTCGAGGCGTAGTGTGGGCCGATGTCCCGCAGGATGTCGCGTACGCCAGCCGGACGGAACTGGGGCCGTTCTAAGCGTGGTTGGGCTCCATGGACCGGGCCAGGCCGTGATCCGGTGGTCACCGGCGCGGTGCTTTGGAAGCGGGGCATGATGTCTCCTGAGCGATGGCGGAGGTGGGGTCCTGATGACTACAAAGGCCGCCGCAGTGGATACAGATTCCTCAGCGGATGGAGTTGGGATGCTTGGCCAATGGGGTGACCTTGATTTTCATGAAGGGGTACATCGGGAAGCTGCTCAGGATCTGGTGCAGTTCGTCATTGGATTCGACGTCGAACACCGAATAGTTTGCGTACTCGCCGACCACTCGCCAGATGGAGGCAAGGCGGCCGTCCTGTTGCAGGGCCTGGGAATACTCTTTCTCCAACCCCTGCATGCGGGTGACGTCCTCAGCGGAGAGGTGCGCTGGGAATTGCACGTCCATGCGGGCTAAAAACAACATTCTTTTTCCTCCTTGATGGTCGGGCTAGGACAGGCGGTAGGCCGCGAGTTTGTCCTCGTCGATCTCGGCTCCGACCCCCGGCAGATCGCGCACGGAGATCGTGCCGTCGATTATCCGGAGTGGATCCGCCAGCAGGTCGTCGGCCATATCGAGGAAGTTCGACAGTTCCCCTGCCCGGCGGCTGGTGGCCTCGTGTGCGGCGCCGAAGGTGACAGTCGCAAGCGAGCCGATCTGGGTGTCGATCTGGTTGCCCATGGTCACATCCACGCCGAGGCCGGTGCATAGCCCTAATATCTCGGTGGCCTCGGTGAAGCCGGAACGGGCGGTCTTGATGCAGATGGCGTTGCAGCCACCGGAAAGCAGTTCCCGGGACGCGTCCCCAGCCGTGGGGACGGATTCATCGCCTACCACCGGGATTGGCGATTTGTCGACCAGGCGGCGGCGGCTCAGTGCTTCCTTGGCGTCGCACGGTTCCTCGAGCATGGTCAGCCCGAGCCCCTCGGTCCTCCGGAGCACCTCGAGGGCTTCGTTCGCGGTCCAGCCGCGGTTCGCGTCAAGGTATAGCTCCACGTCCTCGCCCAGTCCCTCGCGCAGCACGTGGCAGGCCTCCACGTCCAGTGACAGCGGCCGACGGCCCACTTTCAGCTTGAAGGTGGTGATGCCGTATTGCTCGCCGAAACGCAGGGCCTCGTCGAGGAGTTCCTGCGCTGGCCGGAAGCCGAGCATGTGGCTGACCCGCATGCGGTCGGTGTACCCACCCAATAGCTTGTGCACTGGAGTGCGGAGCGTTTTGCCGATCGCGTCCCACACCGCGATGTCTACGGCGCCTTTCGCCACTTGGTTGTGAATGGTCCGGCGCATTACTGCATGGATCTGCTCCCGGTCCACGATCTCGAGGCCGGTCAGCTGTGGGGCGAAGGTTTTCTCGATGATCGTCCCGATGGACTCTTGTGTCTCGCCGTAGGTATATGGGCGGGGGGGTGCGTCCGCGACTCCTACGACGCCGTCGTCGGTGTGCACACGCACAAGAACATGGTCAGCGTTTGCCACCTCGCCGCTGGCGAACTTCAGGGGGTGCGTGTACGGGATGGAGTACGGGATCACTTCGATCCGCTCGATCTTCAACGGCTCGGTTCCTTTCGCTTGTGTCAGGCAGTCCAGTGGTGCTGGGAAGAACGGTGCCCCAGGGCTCATTGCCCTGGGGCACCTCATTGGACGGAAATTATGAACCCGACCATGTCACAGGAGTTCCTATTTGGACTGTCCCACTTTGGCGAGGACATAGTCATATGAGGCTTCTTCGCCGGCGGCGCCGTCTGTACGCGGTGTGGTGTTGAGCATCAGCTCCGGCTTGACAGCCGAAGCAATGTCGTCAGCGTTGTGCGGGTCACCGGGGAAGTAGAGCTGCTGGGTTACAGGCTGATAGCCGGGCGCTGAGACCTTGATGTGAATGTGGGCCGGGCGCCAGGCGTGCCAACCCGCAGCACTGATCAGCTGCCCACAGGCTCCATCAGTGGGGATCTGGTACGGAGCCGGACGCATGGTGTGGAGGACGAAGTGTCCCTCGCTGTCGGCCTGCACGTTGGCGCGGAACAGCCAGTCCGGCAGGCCCGGGGCGTACTGAGAGTAGAAGCCCGCCGAGTCCGCATGCCAAATTTCCAGCTGTGCACCTTGGATCGGGTTGCCGTCGGTGTCGGTGAACTGGCCGCTGAACTGCAACGGAACGCCATCTTCGTCATCGCGCATCTCTACCGTGGCGGGGGAATCCAGCACAGGCGAGTTCGGGACGTAATAGGGTCCCTCGATGGTGCCTTTCGTGCCGGGCCGGTCCTGGGAGTTGACATCCTCCACGGTGTGCTCAAGCCACACGTCGAGGAATAGTGGCCACTCGCCATCGTTGCCCACCTTGATCAGCCAGGCTTTCAGGGCGTTGTACTCCTCGTAGGTGACTTCGTGTTCGACGACGATGTCGTTAGCGGCTTTGATGAGGGCGCCGGCGAGCAAGCTCACGCGCTCCTTGGGTACTCCCGTTCCCGTGGGCTTGCCCGAAGCGGCGAAGCGCTCGGTCGCCTTCGAACCGGCCTCCACAGCGGTGCCCTCATTTTCTTGGCGGGTGTCCAACTGATTCTCAGTCATAGTGATCTCCACACTCCTCTGTGCACCGGGAACGGGAAATTTCCCGTTCCCTAAAACGCGCCGGCCGCGGGCTGTGCACCCGCAGGCTCACCGGCTTCACGTGACGTCCATCTCATGCTAGTCAGGTGATAAGGACGAAACAAGGACTTATATAACGCCGATTATGTAGGCTCACTTACATAAAGACATCCTTGGTTCGTACTAGGGTTTTGCCTGATGTGAGCGCTGTCACCTTGCAGCAGACTGGGTGGAACACATTCATTCCGCCCGAGGGGGTTCAGGTGCGGCCGCACAGTCGCTGCCCGCCTACCCGCACCCTCTCCAAAGAAGGAGCACACCATGACCGAGAATCTGACACGTGTCCGTGGAGTCCTGGCTGACGCCGTCGTCGACGATCGAGAGAACGGCGTTATCCGGGCGAAGCGTGAAATCTTCACCGACCAGGAAATCTTTGAATTGGAGATGAAGCACATCTTCGAGGGCAACTGGGTCTACCTTGCCCATGAATCCCAGATCCCCAACGTGGGGGACTACTTCACCACCTACATTGGCCGGACTCCCGTCGTGCTTACACGGGACAAGGACGAGAAGATCAACTGCATCGTCAACGCCTGCTCCCACCGTGGCGCCATGCTGTGCCGGCGCAAGACCGACAACAGGACCACCTTCACCTGTCCCTTCCACGGCTGGACATTCAAGAACTCCGGAGAGCTCCTTAAAGTCAAGGATTCCCGCAATGCCGGATACCCGGAAACCTTCAACAAGGAGGGCTCACACGACCTCACCAAGGTAGCCCGCTTCGACTCCTACCGGGGCTTCCTGTTCGGCTCATTGAAAGCTGACGTCCTCCCGCTGGAGGAGCACCTGGGAGATGCCACCAAAGTCATCGATTCGATTGTGGACCAGTCCCCGGAGGGGCTCGAGGTCCTGCGCGGGTCGTCCACCTACACCTATGACGGCAACTGGAAGGTCCAGGCGGAAAACGGCGCCGACGGCTACCACGTCACCGCCGTGCACTGGAACTACGCCGCGACGACGGCCCGCCGCACCGCCGGTGATTCCGCCAACAAGACCAAGGCCATGGACGCCGGCAAGTGGGGCAAGGTTAAAGGCGGCTTCTATTCCTACGATCACGGGCACCTGCTGCTGTGGCAGGAGTGGACCAACCCCGAGGACCGTCCGTTGTGGGACCGCCGCGACGAGCTCGTCGAAAAGTACGGCGAGGAGATGGCAAACTTCATGATCAACATTTCACGCAACCTCTGCCTGTACCCGAATGTGTACATCATGGACCAGTTCTCGTCGCAGATCCGTCACTTCCGTCCCATATCAGCGGACCAGACCGAGGTGACGATCTACTGCATCGCGCCGAAGGGTGAATCGCAGGAAAACCGCTCAAAGCGCATCCGCCAGTACGAGGACTTCTTCAATGCAACCGGCATGGCCACACCGGACGACCTCGAGGAGTTCCGATCCTGCAACAAGACCTACTGGGCCACATCCGCGCCGTGGAACGACATGACGCGAGGCTCCACCCACGAAATTGCGGGTCCTGACGAGCAGGCCACAGCGCTGGGCATGTCGCGGGTGATCGCCTCCGGTGTACGCACCGAAGACGAGGGACTCTACCCGATCCAGCACGGGTACTGGAAGGAAGTAATGGACAAGGCCCTCGCCGAGGCGGAATCCGTTGCCCAGGAATCCTTACCGGTCACGGCGTAATCAAGACTTTCCGAATCCCTACAGAGAGTGCTGAAAACCAATGGCCAACCTCATTAACTCCTTAACCGCGCTCAAGAGCGCCGATGAAATCGCGACCCTCGAGACTGTCCGCGCCTTCCTTTACCGGGAAGCCCGGCTGCTGGACGACCGCCAGTTCGACGAGTGGCTCCAGTGCTACCACCCGGACTCCGAGTACTGGATGCCGGCGTGGGACGTCGATGACCGGCTCACGGTGGACCCCCAGAACGAGATCTCGCTCATCTATTACGACAACCGCGGCGGCATCGAGGACCGGGTCTTCCGGATCAAGACGGACCGCTCCTCCGCTACCTCCCTCCCTGAGCCGCGCACCGGGCATAACATCACGGACGTTGAAGTCCTGGAGCACGACGGCGACCAGGTCAAGGTCCGTTTCAACTGGTTCACCCTGTACTTCCGGTACAACACCACCGACACCTATTTCGGCACGAGCTTCTACACCATCGATCTCTCCGGCGAGCAGCCGGTGATCCTGAAAAAGAAGGTTGTACTGAAGAACGACTACATCCACCACGTGGTGGATGTCTACATGATCTGACGGCGTCCCGGCAACCGTACGGCGCGGCCGCAGCAGCGCCCGCAGGAGCATCCCGCCGCCGGGTCTGCTCGTAAGAGATAACCGCACTAACTTTCCGGGGGTTGCGAGGATGCGACCCCCAACCAGGAGGAAATCATGGGCCATCAGGTAGCCCTCAGTTTCGAAGATGGCGTCACTAAAGTCATCAAAGTCGGCGACTACGAGACCGTCATGGACGCGGCGTACAAGGCCCGCATCAACATCCCCTCAGACTGTCGGGATGGCGCCTGCGGCACGTGCAAGGCGTTTTGCGACTCCGGCTCTTTCGACCCCGGCGACTATATCGACGACGCCATGACCGAGGAGGAGCTTGAGAAGGGCTACCTCCTCACTTGCCAGGCCGTTCCGGAATCGGACCTCGCCATCCAGATCCCGGCGACCTCCGAATCCGCGAAAACCTCAGCTGCCACTTTTGTTTCCACGCTGAAGGAACTCGACAAGCATTCGGAGTCCACCATCTCCTTCGCTCTGGAGGTGCAGAACCGGGAAGCACTGGCTTTCCTGCCCGGCCAGTACGTCAACATCAAGGTCCCGGGCACCGACGCGGAGCGCTCATACTCGTTCAGCAACGGCCCCGAAGGGATGGATGCGTCCTTCATGGTGCGCATCACGCCGCAAGGCGCGATGTCCGAGTACCTGCGTGACCGCGCGGCAGTAGGGGACACCATCGAGTTCACAGGCCCTTACGGCTCCTTCTTCCTTCGCGAGCCCAAGCGCCCCCTGCTCCTGCTGGCAGGCGGCACCGGCCTGGCCCCGCTCCTGTCCATTCTGGAGAAGTTGTCCGAGAACCCCCCGGCCACGCCGGTCCACCTGATTTATGGCGTCTCTCGTGAAGCCGACATCGTGGGCCTCGACTGGCTGCGCACCTACGAAGCGAAGTTGCCGACCTTCAGCTGGGATTACATTGCCTCCGAGCCGGGGACAACCGCACCGCACACGGGCTACGTCACGCAGATCATCCAGCCGTCCCACCTCAACGATGGCGACGTCGATATCTACCTTTGCGGACCGCCGCCCATGGTCAACGCCGTCTCCAAGTGGCTGGACACCGAGGGCATACAGCCAGCCAACTTCTACTTTGAACGTTTCGCTCCCAAGGAAACCACCGGCGGGGACGCCGAGACGGGCGCGCCCGCCCCCGCGGATAAGGTGGAGACCGCAGGCGACACCATCAGCCGCGTGGAAGCCATTTCATCTCTGGAGACCGGCCGGCTCGAGTTCCGTAAGGAAGACAGTTTCGCGCACCTGGACGCCCGCATGGGTCTTGAACTTGCCGTGACCGAGCTGATGTTGGACCGTCTGAGCAAGGAGCAGTTGCACCAGTTCCGTCGTCTTGCCGAAGCCACCACACGTGCGGTGGACGCTGGAAGGATTCTTGACCCGGAAGAGTATGTCAGGACCAATGAAGAGTTCCACGAGTACCTGTTCATGATCTCCGACAACCCCATGCTGCTGGAGTCGTACCGTCGGCTCGACGTCCACGCCCAAATGGCAGCCACCTTTGAAGAGGGCACCCAGATCTTTGAGCGGGTCGCCCAGGACCACCTTGATGTCGTGGAGGCTTTTGAGCGCGGCGACAAGGAGCGGGCCCGGGAAGTCATCATGGCTCACGCCCGCGATGCAAAGGGCACCATGGCCGAAGCGATCAACGCCACGGGCAAGGGTTTCTGACGGTGGGGGCGTACTCAGGACAGTTCATCACGCCCGGCCGCTTCGCCGGCAAAGTGGCCGTGGTCACCGGCGCGGCTCAGGGAATCGGGCAGAAGGTCGCGGAGCGGATCGGGGCTGAAGGAGGCTCGGTGGTCCTGGTTGACCGCGCCGACATTGTGCAGGACGTTGCCAAGGGAATCCAGGAAGCCGCCCAGGAGTCTGGATGCGGCGGGTCAGCCAGCTCCGTCACGGCGGACCTGGAAAGCTTCGCCGGAGCAGAACAGGCAGTGAACGCCGCCTTGGCCCTCCACGGAAGGGTTGACGTGCTCGTCAATAACGTGGGAGGAACCATTTGGGCCCGCCCTTTCGAAGAATACGACGAGGAGAAGATTGAGCGGGAGATCCGCCGTTCGCTGTTCCCCACCCTGTGGTCCTGCCGCGCCGTCCTCCCGGCGATGCTCGCCCAGGAATCGGGCACCATCGTGAACGTCTCCTCAGTGGCCACCCGCGGAATGCACCGCGTCCCGTACGCCGCAGCGAAGGGCGGTGTCAACGCCCTGACCCAGTCCCTGGCCATGGAGGTTGCCGGGCGCGGCATCCGCGTCGTTGCTACCGCCCCGGGCGGCACCGAAGCTCCGCCACGAAAGGTCAAGCGCGGACCGGAAGCCGAGTCAGCTACCGAAAAGGCGTGGCACCAGGCCATTGTGAACCAGACCGTTGAATCATCCTTTTTGAAGCGGTACGGCACACTGGACGAACAGGCTGCGCCCATCGTATTCCTGGCCTCCGACGAAGCATCGTATGTCACTGGCAGCATCCTTCCGGTGGCAGGCGGAGATCTGGGCTGAGCCCGCTGTGACTGAAACCCGCTGGCGTGGCCACGACGCGCGGTCGAGTAAGCTTGCCAGCATGATTCCGGGCCACCACCACGGCAACCCCGAGGAGAACCTGGCGCTGCTCGGCCATGCCGAGGTCTTCGAGGAGTTACTGGAGACGCTGCGCACTGTGCGTAAAGGCAACGTGCGTACGGTGGTACTCAGCGGCCCCCGGGGATCCGGGAAGACGGCGGTGCTGGACCTATTCCTGGAGCACTGCCGGGGCGTCGCGCGTGGCGTGCGGGTGCTGTCCGCCACGGGCGATGAATGGGAAGCGCAGCTCCCGCTCGCCGGCTACTCCCAGCTCATGGTCACCCCGCCGCTGCGCTCGGCGAAGGACCCTGGCAGAGGAAACGGCCGTTCCGCGGACCTGGGCGGCATACTCAACCCCTCCCAGGCCGCCAACTATGCGTCCACTCTTGGTGCACACCTCGACGGGCTTCAATTGCACGGGAGCGTGGTGGTTGCCGTTGATGACGTTCAGCATCTGGACGCAGAAACTCTCCACGTCCTCGTCTTCGTCATGCGCCGGCTGCGCAGCAAAAGAGTCCTGTTCGTGGTCACCCTAGATCCCGCTCAGGCCCGGCTGGTGCCAGGCGGCGTGTTGGCCTTCCTCACCGGGCACCAGGTTTCCCGTCTTCCACTGGATCCGCTCTCACCGCAGCGGGTCCAGGAGCTCGCACGACGGTGGTTTCGCATCGACCTGAACGCGACGGCCGCCCACGAGATCGTGCGGCATACCGGGGGATGGCCGCAGCCGGTTGTCGAACTTCTGGGCGAGCTTCCACCGGAAACCTGGCAGACATGGTTCTCGTCCTTGCCTCCGAGTTCACGCGTGCGGGCCCAGGTGCGTAGCCTCCTCGCTGCCGCGTCCCCCGACCTGGTAGCTGTGGCTGAGGCCACGTCCGTGCTCGGCCGCAATGCCGGGGTGGCTGAGGTTGCCCGTGTCAGCGGGGTCGAATACGTGATGGATGCCCTCGACGAGGGCCACCGTGCCGGACTGCTGGGCCTCTCAGTGGACCAGGCCCACTCGCTGGTGACATTCTTCGAAACGGGAACGACCGAGTCCGTCTACGAGCAAATTGCACCCAGCCAGCGCATGCGCCTGCACCGCAGGGCTGCGGACTCGGTGCAGAATGAGGGCGACCGCCTGGGTCACCGGGTGTCGGCTACCCCGGGACCAGACGAGGCCTTGGCCTCGGCGCTTGAGGAGTACGCCCGGCAACAGGCCCTCGTAGGTGCCTGGCACGATGTCTCGACCGCACTTTTTTCGGCGTCCAGGCTCTCCGGTGACATCCGGGTCGGCAACGATCGCCAGCTGAGAGCAGTAGATGCCCTCGTGGGGTCCGGCAACATCGCCCAGGCCCAAATGTGGGCCGCCGCCGTCGACGCCATGGCACCCTCGCCACTGCGTTCCTCCGTTCTTGGCTACCTCTCCACTGCGTCTGGACAGAACCACAGCGCCCAAACCCAATTGGAAATGGCCTGGCGAACAAGCAACCCGCAACAGGACCCCACCGCCGCCGCCCAAGTGGCCCAACGCCTGGTCCTGCACGGGGTGGCCTCCTGGGATGGCCCTGTCATCACCCGTTGGGCGGAGCAAGCCATGTCACTGACAACGGCGGGTACCCCGGCACACATCGAATCCGAAGCCATTTATGGGCTGGGACTTTACGCCCAAGGCAGGCTGGCTGAAGCCGAGGCCTCCTATCGGCAGGCTTTCGAACATGCTTCCGAAAACGCGCAAAAGCAACGCGTGCAGATGGGAGCCGGATGGCTGGCCCTGCGGCTGGATGACGCAGAGACAGCGCTTGTAAATTTCGAAGCCGCTGCCCCGACTGAGTTCCGCGGTGGCTCGTTGCGGATCTCGCTGTGGGCAGAGGCGTGGTTGGCCCGCACCCAACTTGTGCTCGGCAACTGGGACGCGGCCGCAGCCACGGTTGCACGCGCCTCGGTGCGGCTCGAGACCTCCCGGATGCCGCTGATCCGCCCCTTACTGTATTGGACCGCCGCCGAACTGTGGTCCATGCGTGGGGATTGGGACCGTGCACGGTACTACGTCTCCCAAGCGGCGGTGCAGCCGGGCACCTATCGCGCCATGCAGGTTCCTGCCAGCCTGGCCCGGGCACGCTTCCATGAGGCACGGGCGGACTACGAAAGCGCATTGGCTGTGCTGCAGCCGCTGACGGAGTTGGACCCCTGGACAGAGAACAGGGTGTCGTTTTGGCCCTGGCAGGACTCTTACGTCAACGCCTTGGTCATGACCGACCAGTTGGATACGGCCGACGCTTTCCTTACCGCCTTCGAGCAAGTGCCGCGGGAGCGGGCCGTGCCGTCAGATCTGGCAAGAATGGCGTGGGCGCGGGGCCGGCTCGTTGCCGCGCAGGGGGATCCAGACATAGCCCGGGAGCATTTCGAGACGGCGCTGGGGCATCTGCGAGGGCTCAACCGGCCATATTTGCGGGCCCGGGTGAGCTTTGCCTTCGGGCAAAGCATGCGACGCGCCGGAAAAAGGCGCTTGGCGTCCTCCGTGCTGCGCGTAGCCAGGGATCTTTATGATTCCCTGGGTGCTGCGACATACGTCGCCAGATGCGATCGGGAGCTGAAGGCGACCGGCCTTGACGTGGGCAACATGCCCGATCCATCTGACGCCGTGCTCGTTGCCGTGACTGGACCGCAGGTCCAGCTCACGGCCCAGGAGCAGTCAGTGGCGGAACTCGTGGCGGCCGGGGCTACCAACAAAGAGGCTGCCCGTGCACTGTTCCTGGCCGACAAGACTGTCCAGTACCACCTGACCCGCATCTATGGGAAGTTCGGGATTCGCTCCCGCAGCGAACTGGCCGCACGTTTCCGCCCCACGGACTGAAGCGCGGGCCATCTGGCGTCGAACCGGTCCCGCCCCGTATCAGGATCCTGGAGGACTGGGAGTGCGGTTGGGCAGGTCTTTGGTCGCGGTGCCCACGACATCCAGGAAGCTTTGGAGCAGTGATGACCGGTCCTCACGCCGCCAGGCCACGGCCAGCTCCACCTCGGGGGCCTGTTCGATATCGCGGTAAACGACGCCCTCAAGCTGCAGGGCACGGACGCTCGCCGGAAGGATGGCAACTCCACTACCGGCAGCCACAAACGAGAGCATCGTGGACGTCTCACTGATGACTTGGGTGATGCGTGGCTGGAAACCTGCCTCGCGGCAAAGACCTGCGGTGGTCCGGTAAAGCACCGACTCCGGCGGGTAGGAGATAAATTCCTGGTCCTGGAGTTCGTGCACGGCCACCGGCCGGTCCATAGCCAGGGCGCTGAAGGACGGCAACGCCACGATGAGCGCCTCTCGCGTCACGATGCGGTAATCGATCTCCTGGGAGGCGATGGGCGGCCGCAACAGGGCCGCATCCAAGGTGCCATCCCGCAGGCCGGCCTCCATGGCCGGGGTGAGCATCTCGCCATGCAGATTCAGCGACAGCCCAGGGAGTACCTGCTTGGCAAGTCGAACGATCGGTGGCATCACACCGTAGGTTGCTGAGCCGGAGAAGCCCACGCGCAGAACACCGGATGCGCCTTGCCCGACCTGATACACGTCAGCCCGGAGTGTTCCGACCGCATTGACGATCTGCCGGCCCCGGTCCAGCAGCGCCTGCCCGGCGGCCGTGAGTTCCACCCTGCGCGTGGTGCGGTTCAGCAGGCGCACACCCAGTTGCTCTTCCAGCTGCCGGATTTGCTGGGACAAAGGTGGCTGGGCCATATGCAGGCGTTTGGCGGCACGGCCGAAATGGCGCTCCTCGGCAACGGCAATAAAGTAGTTGAGCTGTCTGATCTCCATTGGTTGTGCCGTCCCTCCGTGTGGCGCCTCCGTCAGGCGCCAAAAACCGCATTGATTCAGAAATCAAGTATAAAGCCCACCACTCTTGTCTGCGTCAGACATAATGGCAGGGCTTGGCTTGGCTTACTGGCCGCCTGCGGCGGGCCGGGTGCCCAGGTCTGGCCTGGGCACCCTCTCACTAGATCCCGGCTCATTCAAGGCAGCGGCCGGATGCGCTGGGTCAAAGGCGCGCCGGGGGAGTGGCGATGCTGAGGTCCTCTTCCACGGAGTGCTCAACGATTTCCTCGGCCCTGTGCTCGGCTTCTTCCAGCTTGCGCTGACGGGGGACCAAGACCGTGACACTTGCACCCAGCAGGGCGACGCCGCCGTAGATGTAAAACGCGGTGGCTCCGCCGATTCCCGCCGCCGCCAGCCAGCCGCCGATGATTGGTCCGAGAATGCCGCCCAGGCGGCCCACGCTGGCACACCAAGCCACACCGGCCGCCCGGGCGTTAGTGGTGAAGTAGTTGGACTGGAAACCGTAAACCAGCACCTGGGTGCCGAGGGTGCCCACCCCGGCGATGGCGATGCACAGGAACAACATCGGCAGGGGGAAGCCGAACGTCATCAGCACCAGGGTGATCGTGGCCAGCACGAAGGTGCTGGCTATGACCCGCTGGGGACCGGCCTTGTCAGCGAAGCGCGAGAGAAGCAAACCTCCCGCCACGGCGCCGAGGTTCAACGCCAATGGGAAGAACAGTGCGTATGTCCGCCCGTAGCCGTATCCCTCCATGATTTTCGGCAGCCACGTGTTCAAGCCGTAGGTCAGCAGCAGGCCGGAGAAGGACATTAAGCCCAGAAGTACGGAAGCCACCGCGAATTGCTTGGAAAACACGGCCGCGAAGCCAGTCGTCTGCGGGGCTGCGCCAATCTGCCGAATGACCTGTTCTTCAATGAGCGGAACGCCGGTCCGCTGCGAAGCAGCCAGGGCCTCATCCTCGCGGCCGCGGGCCAGCAGCCATCGGGGGGACTCCGGAAGCTTGAACCAGGCGATGGGCAGGAGTAGGACGAGGGGAAGGGCGCCGATCATGAACAGTCCGCGCCATCCAATGTCATTGAGGAGCAAAATGCCCATGACGGAGGCGAACACGCCGCCAGCGGGGACACCAGAGTAGACGATCGCGTTGTAGAACTGTCGCCGGCCGGCTGGCGCGAACTCTGCCATGGTGGCGCCTGCGGTGGCGATGACGACGCCGAGACCCACCCCCGTGATGAAACGCATAGCCCCGAAGGACGCCACGGTTGTGGTCAGCGCCGTGACGAACATCCCCACCGAGAACCAGGCGATACCCAGGAGCATGAGTCGGCGGCGGCCGAAGAAGTCGCCGACCGCCCCGCAGACCAGCGACCCGACCAGCACACCAACCAGCGCCCACGAGCCCAAGAGGCCAGCAGCGGCGGCATCGAAGGCGCCAATCTGGCTCGAGTCGGCGAGCAGTCCCGGCAGGACGGTGCCGTATACGACAAGGTCGTAGCCATCGAATAAAAGTGCGGTGCAGATGACGAAGGCCACCCAGTTTGCGGTGCGCGCCTCTTTGCGCGAGTCTTCGGCGATGACGGTGTGGAGCGTAGCCATATGCCTGTCCTCTCTGACGGAGCATGGATGGAGTGCCGTGGGGGTGAACCTGTGTCCCTTGGCTTGGTCCAGTGTCGCAGAGGTGTGACGCCCGCCATATGAGGTAAATACCCGGGGTTAGGCCGGGGTGCGATCCATACCTTTCAGATATCAATCAGAAGCGGCTAGGCGTATCTTGGAAAAAGTAGCAGCTAGTGCCGTAAAGGAATGCGCCTACAGCGCGGATGCGTGAGTGGTGAGGGTTTCCGCTGCAGAGGATCTCCGGAACTCCGACGGCGCCATGCCAAACTCGGACTTGAAAGCCTTGGCGAGCCACTGGGCGTCATGGATGCACCATCTAGCCGCTACTTCGGCGATGGTCGGGTGGGCAGTGCGGTGAGCAGCAAGGTCACGACGGACGGCCTGCAAGCGTCGCTTCCGGATCAGCCCGGTCAGCCCCATACCGCTTCCTACGAACAGCCGCTGAACCGTTCGCACGGAGACGTGGTGCGAGGATGCGATCTGCTTCAGGCCCAGGTGCGGGTCCTGCAGGTTTCGATCGACATAAGACTCGATTTCACGCCGCAGGAACTCAGCCATGTCCTCGGAGCCGGGCTCATAATCCTGCAGGACTACGCTGGCCAGCAGTGCTTCACCGGCCGTGGCCAAGTGGTTCCTCGCTACCGATGCGGGCACAGTCATGGACGTGCAGGCGCTGATGAACTGCGCCAGCACCGTCCCGGCCCCGGTTGTGGCCGACCAGGGGTGCGACCGCGCTTCGTCAACGGCCGCACGTGGCGCGCCCAGGGACGTTGAAGGCGCCGTCATGACCTCGCATTGCCATGCGCCTTGGAAGGTGAGCCGGTAGGGAACCGCTGTGTCGTAAAGGCCAAATTCCCCGGGTGCGACCGTCAGCTCGTGTCCGGATTGTTCGATGATGCAGCGCCCGCGGCGCATCGCGCACACCTTGAGTACATCCGTCGGCGACTGGCGTACTGCATGGGGTGATCGTACGAGTTGCTGCGGGGTGCCCGAGATTCCATATATTCCGACGGGGCCGAGTTCCTTGGCCGCCAGTGCACCGGAGGCCTGCCCAGCGGAACTGCCCAGAGCCACTACCTCAAGCCCGCCGAACGTTGACTCCATGTCGTGATACCACGCGTCAGCTATCGAACCCACCGTCATGCACGGCACCTCCTTGTGTGCGGCGCGGATGGCGTCAATCGACAACCTCGATGTCGCCTATGGACAACCCCGCCCGTTGTGCTCCGTGTCACAGTATAGGCATCGAACCGGACGCACGGACTGTTCGCGGCAACCATAGACGCTTGACGGCTGCAAGGCCCAACGTCGGGTCCTTGGCCCCGAAAGCCGCTGACTACCGTCTAACGAATACCGTGCGCTGAACGTTTCAATTACCGCTTACTCCAAGTCTTACTCCTGAGGAGCCATTCCAATGAAGGTCACTGCTGCCCTCGCTACCGCACCTAAAGTTCCTTTCGAGATCGTCCAACTCTCACTGGATGAGCCCCGCCCCGACGAGGTCAGGGTGAAGCTCGTCGCAACCGGCGTCTGTCACACCGACGCGATCGTCCGCGACCAGGTCTACCCCACTCCGTTGCCGGCGGTTCTCGGGCACGAAGGGGCAGGCGTAGTGGAGGCGGTCGGTTCTTTGGTGACCTCTGTCGCCGTCGGAGACTCTGTGGTACTTTCCGCCAGTTCCTGTGGAATATGCGGGCAGTGCCTGACAGGACGACCCGCGTACTGCAGCGAATTCTTCGGCCGCAATTTTTCCGGTACCCGTCCCGACGGTTCCACAGCCTTGAACGATGGAAACTCCGCAGTCTCCTCGCACTTTTTCGGTCAATCGTCTTTCGCGACGCACGTGAACGTGGCTGTCCGAAGCGTCGTAAAGGTGGACGGGAACCTTCCGCTGGAGTTACTCGGCCCCCTCGGTTGCGGCCTACAGACAGGGGCCGGTGCAGTCATCAACTCTTTGGACGTATGCCCGGGTTCCAGCATTGTTGTCTTCGGAACTGGCGCGGTTGGCTGCGCAGCCCTCATGGCCGCCGCCGCTGTTGGTGCGACAACAATTGTTGCGGTTGACATCGTTGAGTCCCGGTTGGCCACTGCAAAGGAGCTGGGGGCCACGCACGCTATCAACAGCCGCTCCACGGACGTGGCAGCAGAGATAGCCCAGATAACCGGTGAGCGCGGCGTCGACTATGCCCTGGACACAACGGGTATTCCTGCCGTCCTGCGCCAGGCTGCCGACATCCTGGGGACCGGTGGAACGGTGGCCCTCGTCGGGGCTCCGGCCCCGGGAACAGAGGTGTCCTTCGAAATTGGCAGTTCGCTACTCAAAGGATGGCACTTCCGCACCATTATCGAAGGAGATTCCGTGCCCCAGGTGTTCATTCCCCAGCTCATCCGACTTTGGCAACAAGGAAAGTTTCCGCTGGAGAAGTTGACCAAAACGTTTGCGTTTGCCGACATCAACGACGCATTCGACGCTTCCGAATCCGGCGAAGTCATCAAGCCTGTCCTGGTCTTCTGACCAGCGGCCGAGCAATACCAGGGCCGCCCCGATTCCATTTCTCCCCACCCACAAAACCTCCCAGGAGCACAAACCATGACAACGACCACCTTGGAAATCACGGCGACGTTTGCCGGCCTGCCCGTCACCCAGCAGTTCATCGGCGGGACGTGGCGTGAGGGCAGGTCCGAGAAGACATTGACAGTCACCAATCCGTATGACGACTCGGTACTGGCTTCCATCCGCCAAGCCAACAAGCAGGACCTGGACGAGGCATATAGGGCTGCCGAAGCGGCGCAAAAGGAGTGGGCCGCCCAGCCTCCTGCCGCCCGCCGTCAGGTAATTCTCCGGGCCGCGCAGATCCTGGAGGAGCGTCGCGAGGAAATTGTTGACTGGCTCATCAAAGAGTCCGGCTCCACCGTGGGCAAGGCCCAGGTTGAGGTCTCCCTGGCCGCCGGCATTACCCTGGAGGCGTCCTCTTTCCCCACCCGCGTCCACGGTCGCATTGTCGAGTCCAATACCCCCGGCAAAGAGTTGCGGATCTACCGGCGCCCCATCGGCGTAGTCGGCGTCATCAGCCCGTGGAATTTTCCGCTCCACCTGTCCGAGCGTTCAGTGGCCCCGGCCCTCGCCTTGGGCAATGCCGTGGTCATCAAACCGGCCAGTGATACGCCAGTTACGGGCGGCCTGATCCTCGCGAGGGTATTCGAGGAAGCGGGGCTGCCGCCGGGAGTGCTAAACGTGGTGGTGGGCGCCGGATCCGAGATCGGCGATGACTTTGTCACCCATCCCGTGCCTGGCTTGATTTCCTTCACGGGGTCGACGCCGATCGGGAAGAATGTTGGCAAGCTTGCCGCCGGTGGCAAGCACCTCAAGCACGTTGCCTTGGAACTCGGCGGGAACGCGCCCCTGGTGGTCCTGGCGGATGCCAATCTGGATGCTGCAGTGGAAGCCGCCGTGTTGGGCAAGTTCCTGCACCAGGGACAGATCTGCATGGCGGTCAACCGCATCATTGTTGAGGCTCCGCTCTACGATGAATTTGTGGAGCGTTTCACCGCAGCGGCCTCTGGAGTACCGTTCGGCGACCCCGCTTCTGCGCAGACCCTGGTGGGTCCGGTGGTTAACGACAGCCAGCTTGAAGGGCTGAAAACGAAAATCGCAACAGCCAAGGCTGAGGGCGCCCGCACTGTCCTTGAAGGCGAGATCACAGGCCGGGTTGTGCCGCCGCACGTGTTCGCCGACGTCAGTCCCGACACGGAGATTGCCCGCGAGGAGATCTTTGGACCGTTGGTGGGCATCATCAAGGCCAACAACGAAGCCCACGCACTGGAATTGGCCAACGCCACAGAATTCGGACTTTCCAGTTCCGTGTTCACCCAGGACCTCGATCGCGGCGTGCAGTTCAGCCTGGGCATCAAGGCCGGAATGACGCATATCAATGAGATGCCCGTCCATGACGAATCGCACGTGCCTTTCGGTGGCGAGGGCAACTCCGGGTTGGGCCGGTTCAACGGAGACTGGGCTATTGCTGAATTCACCACCGACCACACGGTTGGAGTCAAGCGACTCTAATGCCGCGTGCCCCGCCGATGCACGGTTAAGCGTGCATCGGCGGGGCACTTCCGTTTCCATCGTGCCGCTTACAGCCATCACGAACGGTATGGATCGGTACGATTTCAATATGAATTATTGGCCCGGATTGCCAGCCGGCATCCGGGCCAATGGATAAGGTGAATTTATGATCAATCCCGCACGCCTGCACTCGGACCTGTCCCGCCTGGGCCGGGAGACCGACATGTTCATGGCCACCGTAGAGTCGCTGTCCGACGAAGAAATGGCCGCCCCATCCTTGTGCACGGGTTGGACCCGGGCGGATGTCATCGCCCACATCGCTTCGAACGGCCACGCATTAGTCAAGCTCATCGACTGGGCAACCTCCGGCGAAGAGCAGCAACTCTATGCCTCGCAGGAAGCCCGCGCCCGGGAGATAGCCGAGCTGGCCGCCCTGCCTCGCCCCGAACTGCTGGGCAAACTCCGCCAGTCCTCCGCCTATTTCGCCGCAGAGGCTCTCCGGCTCGGCGGGGAGATCGCCGCGGAGGAAGTGCACTTGCACGGTAAGCAGATTCCTGCGACGTCCATTGTGGCGTTGCGTATCGCGGAGGTCGTGGTGCACCACCACGACCTCGACACCGCATGGACCGTAGAGGAAGCGGACCCGGACTCGGTGCTCAACGCCCTGGAAGCCGCCGTGCGCACCATGCGCGCCCAGGGGGCGCCGGGGATGACGCTCGTGACCGAGGAACGAGACGAGTGGGTGATCGGCGACGGCGCCCTGCGAGTTACGTCCGACCGCGAGGGATTGCTCGAATGGCTGGCCCGCGGTGTCACCGATAACGTAGAGGCTGACGGACCTCTGCCCATACTGCCGACCTGGTAAGCCCCGTATCCCGAGGGCCCATCATCAGCTCGTCGGGCAGCGGTGTCGCTGCTACTCATTCATGACAGGAAGCACATGGGACCACTTGACTTCCTGGTCGAAGGCGGGTTGGCAGGTCGCTATCTCGTTCGACGATGCGGAGTCCCGACAACAGATTTGGCAGCAGCGGACTGCGGAAACCTTCCAAGTTCAGACTCTCGGCGGGGGCGAGAATGGCGTCGAGCCCGCGCGGGCCCAGATCTGGTTGCGGTTCCGCGGCGGTTCGGGTTGAGCGGAAGGCCTTCTCCGCTTCGTCGATGGATTGTTCGCCACGGTGACGGTTCGGGGTGCTTGAAACGACAGGAGCCTGATCCAATCGGGCTGGTACTCCTGCAGATGCACTTCCGGCAGTGCAGTGGCGGTCTCCTGGACAACTACGGAGGCCTCCAGTTCGGCGAGCTTGGCGCCGAGGCAGCGGTGGATGCCGGAGCCAAAAACAAGGCCGTAGCCGGTGGATTGCCCGCGCCGAAGCGCCTCCGAAGTCATTGACAGACGCTCGGGTCCGCCCGGTGACGTGACGGTGTTGCCGCTCAGTTCGAGGAGGATCTCGGTGCCAGCCGGGATCAGGCCGCCGCCGAGGTTCGTGTCATGGGCGGCCACCCGGCGCCAGGTTGGGACGGATGATTCCGTGGCAAGCACGTGCCGGACCATGGTCCCGGAGCCTGCTTCGGATGCCGCGTCCTTCCAGCCCGCCGGCGCGGACCCCTCCAGGAGGCGGAACAGGGTGGTGCTGATCAGCTGTGTGGTTGTTTCCTGCCCGGCGATCAGCAGGAAGTAGCCGAGCGAGCAGATTTCAGGCGTGGACAGGCCGTGCTCGGCCAAGGATTTGAACAGATTCCGTCCGGGGGCCGCCCTGGATTCCGCAACCAGCTTCCGCAGCCAGACGTAGAAATCTGCGGCGCTGTGGGCCAGTTCGAGTTGCCGGTCCTCGTCGGGCCAGCCCCAGAAGAGCTCCATGGAGTCAAGGCCCCACCGTTTGAGGTCCGTAAGATCCCGAACGGGCAGCCCGAGGAGTTCGAGCATAACGACTGCCGGGGGAAACGCCGCGACCGCCTGCACGAGGTCCACTTGGCCGGAATAATCGAGCTGGGCCGCGGCGTTCCGCGCCGCTTCCCGGGCCAGTTCCCGGATCCGCGGCTCCATGGCGGCGACCGTGGCGGGTGTGAAGAAGCCTGCCACGACCTTGCGGATTCCGGAATGTGTGCCCGTGTCGTTGCTGGCCAGGACGGGAGGCAAGGCAAAGCGCACGCGCTGCAGCTCGCGCAGTGCCGGTCCTTCCAGTGGCGTGACCGCGACCAGGGCATTCGCGGGGCTGAAGTCGGCAGGCCGGTGCAGCACTTCACGGACCACGTCAGGGTCACGCACGACGAGGTACGGGCACCGGGCCCGGTCGGCGCCGGCAGTCTGACCCGTAGCCTTACTCTGTCCAGGTCCTCCCGGCACCAGCACCTCCGCGGGTCCGGCCGTCATCGCCGGGTTCATGCGGGCAGGCCGTTCAGCCAGGCAGCTGCGCCGGCACGGAAATCCGCCGGGGACAGGTCCGAGGCCTGCTCCGGGAGGGCGCCGAGGAAGGGCACCCGCAGCGATCCGAGGACCTGCCGGTTGCTGTGATGTACGAAGTCAGGGTTGTGTGGCCAACTTCCGAGCACGACGCCGATAACTTGCAGGTCCCGCGCGTCCAGCGCCTCGAGGGTCAGGGCGGTGTGGTTCAAAGTGCCGAGGGCCGGCCGGGCGACCAGCACAAATGCCGCCGCCAGGAGTGATCCAAGCTCCGCCAGGGTTCCGCCGTCGGAATCCAGTTCCACCAGCAGGCCGCCTGCGCCCTCCACCAGGACGTGATCGTGGGACGCGGCGAGCTCGCGGACCCGTTCGGCGTGCGCAGTAACCGGGGGGAGGGGCGTTCCGTCGACGGCGGCAGCCGCGACAGGTGCCAGCGGCTCCTGCAGGACGACTCCGGTTTCAGCTGTCACGGCGCCGGCGAGCCGGACAATTTCGGCGGCGTCAGAATCGCCGGCGCCGGCGCCTGACTGGCACGGTTTGTACACCGCGACGCTGTGCCCTGTTCCGCGGAGGACGGCGGCGAGTGCCGCCGTCGTGATGGTCTTACCGACGCCGGTGTCCGTACCGGTGACCAGGATGATGCCGGGCAGGTTCATGGAAGTTCCTCCAAAATGCCGCACAGCACTGCGCAGCAGTCATCTAGTTCGTTGGGCGTAAGCGTGGCGCGCGCGGTCAGGCGCAGCCGGGAAATCCCGTCCGGAACGGATGGCGGGCGGAAGCAGCCGATCCGGACGCCGGCAGTCCGCGCCGCCTCGGCAGCAGCCAAGGCAGATGCGGCGGACGGCATGGCGATGGACTGGACAGCCCCCACTGTCTGCTCGACGGCGGCGCCGCGGGATGCGAGGGCAGGGGCGAGCCCGGCGGCCAGCGCTGCAGCGTTGCTTCGCACGGATCCGGCCCGCCAGGGCTCATCCCGGATAATCCGCACCGCCGCGAGCGCCGCTGCGGCGGACGCAGGCGCCAGGCCGGTGTCGAAGATGAAGCTCCGCGCCCGGTTGACGAGGTGCTCCCGCAGCAGCGCGGATCCCAGGACCGCTCCGCCCTGGCTGCCCAAGGCCTTGGACAGCGTCGCGGTCACGATCACGTTCGGATGCCCGGCAAGAGCCGTCCCGGCCACCGAGCCGCGGCCCTGGAAGGTGCCGGAGCCGGTGACACCGAGGCTGTGGGCCTCGTCGATGAGCAGCACGGCGTCGTGTTCCTCGGCCAGGGCCAGCATGCCGGCAAGCGGGGCTTCGTCGCCCAGGACGCTGTAGAGCGATTCGACGGCGATCAGTGCCCGCGGCTCCTCCCGGTCGGCGAGCAGCCGGCCGGCGTCCTCCACGCTGTTGTGGGTGAAGGATTCGGTGCGGGAGCGGCTGAGCCGGAAACCGTCGATCATCGAGGCGTGGCAGTGTTCGTCCACGACGATCAGGGTTCCGGGGCCGCCGAGTGCCGTGATTACACCGATGTTGGCCAGGTAGCCGGAGGAGAACACCAGCGCCGTTTCCATCCCGGCGAGCATGGCCAGTTCCTGCTCGAGGTCCAGATGCAGCCGGGTGGTTCCGGACACCAGTCGTGAGGACGTGGCGCCCGCCCCCCATTCCAGGGCGGCCGCCGCGGCTGCCGCGGCGACGCGCGGGTCCGCCGCGAGGCCCAGGTAGTCGTTGCTGGCCAGGTCGATGAACTGTTCGTCCGCGGCGCGGGGGAGCGGTCGGCGGACCAGTCCCCGGCGGTCCCGGACGGTGGCCTGCCGTTCGAGCCACTGGTTCATCGAGTTGCTCATGCCGCGCCTCCGGCCCGTGCCGGGACGCGCTCATGGACTTCGGCCACCGCAGAAGTCATGCCCGCGGTGATCTGCTCAATGTCCGCTGCGGTGCTGATGTACGGGGGCATGGTGTAGACGAGGTTCCGGAACGGCCGGACCCAGACCCCGTGCCGGATCGCCGCGGCAGTGACCGCGGTGACGTCGACGGCGTCGTGCAGTTCGATGACCCCGACGGCACCGATGGTGCGGACATCCCGGACCGCCTCAAGATCCCGGACGGGGGCGAGCCCTGATGCGAGGCCGGCGCCGATCCGGGCGACGTCGGCCCGCCAGCCGCCGTCGTCGATGATGCCGAGACTGGCGTTCGCCACCGCACATGCCAGCGGGTTGGCCATAAACGTGGGGCCGTGCAGCAGCGCACCGGCCTGGCCGCGGGACACAGTCGACGCGATCTCCGCAGTGCAGAGCATGGCGGCGAGGGTCAAGTACCCGCCGGTCAGGGCCTTGCCCACGCACATGATGTCCGGCACGACGCCGGCATGATCGGCCGCGAACAGCTCGCCGGTCCGCCCAAAACCCGTGGCGATCTCATCGAAGATGAGCAGCAGACCATGCCGGTCCGCCTCCTGCCGCAGCACTGTCAGGCATTCGGCCGGGTAGGCGTGCATGCCACCGGCACCCTGGAGCACCGGTTCGACAATGATGGCGGCGAGCTCCCCGGAATGCGCAGCAGTGATCTCCCCGAGCTCGGACGCCCACGCCCGCACCGCTTCCGGGGTCGCGGAGGCGGCCGCCGGGGGACGGGGCGCAAACACGTTGCCAGCCAGCAGGCCCGGGAAGGCTGAGTGCATGCCGTCCACCGGATCACAGACCCCCATCGCCGCGAAGGTATCACCGTGGTATCCGCCGCGGATGCTCAGGAACCCCTGCCGCTGTGGGTGCCCGGATGCGGTCTGGAACTGCACCGCCAGCTTCAGTGCAACCTCCACGGCAACCGAACCCGAATCCGCAAGGAATACCCGCTCCAAACCCGGCCGTCCTGGTACGGAAGGGGCCATGTCCACCAGCCGCTCGGCCAGTTCCACCGCCGGTGCGTGCGTGAGTCCGCCGAACATCACATGGCTGAAACTCTCCAGCTGCCGCCGCGCGGCGGCGTCCAGCACCGGGTTGCGGTAGCCGTGGATCACCGACCACCACGAAGACATCGCATCCACCACCTCATAGCGGGTGCCGTCCTCGCCACGAAGCCGCAGCCGCACGCCGTCGGCCGCCTCGACCTCCCACAGCGGAAGGTCCGGCGACGCCGGCGCGTAGGGGTGCCACAGCCGGGCGCGGTCCCGCTGGATCAGGCCCGGCGGTGTCTCGCCACTCATGGTGCGAGCACTCCGTGGCGGGAGCATTCGGCGGTCCAGCCCAGCGGCGTCACCTGGACTTTCATGCGCCGCCGGCAGGCGGCGCAGTACCGCGGTGGTTCCATCGCGAGATGTTCGCCGCAGCGGCGGTGAACGTCCGACGCCGGGCTGGCGCCGACGTCGGACGGTTCACCGCAGTGCCCGCAGAACTCAGCCGTGGTTGCGGTTGCTGCATCGCCGGTGGTTAAGCTCGTCGAGCCTGGGGCCACGACCGCCGGGTTCCCTGGCCGAGCTTGCGAGGTTAGGGAGCGGTTGGGGATCATAGTGTCTTCTGGAGTTCCTTGATGGGCATGTTCAGCTCGACGAGCAGGTTCAGGTCGGCGTCTGCCGGGCGGCCCAGGGTGGTCAGGTAGTTGCCGACGATGACGGCGTTGATGCCGCCGAGGAGGCCTGCCTTGGTTCCGAGGTCGCCGAGGGTCAGCTCCCGTCCGCCGGCGTAGCGCAGCACGGTGCGGGGCATCGCCAGCCGGAACGCGGCGATCGCGCGGAGGGCGTCCTTGCCGTCCATGATGCCCTGGTTTTCCAGCGGGGTTCCAGGGCGGGGGTTGAGGAAGTTCAGCGGGACTTCGTGGGGTTCGAGGGCCGCGAGCTGGGCGGCGAGTTCGGCCCGCTGTTCCAGGCTCTCGCCCATGCCGATGAGGGCGCCGCAGCACAGTTCCATGCCGGCGTCTTTGACCATGTTGCAGGTGTCGAGGCGCTCCTCGTAGCTGTGGGTGGTGACAACCTCCGGGAAGTAGCTGCGCGCGGTTTCGAGGTTGTGGTTGTAGCGGTGGACGCCCCAGCTGGCGAGCTGGTCCACCTGGCGCTGGGTGAGCATACCCAGGGAGCAGGCAATGTTGATGTCCACGGCTTCGTTGATCCGGTCGATCGCGAACTTGATCTGGTTCATCAGCTTGATGTCGGGGCCGCGGACGGCGGCGACGATGCAGAACTCGGTGGCTCCCGTTGCAGCGGTTTCCTTCGCGGCCCTGACGAGTTCGGGAATGTCGAGCCAGACGCCACGGACGGGGGAGTCGAAGAGGCCGGACTGGCTGCAGAAGTGGCAGTCCTCGGGGCAACCGCCCGTCTTGATCGAGATGATGCCTTCCACCTCCACGTCCTCACCGCAGTGCCGCAGCCGGACCTCGTGGGCCAGCTGCAGGGCGGCGGGCAGATCCCGGTCCGGTAGCCTGAGGATTTCCAGAAGCTGGCTTTCGGAGAGGCCGGTGCCCTGCTCCAGGACCTGCGTCCGGGCGGTTTCGAGGATGGTGCCGGTTTTGGCCTGGAGGTCTGGCTGCATCGTCATTGATCGTCCTTTAGGGGTGCTTAGCTGGGGATATTCCTCCGAACAAACGCTAGGTGTCAGTTATAGGCGAGATTTTGTTGGGTTCCGACAAAGTGATGAAGCTGATATTGGACGGAGCCGTTGACCCGGGTAACGGACCCAGTATCGGCTCGGCGTCCGGCAGACACCTACCAACTTCAGGACGCACTAAATGCCGCAGCTGTGGCATTCCCGGATTGGAGCATGGCTCTGGCGAGTAGGCGAAGAGGGTCCTGAAGGGCGCGGCCCGGGTCATGTGGCTTGGCAGGTGACGATTCTGAATGCAAAGATCGTCACCTGCTTAACTAGTAACGGATCAAGGAATTCGCGGCCATTGCAGCCCATCCCCTCAACAACGACACGCCGCCTTCCGCTACTTCGTTCCCGGACGATCGCGGAAGCCTCCAGCCATCCGGCATGGAGAAGAAAATGTTTCCGCAAAACCCGATGCCGCCCCACCGAACGGGGCCGCGTGATGTCCCTCCCGGACCACGAGCACAACCAGATTGAACAGCCAGCGACGCAGCCGCCAGAGAAAGGTCACATGCCGGCCAGCAGCGTGGAACCACAAACTGCCCGCTTCTGCCTGCGCGTAGTCGATTTGAGTGCACGACGCTTGGCGTCGGGGATGTCGCGGCCGGCGATGCGGAGCAGGAGAGCACTGGGGTCGATGAGCCAGTCTGATGAATGAAAGCGGTCGGTAGACGGATCCGGCTGGGAGGTGTTCCAGATGCAAGGCTGCTGGTCCAAGGCGTTGCGCAGAACGACTTCGAAAACGTGCAGGGCTTCATGGGCGGCGCCGGACAGATCGATGTTCCACCTGTAGAGCACGAGCGCCTAATGCAGGCTGGGTGTCTCGCGGATGTAGGGTGCCAGGCGCTCGGGGGCTGATCCTGTGCTGGAGGACCAGTTCGATCGGTATTTGGTGCGCTGCTGCCATAGGAACTACCTGTAGAGGAAGACAGGGGCATGTTCCCTGTTATGGATTTCTGAGGGTCCCGCGGCCAGGCGCTGCGGGGCCTTCAGCCGTTAATCGCGAGGTATCAAGCCCCTTCTGCGGGGGTCCGGCCGGCCACGAACTCGGCTAGGTATTCCCGCCATCCAGCGTGTTTCCGGAGGTGCCCGCTGAGCGTTGATTATATGGTGCGCGCCGAATGCCCCGGACGCTCCGCGGGGTTCTGGACATTCGTCTCAGGGGTAGGGTTTGCCATAGTCGACGAAGGGGTCAACGTGAGCTACAAATATCGAACCGTCCGGGTTCGCGGTACCGAGATTGTTGGAACGGTTGCCCGGAAGCACGGAAGCGGGCCCGAAATCTACGAGACGGCCAAGGACCCGAGCACATCAGTGGTGCCGGTGTTCTTCGAAGCGACGGGCGAGGTCCGTTTTTTCGACAGGTCGGTGCTGGAGGACGTCGTGGCACCTGCGGGTTAGCCGCTGAAGTACACCGGCGCCAGCCGCGTCGGCCTTACAGTGGAAGTGATCACGGGCGACCGTGGACTCATGGGATGCGCGAACGCCTGTCTTGACCTTGAGAATCCGCTTGTACGGTTGTTGACCGGTAGCGGTTCGATGACTATGTCCTCGGCATGCTCGTTTCGGTCGTGGCACAACGAGGATTTCTTATCAAGACAATGAAACTCCGTGCCCCTACGGGTCCCGGTTTGGGCACGCATCGTTCAAATTAGGCCTGGACGAGCGTTGTCGACGTTATCGTTTGTTCAACACATCCAATCTGGAGGACGCATGCCGTACGTTGTTGACTTCAAGAACGTTTCTACTGTCGGCCTGGAATCGTCCCCGGTCGTCGAGGCGCTTGCTGGGCTGCGCGCCAACGAGGGGCGCTACTACCGCAACAAGTACGACCACGACTTCACCCTTAGCCCTGCAAGCGAGGTTCCGGAGGTGGTCGAGCGGGTGTGCCGCATCTTGAAGGATGAGCGCGACATCGTCATCGGTTCCCGCCCGCTCGAAGCAACCGCATTCGAAGTCGACGGCCTGCGCATGGATTACGTGTTCTACGAGTCGGGGCTGTCGATCAACATCATGTACAGCATCGAGGTCGGCGGGAAGCGAGCCGTCGGATTCAAGTTGGCCGAAGGTATGGAGATTCCAGAAGAACTGGCGTCTCGTTTCAAGTTTGCCCGCCAGAAATCGAAGCTGGCAGGCGTTATCCGCGGCTCTTACTTCGTGATCAAGGGTGAGTACTGATGAGCTGACTTCCGCGCCCGCTGCCACCCCGGGTGCAGTTTTCACCGTCCCGAGGATCTGGATCGGCGTTTGGACCAGTTCGCGGCCGAGGAGCAGACCTCGAAGTCTGCGTTGCTGCTCCAGGGTGCGGAGCTTGTGCTGCAGCGCCACTGCCGCAGTCGCGAGATCGGCGAGGGTCTGGATTCTGTGATGAGCCATGACGCTGAGCTGTTGACGCGCCTTGAGGATGCGTGACCGCGTACCTCGAGATTGAGGACGCGCTGCAGGTCGTTGACCGGTACGGGTTCCATATCAGTGACATCGGGCTCCTGGCCTCTGCGCTGGCCCGGCCAGCAACAACGGTCATGGGCGTGGAAGCCTATCCGCCGTTGGCGATGAAGGCGGCGGCTCTCTTGGAGTCGGTGGCGCGGTTCCACCCGTTGCTCGACGGGAACAAGCCGACTGCGTGGACGCTCATGGTTTTGATGCTCTGGATCAACGGCTGCCGGCATGACTTCAGCACTGATGAGGCATTCGATCTCGTCGTGGGAGCGGCCGCCGGCGACGTCTCGTTGAAGGACAGAGCGGGGATGATTGCTGCGCATCTTGTGAAACGATAACCATGGAATTCTGTCGCCGAGTCGTTGGTGATCCTGGGATCAAGTACGGGAATGCCGCGCGCCTCCGCTACAACAGCGGCCGGTTCTGGCACGGCTCATGATGTCCGCGTAGCGGTTTTTTGGCCCGGTCATGTGCGTGTCTGTCGAACAGCTCCTGAGATGGATGAAGGAGGTGTCGCCGCAATGAAGTTCTTCGTTGTTTGGGTGGGCCTCCCGGCCAGTGCATGCTCCGCCCTTGCAGGCGGCGTCACCCACAACTTGGGACTGGGCGAACCCGTCCGTAGTCCACTCTCTCCACCGCAAAGAAGATCGCGTTCCCTCAGTGGGGGAACACGGTTGTCGTTTGGAGTGCGTAGAAGGGCGAATGCAGGGTGTGGACAATGTCCACACCCTGGGCCTCGGACTGGGCCATATAGGGGTCGGATCGGGCAAGCGATGAGTTGCGAGTTGGAAAGCAGTTCAGCTCAGAAGCAGTTCGAGGCAGTAATATCTGGCCGGGGCGGTGGCTTGTCGTTGTTGGGCGACCCTTCGTCCGGGTGCCTGGTGGGCCGAAAAGCCGACTGGCACGGCCTGCGTGCCGCTCAACAGAGTCCCAGAACCGCGCCGGAGTGATGGTGTGTGGGACTGCAGCCCTCCTCCTTACGTGAGGGTGCTCTCCGACCGGCGTAGTCCACGATTCGGCCGAAGTGGGACAACATCTGAACATACCGTCCATTGGGGTCGATCATGCGCTCCCGTCGCGCCGTCGACCGCACTCCCGCGACTTCCGCAATGGCGTCAATGGCCACGAGGAACGCGATCCGTCCAGCATCGCGGAGTTGCCCTCCTGACCGAGTAGCCAACAAGCGGCCCCAGGTCGCGCAATTCAGCGGGTCGCGACTCCGTTCGTTGTCACCTCGTAGACAGCGCCGCGCAGCCCTGCAGTATGGAGCTCGGGGAGTGGGCTGCTACATATTGCGAGCGCTTCGTCGGCAGAAATACCCAGCATTCGCAGGAGTGCCTCGGTCGCCCGATCCGTCGTCCCGGCGTCGTCGCGGTCCGGTTCGGCATGGAGGAGCTGTCCGAGGAAGGTTGCAGCGCCGACGGCGCACACCACTGCGACGTCTACGTCTGTCATTGTGAACCGACCGGACTCGACGCCGGCCTGGATGTCACGCCGGACACGCGGCGCCAGTCCCGTCTGCGCGCCGAGGACGTCGAGGGCACGGTGCAGGATCACCTTGCTGAGCTGAGGTTCCCGGCGGTGGAAGCGACCCATCAATCGAAAGCTGGTTGCAAACGTGACGGCGGGATCGCCGGCGTCCGTGGTCAGCTCGTCGAGGACCGCGCCGAGGAGGTCCATGACGTGCTCCACCGCCGCCTCGAACAGCTGGTCTTTTGACTCAAAGTGGTTGTAGAAGGAGCCGATCCCAACGTCCGCGGCCTGAGTGATCTCCAGCACCGGGGTGTTCGTCTGACCTTCGGCCAGGAAGGACTGCGCTGCGCGGACCAACGCGGCGCGAGTCTGAGCCTTCCGCCGAAACGACCGGGTGGGTTCCGGGGATGAGGCTGGGGCTGGGGTCATCGCGGGCTCCTTGAAGTCATCCGGTCGTAGGATTCCTCCCAGCCTACCGTCACAGGTGAAGAAATCTTCAATTACTCTTGACTGACGATATCTTCATAATCGAAGATATAGTCAGAAAGAGAGGTTACCCATGAACGACCACCATGACCACACTGGAACCCACAGCGACCTGCACAGTGAACAAGGGGCGCTGCGAGGCGAGCACCGCGGGCGGGCGGCGAACCCGATAATCAAAGTGCACGACATCGCCTGGCTCGAGTTCCAGAAGACAGACCTGCGCGCTGCAGAGACCTTCGCGCATGCCTTCGGCTTCGCCACGAGCCTGCGCACCCCCGACGAGCTGCACCTCCGGGGGACCGACACCGGAGCGCCGTGCGTGATCGTACGGCGCGGACCGAGATCGCAATACCTAGGTGCCGCGTTCACTGCGGCCGAGGCCTCGGACGTCCTTCGCCTGGCTGACGCGACAGGCGCGACGTCGAAAAAGCTACCGGAGACGATCGGCGGCATAGGGGTTGACCTCGTGGATCCGAGCGGTGCTGCGGTCCGCGTCGTCGCAGACACACACAAACTCCCTTCCCTGCCCGCCCAGACGCCCCTCACGTTCAACGCCGGCCACGAAGTGGTGCGGACCAACCGGACCCAGCGGCCACTGCGTCAACCAGCGACGGTCCAGCGCCTCGGTCACGTCGTGCTGCAGAGCACGAAGTACCGTGAGGCGCTCGACTGGTACCTGCAGCACCTCGGCCTGATCGTCAGTGACTTCCTCTATTACCCGGGGCAGCGCGAGCGCGGTCCGACAATGAGCTTCATCCGTTGCGACCGGGGTTCGACGCCCACCGACCATCACACCCTGGCGATGACGCTGGGCCCGACGAATCGGTACGTGCACTCGGCATACCAGGTCGCCGACGTCGATGCTCTGGCCGCCGGCGGTGAGTTTTTGGGTGACCTTGGGTACCACCGTTCGTGGGGGATCGGCCGCCACATCCAAGGCAGCCAAATCTTCGACTACTGGCGAGACCCCAACGGCTTCCTGGTCGAGCACTTCACCGATGGGGACATGTTCGACTGCACCCTAGAGCCCGGTTGGGCACAAATGTCCGCCTCTGGTCTCGCCCAGTGGGGCCCTCCGGCCAGCAAGGACTTCCTCGGCATCGCCCCCGGGCGAGAGTCGCTGCGCGAGCTGGCCTCGATGGTCTCCGCGCTCCGCGACGACAACGAATTCGATTTCAGCCGCCTGCGCGGCCTGATGAAAGTAGCCACCTCATGACCATCTCCATCCTGCGTACCGCCGACGACTGGTGGGTCCACACGCCCACCGGTGCCGCCCGCATCGCCACCCCCGCGACCACCACGGGCGAGCTGCTCGCCGATCGCCCGGCCATCCACGCCGCCATCGGCGCCAGCGAAATTGTGCCGGTGGAAAACCTCGACCTCATCTCGCCGATCACAGTGCCGTGCCGCGTGGTAGCCCAGATGACGAACTACGCCTCGCACGTGAGGGACGCCGGCATGGATCCCAAGAAAATCCCGCTGACATTCTTCCGCAAGTCCTCGGGCTCGATCAGCGGGCCCAATGACGACGTCGTCCGGCCCGGTCACGTGCGGTTCCTCGACTACGAGGCTGAGATCGGCCTCGTGATGGGCCAGGAGACCCCGGTCGGCTCTGTCATCACACCCGAGACGATCGCCGACCACATCGCTGGGCTCGTGATCACCAACGACATCTCGGCCCGCGACCTGCAACTCCCGAAAACCCAGTTCTACGAGTCCAAGTCCTACGCGAGCTTCACCCCCGCCGGACCGACACTCGTGCTCTTCGACGCCGAGGACTGGAACCGCTTTGATGAGCTGCGGTTGCGGCTGTGGGTAAACGGCGAGATCCGTCAGGACATGACGGTGGCCGACATGATTTACCGCCCCGTCGAGGCGTTGCGGGCACTCACCCGCTTCCAGCACCTCTCCCCGGGCGACCTGGTCCTGACAGGCACCCCTGTCGGCACCGCACTGAGCGCACCACCGAAGCCAGTCGAGATCATTAGCAACCTGCTGCCCCCGGCCACTAAGTGGCGCCTGTTCTTCAAGGCGCAGGGCCGCAACCCGAAGTACCTCAAAAGCGGTGACGTTATCGAGATCGCCATCAGTACCGACGACGGGAAGGTCGATCTGGGGCGCCAGCGCACGACGGTGAGGGACGCCCGGTGAACGGCATGCCTCTCTGGCCGCGGTACTCAAGCCCTGACGACGTCGTCGAGATCGAGAGGACACCTCTCTCCGAACGCGGGCTTCCGGCCTCGACGTACGAGCTGCTGTGCCGGGCCGCCCAGCTGTGGCCGGATCGGACGGCGGCGGCCGTACTTCGGAGCACCGAGCACTGGCAGGACCCCGTCAAGCTGACGTTCGCTGAGCTTCACGCCACCGTGAACCGGATGGCGAACCTGCTGGCAGGAATCGGCGTCGGCCGCCAAGACACCGTGGCCCTACTCTCGCCCAACTGCCAGGAGCTCATCTCCGCGACCCTGGCGGCCCAAGCTGCCGGGATTGCCGTCCCGATCAACCCCGCTTTGTCCGAGGATCACATCGCCGAGCTGCTCCAGCGTTCGGGCGCGCGTGTGCTGATTGCCGCCGGGCCTGATCTCGATCCCGTCGTCACCGAGGCCGCGTTCAGCCTCGCGAAGAAGGGTCTGGTGGACACTGTGCTCCTCCTGTCACCGACCGGGCAGGCGCCCGCCGGGCCGGCCACAACCGTCGGAGACGCCAGCGTGGACTACCTGACACGCCGGGCAGCAGACGCATCATCCGAACAGTTCCACGGTGATCAGCCTGGACCCGGCGATCTGGCGGCACTCTTCCACACCGGCGGCACAACCGGCACCCCGAAGCTTGCGGCCCACACCCAAGCCAACGAGGTCGCCGACGCGTGGATGCTCGCAGCCAACGACCTCCTCGACGAGGACGCAGTGTTCTTCGCCGCCCTGCCGCTGTTCCACGTCAACGCCCTCATGGTGACCGTCCTCGCGCCCCTTTTCAAAGGCCTGTCGGTCGTGTGGTCCGGACCGCTGGGCTACCGTGAGCCTGCCCTCTACAGCGTGTTCTGGAAGGTCGTCGAGCACCACCGGCTTACCGCGATGAGCGCCGTCCCCACCGTCTACGCCGCGCTCGCCGCGTCTCCCGTGAACGCCGACATCAGCAGCCTTCGCCACGCCATTGTCGGAGCCAGTCCCTTGCCCGCGGCCGTGCGTGCCGGCTTCGAGGCAGCCACCGGCGTCGGCCTCGTCGAAGGGTACGGCCTGACGGAGGCGACGTGCGTCAGCGTGCTGAACTTCCCGGGCGCCACCAAGGGCTCGCTCGGCTGCCGGCTGCCCTACCAAGAGATCAAGGCGGTGCACGTTGACGACGACGGACAGTGGCACGAGGCCGGACCAGGCACAAGGGGCCTGCTGGTGATCAAGGGACCGACGGTCTTCCCCGGCTACGTCATCGGCAACGGCCCCGACGGCCTCCTGCTGGACGGACTCGGCAAAGTGCGGGACGGCTGGCTCGACACCGGCGACCTCGGACAAGTCGATGAGGACGGCTTCGTCCAGCTCACCGGTCGCGCCAAAGACCTGATCATCCGAGGGGGCCACAACATCGACCCCGCAATTGTCGAGGACGCCCTCCTCTCCCACCCGGACGTGACCGGCGCAGCGGCGGTCGGCAGACCCGACCGGCATGCGGGAGAGGTACCGGTCGCCTACGTCACATTGGCCGCGGGTGCTACCACCAAGACCGAGGACCTGGTCCGATGGGCGGACGACCGGGTTGGGGAAAGGGCGTCCTCGCCGAAGTCCGTCACCGTCGTCGACCAGCTTCCGGTCACTGCCGTCGGCAAACCATACAAGCTCGCGCTCCGTGCAGACGCCACCAGGGCAGCGCTGAGCGAGGCCTTGCGGGAGCTGGCTGACGTGCACGCCGTGGAAGCCGATATCGAGGACGGCGCGATAGTCGTCACCGTGAGCGCTGACGAGGCATCGCATGCAACCGTGAGGCGTGCCCTCGACGAGTACGGGGTCCGATGGCGGATCACGAATAGGACCGCACGAAAGGCAGATCGATGATCATCGTCCTCACGATAGCGCTGGTTGGATGCTTCACCATGCTGGGCCTGGCAAAGGTGGCTGGCACAGAAGCGATGCTCGCCCGCGCCGCACATGTGGGCTTGAACAGCACCGCCTACAAACGTATCGGCGCTCTGGAGCTGCTTGCCGCCCTCGGCCTCCTGCTTGGGCTGGTCGAGCCCTGGATCGGCCTCGCGGCAGCCGTCGGCCTCGTGCTTCTGATGGCCGGAGCCTTCGTTACCCATCTCAGGAACGGCGACGGTCCGCGTGAGATCGCCCCGGCGGCGGTCATGACGGCGGTACTCGTCGGCTATCTTGTTCTCATTCCGGCGGGAACAGGATGAGCGCCCAGAACGACAGCGCGGTTCCGGTGGTGGTGGTCGGCGCTGGACCTTCCGGCCTGGCTGTCGCCACCCTACTCGGCCAGTACGGCGTCGAGTGCCTCATTTTGGACCGCTGGGAGGGTGTCTACCCGCTACCACGAGCGGTACATCTCGACGACGAGGTCTATCGCATCCTCAACCGTCTGGGCGTGGCGACGCAATTCGCTGGGCTCAGCCGCCCTGCACGCGGGTTACGTCTGCTTACACCCGGCCACAGGCTGATCGCGGAGTTCCAGCGATCGGCTGACGGCGGCGCCCACGGCTACCCCCAGGCGAACATGTTCGACCAGCCGGAACTCGAGCAGCTCATGCGCAACAACCTCCGGATCATGCCTACGGTGACCCTGCGCGGCAATGTCGACGTCCTCGGTGTGACCCAAGACGACGCGGCAGCCCGGGTGGAGTTCACGGATCGTGTCACGGGGGCACGCGAGTCGGTCCGTACCAGCTACGTCCTCGGCTGCGACGGCGCCAACAGCGTTGTGAGGGGGGCCATCGGCGCGGAGATGGAGGACCTGGGCTTCGAACAGCGTTGGCTGGTTATCGACATCGACACCTCGGCGCCGCTGAACCAGTGGGAAGGCGTCCACCAGCTGTGCGACTCCCGCCGCGCCGGTACTTACATGCGCGTCGGAGAGGTCCGCTACCGCTGGGAGTTCCGGCTGCTGCCCGGCGAGACTGCCGCCGACTTCGCGACGATGGATACACTCCATCCGCTGATCCGGCCGTGGACCGGTGACGTCCCGGTGGACGATCTGCGCGTGATCCGGGTGGCCGACTACACCTTCCGCGCCCAGGTCGCCAACAAGTGGCGCGACCGCCGCGTCTTGCTCCTCGGCGACGCCGCTCACCTGAGTCCTCCCTTCATCGGTCAGGGCATGGGGGCAGGACTCCGAGATGCGATGAACCTGGCCTGGAAGCTCGCCGGTGTTCTTGCCGGCGACCTCCCCGCAACCGCGCTGGCCAGCTACCAGACCGAGCGCAAGCGGCACGCGAGAAGAACCATCACCCTCGCAAAGCTGGTCGGCCTCACGATGACCGCAGGTGGTCGCGTCGGTAATGCCCTGCGGAGATTCCTCGCATCGGGCCTGCACCTTGTGACAGGCCTGCCCGCCTGGTCCGGGACAGCGATACTCCCGTGTTCTGGCACTCGACTCTCGGCACTCGCCCGCACCTCCGCCGTCGGACGTCCCTGCCCCAACGCCCCGACCTCGAGAACCCCGGACGCCGACCGATTCGACGACATCGCCGGAAACGGCTTCGCGCTGGTAGCTCTCACGATCACTCCCGAGGAGCGCAAACGGATCCTTCACAAGGGCGCGGCGCCCGCCGTCCCCGGCCCCGGATCTGAGCTCCACCAGTGGCTCGTCCGACATCGAGTCGCTGCTGCGGTGGTCCGCCCGGATCGCACCGTGATGTTCACCTCCGACTCCGTCTCCGGGAGCCTCACCCGCCTGCCGTCGTTCCACGCGGCAACCGCGAACGCCGGGCGAACAGAGCGATGAAAGGTCGCCTGACCATGGTTCAACCCGAAGTGATGGTTTCTCAACCGCCTGTCGGGCGTCGGCGACAAGCGGCCAATAGGCGTGCAGGAAAACAATCAAGCCGTCGGCCGGGCCCGGATGCGCAGCAACGCTCAGAGGCGCTCAAGGAGCGCGTGTACGTCACCTTTACCGTCCTGGCCGTGACGATCGCTTTCGAACGCGACGCCGAACACGCAACAGTGGCCGGGGCTGCACTCACGCTCCTGCTCACCGTCCTGGGCACGCTGCTCGCCGTCTTTGTTGCAGATGTGATCGCGCATATGGTCCGGGACAGCTCCCTGCCATCCCGGGCCGAACTCGCCCACCTCATATACGTGAGCTTCGGGTCTTTGGGTGTCATCATCGCGCCGATGGTGATCCTCGGGCTCAGCACGCTTGGCGTGATCGGCGTGCCGCCGGCGCTCCGGGTGATCGCGGTGACGCTCGTCGCCACCCTGGTAATCATCGCGCTCTTCGCCGTGCGGCGACTGCGCGTCAAGCCATGGCTCAAAATCCTGGTCCTCGCCATCATGGCGGCGCTTGGCCTCGCGGTGCTCGCCATCGAGCTCGCCATCCACTGAACAGTTTCAGGTGGCGTTTGCAACCGGGCCGAATTCCGCATGTTCCGCGGAGCCCAGTGTTTGCAGGGGTTGGAATGCAGTTCGAGTCCCACCTCGGGCACGTATTCCCTGGTCAGAGGGGTTTTTGCCGCGGCGAGAGTGCCGTACGAGGCAGCAACGCCGGCTGGAACGGCCTGCGTGCCATTGGTTGAGAGTTCATTCCTGCCGTCCCCCTTTCGGATTTGTGCTCGGCGACTTCGCGGTGTCACCTCTCCATGCCATCCGCACGCGGTTCCGACATGACCGCCCGACGGGATGTTCGCGAAGCCCTGCACTGAGCCCGCAGCCCGCAGGGATTTAGCGGACAAGCCTCGTAACCTATGAGGAGTGATGGTGGGTGGGACTGCAACCCGCCAATAGACACAGGGCGGTTTCCAACAAACGTCGCAACACCGACTGAAAGTGGTGTTGATTCATGCGCAGTGCGACGCGCCGATCGAGGAAAATGGGGCCTCCGGGTTGGGTTGAGAAGAGGCCCTTGTATGTTCAGCTCATGAAAGAAGGGCACTCCAACCGGGCGGCATGCAGGATTCTTGGGATCAACCCGAACACAGGCCATCGTTGGTTGCATGGCCGCAACGGGGTGGAGGGCTTGGTGCAGCAAGGCTTGGATCCGAGGCCTCGTAAGGCGGTTCCTGCGGCAGGTGGGTCCAGCCGCTATTTGTCAGAGGACGAACGGATCTTCATTGCTGACCGGTTGCTGGTTCGGGCGAGTCTTCAATCGATCGCTCGTGATCTTGGGCGGTCCCCGTCCACAATCAGCAGGGAGTTGGCTCGGAATCGTCCCGACTCACGTCGCTATCATCCGTTCCGCGCCCAGAAAATGGCACAGAAGAGGAGGGCGCGGCCAAGGCTGGCCAAGCTTGCCGGTGATGACGAGTTGCGGCATTACGTCGTGGAGTGCCTGTCGAAGCGGTGGAGCCCTCAGCAGGTCTGCCGGGCCTTGAAGGAACGGTTTCCAGGGGAAAAGCATCGGCATTTGGCGCATGAAACGGTCTACCGTGCGCTTTACCATTTGAGTATCCGCCCCGTTCCAGCCGGGTCTGCCCGGCTGCTGCGATCGGGTAAGTTCAGCAGGCGGCCGCGGTCCAGGACCAAGGTGAAGCCACGCCAGTACATTGCTGATGCTCTGAAGATCGGTGACCGCCCAGCCCACATCGCTACCAGGGAAGAAGCGGGCCATTGGGAATCTCAATGCTGTTGTCAAGCAGCCTGGACGCCGCTGACGGTGGCTGGTTCTCGGTAAACGGCGTGGTCGCGAAGCATGGCCCAGAGGACGTTGATGCGGCGTCTGGCAAGTGCGATGAGCGCTTGTTTGTGGGACTTCCCCTCGCTGCGTTTCCGGTCGTAGTAGGTTCGTGAGGCGGGACTGTTTTTCAGGCTGGAGAGGGCAGCGAGGTAACAGGTCCGGAGGAGTCTGCGGTTGAACCGGCGTGGCCGGTGCAGGTTACCGCTGATTCGTCCGGAATCGCGTGGGACCGGGGCAAGGCCGGCGACGCTGGCGAGGCGGTCGACGGAGTCGAAGCCGTCCAGGTTGCCGCCGATGTTCGCGAGAAAAGTAGCTGCGAGTACGGGTCCGAACCCAGGCATACTCAGGAGAACATCGGCGCTGTCGTGTTGCCGGAACAGATCCGTGATCTGGGCATCGACGATGGCGATTTCTGCATCGGTTGCCCTGATCTGCTCGGCCAGCCGGACGACCAGAGCCGCGCCCATGGACTGGGCCGGCAGGACGGTGTGCTGGGAGTTTGCAGCGTCGAGTGCCTTCTCCGCCATCTTTGCGCTGTTGCGGCAGCCTCGTTTTCTGAGCCAGCCGGTGAGTCTGGCCAGTCCAGAGCGCCGAATACTCTCGGGGGTTTGGTAGCCGCCTAAAAGGATTAGGGGTGCTTTCTTGGAATAGTCGAACGCACGCTCGAGCGCAGGGAAGTACTCCAGCAACATGGCCCGGAGACGGTTGATCGCGCGGACCCGGTCACACATCAGATCCGTGCGGCGGGCGGTCAGCAACTGCAGGTCCACGCTGATCTGGTCCCCACCGCGAACCGGTTGGAGGTCGGTGCGCATGCGTGCCTGGTCGGCGATGATCCTGGCATCCTTCGCGTCCGTCTTGCCATCCCCGCGATAGGTCGCTGCAGCGTGATGCACAATCCGTCCGGGGATATAGAGCAGGCGCTGCGCGTGGGCTGCCAACAGCTCGATCAGCAGCGCCGCGCCGCCGGCGTTCAGATCCGTTGCCCAGCAGACCTCTTCCCCGGCCGCGATCTCCGCGGTCGTGGCAATGAGCTCAAGCAGCGCCTTCTCGTCGTTCTCGACCCGTTTCGAGAGCAGCACTGTTCCTGTTTGATCGATCACGACGCAATGATGGGCTCTCTTGCCCGCGTCGATTCCAGCCCACAATCCCGTCATGTCCTAGTGGTATGTCTCCAAAATAGTTTGCGGGTGTTCTGTTAAACTGGGGGTATGACGAATCCGGCTCCTGCATTGGTGGTTTCTGATGGACAACGTGCAGCATTGGAGGTCCTTTCGAAATCGCAGACGGCGTCCCATCGCGAGGTTCAGCGGGCGCAGGTTTTGTTGATGGCCGCGGAGGGGTTGGCCAATGAATCGATCGCGAAGGTCGCCGGGACGAGCCCGGGGACGGTGAGGTCCTGGCGGGCCCGGTTCGCCGAGGACGGCCTGTCCCACCTGGGAGAGGTGCGTGCCGGGCGGGGCCGCAAGCCGGTCATTCCGCAGTCAAAGATTGACGAGATCGTTGATCTGACGCGCAATTCCAGGCCCGAAGGGCAGACGCACTGGTCGGTGCGGACGATGGCGGCGAAGGTGGGGGTGTCTCCGGCGCAGGTGCAGCGGATCTGGGCGGCCAGGGGCTTGAAGCCGCACCTGGTGGATACGTTCAAGCTCTCCAACGATCCGCGGTTTGAAGAAAAACTCATTGATGTCGTCGGCCTGTACCTGAACCCGCCGGAGAAAGCGATCGTGCTGTGCATGGACGAGAAATCGTCCGTCCAGGCCCTGGACCGCACCCAGCCATCCCTGCCGATGAAGAAAGGCCGGGCGGAAACGATGACCCATGACTACAAACGCAACGGCACCACCACCTTGTTCGCTGCCCTGGACGTGGCCACCGGAAAAGTCATCGGCTCATGCCTGCCCAAACACCGGCACGAAGAATTCCTGGTGTTCCTCAAGACCATCAACAAAGAAGTCCCGCAGGGCCTGGATGTCCACCTGATCCTGGACAACTACGCCACCCACAAGCACCCCGACGTGAAAGCCTGGCTGGCGAATAATCCCCGCTTCCAGCTGCATTTCACCCCCACCTCGTCCTCGTGGCTCAACCTCGTCGAGCGCTGGTTCCGGGAACTCACAGACAAGGCCCTGCGCCGCGGAGCGTTCCATTCCGTACCGGACCTGATCCACAAGATCGAAGAGTATCTCGCCGCCCACAACACCGAACCCAAACCCCTGGTCTGGACCGCGACCGCAGACTCAATCCTCAAAAAAGTAGCCCGCGGCCGCGTCGCCCTCGAAACCATCAAACAAAACTGAGACACACCACTAGGTCCCTTCAATCAGTTCCTGATTTAGTAGGCCCTGTCGATAACCACGCCGGCACGTCCTTACCCAACGATCAATGTCGTAAGTCTCAATCAGCGGTCGAGTCATCGGCGGGCAGCGGGCGGCCATTCCCAGTAAGCCGTCCAAGCGGCAAGGAGATCTGGGCCATACCCGCCGCCCGAGGGTGATCGAAACACTACGACAGCCCGAAATCACCCACAACAACACCGTAAGGAAGGTGACCTCATCATGGGGAAGGGGAACAAATCAGCGATAGTGACGCTGGTGGAACGCTCTTCCAGGCTCCTCGTTGCCTTCGCGCTCCGTCCAGGCAACAGGTCCGATAACATGCGTGACCAGCTCATTGAGGCCCTGGGGGTCATGCCGGCCACGCTGCGGAGGACGTTGACGTGGGACCGGGGCTCCGAGATGGCCAAGCACGCCGAGGTCACCGCGGCGCTTGGAACTCTCGTGTACTTCTGTGATCCGGCCAGCCCCTGGCAACGTGCTTCGAACGAGAATGCCAACGGCCTGCTCCGCCAGTACTTTCGTAAGGGCGCGGACCTCAGCACGGTAGAACAGGCTGAAGTCCGCTTCGCCGCTGATGAGATCAACGGACGGCCGCGAGCCGTCCTCGACTGGGATAGTGCAACCGCGCGGTTTGCATCCCTCCAAACCGTTGCTGCGCTTTGAACGAACGCAGTTTCCGCTGCCACCTGAAGCACTGGTCAGCTGCCCACAGATGGGGACAATTCTCGAACGTTATCCACCGCTACGGCGGCCAGGGAGCTACCTGGAAGGCTCCCCAATTCAGCCGTGGATAACCCGAATTGACCCCAGGTATGGACAGATGAGGAGTTAGTTTGGAGTCACGGCTGGATCTACCGTCTTTCCTAACGCTGGTTCGTCTTCAATGAGCGAAAGCCCCTTTAAAGCAGAGTATGGGTCATGCCTCTAGTCCCGGGTGGTGCCCCGGTGGATAATTAGGGCATGGATGGCCCGCTGGGGTCGGTCGATGGCGTGGAAGCTGGCGAGCTGGAGCGCCTGCGGCGACGCGCGTACGGACGGGATGGCGACATCGCGGGGGATGTGGCGGCTCAGGCTCGGCTTTCCGAACTGGAGGCCGCCCAACACCGACAGCTGACTCCCGTCATCGATCCCGCCCCGAGCGTCCCCACGGCACCGTGGTGGCGCCGCCACCGCTGGTTGATGATCCTCGGCGGCGCCATTGCGGCCCTCGCCCTCGTCGCGTGGCTGTCGCAGCTGCTTGCTGATGAGCCCACTGCAATCCCGGCCAACACGTTGACGGAAATGGCGCTGCCCGTCCCAGATGCGCAGCACCGTTGGAAGGCCGTGCCCGCACCGGACTTCGTGCTCGCGTTGGAGTCGGTCGGTGCGGACGCCGATAAGCCGCAAGACAACCTCGGCACTCTCGACGCGCTGGGTCTCAATGCCAATGAGCTGCGGCAATACGAGAACTTCGGCCGTCACCGTGTCTGGAGCGGAGAGTCTCGCTACGGCACGGTCTGCCTGCTCGTGGCCGACTATGCGATTCGCGAGAGGAACGGCGCCGAAGGGTGTTCCCCCAAAGGCCTCGAGACCGTCGCGGAGATGATGTGGTCCCACGACCAGGGTCTCCACCGATTCGTGCTCAACGGCGACCACGTCGAGGTCTACGTGTTCCACAGAGCCGCCGACCCGTCAGACGCGTCAAAGGGCAGCGTCCCATTCAAGTAAGGAAGCGCTGGTCGCAGCCGCTCTTACCAGACGCCACAAGGCATGGCTTGCCGAATTCGCCGTGCCCGTTGTCGGGCGCCAAGCCCAGGCGCTGGCCGAGGAACTGCTGCTCGTGGTCACCGGCGTCTTGGCCATGCGACTGCGTGAAGCTGGACATGGAACAACAACTGCACGCAGGGTTGCCAGCTTTCTGATTGAGGCCCGAACAGCCTGACCGCGCAGGAAGTGAACCGCGGTATACCCGCTTAACCGAATGAGTGAACATCGGCTGCTGCTCAGCTAGGCCGACGCACCCTGAGCTGCCCCACTGGCTGCAACTCAGAGTCTGTTACCTTCGAAATTCGAAGCTGTTGCGACGTTTGTTGGAAACCGCCCAGTGTTGTCGCAGCTCAGGGGCATTTCCAGGCCCAGTGTGTGCAAATTTCCGGAGAAGTGTGGAGACGCGCAGGCGTTTTCTTCAAGTCACCCCACTAGCCGCATCAGGAAGATGGCACATGTCCGCACTCCGCCGCCGCCCTATCTGGGTGGCCTGGCGGCCGGCTCGGATGGCGCACCCAGCGTCGTGGAGAATTCCATGGCTACCTTGGCGGCGAGGGCTCCTGCCTGCTCGAGATGACGGCCGAATCGCTGTTTGGGGGCGCTGACGTTGAAGGCGGCGACAATTCGCTGCTTGAAGTCGTACACCGGTGCTGAAACACCGACAACCCCCAGCTCGAATTCTTCATCCACGACGGCATATCCGCGCCGTCGGATGAGGGCTATCTCTTGGCAAAGGTCATTAAACGTCTTGATTTTGGACGGAATGTGTCCAGTGGCCGGGCCCTGACGCGGCGAGATCCTGCGCCGCGCCTTCGAGCTGGTCACCGCCCGGGCGGACGACTTCGCCCTGGCCATGACCCTGGAAATGGGCAAACCGCTGGCCGAATCACGCGGCGAAGTGGCCTACGGTGCCGAGTTCCTGCGCTGGTTCTCCGAGGAAGCAGTCCGCATTTCCGGCCGCTACTCCACGGCACCGGACGGCAAGTCCCGGCTGCTGGTGACCAAGCGCCCCGTGGGCCCGTGCCTGTTCATCACGCCGTGGAACTTCCCGCTGGCCATGGCCACCCGCAAGATCGCCCCGGCCATCGCGGCCGGCTGCACCATGGTGCTCAAGCCGGCCAACCTGGCCCCCGCTGACGGCGCTTCTGCTCACCGAAGTCTTCCGGGAAGCCGGCCTGCCTGCCGGCGTCCTGAACGTCATCCCCACCACCCGTCCTGGCGAGGTGACCGGACCCCTGATCCGGGACAGCCGCCTCCGCAAGCTCTCCTTCACCGGGTCCACCGGCGTGGGCCGGCAGCTTATTGCCGACTCCGCCCACCAGGTGCTGCGGACCTCCATGGAACTCGGCGGGAACGCGCCCTTCCTGGTGTTCGAGGACGCCGACCTGGATGCCGCCCTGGACGGCGCCATGCTGGCCAAGCTGCGGAACATGGGTGAGGCCTGCACGGCGGCCAACCGCTTCATCGTGCACGAATCGCTGCTCGGCGAGTTCAGCCGGCGCCTCGCGGAACGGATGGCCTCCCTGAAGCTGGGCCGCGGCTCGGCGGAAGGCACCAACATCGGGCCGCTGATCGATGCCAAGAGCCGGGCGAAGGTGGACGAACTGGTCCTGGACGCGGTCGCCGGGGGAGCCACGGCACTCACCGGCGGAGCGCCGTCGGACGGTGACGGGTACTTCTACCCGCCCACGGTCCTGAGCAATGTGCCCGCCACTGCACGCATCCTGCAGGAGGAGGTCTTCGGTCCCGTGGCACCTGTTGTCAGCTTCCGGACCGAAGCCGAGGCGATCGCCCTGGCCAACGACACGGAGTTCGGCCTGGTGGCCTACGCCTACACCCGCGACCTCAACCGCGGGCTGCGGCTCTCCGAAAAGGTGGACGTGGGGATGTTCGGCCTGAACACCGGCATTGTGTCCAACCCGGCGGCCCCGTTCGGCGGCGTCAAACAGTCCGGCCTGGGCCGCGAAGGCGGCATGGAGGGCATCGAGGAGTACCTCGAGACCCGCTACATCGGCATCGCGGACCCTTCCTGATGCTTCGCATCCTCGTCACGGGCGGCACCAGCGGGATCGGTGCCGCCCTGGTCCGCGAGTCCCTCCGCGCCGGGCACACCGTGTTCACCACAGGGCGCGACGCCGGACGGCTGGCGGAGTTCCTTGACTCCTGTTCGGGCCTGGGCAACGTCCACGGGGTTGTTGCCGACGCGGGGGACTGGGACCAGACGCGCGTCGCCGTGGCTGCCGCGGTAGAAACTATGGGCGGCCTCGACGTCGCGGTGGCCAATGCCGGGTTCTCGGCTCCGGGCGATCTGGCGGACGGCGACCCGGAGCGATGGCGGGACATGGTGCTCACCAACGTCTACGGCCCGGCAGTCCTGGCGAAGGCTGCGCTCCCGGAGCTCACCACCAACCGCGGCCACTTCGTGCTGATGGGCAGCACGGCCGGCCGCAAGGTGTATCCGGGCAATCTGTACACCGCCACAAAATGGGCTGTCACCGGCTACGCGGAATCGCTCCGCCAGCAGCTCGTGGGCACCGGGGTCCGGGTACTGCACATCGCCCCGGGCCACGTGGACACACCGCTGTGGAAGGAAGCGCCCGACGCCGCCATCGCACCTGAATCCGTGGCCGGGGCGTTTCTTTGGGCTTTGTCCCAGCCCGCCGGCGTCGACGTCTCAGAAGTGGCGATACGGGCCACGGGTCAGGCCTTTTAGTCGATCATCAGTGGGATCGGAGGCCACGCCCGGTGGAGGCCCATGCTTGGCAGGGATGTTTAGGGCAGACTGGTGGCGTGAGCGGAATCCGGTGGGTGCTGCATGTCGATCTCGACCAGTTCATCGCGGCGGTCGAAGTGCTCCGGCGGCCGGAGCTTGCGGGGAAGCCGATCATTGTCGGCGGTCGGGGGGACCCCACGGAACGAGCGGTGGTATCGACCGCATCCTACGAAGCCAGGGCGTTCGGTGTGGGTTCCGGAATGCCTTTACGCATTGCGGCCCGGAAAGTGCCCGACGCTGTGATCCTGCCCGTCGATCAGGAGGCTTACCTCGCGGCGTCTGAAACGGTGATGGCTACCTTGCGCGCGCAGCCCGGCGCCACCGTGCAGGTGCTGGGTTGGGATGAAGCCTTTGTAGGCACTGAGACAGAGAATCCGGAAGCCTACGCCCGGCAGGTGCAGGCCGCTGTCCTGGAGCGAACGCAGCTGCATTGCAGCGTGGGCATCGGCGACACGTTGGTCCGAGCCAAAGTCGCCACCGGTTTCGGCAAGCCGGCCGGCGTTTTTCGTCTCACTGCCGGGAACTGGCTCGACGTTATGGGCAGCCGGCCCACCAAGGACCTGTGGGGTGTCGGAACCAAAGTGTCGGGCCGGCTGGCCAAGCTCGGCATCAACACAGTGGCGGAGCTCGCCGCGTCCGACCCCCAGAACCTGGTTCCTGAGTTTGGCCCCAAGATGGGTCCTTGGTACGCGGAGCTCGGACGCGGGGACGGCGCCAGCGTTGTGGACGACACCCCGTGGGTTGCCCGCGGGCACAGCCGGGAGACCACCTTCCAGCGGGACCTGACCGAGCCCGCCCAGGTGGACGACGCCGTGAGGGAGCTGGCAGCTCGTGTCCTTGAGGATGTTGTGGCTGAAGGACGGCCCGTGGTTGGACTGACTCTGAAGGTTCGGTACGCGCCGTTCGTGACCAAGAACCACGGAAGGAAGATTCCCGAGACATTCGACCGGGAGGAAATCCTCGCGAGGGCCTTGGACCTCGCAGCAGGAATCGAAGCGGGCCGTCCGATCCGACTCCTAGGCCTGCGGGCCGAAATGGCCATGCCCGACGATGCCCGAAAGGGACATACGCCTACGCGAGGCGGTTGGTGAGTGAAGTGAAATGTTCAGTCTGGGTTTTATTGGCCGCCGTCCTGTGGTTGTGCGGGTGCACCAGTCCAGGCAGTCCAGTCACGGGGCATTCCGGGGATGTTGCCGGGGTGGTCCTGACCGCCCCGGTCTGTCCCGTCGAACGTGTTGGTCAGGAGTGTCCACCGCGCCCAGTATCAGGGGCCGCGGTTGTGGCCTTGGACGGGGACGCCGTCCGGGGCTCAACACAAACCAATAGCACCGGTGCCTTCCATCTGACTCTGCCTGACGGTCGTTATGTGATCAGAGCGACCAACGTCGGCGGCTACGCTTCGACGGCTACCGAGCTGGTGGTCATCTCGGACAGGCCCGTTCACATCACGCTGGTTGTTGACAGCGGGATTCGCTAAGCCTGATCCGGGCAGGGCCGGCAGATGTCGGCACCGATCCAAGCTATTCCGGCGGCATACGACGGGGAACCCCTCACCTTAAGGAGAACAATGACCGAGCCGGATCAAGGACGCGGCTGGTTGGCCCGCAGAGTGCTGCCCGGCGGCGTAGAGCCGGACCCGCGATTTTACTCTGGCCACCGAGCGAACCTTCCTGGCTTGGGTCCGCACGGCCCTGGCCTTCCTGGCCGGCGGGCTGGCACTGGAAGCTTTCGCGATTGAGGCCTTGCCCGAGCCCTTGCGCAAGGCACTGACAATACTCCTGGTGGCTATCGGGATGCTGATCAGTGCCGGCGCCGCAGTGCGGTGGGTTTCGATCGAGTCGAGCATGCGGCACGGAAAACCACTTCCCCTGCCGCTCATTGTTCCGCTCCTCGGCCTGGGCGGGGCAGTCACCGCAGCTGTCGTGATCATCCTGATCGCGCTGAACTAGTGCCGGGAGCTCCGGCTGCTCCCACGCACCAGGACCCCGGGCTCCAACCCGAACGCACGGTGTTCTCCTGGGGCCGGACCAGCATGGCTCTATTTGGCGCCGCGCTGGTTTTCCTGCGCTGGCTGCCTCACTACGGTTTCTGGATTCTGATTCTCATCGCGGTGGCGGGTACCATCGCGGTCAGCATTTACGCCACACAGCGCGGCCGCTATTTCGCACGCGTGAGGGGCATCGCGGCGGAACGGTTTCACTCAGACGTGGCTGCCGTCTTCTGGACCAGCGGCTCCGTTGTGCTGATGGGGATCCTGGGCCTGATCATCCTGCTCACGGGCTAACGTCCAGCGTCCGCGTCCTCGTGCCGGGCTCTCAGCCGACAACTCTGGTGAGATCCGCGCCGTGGCGGCTGCCGCCGTCGTCCGGCATTTCCGCCGTGGCCCTGACGCCGCCCATCCCGGCACGGCCCCGCCTACCTGGCGGAGCCCAACACCGGCTGGCCCGGCGCACGCTGAGCGCGCGGGCCTCCTCGTCCGGTCTCCTACGGGCTTTCATTCTGCCGGGCTGGCGTCCCTGAAGGTCTGCGTTGATGCTGGCGGAGTGCGAGCAGCGGAAACAGGAGTACCGAGAGCATTCCTGCTCCGACCAGCGCGGATGCGATTCCGCCTGAGATAAGCCCCTCGTCCCGGCCAATGCCTGTCACCGCCACGATAATCGGCAATCCTGTCGCACCAAACAGGATGATGGCCCGTTTGTCGGCAGGGCTGGACTTTGGGGGAGCGGCGAGTAGCGACGGCAGACCGCGGATGATGAGCAAGAGGAGCAGAAACATGGGGAACAGTGCGAGAGCAGCGGGGCTGGCGGTTAGCGCGCGTAGGTCGAAGTCTATGCCTGTGTCGATGAAGAAGACCGGCACCAGGAATCCGAAAGCGATGGCGTCGATTTTCGCCTCGATGACTTTCCGGTCTTGCTCGGGAGCGCGCGCGATGGCGACTTTCCAGAGGACTCCGGCGGCGAATGCACCCAACAGCATGTCGAGTCCCAGGACCATGCTGAGCACAACGAGCACGGTGAGGATGAAGATGATGGACCGGACGGCGAACTGGCCGCTGGTGTGGAGGGTCCTGGTGACCTGGGAGTGGAGCAGTGAGTGCCGTGCGCGCGACGCGAGATAAATCGCCAGGCCGGTCAGGAGAACAAACCCGAGAAGCACCGCTGTTGCCGGTCCCAACTGCCTGCCACTAAAGAACAGCGAGATCGCAATGAGAGGACCGAACTCCCCAACCGCACCCAGTGCGGTGACCGCGATACCGATCGGGGATTTCGATTCTCCTGCGTCGCGAAGGATCGGCAGCAGCGTACCCAGAGCTGTGGAACACAAGGCTACTCCGATGATCACGGCGGCCTCCGGCGTGGGGGCCAGGAGTAGGCCAGCGCCAATGCCTGCCGCCAAGGAGATGACCCAGCCAGCAGACGCACGGTTGGCGGGCCGGCCGCGGATTAGGGCGAAATCAATCTCGTTGCCGGCAACGAAGAAGAGCATTGCCAGCCCGAAATCGGCGAGCGTATCCGTGAACTCGGCGGGTTGGATCCACCCCAACAGGCTGGGGCCGAGCATGATTCCGAGGACAATTTCGAAGACCACGATCGGCACCTTGACCACCCGATCAAGGAAGCGGGCCGCAAGGGGTGCTGCGATAGCCAGCAAGGCGATCAGAACCATTGACGTCGACAAGCCATGCATCGGCGGTACCTCCGGTACCTCGGCTGCTTCGAAGGTAAAGTAATCCAAAGCTACCGCCACTGTTGGGGATGGCGCCATAACAGCCACCTCCCAAATGCTATTGGCGATTCTTCACTGTTCCTCTGGGGATCGTGGCGGGAGCAATGTTGTGGTTGAGGCGGAAGACGTTGTCGGGGTCGTAGCGGGCTTTCACGGATGCCAACCGGTCGTAGTTCACGCCGTATGCGGCCCGCACACGCTCCTGCTCCATGCCACCAGGGTTGTTCACGTACACCGCCTCTTTGGGGGTCGAGGAGCGGCTTTCCCTTACCGCGATGGGAAGCTCACCTTGTTCAGCATGAGCAGTCACCCAACGTCCGTATGCGTTGCATTGGCCCGGACACGGCATGCTTTTACAGCTCTGACCTGCGGAAACGTCATGCGAACGTTTTTACGACGCCCCTTAATGCTCGGTTTCGGCCTGGATGAACCGCCGGGTGTTCGGCCCCAGGTCGACGCCCTGGGGCGGTCCGGTGAAGATCACATCGCCCGGGAGCAGGTCACGCCCCGTGGCAGGCCATCAGGGCGGGAACCGTCAGCCGGCGGAAAGAGCATGTCGCGACGACTGGGCAGAGGTACGGTCCGCCCGGACCGCACCTCTGCCTTCTGGCTGCTTGTCTCAGCGTTTCTTGAAGGCGTCTTTGACTTTTTCGCCGGCCTGCTTCAGGTCCGCTTTGACCTGGTGGCGTTTGCCCTCGGCCTTCAGCCGGTCGTTGCCCGTGACATCGCCAGCTGCCTCTTTGCCCTTGCCGTGGAGTTTCTCGGCGGCGTTGTGGATCTTGTCACCCAAACCCATGGTGATTCTCCTTATTTGGCCGCCCCCTCGACGTGAATGCCGTGGAGGCCGACAATTAATTGTAGGGACAGAACCGTCAAAAGTTGGTGCGATGGACGATCGGCATATGCGATGGCTTGGGGCGGAATTAGTGGTCATCGGGCCGGAGGATCCGGCAATGGACTTCGGTCCTGGATTTCGCTGCGTGTATTCGGTTGTGATTTTTCGGCGCGGAGTGGCAGGTCTGCGTCAGTGCTGAATTGGCCCTCGGACACGCAGGACAACGGGATGTGTCACCACCTCATCCCAGCCACGTATACATCCCGCCCGGCGCTGCCAGGGCTAGGCACGGCCGGAATGCTGCCGACCGGGTGGCATGATCCTCCTGGCAGGCGGTTTCACCCGCGAAACGTGAAGACGCGTCAGCAGCGTCGGGTGGCGGGGCTCCAGGCGATCAAGGTATGCAGATCGACCCAGAAGAGGGCCACGAGCGCCCAGAGGACAGCCGCGGCAGGCATTCTTCCACCTCGGGAACGTCGCTAGCGTGCCGAACAGGGCCTTGGCATGACTGATTTATGGCCACCGACATGGATCTGGACAAGATTGAGAAGGATTTGCAGGAGGCGATAAGCACCCGCAGGAATTCCGCACGCGCGCTCGTGTTATCAAGAGAAGACGTGACGGAAGCCCGGGGAGCCTTGAACGAGCGGAACAGGAAGATGTCCGGCGCTGTGGGTCCGCGCGCAGATCGGGCTGGACGGCCTACGGACTTCGGCAGTCAGGGCTCCCCGAGCCGGCCGCGGAGCCAACGCAGGCGGCCGAATCGACGGAACACACGTGGCAGCCTCTGGCTGCCGGGCCGCGGGAGTCCCATACCGCCGGGCGGATAGAGGTGCGTCCTAGTTCAACCGCCCGGGATCTCGACGGCATGGCGCCGCGTGCCGGGCCGGTGCCGCTCGTCGTAACCAATTTCGACCGGCTCGTCCGGTCCCTACCCGATGCGAGGGACATCATCGAAGACCTCGCCAAACGTCAGGTGACGCTCGGCATCGGCGGGTCCGTCCACGACCCCACCGCCCCCACAGTTGGCGGTTCTTCAACGTCCGTCCTAGCCATGGTCGCCGAATTCGAATCCGACCTCATCACGGGCTCGCGAAGGCATGCAGGTCGCCACAGCCAAACGCCGGCTCCGCGGCAACAACCCAAACTCAGCAAGAGCTGGGAAGACCACCTCATCTCCCTATATAGGGGAGGACAACACACCACCACCGAAATCGCTGCCCTCGTCAACGTCGCCCGGAGTACGGCATCGTCCAAGGAACGCCCATACCTGAGGCAGCGCACGGTCCAGGACTGCCCGGCGCCGCGGGTCAGGATCGACGAGACTGTCTTCATCCTCTTCCTGCGCAGGAGCATCCAAGCATGACGGGGTAGCCGCGGGGCTGTCGGATAATGAAAGGAGTCTCCAATGACAAGGCCCACGATGAGCCAAAGGTCCTTCCATTCGGGAGCCGATGGCGTCCAGGCGAGGTCGCGGCCAGGCTTTCGCACTCGCCGCCGGCGTGTGGCGCAGCCGGCGCATCAATGCACCCGCAAACTTGCACTGATCGCCTACGACGGGCTCAATAATCTAGGCGATCAACGTATGCAGATCGACCCCGAAGAGGGCCACGAGCGGCCAGAGCACAATCGCCGCCAGGCCTTCCAGAATGTTGCCGGGAACGTTCCATGCCACGAGATAGCCGTGGGTGGCGGCGACCACTACGCCGATGGCCAGATACACGGCCCCGCCCAGACCAATTCCGCGCCTGCCCATTTTGCGCCTGCCAATTCCGCGTATCATCGCTCATCTCCCGCTGCGGGGTGTGAATCACATTATAGTAGCGCCAGGGGCATTAGAGAGGGCCCAGGCTCCCTCCGGTTTGTTGTTCCGGGGGACGTTCTGATGGAGGGCTTCGGCGTCCGTGGATGCCGGCGATGTCTCCTCCCACAACGGGCAACGCTCGATCCAACACATGCACACCGCGTCCCCCAGCCCCGCCCTGAGCGGCCTGCCTGTTCGCGCTCCCTGCCTGAATCGGCTCAGCTCCGGGCCAGGCTGTCTTCGCAGGCTCCGACCAGGCCTGTCTGTGGGTGTACTCCCGTGACAAAATAGGCGTTACGCACCGCCGTATCTGCGTCTGCTGTTGCGCTAAGGATCGGAAATGAAGAGAGAGCTGAAGGACGCCGCGAACGCGGTCGAGGATGCATCGAACTCGAGGGCTCTTGTGATTGCGGCCAGGGCAGGTTTTGCCGTCAGCGGCCTGTTGCACCTTCTGGTCGGGTTCGTCGCCATCCAGTTGGCTTTAGGGACGGCGGGAAAGGCGGGACCGGCGGATAAGGCCGGTGCAGTCGCCCAACTCGCCGCCCAGCCGCAGGGGCTGCTGCTGCTGTGGGCCGGATTCGCCGCCTGCGTGGCTCTGGCACTCTGGCAAACCAGCAACGCCGTGTTCGATTATGGTCAGCTGGAGGTCAGGAAGAAGGTGGGAAAGAAGCTGTCCGCGGCCGGCAAGGCGGTGGTGTTCGCTGTCATCGCGCTTACGTTTGCTGCCTCCGCAGGCGGAAACAGCCAGACCAGCGGACAGTCCACCAGCGACTTCACAGTCTCCATCATCAAAGCGCCCGGGGGTGCGTTCCTGCTGATCGCCATCGGGGCCGCGATCGCCGTCGCCGGCCTTGTCTTCGTGGTCCTCGGAGTCAAAGGATCGTTCAAGAAGGATCTGCGGCTGCCGCCCTCGGGCACCGCACGGTCCGTCGTGACGGGGCTGGGCGTGGTCGGCTACATAGCGGAGGGCGTCGCACTGTTTCTGGTGGGATTGCTGTTCATTATTTCCACCGTTAACGCCAACCCTCAGGAGTCCACCGGCCTCGATGGCGGGCTGAAGGCGCTGCGCGAGCAGCCGTAAGGGGTCTACATGCTGACCGCCGTCGGCGCCGGTCTGATCTGTTACGGTCTCTACCTGATGGTGAAGGCCAAATTCGCGCGGATGTAAGCTCCTCGCCGACCGCGGCCAGCTCCTGCTCCACTGGATTGAGGGGGACGGCCGGCTCTCCGCTGACGGCAGCCGCCAAGGGCGCGTCGACAGGCGAAGGGGCGGAGCGGTGGGTGGGCCAGCAGACCTCACCGGAGGCGATCTGCGCGATGCGGACATGAGCCGTGCCGACGACCGTTACCCGCCATGCCCCGTCCGACCCGGCCTGCGGTGGCGGGGTGATCAGGTCCAGTCCCCCTACAGCCGCCCGGATCTTCGCCCTGGATCCCACTGCTTTTTCGATCATTTCCCCACACCATGCCCAGCGGAATGTCCTCGCTCAGCTCTTCGGCCTCGAACAACACCTCCACCACGGACTTGACCAGCGCGGCGTCTCTGGCCACACGGGGGTAGCGCCTCACCGTCTCCTTGTCCGCGGACTTCGCCGCCCGCCCGAACAGCTCATTGGCCATGAGCGCATCGAAGAGTTCCAGGGCGTCATCGGTAGCCTTCGTTTAAACCCATGTCAGCGTGGCCAGCAAGATCGCGGTCCGCATGCTGTCCGGATGCCGGGCAAGTTTCGGCGCCTTTTCGTTCATTCCGGACCGGGCCAACTGCAACATTCGCCGCTTGGAAACGCCCGTGCCCACGGTATCGACCTCTCCCAGACGCAGGGCCGCGATTTCGGATACCCGGCCCAGCGCCTTCATCATCGACCGGCCCGATGGATCTCTGCGTGGCGGATGACGCCACAAATCAAATTGGGACCGCCGCCCCTGACCGGGGGCCAGAAGCACCCTATCGAGTGCCACAGCCTGCTCACTTGTCACCACCGCAGCAAGAGCATCATGTAGCCGGGACTCGGCCTTCTTCCTGACGCCGGCCACCTGGTCGCGGAGGGTGCTTACTCCCGGCAGCAGCACGCGGCGCCCGCGTAGCCAGGCCACCGCCGCGAAAACAGCGTCTTCGGCCCCGCATCGCTGGTCCACGCCTGCCGGTCCACCCACTCCAACAGCTCCGTCTCCATCGAGGCGTAAGTGACGAAACCGTATACCTCGGCGATCTCCCACTGGTGCTCGAACCGAGTCTGCTTCCGTTCCACGTACCGCTTCACACACGACGGATCCGCCACCCCCACCTGCGCCGCAACAAAATCGACGACAGCGGTTGGAACATCCACGGGATCATCCAGGAAGGCACCCAGATGACGAACGGTCACAAGCTGGAGTCCGAACCCGAGCCGATTGTGGTCACCCCTCCGCTTCGCCACGAGCTCGCGATCCAGGTCATCGAGGAAGAAAAACCGCTCCAGCACCGCCTGTTCCGGAGCTTCATGCGCATACCGCCCGTACGCCGCCTCTTCGGCAGCCGTTAAATATTCACCGGCCATGCTCTCTCAACGATCGACGCTGGCAATCGTTGCGGTCGGTTTGGTCCTTAGCGCTACTTTTCCGCGGAATGGTCCTCGACCCCCTCTTTGAGGTACGGGGTCATCGCCTCGAAACAGCGGCGGGTCCAAGCGACATTCCCGTCCGCGTCCGCCGGGTCCTCCCACTGGGACACGATCAGGAAGTCGTACTGACGATCGCGGTGGGCGAAAGCGGTAGCCCGCGCGTCCACCCGGCTGGCCACTCCGGTCATCTGCTGTAGTCCGATGCCCGTATAGGGTGACGGGCTGGTTGCTCCGAACTCCAGCATCACCTCGATGGCGGTGTCCCGGTGACGTCCTTGAGATAGCTCGATTTCCAGTAGTGCTGGCGCCCGACGGTGCACCACTATCGCGCGAGCACTGGAACGTCAGATAAGGCAGCGGTCGAATATCCCCCTCGATGGGGTTGTCGAAGTCCCTCAACGGCCGGAGCGTGTGCTCTCCCTCGTCGAACTGGCCGCAGTAGCAAGCTGTTATCGAAACGAACGGCCGCCCCTTTGCATCCCGGCTTACTGAGGCGCTGGTAGACAGTTCATCCGGCGCACCGCTCGAAAATTCGAAGTAGAAGCGCAGCGCTGCCCGGGCTTTCTCGGGCGGGAAGATCAGTCCGCCGGCGAGCACATTGCTTACCTGATGAAGGCGATACGTGAGTGACGTGACCACGCCGAGTTACCCCACCTCCACTCAGGGCCCAGTAAAGGTCTTCATGGTCGAGTTCACGGAGCAACAGTCCAGTCTGTGCCTGGGCTACACCGCGGGCAGGATCCACCTGTATGCCCTTCATGCGGGAGAGGTCGAGCATCAGCCCGCCTTCGCACACGGACGCCCCGGATCCGCTGTGCCCACCGCCGTGTATCGACAGCGGCAGTTGTTGTGCGCGGGCGAAGCGCACGCCCTGCATAACGTCCGCTGCCCCAGCGCAGCGGAGGATGGCTGCCGGGCGTCGGTCGATCATGGCGTCGAAAACGCGGCGGCTGCGGTCGTAGTCCACGTGCTGGGGCGTCAGCAGTTCGGCCCGTACGTGATCTGCCAGGTCGCCCAGCCAACTCGTGTTCTGGTCGTGACCGTTCTCTGGCGCCGATCCCTGTGGCATCCGAACCTCCGATGATTGGGGCCGACACTGGCCCGCGCGGCAGCAGACTCAGCCCATTAGCCGAGTACCAACGTCCCCGGCCGGCTTGCCTAGCGGGCCGCTGCCGCCTCCTTGATTATTGAAGCCACGGCTTGCGGCTGTGAGACATAAACCGAGTGGCTTGCCGCGACTTCGGACACGGTGGAACCGGCTCGTTCCGCCATGGCATGTTGCGCGGCCGGTGGGATCATCCGGTCTTCGGAGGCGATCAGGTACCAACTGGGCAAGGAACGCCAGGCAGGTTGGGTGATGGCTCCTTCGAGGGCATCGACGCCCCAAGGGACCTGCGAGTCGGATGGCGCGTCCCTGACCAGCTGCGGACGCGGTTCGGCGGGACGTCAGGTTTCCCTGTTCCGGCGGGAGAACTCGCGGTGGAGTTTGTTCCTGGCGCCGTGTTCGACAAGGGTTGGGATGTAGGTCCGGATCCGGCCGGCATCCAGTGTTTCGTATTCCTCTGTGACGACCCGGACGACCACCGGCCGGGGTGCGTCGGGATAGCGTGCGGCGAGCAGGTCGGTGACTTTGGCGATGGTGTCGTGCTTCTCCGTATCTTCCATCCAACTAGTTTGATGCCGAAGACTTGTGGCGTCTATCACATTTTGCAGAGATGGGGGGAAGCGCTGAAGACCCGCTCGACGCGAGCACGTCCGGTTTCCGTTACGGTGTCAGGATCCCGGGCGCCCAGGCCATTCCTTGCCGGCCCAGGGGTCGTAGTCGGCGATGAGCTTCTCCTGTGGCGGACGCTGCGGTTCGGGGACGTGCTGCAGGTTCACCCGCACCCGGTACCAGAGCGAGCTTGATCCGCGCATTCCGTCGACGAGTACATCGGCGGGGTGCAGGGCCGAGACGAGGTCCACGTGCCGGGACTTCCACTCATCGAGTGCCGCGAGGGCCTCGGGCTTGGTCCTGGTGCGGGCAACCTCGATGAGCGGCATCAGCGACTGCCGGCGGCCGGAGCCGTCGCCGCTGCGCGGCGGCTTCTCGGCGGGGCCGAGCTCGGCCGCCAGTGCCAGAAGTCCGTCGAGTGTGCCCACCGCGTCATCGATGCCTGCGTGGGGATCGCCCACGTCGGCGAAACGCCCGGGCACCGTGCGAACCGTGAACTGTTCCGGCCGGATGGAGCGGACCTCATCCCAGGTGAGCGGCGTCGAGACCCGGGCGTCGGGCAGGGGCCGGACTGAGTACGCGGATGCCACGGTGCGATCTTTGGCGTTCTGGTTGAAATCGACGAACACACTCTCACCGCGCTCCTCCTTCCACCACCGCGCGGTGGCGAGGCCCGGAGCGCGGTTTTCGACCTCTCGGGCGAGGGTCTCGGCGGCGAGCCGCACGTCGCGGTACGACCACTGCGCCGCGATGCGCACCAGGATGTGGAGTCCGCGCGATCCGCTCGTCTTCGGCCACCCCACCAGCCCCACGTCGTCGAGCACCTCCCGCGCGACATACGCGACATCAACGATCTGGGACCAGCCAACGCCCGGCATCGGATCGAGGTCCACCCGGAGCTCGTCCGGGTGCTCGAGGTCCTCAGCGCGCACGGGATGCGGGTTGAGGTCCAGGCAGCCAAGATTCACCACCCATGCCAAGCCAGCGGCATCCCGGATGACGGCCTCCTCGGCTGATGTCCCCGACGCGTAGTGCAACGTTGTTGTATCGATGAAGTCGGGGTGGTTTTCGGGCACGCGCTTTTGGAAGAACGGTTCAGCGTCGATGCCCTTCGGGAAGCGCTTGAGCACCATCGGCCGGCCGCCGGCGCCGCGCAGCGCACCATCCGCGACGGCGAGGTAGTAGCGGACCAGGTCGAGCTTCGTCAGCCCAGGCTCGGGGAAAACCACCTTGTCCGGACTTGAGATCCGAACCTCGGTGCCGGCAATGTCGAGGATCTCGGCCGGGGTCTTTGACGGGCTCATGGCGCCACGCTAGCAACGATCGGATGTCCCAGCCAGACCCGGTGCGGAATGGCTGCATCAAGGGGAATCGCCAAAGCGGGAGCCTCGTCCTTCATGGGGCGCGCCTAGAACAGCAGGACCACGCCGACTGCCGCCAGCCAGAGTGACCACACCACGTATGTCACCGGCGTCAGCGACGCGGCCAGCTTCCGGCCATGCGGTTCGAACGATCCCACAAATTCCAGCGAGCACAGTGCCAGCACTGCGCCGACGACGATCCCCACAATCCCGAGCCAGGCCGGAACAGCATTGCTCTGGATCATGGCCACGCCGGCGAGCACGCTCCACGCGCCGCTGAAGAGGTACCCCAGATGTTCGCCCACAGCCACGCCCAGATAGCGGTTGAAGGACTGGAAGACGATGTCCACCGCTTCCTGACGGGCTGCGGAGGCATCGGGGGCGGTCGGCGTACGGGCGAGATAGGGCACCAGGAACGGCCAGCGGATGAGTCGGAGGAACTGTACGAAGGCGGCCAGCACGCCCGCCGCCGACCCCAGCGCCAGCAGCGTTGAATCCGCGCCGGCCAGCGCGCCGGCCAGCAGGACTGCCGCCGGCGCCAGCAGCACCGCCGTCATCGCGAACGACCACCCCAGCAGCACAAGGCCTGACCCGCCGTCGCGGAAACGCTGCAGGATTTCCTGTGTGGGCTTGCGGAGGATGTCCGGATAATCGAACGTCGCGGCCAGGGCAGCGAACGCGGCACTGAATGCCAGCGGCAGGACGATCAGCAGCACAGCCGCGATCGGCGTCGACGATCACATTGGCGGTGGCCGTCCAGCCGAGGGCTTGGCCAGCTGCTCGCCGGGATCTCCTTCAGCGCATAACGGCGGCGACCGCGCTGATCTCGACCAGTGCCCCGGGCACGCCCAGCGCCGCGACTCGCGCTCCGGTCACCAGGGCCGGTTCGTCGGACGCGAGTTCCGATGCAATCGCCCCGTAAGCCGCCGCGAGGTCCACTCCATCGACGAAGAGCACTGTCCACTGCACAACGTCGCCGAGGGTAGCGCCGGCTGCGGCGAGCGCGGTCCGTGCGTTCTCGAGGGCGCGGGCAGACTGGACGGCCACGTCGCCCTCTCCGACGAGTGCACCGTCGGCGTCGACCGCGTTCTGGCCGCCGACGTAGATGGTGGTCGCGCCGGGCGGGACGATGGCGACGTGGCTGAAGGCCGGGCTCGAGATGAGCCCCTGGGGGCGGATGCGCTGTATGGATGCCATGCCTGTATGTTCTCACCGACCGCAGGCCGAGGCGACCCTCGAAACATAGCGAAAGCTTCAACGGGACGGCTGCTGACCGCCTTGAAGCATTGCGCCACCGTTCATGCGCAGTTTGCACACGCCGATACCCTGGCAGATACGCTCAATCAGTCGCGCGGCCAATGCGAATGCCGCGCCGTGAAGAATGCCGATCCATTACGCCTGGAACGAAGCGACGCGGTGGGGCGTGGGGAACCATGGCGGGAGATCAGTTCATGAAAAGCGCACCCGCCGCTCTCCGGATTCAGTATTCGGACCGGAACCTGTCGTGGTGGCCCGTACTGCTGTTCCTTCCAGCCCGGGCCCTCCTGCCCTTCCTGGCGCAGATAACAACAACGGCCGGCATCCTGTGGGCCACTGGCGACCCGACTCCCTGGGAATCCTCCCGGCGGTTGGTGGACCGTCTACGGCACGCTCACCGACGCGGGGTGCCTGGTCCTGCTGGTGCGGACGCATCCAGCTCCCCGAAGGAGGCCCTGCCGGGACGGATTCCGGGCTGGGTTCCGACGCGAAGGTGGGGATCCGGCCGGAGGATGTCCTGTTGGGCACACCGGGCCGGGCCGACGCCTGGGCATCGGAAGGGACGGCGATCCTGGTGGAGCCCAACGGTCCGCTACGGACCGTCCACGTTGATCTGGGAGATGAAGTCGTGCTGCTCTCGTGCCGCCCGGATGAGCGCCCGGATCTCCACTCCAGGGTGAGCTTGTGGGCCCTCCCCGAGAATATCCACTGGTTCAGCGGCCCCGAGGGCCTGCGGGCCGGAACGGCTGCCGGGCTGGGCCTCACGGCGGCGGCAATGGCGGGTGCCGTATGAAATTCCTGTTCTACTGGAACGGCACCATAGCCGACGACGCCGCGCGGGCATGCTACGCCACCAACGCCGCCCTGGATGCCCTCGGGGCGCCGCGCATCGATCCCCTTGAATTCGACCGCAAGTTCATCCTCCCGATGGACGAGATGTTTCTCCGGCTCGGTGTTTCCGGGGACGACCTTGCAACGGCGGCATCCCACTGGAACAAGGCCATGGCCTCACGGGACGCACCGATCCGCGGCGGTGCGGCCACATTCCTCCGGACCCTGCACGACGCCGGCGAGTACTGCGCCGTCATCTCCGCGGCCGGAGAGCAGTATCTGCGCGACGAGCTGGCGTACTTCGGCCTGACGGACTGCTTCGACGAGGTCCTCACCGGCGCCACGGACAAGGTCACAGCACTGGAGGGCCTGCGGCAGGAAGGACAGGCGCTTTACTTCGGCGACACGGAATACGACATCGCCAGCGCCGTCGCCTCAGGGTGCATCGCCGTCGGGGTTCTCAGCGGGTACTGCCCCGAAGACCGGCTGCGGTCCGCCGGAGCGCAGCACATCATCACGGACTACGAAGGAATGGACGGGGTCACTGCACGCACGCTCTTCGGCGGCTACGTGACGCCATAGCTTCCTAAACGTGGCGAAGCTCCGGTCAGGCACTAACTGACCGGAGCTTCGCCATTTAACGGAGGATGAGCGTGGACGAACCACTCATCGTCGATGCCCAAGCGACGTCGCTCTTCCTGCTTGTCCTCGTAGACTCGCCATTCGGTTAGCCCTTCGCGGGCGGCAACAGCCGTCCACAGCGCAGGTCCCTCGAGAGCGGGGAATCCCGGACACACCGTATGGCCGACGACGGTGACGCTGTTACGGCGGGCCAAGACGGCTTCGAAGATGTTCCGGTACTCGGGAAAGGAATCGAAGAAGCTGCGCCAGGCTTCGATGCAGGCAGCTTTGCCGATGAAGGCGTTACCGTCGGTGTCGATAAAGGAATGGTTGTTGGCCATAAGCCGCGCCAGCCCGTTCAGGTCCCGCGCGTTGATGCACTCGTTGAACCCCATGGCCAATGCGGCGGCGTCGTACATGCCGGAACGCTACCACCCGGTGAGTGAAAGTCGGAACCCCGGGCAACCGACACGGGAGCTATGAGGGCGGCGACCAGGAGAGCAGAATGGATTCATGGTCGACGCCGCGGTGTCCGAGGGCCTTGCGGAAGGCGAGCGCCTCCTCGCTTCTGCCGACTGGGCAGCGGCGGCGGATGCGTTCGACTCCGTGCTGGCCATCCATGACAACCCACTTGGCCACGACGGCCTGGCAACCGCCATGTGGTGGCTTCGGGACGTGGACCAGGCGATTGCGGAACGCACAGCAGCCTACGCAGGCTTTCGCCGGCTCGGAGAGGAAGCGCGGGCCTTCCGCTCGGCACTATGGCTGGCGCGCGAGTATGCGGAGACGGTAGGGAACGAGCCCGTCAGCCGTGGTTGGCTTGCCCGGGCGGAGGGCCTCGCATCCCGCCTCCCCGACGGGGTCGACGGCGGCTGGCTGGCCGTGACGCGCGGGCTGTTGCGGGCTGACCCGGCAATGGCGAGGGACGACGCCAGGACCGCGTTGGCAGTTGCGCGCAACTGCGGTGATCCGGATCTTGAGGCGACGGCCCTGGCGCTCCTGGGGCTGGGGACCATCGCCGCTGGCGACGTACCGGAGGGAATGACGCTGGTCGATGAGGCAATGGTGGTGGTAACTGCCGGCGAGCTTCGCGACAAGGTAGTTTTCGGGGACATCTGCTGCATGGTTACGCGAGCCAGCGAAGAGGCCTGCGACACCTCCCGCCTGGGCCAGTGGAACAAGATCCTCCTGCGCTTTATGCAAAGTACGGGGCACCCGGCACTACTGGAATTCTGTGGCACATGCTGCGCGGAGATCTTCCTCGCCTCCGGCGACATCGCTGGTGCCGAGGACTGGCTGGGCAAAACACTCCGCGAGCTGGAACAGGGCGGTCACCGTGCCCGGTGCGTGCACCCGGCGGCAAAGCTGGCGGAACTGCGCCTGCTGCAGGGCCGCGTGGAGGAGGCTAGCCGGCTGCTCTCGGGGTTCGACGATCGCCCAGACGCGTTGCGGGCGACGGCGGCGGTCCGGCTGGCAGCTGGTGACACAGCCGTGGCCGCGGCGCTGCTGCACCGCCGGATCCATCAGGTCGGCGAGGGGCTGCTCATCGTTCCGCTGCTGGCGCTGCTTGCCGAGGTTGAGCTCGCGCAAGACGTCCCGTTCCAGGCCCTGGCAACGGCAGGGCGCCTGGACGAGGTTGCCGCCGCCACGCGCTGGCCTCGCGCAATTGCGTCGTCGCATCTTACGGGTGGTCGCGTCGCGGCCGCCGTCGGCAATACCGCATTGGCGCAGGAGCGGCTGGACGCAGCGATCGCGATTTTCGGTGAGCTCAACATGCCGCTGGAGGCCGCAAAGGCGCGACTCGCACTGGCCGAGGCCTTGCGTGATTCGGACCGTGAGGTGGCAGTCCACGAGGCCGGCGTGGCCTTGGCGGCGTTCGACGAAGCGGGCGCCAGCGGACTGGCCGACAAAGCCGCGGCGCTCCTCCGCGCCCTGGGCGGCCCTGCTCGCACGGGACCAAAGGCACTGGGCCTACTGTCGCGGCGGGAACGCGAAGTACTGGCGCTGCTCGCCGAGGCCATGACGAACGCCGAAATCGCGGACCGCCTTTTCATCAGCGCCAAGACGGCCGAGCACCATGTGAGCAGCATCCTGGCCAAGCTGCAGCTGCGCAGCCGTGGCGAAGCCGCCGCGTTCGCCCTGCGCAGCTCCCTCATGGAATAGGGCCACAAATGGGGGATGCCCCCCATCCTTTCCCTTCGACCGCAACGCATGCTTGGAGTGTCCGCAAGACATTGCCAGGAGGTGCGGAATGACGCAGCAACGAACAGGAGCCAACGTCCTAAAACGCGAGATTACCGTGACGGTCCGCGAACACAGCACAGCCCCGGCACATACGGTTTTCGAGGTCCTCGCTGACTTGCGCCTCCATCCCGGCTGGGGAGGTGCCGAGGCGTCAACTCTGTTGTCCATCGAAGCCCCGCCAGGGCAGGCCACGGCCGGGACGGAGTTCACCTCCACGGCCGAGGACGCCATCTGCCGAATGCGGGACTCCTCAGTGGTCACGGAAGCCGTTCGACCATCAAGGTTCGAACGAGTCACGGAGTCCGCACTGGAGTCCAAGAAGAAAGGGACGCAGGCGGACTGGCTGCTGGTGCACCGGTACGAAATACATCCTGACGGAAACCAGAGCGACGTCACCTACACGTGCCGGCTGGTACGCGCGACCGCGCTGCCCGGTCCCTTGGCAATGTTTGGCATTCCAGTCCTGCGGTCACTTGCCGCGGGTGAGTGGGCACGGGCAAGCAGAGCAGGTCTGCGCCGGCTCATCGTGGCGGCGCAAAGCACAGCGCGGGCGTGACCCGCGCAAGAGACAAGAAAGGAACAAGACGATGGCAAAGCTATCAAAAGATGACGAGACCGCACGGGTGGAGCGCATGACCGGCTACGAGGGCCGCTACCGGGAGGCCGACGGCTACACAATCGCCTTCGAAAAGTTCGAAGAGGGAGGCGACTTCACCCCGTTCTACCAGGGCTTGCCGGATGACCTGTGCCAAAGCCACCACTGGGGATACGTCGTACGGGGCCGGCTCATTATGCACACGCCCGCCGGAGACGAGATCGTGGAAGCCGGCGAGGCATACTACACAGCCCCCGGCCACACCGATGAGCTTGATCCCGGGACGGAGCTGGTGGAATTCAGCCCGACTGACGAACTCGCCCGCACCCTGGCGGTCGTGGCACAGAACCTGGCATCCGACGCAAGCTGAGTCCCGAAACGGTGAGCCAACGCGGCCCCTTGAACGTCTAAACCCTCCAGGGCTAGCATTGCCGGCACGGGCGACGATGCCACACCTGTACCGATGCCATGCCAGTACAGTGCGGTGCCGCCGAGCGGCCCGGCGGAACTGATGAGCAATCGAGGAGACGGCCATGGGCGAGACAACTGTAGCGGCGTCATCAGCGGACCTGATGGTCGACCTGATCATCTCACTGGACGGGTACGCCTCGGCTGAGGGATGGCCAGGCTGGTGGGGGCTGGAGGGGCCGGAATACCTGGCGTGGCTCGGGCAGGAGGGGGAGAAGGACTACACCTTCCTCCTCGGGGCGAAGACGTACCGGCTGATGTCCAGCATGTCCGAGGAATCCGCGGCCGGTGCGTCAGGATTCTCCGAGGATGAAGGGGCCAGCCTGACCGGGCTTGCCGCCGTGCCCAAGGTCGTCTTTTCCTCCACCCTGCAGGAGCCCCTGACGTGGCCGAACACGGAGCTGGTCACCGGGGACGCGGTTCAGGCCGTGGCGGAGCTGAAACGGACCAGGACCGGAACCCTGAGCACCCTGGGCAGCCTCAGTCTCTGCCGGTCGCTGCTGACCGCTGGCCTCGTGGACAGGTTCCGGTTGGTCGTCTTCCCGGTGATTACAGGCAGCACCGGCAGGGAACGGATCTACGACGGCTATCCGGACATCTCGCTCGAGATGGTGAACAGCAGGACCTTCGACGGTCGGCTCCAGCTGCTCGAGTACATCCCCACCGTACTCAGCGGTCCGCCGGGCAGCGGTCCCACCTGAGCCAATCCGTGGGGTTCCCGCGTCAGTAGCTGGCGGGGGTTTCGCCGTCGGAGGGCTTAGTGAACGCGGCGGCGAGCGCCTCGGAGCCGCGGGCCAGGATGGCGACGTCGGCGCCCACCAGGACAAAGGCGGCGCCGGCCGCCAGGTAGCTGCGGGCGGTGGCCGGGTTGAACGCGTTGACACCCGCGGGTTTCCCGGCCGTTTTTGCGGCCGCAAGGCAGTGTTCGACGGCGGCGCGCACCTTGGGGTGTTCCTGCTGTCCCAGCACGCCCATCGAAGCCGCGAGGTCGGAGGGCCCAAGGAAGATGCCGTCCACACCGTCCACGGCCAGGATCTCCTTGACGGCCTCTACGGCCGCCGTCGATTCGATCTGCACCGTGACGCTGACGGTTTCTGACGCCCGGGCGAGGTAGCCCGGGACACGGTTCCAGCGTGAGGCCCGGGCCAGGGCGGATCCCACGCCGCGGACGCCGTGCGGCGGGTAGCGGGTGGCGGCCACCGCAGCTTCCGCCTCCTGCACCGAGTTCACCATCGGGACCAGCAGGTTCTGCACTCCCAGGTCCAGGTACTGCTTGATCAGCACGGTGTCGTTGACCGGCGGCCGGACCAGGACCTCGACCGGGTAGCCGTTGACCGCCTGGAGCTGGGCCAGGATGGATTCGAGGCCGTTGGGGCTGTGTTCGGCGTCGACCAGGAGCCAGTCCAGGCCGGATCCGGCACAAAGCTCAGCGATCAGCGGGCTGCCGGAGCAGACCCACATTCCCGCCAGGGGGCGGTCAGCCGCGGCGAGGGCGTCGCGGAACGTGTTCGCGTACTCAGGATTTCCGGGTTCTACTCGAAGCGGCATGTGATGGCCCCCAATGGTCCGTAGTCGGCGTGGACGGTGTCGCCTTTGTAGACCCACAGCGGGCGGGTGAAGGAGCCGGCGAGGATGATGTCGCCGGCTTTCATCCCATCGCCGTGGGCAGCGATCTTGTTGGCGAGCCAGTGCACGCCGTTGGCGGGGTGGTCCAGGACGCCGGCGGCAACACCGGTTTCCTCCACGGTGTGGTTTTTGTAGAGGATGGCCGAGACCCAGCGGAGGTCCACGGCGTCGGGTTTTACGGGGTTGCCGCCGATCACCATGGCGCCCATCGCGGCGTTGTCCGCGATGGTGTCCACGATGGTACGGCCCTCCATTTCGATCCGGGAGTCGAGGATCTCGAGGGCCGGCACCACGTAGTCCGTGGCGTCCAGGACGTCGAAGATGGTGCAGCCGGGTCCGGACAGGTCCTTTTTCAGCACGAACGCCAGCTCCACTTCCACCCGGGGATGGGTGTACTGGTCCCACTCCACGGAGCAGCCGGTTCCGAGCACCATGTCATCGAAGATGGCGCCGTAGTCCGGCTCGGTGATGCCGGTGGCGGCCTGCATGGCCTTGGAGGTGAGGCCGATCTTGCGGCCTACCAGCTTGCGGCCGGCGTCCTCGTTGCGCCGCCGCCACAGCTGCTGCACGGCATAGGAGTCCTCCACCGTCATCTCCGGGTAGCGGGCCGTGAGGCGGGGGACCGGGGTGCGGGTCCGGGCGGCCTCCAGGAGTTCGTCGGCGATGGCCTCAATCGTCTTCGCGTCCAGCATGGCTAGAGCTGCGCCCCGAGCTTGAAGCCCGTCCGGTCCCCTTCGGGAGCCCCGTCTTTGCGGGTGTAGGAGAAGCCGTCGGCACCCACGGTGACCGCCATTTCGCTCTTTTCCTCACGCACGACGACGGGCTGCGGCTTACCGTCGAGGTCCAGGACCAGGGAGGCCTCGGTGTACCAGGACGGGACCACGGGGTTGCCCCACCAGTCGCGGCGCTGGTTGTCGTGGACGTCCCAGGTGACGACGGGGTTGTCGGGGTCGCCGGTGTAGTAGTCCTGGGTGTAGATCTCGATCCGGTGGCCGTCGGGGTCCAGGATGTAGAGGTAGAACGCGTTGGAGACGCCGTGCCGGCCGGGGCCGCGTTCGATCCGGTCGCTGATGCGCAGGGCGCCCATCTTGTCGCAGATCTGGATGATGTTGTGCTTTTCGTGCGTGGCGAACGCGATGTGGTGCATGCGCGGGCCGTTGCCGCCGGTCAGGGCGGTGTCGTGCACGGTCTGCTTGCGGTGCATCCAGACGGCGTACGTGACGCCGTCGGAGTCCTGGATGTCCTCGGAGACGCGGAAGCCGAGGTCCTCGAGGTACTTGCGGCCGCGGGGCACGTCCGGGGTGACCTGGTTGAAGTGGTCCAGGCGGACCAGTTCGCCGGCGGAGTAGAGGTCGTAGCGCTGGGTGAGGCGCTCCACGTGCTCCACGTCGTAGAAGAACTCGTAGGGGAATCCCAGCGGGTCCTCCACACGGACGGAATCACCCACACCTTTCGTGAAGCCCTCCTTGCGGCGTTCGGTGCGGCAGCCCAGTTCCTGGTAATAAGCCTCTGCGGCGTCCACTTCGGCGGGGGACTTCACCCGGTAGGCAAAGGCGGCGACGGCGGCGATGGGTCCCTTGCGGAGCACCAGGTTGTGGTGGATAAACTCCTCGAGGGACCGCAGGTAGATGTTGTTCTCGTCTTCCTCGGTCACGTGCAGGCCGAGGACGTCCACGTAGAAGGCGCGGGATTTGGCGAGGTCGGTGACCACGATCTCCATGTAGGCGCAGCGGACAATGTCCGGGGCGGGGACGGTGGGGGTGGGAACGAAGTTCGTCATGGGGTTCTCTCTTCTTTGAAAGGGCTGGGTGGCTCAGGCGCCGAATTTGGGTGTGTGAACGGTGCCGAGGCTGATGTGCACGGCCTGCTGGTCGGTGTAGAAATCGATGGAGCGGTAGCCGCCTTCGTGGCCCAGGCCCGAGGCTTTGACGCCGCCGAACGGGGTGCGGAGGTCGCGGACATTGTGGCTGTTCAGCCAGACCATGCCGGCCTCGACGTTCTGGGAGAAGTTGTGGGCGCGGGTCAGGTTCTGGGTCCAGATGTAGGCCGCCAGGCCGTAGCGGGTGTTGTTCGCCAAGGCGAGGGCCTCGTCGTCGTTCTCGAACGGGGTGATGGCGACGACGGGGCCGAAGATTTCCTCCTGGAAGATCCGCGCGTCCGGGGCGACGTCGGCGAAGACTGTGGGTGCGATGTAGTTGCCTTCGGGGAGGTGGTCGGGGCGGCCGCCGCCGGCGAGGAGCCGGCCTTCGGACTTGCCGATCTCCACGTAGGAGGCCACCTTCGCGTAGTGCTCAGGATGGACCAATGCCCCCACCTCGGTCGTGGGGTCATGCGGGTCCCCGACCACGATGTTTTTGGCCCGGGCGGCGTACTTTTCGCAGAACTCGTCGTAGATGGCGCGTTCGACGAGGATGCGGGAGCCCGCGGTGCAGCGTTCGCCGTTGAGGGAGAAGACGCCGAACAAGGCGGAGTCGATCGCGGCGTCCAGGTCGGCGTCGGCAAAGACCACACACGGGGACTTGCCGCCCAGCTCCATGGACAGGCCCTTAAGGTTTGCTGCAGCGTTGCGGAAGATGGTCTGCCCGGTGGTGGTCTCGCCGGTGAAGGAGATCAGCGGGACGTCCGGGTGCTTGACCAGTGCATCGCCGGCCTCCTCGCCGAGGCCGTTGACCAGGTTGAACACACCGTCCGGGAGGCCGGCGTCCTTGAAGATCTGAGCCCAGAGCGAGGCGGAGAGCGGAGTGAACTCGGCGGGCTTGAGGACCACTGTGTTCCCGGTGGCCAACGCGGGGGCGAGTTTCCAGGACTCCAGCATGAAGGGGGTGTTCCACGGGGTGATGAGGCCGGCGACGCCGATTGGCTTGCGGTTCACGTAGTTGATCTGGGCGCCGGGGACCTTCATGGCGTCGTCGAACTGGGCCACGATCAGGTCCGCGAAGAACCGGAAGTTCTCCGCCGCGCGCAGGGCCTGGCCCTTGGCCTGGGTGATCGGCAGGCCGGTGTCGAATGTCTCCAGTTCGGCAAGGCGCGCTTCCTGGGCCTCGACGGCGTCGGCGATCCTGTTCAGGACACGCGCACGTTCCCGCGGCTTCATCCGCGGCCACGGGCCGTTCACGAACGCATCGCGGGCTGCGGCGACGGCGAGGTCGATGTCCTCCTTCTGGCCGGCGGCGGCTGTGGCGTAGTTCTGGTTGGAGACCGGGTCCAGGACATCAAAGGTCGCCCCGCCTACGGAGTCAACGAACTGGCCGTTGATGTAGTGCTGGATGTGGGTGGGGAGGTCCTGCGGCACGTAATGCTTCGTGGTCTGCTCGGCGGCGAACGTCATTGTTGTCTTCCTTTACTTCTGATGCAACGCGGGGTCACTTCTTGCCCATGCGGGGCCGTTTATCGGGCGTTAAGTGACCCCGCGTTGCTTGCGGTCTTGGCTTGGGCGAGGTACGCGTCCAGGGTGGCGGCGCGGTGCCGGCGGGCGGATTTCTCAATCTCTTCCGCGCCGGCGCCGGCCTCGATAAGCCGGAGCAGCGCTTCGTGTTCGTGCACCGATTCGTGGGCACGGCCGGGAACGAACCGGAAGGTTGAGGACCGGAGCGAGGCGAGCCGGTTCCAGCCCCGGTGGACCAGGTCCAGGATGTGCGGGTTGGGGCAGCGCTCAAAGAGGATGCTGTGGAAGTCCTGGTTCAGCGCCGTGAAACGGACGGGGTCGAAGTGCTGGAGGCATTCCCGCATGTCCTCGTTCACGGCCCGGGCGCGTGCAATGTCCGCCGGGCCAATCAGCGGCGCGGACAATGCGGTGGCGGCTCCTTCGACGATGGTCAGTGTTTGCATCGTGTAGAGGTACTCGGTGGGGTCGATCCCGGAGACCGTAGCGCCGACGTTCCGCTCGAACGTCACCAGTCCTTCGGCCTCAAGGCGCCGGATCGCTTCACGGACCGGGACCACGCTGACGCCCAGATCCTTGGCGATGGCACCCAGGACCAGCCGGTAGCCGGGGGAGTAGGTCCCGTCCACGATCCGTGCCTTGACGGCCGCGTAGGCCTGTTCGGATTTGCTGCCTGTCGCCATCAACGTCTCAGTCATTGGCTTTGCCTGCTTCCCATGCCTCATACTTCATCCGCCAGGTCGCGTTCAGCGGGTAGAGACCGTCCACGCTGTGGCCCTGTGCCACCATTTCCGCGATAAAGACTTCCTCGCGCTCCTGGATGATGGACTCGTCCGCGAGCTCATCGGCCAAGGCCGGCGGGATCACCAGGATGCCGTCCGCGTCCGCGACGATGATGTCCCCGGGCTGCACGGTGGTGCCGCCGCAGGCGATGGTGATGTCGGTGTCCCAGGGGATGTGCCGGCGCCCCAGGACGGCGGGGTGCGGATTGGCGTAGTACGTAGGCATGTCCATGGCCGCGACGGCGGAGAAGTCCCGGACGCCGCCGTCGGTGATGATGGCCGCGGCGCCGCGGACCTGGGCGCGCAGGGCCAGGATGTCACCGATGGTGCCGGTGCCCTTCTCGCCGCGGGCCTCCATGACCAGGATCTCGCCCTCGTTGACGGAATCGATGGCCTTCTTCTGGGCGTTGAAACCGCCGCCGTGGGTCTTGAACAGGTCCTCGCGGTTGGGCACAAACCGCAGCGTCCGGGCCAGGCCCACGATCCGCTTTTCCGGGCGGGTGGAAGTCAGGCCGTCGATGCTGACGTTGTTCAGGCCGCGCTTGCGCAGCTGGGAGGAGAGCGTGGCGGTGCAGACGCTTTCCAGTTTGGCCTTCAGCTCAGGGGGCAGGACGCGCCCGACGGCGGCGCCCTCCACAGGTGCAAGGCCCGCCGCTGCCCGCGAACCGTACGCCTCCTCCCGCTGCACGTCATCAGCCATGGGCTGCGCACCAAAGTCAGCGAACGCCGTCGTGCCTTCCTCCACCCGGGTGACCAGCCGTCCGGTGGTGAGTTCAGCGCCGCCGGTGGCTCCCGTCGTCGTGCTGACCTCAACCTCGACGACGTCGCCGGGCTTGGCCACGGAGGCGCCGGCGGGGGTGCCGGTCAGGATGATGTCGCCCTCCTCGAGGGTCAGGAGCTGGGAGAGGTCGGCGATGAGTCGCGCGAACGGGAAGAGCAGGTCCGCGGTGGTGTCGTCCTGGACGAGGTCGCCGTTGTGCCAGGTGCGGATACGCAGTTTGGCGGGGTCCACGGCATCGGCGGGGATCAGCCCAGGACCGATCGGGGTGAAGCCGTCGCCGCCCTTGGACCGGAGGTTGGAACCCTTGTCCGCGTAGCGGAGATCGTAGACGCCGAGGTCGTTGCTGGCGGTCACCCACTCGACATGGCTCCAGGCGTCCTCCACACCCACGCGGCGGGCGGGCTTGCCGATGATCAGGGCGACCTCGCCCTCAAAGCCGAGGAGTTCGCAACCGGCCGGACGCTCCACAACGGAAGGGGCCTCGGCCGAACCATGCGCCAGCGAGGAGGGGGGCTTCAGGAAGTAGGAGGGCTGCTCCGGCGTGCGGCCACGCTGGGCTGCCCGGCTGGGGTAATTGATGTGCACCGCGATGACCTTCCGGGCCGCGGCCAGGGTGTGCTCGGTGACCTGATCCAAGTGCTGCTCCTCATCGAGTACGAAATCGTATACGAAGCAATATTGCAGATATCCCTTGCGGCGTCAATGGGTGTGGTCAATTGTGTGATCGTTGCCAGGCGGTGCCGGTCGGTGCTGTCGTCGGCGTCGGAACCCCTACGGTGTCGGCTAGAAAGTGCCCGAGACGAGTAAGTCTCAGGGACAAGGCCTTCGTCTGAGAAAACGTGCGTTTGCATCCCCGGGACGATATCTGTGTTTTGGGCGCTTACTGCGAGCCAACGACCGTTCGCCTGGCGGGCGGCCGTGAAAGTGATGACTCCGCGCCTCGTCCCTGATTTCTTACCCTCGGGGTCAATCTGCCCGGTCACCGTCCACCTCGCGTGAACCACTGCCGCATCGGACCCGAGGTCGCGGACCCGGACGCGCTCCAGCACCATAACGGTGTCCGGGAACATGCGCCGGAAACCAATGGCATGGTTTTCGCGGATCTGCTTCCGGTTCGTCCACCAAAGACCGACAACGTTAACGAAGTCGGCGTCCTCTACAAAGAGGGCCGCCAAGGCCTCCGGATCCGCCGCGTTCCAGGCAGCAGCGAACTCTTCGGCGATCCCACGTGGGTTACTGGGCATCGGATATGGCACTTTCGGGCTCTTGGGGACTTCATCCTTACAGGAGAACCTTAGCGACCCACCTCGGTGCTGACTGGAGGTCGGCTAGCTGGAGGTCGAAGACACGGCGGCCCGGCTGTCCTGGGCAATATGCCCGCAGGCCCGCGCGTACTGCTCGCCGATGACGGGCTGAAAGTCCGACGCCGGTGCCGCGGCAAGTGCCACAGGCCAGTCGGGACGGGCTCCCGTGAGTGCCCAGGCGGCCTGTGCTGCGGCGCCGCGGGCCACGTATTCGCCGGGACTTGGCACCACCACCGGCAGGTCAAACACCTGGGATGCGATCTTCTGTACCGCCGGGTTCTGCACGGCTCCGCCGATCAGCAGCAGCCGCCCTGCCGGATAGCCCAACGCCTGCAAGGCTGCCAGGCCACCGGACAATCCGCACAGCATCCCTTCGATGGCCGCCCGGGCAATGTTGCTCCGGGTGGCGGACGCGATGCTGAGACCGTGCAGGCTGGCCTTGGCTTGCGGCAGGTTGGGGGTGCGTTCGCCCTCAAAATAGGGCACCAGAACCACGCCGCCTGCCCCGGGAGCCGCTTCCAGTGCCAGCCGGGAGAGCTCATCAAAACCGATGTCCAGCAGCGCGGCCATTGAGCTCAGCACCCTGGCGGCGTTCAGCGTCACGGCGATGGGCAGATAGTCGCCGCCTGCGCCTGCGAAGCCGGCAACTGTTCCGCTGGGATCATGGCCAGCTTCGGATGCGACGGCGAAGACAGTTCCACTGGTGCCGACCGAGACCACCACATCCCCGGGCCTGGCACCCAGACCCAAAGCTGCGGCTGCGTTATCCCCGGCGCCGGCGCCGAGGAGGATCTCACCCCGCTCGCCACCGCCTGCGCCACCGGCATCTGCGACAGCATCGGTACTGGGATCGGTCCCAGTGTCTGCGCCGGCGTTGCTCCCGGCAAAACAGAGTGGATGAACACGGCCGGCAGCTTCGCCGGCAGCCAGCACGCGCGGCAGGATGACAGCGCCCCCGGCCGCGGGGGCAGCCGAAACAGGTGCAGGTCCAGCCGCTTCCGGCTCTTGACGGGCTTCGCGTGCGTCCCTGCCGAAGGCCAGCCGGAACAGCTCCACGTCATAGCTGCCGGAAGCGGGGCTCCAGTAGCCGGTCCCGCTGGCATCCGAGCGGTCCGTGGTGAGCGCGTCCAGATCCGGGCCCAGCGGGCTGGCCCCGGCCGGACCGTATCCGCGCAGACGCCAGCTCAGCCAGTCATGGGGGAGGGCGACGGCGGCCACCCTGGCCACATTTTCGGGCTCGTTGTCCCTGACCCAGCGGACCTTGGTGACCGTGAAGGATGCCACGGGCACCAGCCCGGTCCGCCGGGCAAATTCCTCGGCCCCTACTTCGTCGATCAGTGCCGCTGCAGCTGCCGCGGAGCGGGTGTCATTCCACAGGAGCGCGGGCCGCACCACGTTGCCGTCGCGGTCCAGCAGCACCATGCCGTGCTGCTGGCCCGCGACGGACAGCGCGTCCACGTCTGCCAGCCCGCCCGCGTCGTCGATGGCCACGGAAAGCGCCCGCCACCAATGGTCCGGATGGACTTCCGTCCCGTCCGGGTGGCTCGCCCGCCCTTCGCGGACAAGGACACCGCTTTGGGCATCCAGGACCGTAACCTTGCAACTTTGGGTGGAGGAGTCAACCCCGGCAACCAGCGTCATGGGATTAGCGCGCTCCGAGAAGGTGCTCGATGAAGAGCTGCTGCAGCCTCACGAAGCCGAAGCCCTTGCCGCCAAAGTAGGCGTCGGCGTCGAAGTCCTCGTAGGAAGCACGGTCCGCGCGAAGCTGCTCGTAGCCTTCGCCCGGGTTGAGGGTGGGCTCGTTGATTTCCGCCACGCGGGAAGCCTGCAGCGCGTCCTGCACCTCCGGGTCTGCGCGGAAGGCCTTCGCGCGTTCCTTCAGCAGCAGGTAGGTCTGCATGTTGGCGGCGGCGGAGTCCCACACACCGTCGATATCCTCGGTGCGGCTGGGCTTGTAGTCGAAGTGGCGCGGGCCGCTGTAGGCGGGTCCGCCGTCGGGGCCGCCGTTTTCGAGCAGGTCCACCAGGGAGAACGCGTTCTGCAGGTCGCCGTGGCCGAACACCAGGTCCTGGTCGAACTTGATGCTGCGCTGGCCGTTGAGGTCGATATGGAACAGCTTGCCCTGGTACAGGGCCTGGGCGATGCCGTGGGTGAAGTTCAGGCCGGCCATCTGCTCGTGGCCGGTTTCGGGGTTGACGCCCACGAGTTCCGGACGTTCCAGGGTCTCGATGAACGCGAGGGCGTGTCCCAGGGTGGGGAGCAGGATGTCGCCGCGGGGTTCGTTCGGCTTCGGTTCGATGGCGAAGCGGATGTTGTAGCCCTTGTCCGTAACGTAGTCGCCGAGCAGATTCACGGCCTCACGGTAACGCTCCAGGGCGCCGCGGATGTCCTTGGCGGCGTCATACTCGCTGCCCTCACGGCCGCCCCACATCACGAACGTTTCGGCGCCGAGTTCAGCCGCGAGGTCGATGTTGTCCAGCACTTTGCGCAAGGCGAAGCGGCGGACGCCGCGGTCGTTGCTGGTGAAGCCGCCGTCCTTAAAAACCGGGTGGCTGAACAGATTGGTGGTGACCATGGGAACGATCATCCCCGTGGACTTGAGCGCGCCGCTCAGCCGGTCAATCTCACGCTGGCGATCAGCTGCCGAGCAGCCAAAGGGAAAGAGATCGTTGTCGTGGAAGGTGATGCCGTAGGCACCCAGATCGCTCAGCTTGTTGACGGCTTCGACCGTGTCCAGGGGCGGGCGGGTGGCGGAGCCGAACTGGTCATGGGCCTCCCAGCCGACCGTCCAGAGGCCGAAGGAAAACTTGTCTTCGCGGGTGGGCTGAATCGTCATTGAATGCTCCGTTGCTAGGTATGAAAGGAGTGCGTGCCGCATCCTTTGGTGAGCCACAGCTATTTTGTTCTGCACACAAACATATTATGATTATCCGTAATGTCAACCACTAGCCACCTTTGGAGCCCGGATGAGTGCTGGCGTCGATTCCCCACGAATTATCTGGTTTTGCGCGCTCGCAGCTGTTATGTTGTGCAGAACATCAAACCGGATCACCAGACTCCATGGAGGACTCACGCCGTGACTGAACAGCGCGTGCAGGAACGGAACTGGGCCGGAAACCTCAGCTACCAGGCGGAACGGATCGCTCACCCCCGCACAGTGGAGGAGCTGCAGGAACTGGTGGCCGGAGCCCGGACCATCCGCGCCCTGGGATCCCGCCATTCGTTCAACGACATCGCCGACACCTCCGGCACGCTGGCGGCATTGGACCTGCTGGATCCGGTCATCACTGTCGATGCCCAGAACATGACCGTCACTGTCAGTGGAGGCACTCGGTACGGGACGCTCGCCGCGGAGCTGCAACGGCAAGGCTTCGCCCTGCACAACTTGGCCTCGCTGCCCCACATTTCGGTGGCCGGTGCGGTGGCCACGGCCACGCACGGCTCCGGTGACGGCAACGGGAATCTGGCCACCGCCGTCGCCGGCTTGGAGCTCGTGGTAGCCGACGGCGGCATCCTCACCGCCCACCGCGGTGAGACTGCGGACTTTGACGGCATGGTGGTGGGACTCGGCGCCCTGGGAATCGTCAGCAGCGTGACCCTGGACATCGAGCAGGCCTTCCAGGTCACCCAGCACGTTTTTGAGGACCTGGACTGGGAGCAGGTTCTGGAGAATTTCGACGACGTCACGTCCTCCGCGTACAGCGTCAGCCTCTTCACTGACTGGAGCGGCAGTACCGTAGGGCAGGCATGGCTGAAGGGCCGGGTGTCGGATCCGGGAGTGGTGGCCGGCCAGCGGGACTTCTTCGGCGGCACCCCGGCCCTGTCGGCCCGGCATCCGCTCCCGGGCGTCTCCGGAAGCAACTGCACCGAACAACTCGGCGTGCCGGGGCCGTGGTCGGACCGGCTTGCCCACTTCAGGATGGAATTCACGCCCAGCAAGGGCGACGAACTCCAGTCCGAGTACCTGGTGCCCCGGGAACACGCTGTGGATGCCATCCGCACCCTGCGCAGACTTTCCGGGCTCCTGACGCCTTTGCTGCTGGTTTCCGAGATCCGAACGATTGCTGCAGACCGGTTGTGGCTGAGCCCAAACTATGGTCGCGACGGCATCGGCCTGCACTTCACTTGGCGGCAGGACCAGCCTGCGGTCGAGTCGGTACTGCCACTGCTTGAGGCCGAGCTGGCCCCCTTTGCCGCAAGGCCTCACTGGGGAAAGCTGTTCGACGGCGGTGCTGCCGCCGTCGGGCCCCTGTATCCGCGCTTTGATGATTTCCGGACACTGGCCGGCCGGCTGGATCCGGCCGGAAAGTTCCGCAACCGGTTCCTGGACTACGCGGTCTTCGGCTGCTGATATTGTCACGGATGATGTCCTCAGCAACCCGCCTCCCCGCAACGGCCAGCGACGCTGATCCGTCGCGGCGGAACAATCTGGCCCTGATCGCGGCTTTGGTGCACCACCATGGTGTGATCAGCCGCGCGGACCTCACCAGGCGGACGGGGTTGAACAGATCCACGGTGGGGACGCTGGTGGGCCAGCTGGTGGCACTCGGCCTGGTCTATGAAACTGCACCGTCGGGCGAGGCCCAGGTGGGCCGTCCCAGCCCTGACGTCCGGCCTGATCCTTCCACGGCGGCATTAGCCGTGAACCCGGAAGTGGACGCCGTCACCATCGGACTGGTGAGCCTGGGCGGAAAGGTCCAGAAGAAAATCCGCTTTGACACGGAGCGGATCCCCACAGCCAGGGAAGCAGTCAACATCGCTGCTGCCGTCATCGCAGGGATGCGTTCGGAACTGGATGCGTCCTACCGGATCGTTGGCATCGGCATGGCCGTGCCCGGCCTGGTCAACCGTGCCGACGGGGTGGTCCGCCACGCCCCCCATTTGGGTTGGCGCGACGAACCTGTGGCCCGGATGATGGGCGAGGCCACCGGCTATCCGTGCCTGGCGGACAACGATGCCTCCCTCGGTGCGGAAGCCGAGCTGATTTTCGGAGCCGGCGCCGGCCGCGGCAACCTGATCTACCTCAACGGCGGCGCCAGCGGCATCGGCGGCGGCGTTATTGCCGACGGGGCGCTGCTGCGCGGGTCCGCCGGATATGCCGGGGAGCTGGGACATACCTTTGTGCGCACGGACGGCCAGACCTGCCATTGCGGTGCGTCCGGCTGCCTCGAAACCGAGGTATCCCAGTCCCGGCTCTTTAACCTGGCAGGACTCGACGGCGGCGACGCCAGCCAGCTCGAAGCGGCGCTCCGCGCGAAGGACACCGCCGAGCTGGCCGGGGAGATCGCCCGCCAGCTGGGCTACCTGGGCATCACGCTGCGCAACGCGGTCAACACGTTCAACCCGGACGCGATCGTCCTCGATGGGTTCCTGGGCATTCTGCATGAACTGTCCCCGAACACGCTGGACAACCTGCTCCGCACCCAGGCCCTGGACGAGGTTGGGGGCCGGGCCAGGATCTACCGTGCCGCGCTGGGCTCCGACCTTATGATGATCGGGGCTGCGGAGTTGGCCTTCACCCGATTGCTCGCGGACCCGGCAGGCATCAGCGCCCTGCCCGCACCACCCGCGAAGGTGCGCTGAGTGCACTCTGTAGCGCCGACAGCGCCGGGCTGACAGCGCGGCTTTCGGCTTTGATCACGGCCATAGAATGTTGGACACCACCTTGTCTTCCACCGAAGGGTCCCTCTCATGGGCAACACCATTGACCGACGCCAGCCACGCCTGGAAGACGTGGCAGCGCGGGCAAAGGTGTCCCACCAGACGGTCTCGCGGGTCATCAACAACCACCCCAATGTCAGCAGCGCCACCCGGGAAAAAGTGGAGGCGGCCATTGCTGAACTCGGCTACCGGCGCAACACCGCCGCCAGAAGCCTGGTCACGCGTCGTTCGCAGACCATAGGTGTGCTTGCGGCCGAAATGGGGCAGTACGGCCCGGCCAACACCCTCCTCGGAGTCCAGCAGGCTGCCCGGGAGGCTGGCTATTTTGTCAGCATCGAGGCCATCAAGGAGGCTGGCGCGGGTGCCATCTCGGACGCCGTCCGCCATCTCACGGACCAGGGCGCGGACGGAATTATCGTCATTGTGCCCCACGACGGTACCGTTCGGGCGCTGGAGGGCCTCACCCTGGACGTTCCCGTGATCCTTGTGGGTGCCGCCGGTGGGGGGCTCTTCAGCGGAGCGTTGGTGGACCAGAAGCTCGGGGCGCGCCTGGCGGTCTCGCACTTGATCGACCTGGGCCACCGGCGGATCGGGCATGTTTCCGGGCCCCAGGACTGGGTTGACGGCAGGTCACGTGCCGAGGGGTGGAGTGAGCGGCTCCGCGAAGCCGGCCTGGCTGATGATCTCTTGATCGAAGGGGACTGGAGCGCCGGCAGCGGGTACCGGATCGGCCGGCAGCTTGCCGCTGAACGCACGGCTACGGCCTTGTTCGTTGGCAATGACCAGATGGCCCTGGGCCTGCTGCGCGCCTTCAGCGAAGCGGGGCTCCGCGTGCCCGACGACGTCTCCGTTGTGGGCTTCGATGACCAGCCTGAGTCGGGCTACTTCACGCCGCCGCTGACCACCGTGCGCCAGGACTTCGAGGAACTCGGCAGGCGCTGCATGGGCGTTATGCTGAGCGCCCTTGAGGGCGGCGCGGGCGCAGGCACCATCATGGTGGAGCCGGAGCTGGTTGTCCGCAGCAGTACGTCTGCTCCCGCCTGATTTCTCCTGATCTTCCCAGCCATAACCCCGACACTTGACGTCCCAATTGTTAGCGCTCACAATTGAATCAATCCGCGCTCACCGGACCAGCTATTTGGAGGACTTCATGGACGTCACAGTGGACGGCACAGACAACTACGTCATCGGCGTGGACTACGGAACGCTTTCGGGACGGGCCGTTGTGGTCCGGGTCCGTGACGGAAAGGAACTGGGCAGCGGTGTCTTCGACTATCCGCACGCCGTGGTCACGGATGCCCTGCCGGCGGATGTAGCGGGCGTTGCGGGCGACGGCGGAGCCCGGCTTCCCGGGGAATGGGCACTTCAGGTGCCGAACGACTACCGCGACGTCCTCCGCCACGCCGTCCCCGCAGCGATCGCAGACGCCGGGATCAACCCGGCAGCCGTCGTCGGAATCGCCACTGACTTCACGGCCTGCACCATGGTGCCGGTCAAGGCCGACGGCACTCCGCTCAACGAACTGCCCGGCTTTGCCAGCCGCCCGCACGCCTATGTGAAGCTGTGGCGGCACCACGCCGCGCAGCCGCAGGCGGACCGGATCAACGCCCTGGCCGCCGAACGCGGCGAAGCCTGGCTGCCGCGCTACGGGGGACTGATTTCCTCCGAGTGGGAATTCGCCAAGGGCCTGCAGCTGCTGGAGGAGGACCCGGAAGCCTACGCCGCCATGGACCACTGGGTGGAGGCGGCCGACTGGATCGTCTGGCAGCTTTGCGGACAGTACGTTCGCAACGCCTGCACCGCCGGTTACAAGGGCATCTACCAGGACGGCCGGTACCCCTCCGAGGACTTCCTCGCCGCTCTGAACCCGGAATTCAAGGACTTCGTGAGCACCAAACTGGAGCACACCATCGGCCGGCTCGGCGATGCTGCGGGCTACCTCACGGCAGAGGCTGCCGGATGGACGGGCCTGCCGGAAGGCATCGCCGTGGCCGTCGGCAACGTGGACGCGCACGTCACGGCCCCGGCCGCCAAAGCCGTGGAACCGGGGCAGCTGGTGGCCATCATGGGCACGTCCACCTGCCACGTCATGAACGGTTCGGAGCTTCGTGAAGTGCCGGGCATGTGCGGCGTGGTGGACGGAGGGATCGTCGACGGCCTCTGGGGCTACGAGGCAGGACAGTCCGGCGTGGGCGACATCTTCGGCTGGTTCACGAAGAACGGTGTCCCGCCGGAATACCACCAGGCGGCGGCCGCGGCAGGGCTGGGCCTCCACGAATACCTGACTGAACTCGCCTCCCGCCAGGCCATCGGCGAGCACGGACTCATCGCCCTGGACTGGCACTCCGGCAACCGCTCGGTACTGGTGGACCACGAACTCTCCGGCGTGGTGGTGGGCCAGACCCTCGCCACCAAGCCCGAAGACACCTACCGGGCGCTGCTGGAGGCCACGGCCTTCGGGACCCGCACCATCGTGGACGCCTTCCGCGATTCGGGTGTCCCGGTGAAGGAATTCATCGTGGCCGGCGGCCTGCTGAAAAACAAGCTGCTGATGCAGATCTACGCCGACATCACCGGCCTGCCGCTGTCCACTATCGGCTCAACCCAGGGCCCGGCGCTGGGCTCCGCCATCCACGCCGCCGTGGCGGCCGGGAAGTACGCCGACATCCGTGAAGCCGCGGCGGCCATGGGCTCAGAACCCGGCGACGTCTACACTCCGATCCCGGAAAACGTTGCCGCCTACGAGGAACTGTTCCAGGAATACCGCACGCTCCACGACTACTTCGGCCGGGGCGCCAACGACGTGATGCACCGGCTCAAGGCTATCCAGCGCAGGTCCGCCGCAGCGTCCCGCGCCGGCGCAGCAGCAGTATCCGCCGCCCCCGCAACCGTTGGAGCCTCCGCATGAGCACCGCGACCGCAAAAACACTGGACACCATCGCCCGGATCCGGCGGGAAGTCTGCGCCCTGCACGCCGAGCTCACCCGCTACGGGCTGGTGGTGTGGACCGCCGGCAACGTCTCCGCCCGCGTGCCCGGCCGAGACCTGATGGTCATCAAGCCGTCCGGCGTTTCCTATGAAGACCTCACGCCCGAGCAGATGGTGGTCACCGACCTTTACGGCGTGGCCGTGGATGGCGATGCGGATGGTGAGTGGGGCAACCCGCCGCTGTCGCCGTCGTCGGACACCGCGGCGCACGCCTATGTCTACCGGCACATGCCCGACGTCGGCGGGGTGGTGCACACGCACTCGACCTACGCCACGGCGTGGGCAGCCCGGGGCGAGTCGATCCCGTGCGTGCTGACCATGATGGGCGACGAGTTCGGCGGCTCCATCCCGGTGGGCCCGTTCGCGCTGATCGGGGACGACTCGATCGGGCAGGGCATCGTTGAGACGCTGAAGAACTCCACCTCGCCCGCGGTCCTGATGCAGAACCATGGCCCGTTCACCATCGGCAAGGACGCCCGGTCCGCCGTGAAGGCCGCGGTGATGTGCGAGGAAGTGGCGCGCACTGTCCATATTTCCCGCCAGCTGGGCGAACCGATCACCATCGACCAGGGCCACATCGATTCCCTCTACGCCCGCTACCAGAACGTCTACGGCCAGTAACGGCCCGCCCACCCCCAAACTTTCGCAGGAGAAACCCATGAACAACGCCAACAGCACGTCCCTCGGCCACTACGAGGTCTGGTTCCTCACCGGCAGCCAGCACCTCTACGGCGAGGACGTCCTCAAGCAGGTCGCAGCCCAGTCACAGGGGATTGCCGCCGCCCTGAACGCCTCCTCCGATGTCCCGGTCAAGGTGGTCTGGAAGCCGGTCCTCACCGATTCGGACGCCATCCGCCGCACCGCGCTGGAAGCGAACTCGGACGATTCCGTGATCGGCGTGACGGCGTGGATGCACACCTTCAGCCCGGCCAAGATGTGGATCCAGGGCCTGGACCTGCTGCGCAAGCCCCTCCTGCACCTGCACACCCAGGCCAATGTTGAGCTGCCCTGGGCGGACATCGACTTCGACTTTATGAACCTCAACCAGGCAGCGCACGGCGACCGCGAGTTCGGCTACATCCAGTCCCGCCTCGGCATTCCCCGCAAGACCGTGGTGGGCCACGTGTCCAACCCGGAGGTCTCCCGCCAGGTGGGGGTGTGGCAGCGCGCCTCGGCAGGCTGGGCCGCGGTCCGGACTCTGAAACTGACGCGCTTCGGTGACAACATGCGCAACGTGGCCGTCACCGAAGGGGACAAAACCGAAGCGGAGCTGCGCTTCGGCGTCTCCGTCAACACGTGGTCCGTCAACGAGCTCGCCGACGCCGTGCACGGCGCCGCAGAGTCCGACGTCGACACCCTGGTGGCGGAATACGAGCGCCTCTACGAGGTGGTCCCGGAGCTGAAGGCCGGGGGAGCGCGGCACGAGTCGCTGCGCTACAGTGCCCGCATCGAACTGGGCCTGCGCAGCTTCCTGGAGGCGAACGGCTCAGCCGCGTTCACCACCTCTTTTGAAGACCTGGGCGAACTGCGCCAGCTGCCCGGCATGGCCGTGCAGCGGCTGATGGCCGACGGCTACGGTTTCGGCGCCGAGGGCGACTGGAAGACGGCCATTCTGGTCCGCGCCGCCAAGGTGATGGGCGCGGGCCTGCCCGGCGGCGCGTCCCTGATGGAGGACTACACGTACCACCTGGAGCCCGGTGCGGAGAAGATCCTGGGCGCGCACATGCTCGAGGTCTGCCCTTCGCTGACGGCCACAAAACCGCGCGTCGAGATCCACCCGCTCGGTATCGGCGGCAAGGAAGACCCGGTCCGGATGGTGTTCGACACCGACGCCGGCCCAGGTGTCGTAGTGGCGCTCTCGGACATGCGCGACCGCTTCCGGCTCGTGGCGAACGCCGTCGACGTCGTGGACCTGGACGAGCCGCTGCCGAACCTGCCGGTGGCCCGGGCGCTCTGGTCGCCCAAACCCGACTTCGCCACGTCGGCCGCCGCGTGGCTCACCGCCGGCGCCGCGCACCACACCGTTTTGTCCACGCAGGTGGGGCTGGACGTGTTCGAGGACTTCGCCGAAATTGCCAGGACCGAGCTCCTCACCATCGATGAAGGCACCACCATCAAGCAGTTCAAGAAGGAACTCAACTGGAACGCCGCCTACTACAAGCTGGCCGGCGGCCTGTGAACGGCGTCGAACTTCAGCTCGTCTCGGGGGACTACACCGCCGCCGTTGTGCAGCGCGGCGGTGCCCTCAGGTGGCTGGCTTTCCAGGGCCGGGACCTGGTGGTGCCGTTCGACGCCGATGCGCCCATCCCGGACTACCGGGGGATCGTCGCTGCACCGTGGCCCAACCGGATCGCCGATGGCACGTACCGGTTTGCCGGCGTCGAGCACCAGTTGCCCATCAACGAACCGGAGCGGGGCACGGCACTGCACGGGCTCGCGTTCGACCGTTTGTGGACCGTTGAACGCAGCGGTGCCGACGCGGTGAGCCTGTCCTGTGAGATCGCCGGGGCCCCAGGGTATCCGTTCCACCTTCGGCTCCACATCGAATACCAGCTGGACGACGCCGGGCTGCACACCACTGTCACAGCAAGCAACATCGGCGTGGAGGCGGCACCTTACGGGGTTTGCCCGCACCCGTACCTGCTGGCCGGACCCGCGCCGCTGGATGAGTGGACCGTCCGGATCCCTGCGGAGTCTTTCCTTGAGGTCACGCCGGACCGGCTGCTGCCGGTCGCCACCCGGAAGGTGGAGGGCCACCAGTTCGACTTCCGGGCGCCGCGGGCAATCGGCGGCACACAGATCGACCACGCCTTCACCGACCTTGAGTTCGACGACGGCGGCCGCGCCCAGCTGATCGCCAGGGACCCCGGCGGAACCGGGGTGGGTATGGCCTGGGACCGGACCTGCCCCTGGTTGCAGATACATACTGCAGACAAACCCGCCCCCGCAGCGAACAGGCTGGGCCTGGCGGTTGAGCCGATGACCTGTCCGCCGGACGCCTTCAACAGCGGCCAGGACCTCGTGCAGCTGGAGCCGGGCAGCAGCCACCAGGCCGGCTGGAGCATCTTCGCCGCCTGATGCCGCGTGGTGGTGGCGTTGACACGCACTGAAGCGGCCGGCCCCGGCAGTTAGCCGGGGCCGGCCGCTTCAATGGACAAGCTGGTCAGTGCACAATCAGGTCAGTGCATGCGCGAGTCAGTGCGCCAGCAGCGTCTCGAGTGGTTCTCCGGCCGCAATCCGTACCAGCAGCTCCGGCTCGGCCGCATCGGAGTCGAGCGCCTGCTCCAGGACAGCTGCCGCCTCCCGCGGGGACAACACAATTACGCCGTTATCGTCACCCAGCACCCAGTCGCCGGGGGCCACGTCCACGCCCCCGCATGTCACGGGAACGTTGACCGCAGACTCCGTGCCGTGCAGGCGCTTGGTGGTGAGGCATGACGTGCCGCGGGCGAAGACCGGCAGGCCGGTGCTCCGCAGCTCCAGCAGGTCCGTTGCCACCCCGTCCACCACGATGCCGGCGGCGCCCTGGGCCTTGGCGGCTGCGGCCGTCACCGCGCCGACGGGGGCATGACGGCGATCGCCGTCCATGTCCACCACCAGCACTGTGCCGGGGTACAGCTCCAGCAGCGCCCGGTTCATGGCGATCGCGTCATTGCCGACGATCCGGACGGTGACCGCAGGCCCGGCCACCTTCACGCCGTCCAGCAGCGACTGGATGGCCGGGTCAACGAATCCGTCTTCGAGGAAATGCCCGATGGTGGGGTAGCTGACGGCCTCCAGGCCAGCCAGGACCTGCGTGCCTGCCAGGACCTTGCTGCTCACTGTCCCGCCTCAGCCAGGACCGCAACACATTCGATTTCCAGGGAGACTCCCCAGAGGCTGACACAGACCGACGTGCGTGCCGGCTTTGCGTCGCCGAAGAACTCCGCGTAGACGCGGTTGTACTCCTCCAGCTGCCCCGGGTCGGTGAGGTAGGTGTTGACTTTGACTACATGGGCCAGCCCGGATCCGGCGGCCTCCAGCACTGCGGTGAGGTTCCGGAGTGTCTGGCGGACCTGTTCCTCGAACGTTTCCGGCTGGTTGTCCACCCCTGTGATGGCGGGGATCTGCCCGGCCGTGAACACGAACCCGTTGGCCACCACTGCCTGGGAGAAAGGCCCGACGGCGGCCGCCCCGCCGGGGATCTCAGCGATCCGCAGGACGGTTCCCGCGGGGGAGGCTGCCGTCACTTCGCTGCCGCCTCAACGGGGGACTCGTCGACGGCGTCGATGTTGCCGTAGCGGGTCTCCGTCAGAATCACGAGCGCCGCGAGCGAGACCAGGGAGGCGCCCATGATGTACCAGGCGATGGACGAACTCTGGTGCGTGACGCCCAGGAGCCAGGTGGTGATGAACGGCGTCGCGGCGCTGCCCAGGAGTCCTGAGAGCATGTACGCCACCGACAGGCCGGAGTAGCGGACCTTGGACCCGAACAGCTCGGCCAGGAACGTGGCGATGGGGCCGTAGTTGGCGGCGAACGCGGTCATCATGGCCAGGTAGGCGATGAAGAGCAGCGCCACAGATTTGGTGTCCATCATCCAGAACATGGGGAAGGCCAGGGCTGCCTCGGCTGCGACGCCCGCGAAGATGATGGGTTTGCGGCCGTATTTGTCGGAGAGGCGTCCGAAGAATGGGATGAGGACGAAGCACAAGGCGCACGAGGCCAGGACCACCCACAGCATCAGGCTCTCGGAGTGGCCGAGTTCCTTCTTGCCGTAGGAGACACCGGAGGCAACCAGGAGCGTGAACGTACTGCCTGTTGAAAGGGTGGCAACGCCACCCAGGATGACCTGCTTCCAGTACTTGGCCATCAGGGCTGCGAACGGCAGCTTGGCTTTGGCGCCGGCATCCTTGACCGCCTGGAATGAGGGGGTCTCTTCAATGTGGAGCCGGATGTAGATGCCCACGGCCACCAGGAGCGCGGAGGCGAGGAACGGGATGCGCCAGCCCCAGCTGAGCAGTGCCTCAGTGCTGACGGTTGAGGCCACGATCAGGAACGCCACGTTGGCGATCAGTGTTCCGGCGGGCACGCCCACTTGGACCAGGGAACCGTAGAACCCGCGCTGTGAGGCAGGTGCGTGTTCCACTGTCATCAGGACGGCTCCGCCCCATTCGCCGCCCAGGGCCAGGCCCTGGATGACGCGGAGGAAGAGGAGGAGCAGCGGGGCCATGATGCCGATGCTGTTGTAGTCCGGCAGCAGGCCGATGGCGAACGTGGCGGCGCCCATGGTCAGGAGCGAGATCAGGAGCATGGACTTGCGTCCCAGCCTGTCCCCGAAGTGGCCAAAGATGATGGCACCCACCATGCGGGCGATGTAGGCCGAGGCGAACGTGCCGAAAGCGAGCATGGTGCCCACCAGCGGGTCGAAGCTGGGGAAGAAGATTTTGTTGAAGACGAGCGCGGATGCTGTTCCGAAAACGAAGAGGTCGTACCACTCGACGGTGGTGCCGATGACGCTGGCGAGGGCGATTTTGCGCATTTTTGTGAGGTCCAGCCGTGCCGTAGCAGCGGCGGTGGTGGTATTTACCATGTTGGCCATCAGTTCTCCAGATGGGGTGCGGGGACGATTGTCCGGTGCAGGTAGTTACCAACTATTCTGTGTCGACCATCACAGTTCAATGGCTAAAAATCCACCAGAAAAGGCCGAAAAATGTGAGTTCACACAAAACACCCCTCAGGGTATTAGCGGGCTGCTACGCGCGGGCCACTACCAGTCGGGCGGCCTGCGCCGGATCAGTGCGTCACACCTGGGCAGAAAGTTCGTGCCGGGTCAGGCTCAGGTACACCTTTCCGTCTTCGACCCGGTTGATGGCATCCGCAGCCGCATAGGAGTCGCTGGCCCAGAATCCGCGGGCATCGATTTTGATGTAGCCCGAATGGAACAACCGCCGGGCCATCAGCTCGGGTACTTTCGGTTCCCTGCCGAAGACAGCACTCAGCCCGAGGTTGATCAAATCCTGTTCGGAAGCCGTGGCGGCTTCTTCGAACACTTCTGCCTTAGTGTTGGGCGGAACGATGCGCTCAACGGCACCGATATCATCGCCCGACGCATCCACAACGCGCATTCCCTTGGACACGGATTCCAAGACGTTCACGATCGTCCTCCTCCACTCAACTTCATTACGGCACCGTTGCGCCCCACGGTCAAGGGGATGTGGCTTGGGCAGGCGCCGCCAATAGTGGCGCTCGCAGACGTTAGGCCCACGCCACTACCAGCCTGGCCACCTGGGCGGGAACGGCAAGGTCGATTCCGGTCAGGTCCTGGAACCGGTTCAGCCGGTTGAGGATGGTGTTCCGGTGGCAGAAGAGGACCTGGGCCGTGGTGGTGATGTTGCCTGTGGATAGGAAATGGCGCACCGTCTCCTCGAGGCGTTCGCGCTCTCCGCCGCGGCACGGCGCGAGTGCCGCGTCCAGATCCGCCCACAGGTCCAGGCCGGCGTCCTGGAGCTGCTGTTTGGCCAGCCGGGCCCACGCCGCGGAAGCCGTCAGGGGTCCACGGTCCGACGGGTGGAGCAGCAGGGCCAGCCATTCGGCGGTCCGGGCGGCCGCGGGGAGCCCGCGGAGCCCGGAGAAACTTTCCACGTAGCCGCAGGGGATCCCGGCGATGCCGGCCGGGATAAACGGCCCCGCGGGGTGCCGCCCGCCGGCCGTGGCCTTGCCCAATTGCCAGAAGACATACGTGCTGCCGCCGAATTCGTGGACAAAAAGCCGCTGCGAGGACTGGGGGCCCTGGGCAAAGGCGCGGAGCTTGGTGGCTGCCTCCGCGCTGGCGGCCACTATCGAATACCGGGCTTCGGGGTCGGTGACCAGGGCGGCGGACGCCTGGCTGATGGTGTCCGCCGAGAGTTCGGATTTGCTGAACAGCCGGGCGATGAATTCGCGCCGGATGTTGGATTCCTCCTGGGCCATGCGGACCCGCTCGGCCGAATAGCTTGAGTGCGTGTGCGCGGCGAATTCGTCCACCACCCGCCACACCCGGTCCACCCGCGACGTGAGCAGCGGCGCGTCTTGGGGCTCGGAGATCTGCAGCAGGTCCTCCCACAGGATGCTGAAATCGAGCCGGACGGCGGAGGTGAGGGCTTCAGGGGAGATGCCGGCGCGTGCCCTTTTTGCGCCCAGCTCCAGCGAGAACCGCATCAGCGAGTCATGGTCGCCGTTGCGTCCGGACCGCTGCAGCTCCTTATCGCGCAGCCCGTCCACCAGGCGGTGGAACGTTTCGCGCGCCGTATCCCGCAGTTCCGCCATGCCCACAGTGCTGCCGGCATACTCGGGGATCTCATGCACCCGCGCCAAAAACAGCTCTGCCAGTTCATCGACGCGGCCGTGCAGCCGCTCCACCAGCTCGCCCCAACGGGCGCCGTAATCCTGATCATTGTGCATTCCCACATTCTAGGACCAAGATCCCGTGGTGCATTGCTAGTTTTTTTGGACGAACCTACTGGAAGAATGGATTCACGCCCCAAGGTGAGCCACATCACGCAACAAGCGGCAAGCAGGCAGTATGCCCGCAGCATCCGGTCAGTATCTATCTGGAGTATTCATGGCAATTAACGACAGTACGGCGACGGGCGTGGACCAGCAGGTCCCGCGTATCGTGGATGAGAATGTCACCCGCAAGGTTGCCCTGGCAGCCTTGGTTGGCACAGCCCTCGAGTGGTACGACTTCTTCCTGTTCACCACCGCCGCGGCACTGGTGTTCAATGCCCAGTATTTCGTTTCCGATGACCCCTTTGTGGCCGCCATGAGCTCCTTCGCCACCCTCGCTGTCGGCTTCGTGGCGCGCCCCATCGGCGGCTTCATCTTCGGCTCGCTCGGGGATAAGGTGGGCCGGAAAAAGATCCTCATGGTCACCATCGTGGGCATCGGCGTGGTGACCGGCCTGATCGGGCTCCTGCCGAACTACATGACCATCGGTGTCGCAGCTCCCATCATCCTGGTGGCGCTGCGTATCCTGCAGGGCCTGGCCGTAGGCGGCGAGTGGAGCGGTGCGGTGATTATCGCCGTCGAAAACGCCCCCGTTGCCAAGCGTGCACGCTACGCCGCGCTGCCGCAGATCGGTTCCCCGATCGGCACCATCCTGTCCTCCGGCGGCTTCTTCGGCATGCTCTACCTCGTTGGGCAGACCGACTTTGACGCCTGGGGCTGGCGCATCCCGTTCGTCGCGGCCATCCCGCTGCTGGCCATCTCCATGTGGATCCGCAGCCGCCTCAGTGAATCCCCTGAATTCGAAGCCCTGATGGAAGCCGGCGAGACCGAACATGCGCCCATCCGTGGTGTCCTGAAGAACAGCTGGCGGCAGATCCTGGTCGGCATGTGCTCCGCGCTGCTGGGCATCGGCGGCTTCTACCTCATCACCAGCTTTGTGGTCTTCTACGGCACCAAGGTCCTCAAGATGCCCTACGAAACCCTCCTGCTGGGCTCGCTCCTCGCCGCTGTGTTCGAGATCTTCGTCCTCATCTGGGCCGGACGAATGGGCGAGAAGTACGGCGCCAGCAAGGTGATCCTTTGGGGCGGCGTGGCTTCTGCGCTTGTGGCCGTCCCGGTCTTCCTGGCCATCAACACCGCGAACCCGGTGCTGGTCATCGGCGCCATGATCATCGGCGTGGCCACTCTGTCCATTCCCTACGCCGTCTCGGGCACAGCCCTGACGGCCCTGTTCGCCACCCGCGTCCGCTACACCGGAGTAGCCATCACCTCCAATAGCGCCGGCGTTATTTCCGGTTTTATTCCACTCATTGCCACGGCCCTCGTGGCTGCCAGTGGCAACTCATTCTGGCCCGGGGCCATCATCCTGCTGGTCGTGTCGGTCCTGACCGCACTCTCAGGCCTGGTCCTGCCTGCCCTCAGTATCGAAGAAGAAGGTATGAAGCATTGAGCACAACAACCACCGCCGGCCACCTGATTGTGGCCCAGCTCGAACGTGCCGGCGTCAAGCGGGTCTACGGCGTCCCCGGCGAAAGCTTCCTGGATGTCCTGGACGGCCTGCACGGCTCCTCCATTGAAACCGTCGTGACCAGGCATGAAGGCGGTGCCGGGTTCATGGCACTCGCTGAAGGCCGCCTCACCGACCTGCCCGGTGTAGCCATGGTGACCCGTGGCCCCGGAGCGGCCAACGCCTTCATCGCCATCCACACCGCACACCAGGACGCCACCCCCATGATCCTCTTCGTGGGCCTCATCCCCGTGGCGGACCGCGGCCGCGAATCCTTCCAGGAATTCGACATCAACGCCTGGTTCGGCAGCACCGCCAAGAAAGTGGTAACACTCGACGACGCCGCTTCCGCCGCCCGCGTCGTGGACGACGCCATCTTCACCGCACTGAGCGGACGCCCCGGACCCGTGGTGATCGGACTCCCCGAAGACGTCCTGGTCCACGCCATTGAATCCGGGACCGTGGAACCGCGCAAGGTCTCCCGCCCGGCCCCGGCCGCCCCGGACCTGGCACAGCTCGAAGCCCGGCTCGCCGGCGCCAGCAAGCCCCTCATCGTGGTGGGCGGCGAAGGCTGGACGCAGGAATCCGGCGAAGCGCTGGCCCGCTGGGCTGCCCGTCACGGCGTCCCCGTCGTCGCGGATTTCCGCGCCTACGACGCCGTGCCGCACCGTTCCGACGCCTACGCCGGCTTCCTCGGCTACGGCCGCAGCGACGCCAATGCGGCCCGGCTTGAGGCGGCGGACCTGATTGTCTTCCTCGGCTGCGTCCGCGGCGACGTTCTCTCCGACGGTTACACGCGCGGCCTCGACGCCCACACCGTAGTGGTCAACGCAGACGCCGATCTCCTGGGCCACTTCGGCCGGATGGACCAGCACATCACCGCCGACGTCACGGCGTTCTCCACAGTGCTGGCCGGCTTGGAGTCCGCGGTGCGGCCGGTGGCCGGCTGGTTCGCCGACGCCCGTGCCGACTACCTCAAGTTCTCCTCCGCCCAGCCGGACGGCGGGGCCGGCGTGGACCTCGGCGTCGTGATGGAAATCCTGAGCCAGGAAATGGCCGACGACGCCGTCCTGACCTTCGGTGCCGGCAACCACGCCCTCTGGCCGGCCCGCTACCTGCGACACAACAGTGCGAACTCCCTGGCCGCGCCGCGGAACGGTGCGATGGGCATGGGGATCCCGGCAGCGGTGGCCGCCTCGCTGGCCTACCCGGGCCGGCAGGTCATTTCGGTGGCCGGTGACGGCTGCTTCATGATGAACGGCCAGGAAATCGCCACTGCCATGGGCCACGGCGCGAAGTTCATCGTGCTGGTGGTGGACAACGGCATCTTTGCCACGATCCGTGAACACCAGGAAGCCCACTACCCGGGCCGCCCCTCCGGCACTCACATGACCAACCCGGACTTCGCTGCACTGGCCCGCTCTTACGGCGGCTACGGCGAGCGGATTGAGAAGGCTGAGGACTTCGCCGGTGCGTTCCGCCGCGCCGTCGAATCCGGTTTGCCCGCCGTGCTGCACCTGCCGCAGGATCCCACCACCCGTTCCCCCAAGAGCAACTGACTGGAGCCCCACGTGATCACGCTTAAGAACATCATCAACGGCCAGGCCGTTGACGCCCCGGCCAGCCTGCCCTTCTTCGACCCGGCAACGGGACTCCAGATCGGCAGCGCCCCCGACAGCGATGCGGCCGCCGTCGACCTCGCCTTCCAGGCCGCGCAGCAGGCATTCAAGAGGTACAAGCGCACGACGCCGGGCGAACGCCAGGCCATGCTGCTCAAGCTCGCGGACCTCATCGAAGCCAACGTGGACAGCCTGCTGGAGGCCGAAGTGGCGTGCACCGGAAAGCCCCGTGCCGCGACCCGCGAGCTGGAGATCCTGCGGGGCGCCGACCAGCTGCGCTTCTTCGCCGGTGCCTGCCGGGTGGTATCCGGCACGGCGTCCACGGAGTACGTCGAGGGCTTCACCTCCTCCATCCGGCGGGAACCCCTCGGCGTGGTCGCACAGATCACCCCGTGGAACTACCCCTTCATGATGGCCATCTGGAAGATCGGCCCGGCCCTCGCCGCCGGCAACACCCTGGTCCTCAAACCCGCCGACACCACGCCCTGGTCCACCGTGATCCTGGGCGAACTCGCCCAGCAAGCCTTCCCCGCCGGCGTCGTGAACGTTGTCTGCGGCGGCCGCGGCACAGGAGCGGCCATGGTTGAGCACGAGATCCCGGAAATGGTCTCCATCACCGGATCCACCCGCGCCGGAGCGCAGGTGATGTCCGCCGCAGCCAAAACGCTCAAGGACGTCCACCTCGAGCTCGGCGGCAAGGCACCCGCGATCGTCTTCGCGGACGTGGACATTGCCCGGACCGCACAGGAAATCGCGCTGAGCGCGTTCTTCAACGCCGGCCAGGACTGCACCGCAGTCACCCGCGTGCTGGTGGAACAGTCCATCCACACCGAGTTCGCCGCCGCCCTCGGAGCCGCGGCCGCCGCGCTCACCGTGGGCGGCGACGACGCGGACCTCGGCCCGCTGAACAGCGCCGCGCAGCTTGAGCGGGTGGAGGGTTTCATGACCCGGCTGCCGGCCAACGCCACGGTCCTCTCCGGCGGCAAGCGCACCGGCACCGGCTACTACTTCGAGCCCACAGTGATCGACGGCGTCTTCCAGAGCGACGAGGTGGTGTGCGACGAGGTCTTTGGTCCCGTGCTCACCGTGCAGCCCTTCGCCACGGAGGAAGAGGCCATCGAGTTGGCCAACGGCACCAAGTATGCGCTGGCCTCCAGCGTCTGGTCTGAGAACCATGGCGTGGTCACCAGGGTGTCCATGGAGCTGGATTTCGGCGCTGTCTGGATCAACTGCCACCAGGTGATCCCGGCCGAGGCACCGCACGGTGGCTTCAAGCACTCCGGCACCGGAAAGGACCTCTCCGTATTCGGCCTGGAGGACTACACCCGCATCAAGTCCGTGACCACCTCACACCGGTAGGCCAGGAATCCGATCATGAAACTCGACCTCCTGCTGCGCAACGCGGACATCATCACGATGGACGCGGACCGTCCGCGCGCCTCCGCGCTGGGTGTGTGGCAGGGACGCATCGTGGGCTTCGACGGGGACCTTGACGGGCTGGCTGCGGCCGAGGTCCGGGACCTGGACGGTGCCACGGTGACGCCGGGCTTCATTGACGCCCATTGCCACACCGCCTGGTTCGGCCTCGGCTTGGCGGAACTGGACGTGTCCGGTGCCCGGGGGCTGGACCAGCTGTATGCGCTGTTGGAGGCGGAAACGGCTTTGGATCCAGGAGAGGCCGGGTCCGGACAAGGCGGTGGCTGGTTCATGGCCAACGGCTTCAGCCAGCACCACCACGGCGGGGCTTTCCCCGACATCGCGGTGCTGGACCGGATCACGGGCGGCCGTCCGCTGTTCATCCGGCACAACTCCGGGCATATGGCGGTGGTCAACACCGCCGCACTGCGGCTGGCAGGTGCGCAATCGCCGTCGTTCCCGGATCCCGACGGCGGCGTGATTGTCCGCGACGCCGGCGGCAGGCCCACAGGCCTGATCCAGGAAACGGCCCAGCAGTTGATCCAGGACCTCATCCTGCCGTACTCCCTCGACGCCCTGGAAGATGCCTTGGACCGCGCCACGCGGCACTATGCGTCGGAGGGCATCACCAGTTTTACGGAAGCGGGCATTGGCGGCGGCTGGATCGGCCACAGCCCCATTGAACTCGCGGCATACCAGCGCGCCCTCGCCAACGGCCGGTTGCATGCCCGGGCGCAGGTCATGCCGGTGCTGGACATCCTCCGTGGCCTGGACGGGTTCGGGACAGGTTTGGACGTTGTTGGCCTGGACCTTGGCATGGCCAGCGGCTTTGGAAACGATTTCCTCTCCCTCGGCCCCGCCAAGGTGTTCCTGGACGGCTCGCTGCTGGGGGAGACCGCGGCCGTCACCGAGGACTTCTGCAGCCACGGCCAGCGCGACAACACCGGCAACCGGGGCTACTTCCAGGCCGATCCGGACCAGCTCAGGGACAGGATCGAGGCCGCCTACGCTGCGGGCTGGGCCATCGCCGCGCATGCCATCGGCGACCGTGCGGTGGACCTTGCCATCGGCATCCTGGCCGACTGCACCGCAAAATACGGGCGCCGGGCGCTGCCGAACCGGATTGAACACGCCTCCATGGTCAGGCCGGAACAGCTGGCAGTCCTGGCAGCGGCGGGCATCGCGGTGACCCCGCAGGCAAGCTTCTTCCGGGACGGCGGCGACGGCATGACCGAGTCGCTGGGCACCGCGCGGCTGGGCTGGGCCTACCGGGCGGCGACGTTCCTGGCGGCCGGCGTGACGCTGGCCGGCAGCTCGGACCGGCCCGTCGCCGACGGCAACGTGCTTAAGGCGATGCAGGCTTTTGTGGACCGCCGGATGGCTTCCGGCGGAGTGTTCGGCAACCCCGACGAACGGCTCACCCCGCTCCAGGCACTCGCCGCCTACACCACCGGGGCGGCCGCAGCCACCGGCGCCTCGACCACGAAGGGGTCATTGACACCCGGCAAACTGGCGGACTTCACCATCCTGTCCGGATCGCCCTTGACCGCCGCCAACATCGCGGACCTCCGGGTCCTGGGCACCGCCGTCGGCGGCTCCTTCACTTACCAGGCGGATGCACCGCCGGCCGTGCCAACGCTTCACCATCCACTGACTACTACCGTTCAGACCACCACCGCTCCGACCACAACCGTTCATAGGGGAACATCATGACCTCAACACCCACCTTCACCGCCCCCGACGCCGCCTTCGTTGAAGACTTCCGCGTTATGAGCCAATTCGGCGCCACCGAAAACGGCGGTGTGGACCGCCAGGCGGCCACCGCCGCGGACGGCGAGCAGCGCCGCTGGCTGACTGGACTGCTGGAGGCCCGCGGATTCACCGTGAAGTTCGACCGCGCCGGCAACCAGTGGGGCCTTTTCGAGGCTGTGTCTGGAGCGCCGTTTGTCGTGGTCGGCTCGCACATGGATTCGCAGCCGACAGCGGGCCGCTACGACGGCGCCTTCGGTGTCCTCGCCGCGGCCCACGCAGCGTTCCGGCTGGTGGAGAAATGGGCCGGCGGCGCCGCGTCCGGGAAGCCGAAGTTCAACATTGCCGTGGTGAACTGGTTCAACGAGGAAGGTTCCCGCTTCAAGCCGTCCATGATGGGTTCCTCCGTCTACACCGGGAAGCTCGCCCTTGAAACCGCCCTCAACACCACAGACACCCAGGGGATCACCGTCCGCGAGGCGCTGGACGGGATCGGCTGCCGGGGGGACTACGACGGACCTGCGGCCTCTTACTGCGCCGAAATCCACATCGAGCAGGGCCCCAGCATGGAGCATGATGGCATCACCATCGGCCTGGTGCAGTCCAGCTGGGCGGCCAACAAGTACGAGTTTGTGGTCCACGGCGAGCAGGCCCACACGGGTTCCACCGTGATCGCGGACAGGAAGGACGCCCTCCTGGGCGCCGCCATGCTGGTGGTGGCCGCCCGCGAACTGGCCGACAGGTTCCCCGGCGTGCTGCACACCTCCGTGGGTGAGCTGACCGTGTACCCGAACTCGCCGGTGGTGGTCCCGTCCCGGGTCAACCTCCTGCTGGACCTGCGCAGCGCGGACGAGTCCGTCCTGGCCGAAGCCGATGCCCTGCTTCACCAACGGATCCCGGCGATTGAACGCGCCGCCAACATCAGTGTGGAGCGGAACCACTCACACTCGTGGCCGGTCACCCCGTACCAGACCGAAGGCGTGGAGCTCGCAGCGAAGGTTGCCGCGGACCTGGGACTGTCCAGCAAGCAGGTCATGACCCTCGCCGGACACGATTCGATCAACATGAAGGACCTGGTGCCCACCGTCATGCTGTTCGTCCCGAGCGTGGACGGAATCTCCCACAACGAACACGAGTACACCACCGACGCGGACATCGTGGCCGGACTCGCCATGCTGACCGAAGTGGTCAACCGTCTCTGCAACGGGGTTCTGGAGGACTAGGGGAGCGGCAGGCTAAGCCTGTCCGCCCGAGGCCCGCACTGGTCCCGTCGACTCCCGCATGACCAACTCCATGGGGTCCAGCACCAGGGTTTCGGTCGAGGTGTTAATGCCGCGAATCCGTGCGATGAGTTCCTTCATGCTTCGGGCGCCGAGCGTTTCAAGGTCCATGTGCACAGTTGAAAGGGACGGAATCAGGAATGAGGATTCGGACATGTCGTCCCAGCCGAACACGCTGACTTCCCCCGGTACCGGTATGCCGCGCTCGTGCAAAGCACGGATGACGCCAATGGCCATCTGGTCGTTGCCCGATACAACGGCCGTTACGTCCTTCAGGCCGGCAATCTTCTTGCCGGCAGCGTAGCCGGACGCCGGCGACCAGTCACCGGCCGCGATGCCCACGGACGTCAATCCCAGTTCCGCAATGGCTTCCTCGTAGGCTGCCTTGCGGTTGCGGGCGGACGGCCAGGCGGCGGGTCCGGCAACGTGGAAGAAATTCCGGTGCCCCAGCGAGGCCAGGTATTGGACGATTTTTGCTGCGGCCGTGCCGTCCGCCAGACTGCCGCGGGCGCGCATTTTGTTGTCGTACTCGCCGGCCACCACCAACGGGACCGATGATTCGCCATCGACAGCGACAGCAGACCTGGGCCGGGGCACAAAAGACAGGATCCCGGCGATGTCCTCTCCGGACAGCAGGTTGCGCAGCTGTTGTGCGCGGGCCTCGGCGGTTCCCTCCATGGCGATTACGTCCACGCGGTAGCCTGCAGAATGGGCCGCACTGGAAGCGCCGTTGAGCATGCGCGCCGGAAAGTACAGGGAGGCCTCGGGAACCACCACCACGACTCGGTAGAGCTCACGCGATCGCAGCGACCGCGCTGCGAGATTCGGTGTGTAGTTCAGCTCCGACAACGCCATTTCAACACGCTCCACCGTGGCCGGCTTCAGTTTCGACTTGTCACGCAGATAACGGGACACAGTCTGATGGGATACACCGGCCAGGTCCGCCACGTCATAGATAGTGGATGCCTTTGACCGGCCCGGTCCTGCAGCTGATTGCACCATGGGGCGTCCCTTCTGTTTCTTGGAGGCAGCGACGACGAATCCAATTTGGAACTGACCGACATCGACGTCTACTGGGCGATCACTGGACAGCTCATTGTGGCAACCCGCGATCTACCTGATGGCACCTCAGTTTCGAGCTTGGGCATAAGCAATTTGACCCGGCCAACTCCATGACGAGCTACAGCGCCTACGAAGAGGCTCTTCATGACCTACTTGAATTGTGTAGCCCTCTGAGCGGCATTCTGGAACGCCTCTCGAAGATGCAAGCTCCGACACGGACTAGGCCCGCCGTCCTTACGATGCAGGGGCTTCGGCGGGTGTTGGACCTCCATGGCGCCGACATCTGGACGACGTCTCCATCGAGCGCTGGGCTGAGGCGGTGCACAGCTGTGACGATATCGAACTTGCCGATGTCGATCGAGAGGTTCTCGCGGATGCCCTGTTCGAGTTGTCGAGCCCAGAACTCTTCGGACCAATGGATCAGATTGCGGGTGCTTTGCGCTTGAAATTTGGCGGGGAGCGATGTGGACTGAAGTAGCCGGCACCAGTTGCAATCGCGATGCCTCGTCGTCCCGCAAGGGCATCCCTGTAGAGCTTCACTGAGTCGCCATGAGTGACGGGGTGATCAAGGGTCAGGAGATCTCGTTCAGCGCCTTTTACGCTGAGGCCGAATAGATCGCAGAGTCTGCGGATGTCCTGCGTCGCCAGGGCTTCATTCTGGATCCGATCTTCGCGAAAGGCCTGGGTCGACATGCCAAGAGTGCTGTTGGACCAGAAGGTCTCCCTGGTGCGCGTGGCGTCCCGGCACAGCAGGGCGAGCTCTATATTGTTCGGAAGGTGGAACGAACCTGGATGGGATTTAGGAAGAAGCGGTCACCTCACGTCGTGTGGTCAGACTGGAAGGCTGCGGATGAGGCCGGAGACGCCGGCCTAGCGGCAGCGCTGGCCTCCGAGCTGGTGGAGCTGACTCCGAAGTCTTATTGCAGCTGGTTTCAAGCCGGTCTGCTGTCCAAGGCCGTTGGTAACTGGCCGGAAAGTCTGGAGCGCAACAGGCGGGCGCTGGAACTCTTCACTCCGAAGGATGCTGAGGAGTTTGGCGGAGCCAACCCGGCAGCCTGGAACCTGGGCATCGCATCAACAGTCGTGGGTGACTGGCCCTCCGCCCGGCACGCTTGGGTCGCCTACGGACTGGACAAGTTTCAGGCTGAAGCTGGGCCCATCGACGTTGACTGCGGCATGGCTCCGGTACGGCTCAACCCCGACCAGCCCAGCCTCCCTCACCAGGTGCTGTTTTCGGCCGGGAACACTGAGGTGGTCTGGTGCTGGCGCCGGAGCCCGGCCCATGCAGTCATCGCGAGCGTTCCGCTGCCGGAGTCCGGCCATCGGTTCCGAGACGTTGTCCTGCATGACGGTGAACCCAAAGGGACCCGACAGCTCGACGGACAGGACGTGTCGGTCTTCGACGAGCTGGGACGTCTCGAAGAATCCGGCCTGCCGACGTGGCAGGCCCAGGTAGTCGGTGCGACCGGCAACGATTTTCAGGCACTGTCTGACCTCCTAGAACAGCGGGGACTCGGACTCGACGGTTGGTCCGGGATCCGGTTGATGTGCTCGGATTGCTCGCACGGTGCACAGCAGAATGGACACGACCACATCCCTGCAGCGTCGGACGATGTGAAACGACTGGGACTCGCTGGCCACGAGTCAGACCTCGACGAAGTAATAGAGACATGGCTGTCCGGGAGGCACGGAATCCAGGTGCTCAACCTCGACCTGCTCTGGTAATCCCAACCAGTCCGGTCAAGCGGGCCTCTTGGCTGGCAGCTTCAAGAAATCCTCGATCGCTAAGGAAGGAGCGGAAATGTTCGGTCTATTCAAGAAAAGAAAACCCAGCGTTGTTATCGCCACGCTGAATGCCCGCCTGCAACCCCTGGACCGGGCCGCCCTTGAAGAAGCCTTCGAGGCCGCCATGACAGTGCGCGGTCACCGAATCCGCGTTGTTGGCGGGGGAACCCAAATGGCGGCCAACGGTGAGGTCATTGAGTGTGATATCGAAATTGAGATTGACGAACTGTCCGAGCTGACGGTCGATGCCGTGACCGAAACCCTTGCCACAATGCTGGCCCCCAAGGGTTCCACCCTGTACCTCTCAGAACAAGACCGTCGGATCGATTTCGGCGCCGGCACGGTGACGGGGCGGTTCCGGGTGGAGCTTCCGGGCCGCCAGTTCATCGCCGTCAGGATCCGCGCCGTCAGCTAACCGAGGTTCCCAAAGGAACGGAACTAGACTCCCTCGGGTACGCAATTGCACTCAATGGAGAGGTAGTCCACTGTGGCTGACACAGTCCTGACCAAGACCGGAACCGAAGAACGCGGGCTCGCCAGAGTAGCCCAACGGATGGCGGCCTGGACCGAGAAATGGTTCCCGGATGCCTACATCTTTGCCCTGGCCGGTGTGGTCATCATCGCCGTGGCCGCCTTGGCGATCGGTGCTTCACCGCAGTCGATCGCCGACTCTTTCGGTAACGGCTTCTGGGATCTGACGGCATTTACGCTGCAGATGGCCATGGTGGTCCTGACCGGTTACGTGGTGGCCACGTCGCCGCCGGTGGCGAAGCTCATCAACCGGCTGGCGCTGATTCCTGCCACGGCACGCACGGCGGTCAGCTTCGTGGCGTTGATGTCGATGTCCGTGTCCTTCCTGAACTGGGGTCTGAGCCTCATCTTCGGTGGCCTGCTGGCCCGGGCCATTGCGCGGCGCAAGGACCTCACGGTGGACTACCGTGCGCTGGGCGCGGCGGCGTTTATGGGCCTCGGAGCTGTCTGGGCGCTGGGGCTGTCCTCGTCCGCGGCCCAACTGCAGGCCACCGCTGCCTCGCTGCCGCCTGCCCTGCTGAAAATCACCGGCATCCTGGACTTCGGGACCACGATTTTCACCTGGCAGTCACTGCTCACCCTGGCCATCCTGATGGCCCTCACCACTGTGATCGCACATTTCTCCGCGCCCCAGGGCGGCGCGATCCGCACAGCTGAGGATCTCGGCGTCGACCTCGACGACGAACCCAGCGAATCGGCGCCCCGTTCACGCCCGGGCGAGTGGCTCGAATACAGCATGATCCTGCCGATCCTTGCGGGCATCCTGACCCTGGGCTGGTTGGTCTCCCAGTTCCTGACGAAGCCGTTCCTGACCGTGGTCAGCAGCCTCAACGGCTACCTGCTGGTCTTCCTGATCCTGGGCCTGGTACTGCACGGGACACCACGGAAATTCCTGCAGGCCGTTACCAAGGCTGTTCCGGCTACCGCCGGGATCCTGGTCCAGTTCCCGCTGTACGCGGCCATGGCGGCGATCCTGACCAAAGCCACCGGCCACGGCGGGATGACCATTTCCGCGCACCTGGCAGAGTTCTTCTCGGACATCGGCGGTGGCGGCGCGTTCGCTGTGGTCATTGCGCTCTACACCGCAGTGCTGGGCCTGCTGGTCCCGTCCGGCGGCGGTAAGTGGCTTGTGGAGGCGCCCTATGTGATGCAGTCCGCGACCGATGTGCAGATGAACCTCGGCTGGACCGTGCAGATCTACAACATCGCCGAGGCCCTGCCCAACCTGATCAACCCGTTCTTTATGCTTCCGCTGCTCGCAGTGCTGCGGCTCCGGGCACGGGACCTCGTGGGCTTCACCTTCCTGCAGTTCCTGTTCCACCTGCCGGTGGTACTGCTGCTGGTCTGGCTGCTCGGGATGACATTCCAGTTCGTGCCGCCGGTGATGCCCGCAGGGCAATAACGGGGCCAAAACCCCCAATCAGGCTGCGGAACCCCCGAGGAATCATGTCAAGATGCGCGCGTGGCCGTCTTCGTGGAATCATTCGGAAGTGCGCGCGTGGCGGGCTTGGGTTTGGCGGCTTGTTTGCTGGTCGTGAGCGTCAGTAGCTCGGCGGTGAGTGCCTGGATCTGGCGTTGAATGGCTGCCGGGTTCAGGGGCTGGTTTTCTCGGCCGAGTCGGGTTTTGTCCGTTTTGCGGACCGTGCCCTTGTCGGCCAGAACTCGCTGGTATGGCGTGGCAGGTAGGTCGTACTTCTTCGTGGTCTTCGCGCCGTTGCGCTCCTTGAAGACGAGTTTTTGCTGGGGGCCGAAGTGGTTGGTCAGCAGCCGCTGCAGCTCCCAGATCCGGTTCAGCAGATCCAGTTCGCCGGGGGTGTCGTACCGGTGGTAACCCACGGTCTGACGGACGATGTGCCAGTTCTTCTGCTCCACGTGGGCGCCGTCGTTCTTGTTCCCTGACCGGGACCGGGTGAAGGTCAGTTTCTCCTGCTCGCACCAGCGAAAAAGCCCCCAGTTGATGAACTCGGACCCGTTGTCCGAATCGATGCCCAGGACGGGAAAGGGGAACTTCGCGGTCGCCTCTTTGATCGCGGCGAACACCCACTTCTGCGCCTTGTTCCGCACCGATACGGTCTCCGTCCAGCCCGTCGCGATGTCAGTGATATCCAGGGTGAAACAGAACTCGCCCTGGGAATTGCCGCCCTCGTGACCGACCAGGTCGATCTCCACGAAACCGGGTCTAGCATCATCCCATTCGGCCCAGGTCCGCATCGGGATGGAGTCCTTCAGCAGCGTTCCCGGCTTTGTATGGGACCGGCCCCGCGGATCCAGTTTGGCCCGGTCCGCCTTGAGCCGGCGGTCAATGGTCGCCGGCGCTATCCGCAACAGCAGCGCCGCCGTCCCGTCCTCGATCTGAAGCTCCTCGAACCGGCGCAGACGCGGAACCAGATCAGGCAGGGCCGCCGCCAGCAGCCGCCCGCACGGCGTGCCCTGCACCGCCCAACAGAACCGCAGGGCGTCGATCACAGAGCTGTCATAGACCAGCGGCCTCGGCGGGCGGGGACGGACAACCCTGATCCTCAGGACCAGACCCAGCGCCTTGCGAGCATGACTGCGGTGCCAGCCCGTCACCGCGCAGATCTGATCCAGGATCTCGCCCTTCCTGGCCTTGGAAGCACGGCGGTATTCCGTGGCCAGAACCTTCGTGACAGCCCTGCGTTCGCTCATCGTCAGCTCCATAGCAGCAGCCCTACCCCCGCCAGCGAACCGGCAGCCGCAGACACCCCGCTACGCGCGCATTACCAAATGATTCTTCGATACCCACTACGCGCGCATCTTCTACGAGTCAACGCGGAACCTAGATGGCCGTCCCCTGCAGGCGTAGTCTGTTTTCACCGGCAGCAGCCCGGTCCACCGGCCCACGTGGATGCCCTTCCATCGGAAGGCGGTTTTCAGAGAACGAGCCCCCCCCAGACAGCCGGGGCTGCCCATGTTCCAGCAGTCATTGTTTTGGAATCCCGGCAACGGTGGTGCACTCAGGCAGGACTCGGGCGGGACTGAAGCGGGGCGGGCCGGCGCCCAAATAACCGGAAAACGACGACGAGGGAGGACTCCCATGCGCGCTCGTTCCATCACAATGCTCATTCTCGGCATTTTGTTATCGATGCTGGGCGGTGGGCTGCTCTTCGGGGGAATTGGCGCTTCGTGGGTCAACTCGCTCCAGGACGACGGCGGCTACCTCACCTCTCCGAGGGAACGCTTTGCTGTCGATTCCACAGCCATCGTTTCCGCCAGGGCGGACAACATGCGAGGGGACTCCTACCCCGGACCCCTGCCCTTCGACGTGGGCAGCATCCGGATAGGGGCTGAGTCTGCCAATACAGGCAAAGACATTTTTGTCGGCATAGCGCCCAGGGCGGACGTTGACCGCTACCTCGCCGGCTCCAACTACTCCGAATTGCGGGATGTGGAGTTCCGGCCGTTCCGCGCCGAGTACCGCGAGGTGCAGGGCACAACCCAATTGTCAGTCCCCGCCGACCAGGACTTCTGGGCGGCTTCCACAGCGGGCAGCGGCGAACGGAACCTGGATTGGAAAATCGAGGCAGGGGACTGGTCTGTGGTGGTTATGAACGCGGATGCCAGCGCCGGAGTTTCGGCGGATCTGCAGGCCGGGTTCCGGTCCGAGCTTTTCGGCCCGATTGCCGCCGGCCTGCTCACAGCGGGCGTCATCCTGTTGGTTCTCGGCGTGCCACTACTGATCTTTGGCGCCCAGGGGCTGGGCAGGCACACACCGTCACCCACCGCTGCGGTGCCGGCCGCGTATCCCGGCGCCGCAACGCCGTCCGCCTACCAGGGCCCCGCCAGCCAGGCTCCAAGCGCCCAGGCTGCCGCCGGGCTGTCGCCGTACCCGGCGCGGCTTCGCGGTGAACTCGACCCGGTGCTCTCCAGATGGATGTGGCTGGTGAAGTGGTTCCTGGCCATCCCGCACTTTTTTGTACTCTTCTTCCTGTGGTTCGCGTTTGTGGTGGTCACCATCATTGCCGGGTTCGCCATCCTTTTTACGGGCCGCTATCCACGTTCCCTGTTCAACTTCAACGTTGGAGTCCTGCGTTGGGGCTGGCGGGTGGCCTTCTACACCTACTGGGCGCTGGGCACGGACAGGTATCCGCCCTTCACCCTTGCCAGTACGGACTATCCTGCTGATTTCGAAGTGGACTACCCGGAACGGCTGTCCCGGGGGCTTGTACTGGTCAAGTGGTGGCTCCTGGCACTACCGCACTTCGTGATCATTGCTGCGCTGACCGGCACCAGCACCGTCCGTTGGACCGACCCCCAGACCTCAGGGATCAGGTACGAGACCGGGACGGGATTTTCGCTGTTCGGCTTCCTCGTCCTTGTTGCGGCGGTAATACTGCTGTTCAGCGGCCGCTACCAGCGCCCGCTGTTCGACCTTCTCATGGGCTTCAACCGCTGGATCTACCGCGTCATCACCTACGCAGCCCTGATGCGCGATGAATATCCGCCGTTCCGCCTGGACCAGGGCCCATCAGAACTCCAGGCGTGGCAGCCAGGCACCGGCGAAGGCGCCAGGCTGCCTGCCTCGGCCCCGCCGGCGGGCCCGCCGCCGGATGGACCCCCGCCGCCGTCGGATCCTACAGTGCGCGATCAGGGTCAATGACTGCTCAGCGCCGCTTACGTTTGGACCGTTGCTCCTCCCGCCGCTCGGAGCTGTCACGCTCTGCGGAACGCTGCGATTTCCCTGCCACCACCACCCTCTGGTGCCACTCGCGCTGGTAGGCCCGGCGGGCGGCGGCATCGGTGCGGCGGGCCAGGGCGGCGAGTTCGCGCTGGAGTTTGCCGTAGCTCAGCCAGCGGCGCTCATCGAGTGTCCCGTCCGCCAAAGCCGCCTGCACGGCGCAGCCGGGCTCCTGCTGATGGGCGCAGTCAGCGAACCGGCACAGGCCGGCGAGTTCCTCCACGTCCCCGAACATCTCACCAAGGCCTTCACCGGCGTCGAACAATCCGAATCCCCGGACGCCCGGAGTGTCCATGAGGACGGCTCCGTTCGCCAGCGGCACGAGTTCGCGCGACGTGGTGGTGTGCTTGCCTTTGAAGTCACCGGACCGGACCTCACCGGTGTGCTGGACGTCGCGACCCGCCAGCGCGTTGATGAGCGTGGACTTGCCGGCGCCCGACGGGCCGAGGAGGACCAGCGTGCCGTGCGGCGGCAGGTGCTCCAGCAGCGCATCGATCCCGTCGCCGTTCTCGGCTGACGTGGTGACCACGTCCACGCCCGCCGCCTGCAGGATGACCTTCCCGACGACGTCGTCCGCTATGTCCGCAAGGTCGGCTTTGGTGATGATCACCAGCGGAACCGCGCCGGAATCCCAGGCTGCAACGAGCGTGCGTTCGAGGCGGTTGTGCGTGAGCGGCCGGTCCACCGGGACCACCACACCCACCACATCCATGTTCGCGGCCAGCACCTGCGCCTCCGAAGAATCTTCAAAGGCGCGCTTCCGGCTGAGCTCAGACCGGCGCGGGAGGATCCCGGTGATCTGGCGGCCGCCCGCGCGGTTGGGCCCGATCCAGACCCAGTCGCCGGTGACCGGAACGCCGGCGTCGAGCGGGTACGGCAGGTGGAGAAGTTCGCCGCCGACCGCTGTGAGCACGAGGTTGCGGTCCAGGCGCACCACCCGTCCGCGCTCGCTGTGTTGGTTCGCTTGGTGGCGGGTCCGGTGTTGGGGTTGGTGGGCGTCAAAATAACCGGCGACGGCGGGGGAGTAGCCGTACGTTGTGGGCCCTTCGGGGCCGGGGATCGAGTCGGAGGTTGATGGGGAGTAGCTGTCCAGGCTGGTGCCTGAGGAATTATTCAAGGTGAGTCCTCGGGAGAGGTCTCCAGACTCCGGAATCAGCGCAGCCCTGCGGCCATTAGGCCTGTCCGTTGCTGTGTTGGGCGCTTACGCCGTGCGGATGCTGGAGACGGTGGTGATTGGTTTGATGCGTGCGGGGCGCTCTGGGCGCTGGGCTGTAGCAGTCATCAAAACCACCTCCGTTTCTCTCCAGATGTCCGGATGCTGTCACGGACTCTCGGCTCTGAGTGTAGCTGGCCGGGGTTGAGTTGAATAGGGCAGCTTCCGTTTCGTTCGGCCGCGCCGGTTCCCGTTAGCCGGTGGGGCCGGTCAGTTGGTAGTCCAGCAGCACGATGCCGGACGGAAAGGAGCGGCACTCCCGGAGCACAAGCTTTTTCCATTCGCTGATCCTGCCGAAGAACGGCACTCCGCCGCCGAGGATGACCGGCACGACGGCGACGGCCAGTTCGTCCAGCAGACCCAACTCGATGAATTCAGTGATGAGCTGACCGCCGCCGAACACGCAAATGTCCTTCTCTTCAGGGACGGCGGGCTTTATCCGGGCGACAAGATCGCGTAAATCGCCGGAGTACAGGTGCGTGTTCCGTCCCGTGGTCAGAGTTTCATCGTGGGAGAGAACATACGTGGGAACCGCGGAGCCCCGGCCGCCCATTGCCGCCATTTCCCGGTAGGTATTGGCACCCATGACATAGGCTCCGGTTCTGCGCTCAGTTGCCTCGAATCCGTAATCCTCATTGTTGGCCATGGCATCGTTCAGCCATGACAGGTCCCCACTCTCTGAACGGATGTAGCCATCGAGGCTGACCGCCATGCCGCCAAAGATGGTGCTCATAGTCGCGACGCTATCCAGCGCCGATGTCACGGTCAAGACCACCGTGGCGCCGGCCGGCGACTCTGGCTTACGCCCTTGTGGTGGCGGCTTATGGGTCCGTGCGGCAAGCAATAGAGTGGAGTAGCCCATATTTTCCACAGCGAGGAATGCCGATATGTCAGAGACGTACTTCCAAGTGGTAGTCCGCTACCAGGTGAAACCGGAAGAAACGGAAACGGTCCTGGGCCTGCTGGGCGAAATGGCCGCAGCCACGCGTATGGAGGAGGCCAACATTTCCTACGAGTTCTTCCAGGGCGTGGAGGACCCCGCGCAGATCGTAATCCTGGAGCGCTACACGGATGCCGCCGGTTTTGCCGCCCACCGCGAATATGAACACATCGAGCGGATCGGGGCTGCACAGATCATTCCGCGGCTGGAGCGCAGGACCATCCAAACGTTCGAGGTTACGGCGGACGCCTAGGTTTATCAGCCCTGGGCTGCAGCGACTACGCGCTCACCGTTGAAGTATTCGAGGTGCCAGCCCTTGGTGGCATGGTAGTGGGCCAGGTTCAGCACCGCATTGTCGATCCTGTGCAATGTGCGGCCGATGGCGCGGTTAAGGCTCACCCGGAGGAGTGTGCCGTGGGCGACCACAAGGACGCGGCGGGCCGGGAATTCTTCGGCTAGCGCTTCCAGTGCACCCAACCCGCGCGCGGCCGCGTCTTCCTCGCTTTCGGCGCCGCGGTAACCACCGGGTATGCGCAGGGCCTCCAGCTCGGGGCCGGCATGCAACCCCTCTGCCGGTCCGAAGCTGCGTTCGGCGAGCGCCGGAATGTGCCGCGTAACGCTCAGCCCCAGCCCGTCCGCAATCACGCTGGCGGTTTCCGCGGCGCGGCTAAGCGGCGAGGACACGATCGCATCCCACTCGTAGTCTGACAGGACGTCGACGGCGTCGCGTGCCTGGCCGCGGCCGACGTCATTCAGCGGAATGTCGGTGGCTCCCTGGAGCCGACGCTGCGCATTCCAGTCTGTCTGGCCATGGCGGATCAGGGCGAAGGTCGTAAGGGTCATGCTGTCTATTCTGCCCTGACGGCCGGCACGGTCCGGGCAGCCGCGAGAATCAAGGCAACCTTTCTAGGCCCAAGGGTCCGGTCCGGCGTTGCGGTCGATGAAGTCCAGGACAGCCCGATGGGCGGGATCAATGAGATGCCCGCCCGGGACCAGAACCGTATGGGTAAAGGGCAACGCACCCGACAGCCTTGCGTTCACGGACCGGCAGGCCTCGGGGGAGTCCTCGGCGGAGACGATCAGGGCGGGCCGGCGGATCCCGGCGAGTTGCTCCTCGTTCAGTTCCAAAGCATCGTCGCTGAGATCCAGGCCGTGGCCGTTGATTTCGGCCAGGACAGCGTGGCTCGTGCCGGCAAACATCTGTTTGAGCCCGGGGGGAAACGACTCCCATGTCGCCTCCCCAAGGGCTTCCCGGATTACAACCTCGGCGGCAAGCCCGGGCTGACCGTTCGTGCGCTCAAGCACATGGCGGCGCAGGCCGCGGGCCCAGGCGTCCGCATCCGGAGCGATGGTGAACAACGCCGGTTCCAGGAGGACCAGGGCTTTGACTTTGTCCGGGAAACGGCGGGCAAGTTCGACGGCGATCAGGCCGCCTGTGCTGCGGCCGATCACGATTGCCGGCCCGGCATGGAGCGCCGCCAGGACTGCCGCTGCGTCGTCGACATGATCCACCAGGTCCAAGGTCGCGAACGGCCGCGGCGGGGCACTGCGGTGGAAACCCCTGCGGTCGTAGATGATGCAGCGGCCATGCCGGGCGAGTTCGGTTGCGGCGTCCGCCCACATCACAGCCGAACTGGGTGTTCCGTGCACGCCTAGTATTGGTGTCCCTTGGCCGCTCTCTTCGTAGTAGAGATCAACACCGTTGACGCTGAGGTGGGGCATGTCATCAGCCTGGAGTTCGCGCGCTCATCGCATGACACCACCCGGGCTCAGGGGCCCGGCCAGTGCTCCGGGTCGAAGCCATAGTGGTTGGGAGCAGCTTTCCGGTCAGCTGCTGCGGCGGGGCCGTTCCGGTCGTCGTCGTGATGACGTGGCGGCGCGTGCGGGTCCGAAGCCTGCTTCAAGGGCACGCGGGGTGCGGTCTTTACCGGTGCATCTTCGGCCAAGGGGAAACCTCACAAACACAGAAGGTTGGCCCGCTGCTTGAACCGATAGAGGCATCCTAACCCCAAGGGAGCGTTCTGTCGCTGGTAAATGCTCGTAGCCCGGCAGCTGCTTCCGTGTCAGGATCAGGTATGCCACACCGCCTGATGCTGCTTGATACTGCGTCACTGTACTTTCGCGCCTTTTATGGCTTGCCGGACACGATCCGCCGTGCTGACGGAACGCCGGTGAACGCGGTTCGCGGTCTCCTGGACATGATCGCCCGCCTCACCACGGAATACGGGGCAACGCATCTGATTGCCTGCTGGGACGACGACTGGCGTCCGCAGTGGCGCGTGGACCTCATCCCGACCTACAAGTCGCACCGGGTTGCCGAGCTTGTGTCGGATGCCCCTGACGTCGAGGTCGTCCCGGACGCGCTCGAGGCGCAGCTTCCGATGATCCGCCGCGTGCTCGAGCTCGCCGGCATCGCCATCGTGGGGGCCGCGGAACACGAGGCCGATGACGTCGTCGGGACCTATGCCAGCCACGCGGACCTACCCGTGGATGTGGTCACCGGCGACCGTGATCTTTTCCAGACCGTCAACGATGACCGTCAGGTCCGGGTGATCTACACCGCGCGGGGCATGAGGAACCTCGAAGTCGTGACGGACGCCGTCGTCGTCGGGAAGTACCGCGTGCTGCCCGAACAGTATGCCGATTACGCGACCCTTCGCGGCGACGCCTCCGACGGGCTGCCAGGCGTTGCCGGCATCGGCGAGAAGACCGCCGCGTCGCTCCTGGGCGAGTACGGCACACTGGAGAACCTGCTCGCTGCAGCCGCCGACGGGGGAGGCGGGGTATCCGCGTCCGTGCGGTCAAAGCTCGCCGCGGCCGCAGACTACCTGACGGTCGCGCCAACGGTGGTGAAAATTGTGCGCAACCTCAAGCTTCCCACCCTCGAGGAAGCGGGTGCGCAGCTTCACCCCGTCGACGGGGAATCGCGCGCCGAACTGGAGCGTCTCGCCGTCGAATGGAACCTTGGAGGCTCGGTCAAACGGCTGCTAGACGCGCTTGACCGGCAGTAGCGGTGATTGCTGCATACGCGGACTGGAACGTCCGGTCCCGACGCCGCAGCCGAGCCCCGGAGGAGCTAGACCATCTGAGGGACGCCCCACTCCGGCCATGGTTCGTCGACTGGTGCCTGTTGCCGGCTCCAAGCCGGAAGGGGATCTTCAGGCCTGGCCGCACCAAGACATGGTTCAAGCTCGTCAGGTGGGAACAGGTCATGCGGCAGCTCGTCCGGGGCAGGATCGTCGAGCGGCCACTGCAGCCAGACCCACTCCGGCATGGGATCGACCGGGCGCTGACCTTCAACCCGTTCGCCCGGCAGGGAGTCTCCGGGCAGGGTAGGACCAAGTTCCCGGTGCCATAGTTGGTTCAGGATTTCGGGTGGCCAATCCGGTGGTTCCCAGTCCTGTTGTTCGCTGGCGTACTGACGGCCTGTCGGTGAAATCCAGCCGGGTGGCTTGTCGGTGGTCGCCCCAGTGGGTGTCCAGCCGCTGGTGTGTTTCAGCCTGTGGTGCTTGGGGCATGGCTGCCCGAGGTTAATGATGCCCGTGGTGCCGCCGCCGGCCCAGGCGAGGAGGTGGTCGGCCTCATTGTCCAGAGACTGGTTGCTGCAGCCAGGGAACGGGCATTTCCCGTCCCGCAGACGGAGCCATTGCCGCATGCTGACGGGGATGCGGTAGCTGGTCCGTCCGATCTCCAGCGGCGCCCCGTCGCGGGGATCAGTCAAGACACGGTGGAACGACGAGGAACTTTCGGCCATCAGACGGCTGGCCATCGACGCCGGGATGGGGCCTTACCCATCGAGCATTGCGGGTTCGTCGGTGAGGCCCATGAGGGCGAACACCGGCACGGTCACGAGCACCTGCGCCGACGGTGACGTCACGCGCTCCGCAGTGCCGCCAAGGAGCCACTTGGCGGCCACGTCGGCGCGGATTTGGCTCAGGTTCCGGTCCTCATGGGGTCCTTGGAGGGCGCGGGCCGCCGTGGTGGTGCGGTCCCAGATTCCGGCCGCCTGGTCCGCGGGGAGGTACGCGCTCAGCCAGGCCATGCCGTCCCGGTCCGGGGCGAACTCCAGCCGGCGGTCCAGGGCGCTTTTGGTGTGGCGTTTTTCGATGCTGTCCGGATGGTGGCGTTCGCGCCAGGTCCGGGCTTTGTGCCGGAACCTGGACGGCGCGAGTTCCCCCGCGGGGCAGCCCTGTGCAGGGTTGGGTACGTCGGGGTCCAGAAAGTGGGCTTCCAACGCGGCGGCGCCGGCGGGGTCCAAGTTCGCGGTTTCGTCGACCATGGCCCGGGCGTGCTGCCACGAAATGCTCCCGTCCTGCAGGGCGGCCAGCGTCAGCGGGAGGGTGGTTGTCAGTTCGTGGGCCTCGGACAGAAGCGCACCGGCCGTCCGTTCGCTGACCGTCAAGACGCACGCGACCTCGGAGACCACGGCCATGTCCTGCGCGATGAGGCCCTGTGGCAGCGAATTCAGGGAGGCCATCGCCCGCGTAGTGTCAGCGAACCCGGCGGCGGCGTGGACTACCAGGGCAGCCGCGGCAGCTTGCAGCCGGGCAGCCTCCGCGAGGGTGTCCAGCCAGCCGTCAGACTGATGCCGCAGCGGATCCTGTTCCCCTTGACCGGTGGGGCCTGCGCCAGGGATCACCAGAGCAAGCGCAGCGACAGAAGCCTTGATGGCCTCGAACGCCTCCACTGCGGTTGTCCTTGTCATACTCACATCATCTTGCGAGGGTCTGACATTTAAGGTCCCCTCTAGCCAGTGACGAGAAATACCTTGGGATAGTTTTTCGCGTGGGGCCTCAAGTGTCCGTTCGCGCAGCGTGCGGGCCTGGAACGGTGCCGCGCTGTGACACGCCGGCTGCTCAGTCAGCCGCCGTGAGGAACCGGCCGTTCCTGATCCGGGACGGGCCAAAAACGAGGGTCAGCGGGGCAATCGTCCGCGGCCGGTGATCCCGCGACAGGGGACGGCCGACGGCGACATGGGGCACCCAGTGCGGGTACCGGTAGCCCAGTGCCGGTGAGCTGAGGATGAAGTCGTCCACATTGTCCACGAGGAGCCGGTCCAGCAGATCATGCAGGCCCTGCACCAGAGACACCTGGTAGTCGTGCACGCGATCGGGCACGTCCACTTCGAGCCCGGAGATGCCGCCGTCACCCAGCACGATCACTTGTTCCGAGGTGCCCGCAAACCCGTCCAGAACGGGCAGGCCCTGCAACCAGCCCGTCGTGCGCCGGGCGGCTTCACCGGCCGAGGTGATCCCCTTGGTCCAGTCGGTGACGTCCTGCGCAAAATCCGCCAGGATGCCGATATGCAGCAGCGTCATGTGCAGCCCCTGCGGCCTGCGCAGGGCATTGACATAGCTGGCCAGCGCCTCGTAGTCGGACGGGCCCGCACCAACCGTGAGGACGGGAACCTCCACTGTGATGCGCGGAACCGGCTGCATGGGACCCCCTCACATTGGCACGGACTCTTGGGTTCTGGCTGCCATTATCCTCCGCTGCGGCCACCTCCTCCCGGCGCGTGCTCTTGCCCTTGCGCCCCCCAGGGTGTCGAATCAGAGAACACGATTCGGCCCGGTGCATGGCAAAGACGCCAGGAGGTTCCCATGTCAGTGAAAGCCGCAAAGGACGCAGCACGGACACCGGGGCGGGGAGGACCGGAGGTGCGCCGGGCTGATGCTCCGCACGGCATCGCGGCAACAGATCCGGAACAGGTACGCAACGTGGCGCTCGTGGGGCATTCGGGCGCCGGGAAGACCCTGCTGATCGAAGCAATGCTGGCCGCCCACGGCATGATTTCACGCAAAGGCTCCATCGCGGAGGGCACCACCGTCAGCGATTCCGACCCTTCGGCCGTGCGGCAGCAACGGTCGGTCACGCTGTCCCTGGTTCCGCTGCTCGTCGACGGGACCAAGGTGAACCTGCTGGATACTCCGGGGTATCCGGACTTTATCGGCGAACTTCGGGCGGGGCTCCGGGCTGCGGACGCCGCCCTCTTTGTTGTCTCCGCCGTTGACGGCATCGACGCCACCACTACGGCGCTCTGGGGCGAATGCGAAAGCCTCGGGATGCCGCGGGCTGTGGTCATCACCCGCCTGGACCACCCCCGGGCAGATTACGACGGCGTCCTGGCCGCCTGCCAGCAGGCGTTCGGCGACGCGGTGCTGCCGTTGTACGTCCCGGTCCGGTCCGGCGGCGAAACCAGCGGGCTGCTGGGACTACTGACGGGCAAAGTCTCTGACTACTCCGCCGGGGAGGCGGCCGCAGGTTCCCGGGACGTTGACGCCGGTGAGCGCGCGGCGTCGGAAGCCGCCCGGGGCCGGCTCATCGAAGGGATCATCGCCGAGAGCGAGGACGAGACCCTGATGGACCGCTATCTGGGTGGTGAGGACATCGATACCGATGTCCTCATCGCGGACCTGGAAACCGCCGTCGCCCGCGGTTCCTTTTTCCCGGTGGTGCCGGCCTCGGCTGTCACCGGCCTCGGCACGGCGGAACTGCTGGAAGTCCTGACCCGGGGCTTCCCGTCGCCGGTGGAGGGCGGCCTCCCGGAGGTGACTGACCTGGCGGGCGCTCCAGCGGCGGCCTTGGCCTGTGACCCGGACGGGCCGCTGGCGGCTGAGGTGGTCCGCACCACCATTGATCCGTTCCTGGGGAGGGTCTGCCTGACGCGTGTATTTTCAGGTACTTTACGTGCTGATACTCCCGTGCACGTCGGCGGGCACGGGCTCGCGGACCGCGGCCATCAGGACCATGACACCGACGAGCGCGTCACCCACCTGTATTCTCCGCTGGGCGCCACCCTGCGTCCTGTCGCGCACTGCGTGGCCGGTGACATATGCACGGTGGCGAAACTCGGAAGCGCCGAAACCGGGGACACCATTTCGGCGAAGGACCAGCCGCTCCTGCTGGCTACCTGGGAGATGCCGGAGCCGCTGATGCCGGTGGCCGTCGAGGCGGACTCGCGCAGTGACGAGGACGCGCTGGCCCGGAGTCTGGCGAAGGTGGCCGCCGGCGATCCCACGCTGCGGGTTGAGCGGAATGCGGAAACCCACCAGCTGATCCTCTGGTGCATGGGGGAGGCCCATGCCGAGGTGGTGCTGGACAGGCTGCGCGACCAGGGCGTGAAGCTGCACACCATTGACGTCGTGACGCCACTGCGGGAAACGTTCGCCGCCCCGGCAACAGGCCACGGCCGGCACGTCAAACAGTCCGGCGGCCACGGGCAGTATGCCGTCTGCGACATCGACGTGGAGCCGCTGGACCGTGGCGGCGGGTTCGAATTCGTCGACAAAACGGTGGGTGGGGTGATCCCCGGAACGTTCATCTCCTCCGTGGAGAAAGGGGTGCGTGCGCAGATGCAGAAAGGGCTGGCTGCCGGGTTCCCCGTGGTGGACCTCCGCGTCACGCTGGTGGGCGGCAAGGCCCACAGCGTTGACTCTTCCGACGCCGCCTTCCAGGCGGCGGGGGCCCTGGCGCTCCGGGAGGCTGCCGCGGCCGGTCGTATCCAGCTGCTCGAGCCGGTTTCCGCGGTCAGCATCACCGTGTCCGAGGCGCACGTGGGGGCCGTGATGAGTGACCTCTCAGCACGCCGCGGACGGCTCACCGGCACGGCCACCTCCGGTAGTGAGCTGACCGAAATCAGCGCGGAAGTCCCGGACCAGGAACTGCTGAAGTACGCTGTGGAGCTGCGGGCGCTGACTGCCGGGACCGGCCGGTTCCGGCGCCGGTACCTCCGGCATGACCCGGTGCCCAGCGGCTCATGAACGCCACGTCATGAACGCCACGTTATGAACGGATCGTCATGAACGCCGCCGCGCGGAAGATCCAGCGCATCTACCTCACCCTGACGCTGGGCAATACCCTTGCCGCCTCCTTCATCTGGGGCATCAACACCCTTTTTCTGTTGGATGCCGGGCTGAGCAACCTGGAAGCATTCGCGGCCAACGCCTTTTTCACGGCCGGCATGGTCCTGTTCGAAGTGCCTACCGGGGTCATCGCGGACGGTTGGGGACGCCGGGTCTCATTCCTGCTCGGCACGGTGACCCTGGCTGCCTCCACCTACCTGTACTACCTGCTCTGGCAGTTGTCCGCTCCCTTCTGGGCCTGGGCAGTGGTGTCGGTCCTGCTGGGCCTGGGCTTCACGTTCTTCTCCGGGGCCGTGGAGGCTTGGCTGGTGGATGCGTTGCGTTTCTCCGGCTACGACGGTGAGTTGGAGGCAGTGTTCGGGCGGGCATTGATGGTCTCTGGCATCGCGATGCTCGTCGGTTCGACGGCCGGCGGCGTGATTGCCCAGGTCACTGACCTCGGCGTGCCGTTCCTGTTGCGCGTTGGAGTGCTCCTGGCGATGTTCGGGGTGGCCTTTTGGCTGATGCGCGATGTGGGCTTCACTCCGGAACGTTCTCCCCATCCGCTCAAGGCGAGCCGGGACGTGCTGTCCGCCTCCATCGACAACGGCCTGAAAAACCCGCCCGTACGGTACATCATGCTCGCAGCGCCTTTCAGCGCCGGCGTCGGGATCTATGTTTTCTATGCTCTGCAGCCCTACCTGCTGGAGCTCTTCGGTGACCCGCGTGCCTACTCCGTCGCCGGCCTCGCGGCGGGCATTGTGGCCGGGGCCCAGGTGGTGGGCGGCTGGTTGGCGCCCATGGTCCGGCGCCTGGTCCGCAAACGCACCACGGTCCTGGTAGTGAGCAGCAGCATGGGCGCCTTGATCCTAGTGGCCCTCGGCATTACGCGTGTGTTTTGGGTGGCGTTGCTGCTGCTGGTGCTGTGGGCCCTGATCTCAGCGGCGGGCACTCCGGTGCGGCAGGCCTATTTGAACGACATGATTGCTTCAAAGCAGCGGGCAACGGTGCTCAGCTTCGATTCACTCATGGGATCCAGCGGTGGAATTGTGGTGCAGCCGCTGATGGGCCGGGCAGCGGACGTATACGGCTATCCGTTGTCGCTGGCTATCAGCGGTGTGATCGAGCTGTTCGCCGTGCCATTCCTGCTGGCGAGCCGGCGGCGGCGCTCGCCGGCCGACACCGCCACCACCGAGACCGACACAGCAACTACCGAAACCGGCACAACGGCCTGAGGCCATGGCTTCGGGCACAAAAAAGTTGAGCCTTGAGTGTCCCAACCCGGCGGAGTATCGTGGCGAAAACCCACCCTGCGCAACACCCTGACTTGGGAGAGATCATGCCTAGTGTGCGACGTCAATTGGCTGCTGTAACGGCTGTTCTGGCCTTGAGCGTGACGGGTGGGGCGGTGACCGGTCCCGCGTTTGCTGATCCCCGGGAAATCAAGAAGGAGGCGATGGCGACCGGGTACGGCGGGGCGGTGAGCACCGTGGACCCGGAGGCGTCCGCTGCGGCTATCGAGGTCCTGCGCGACGGCGGCAATGCGGCGGATGCCGCAGTCGCTGCGGCCGCGACCCTGGGTGTGACCGAGCCGTACAGCGCCGGCGTCGGCGGAGGCGGATACTTCGTGTTCTACGACGCGAAGACCGGCAAAGTGGGCACCATCGATGGCCGGGAAACGGCTCCGGCAACGATGCCGACCACCGCGTTCGTGAATCCGGCAACCGGCGTCCTCTATGCATTCGCCGAGCTCGTCTCGAGCGGCGTCTCCGTAGGCGTCCCCGGAACGCCGGCCACATGGGAACGGGCGCTGGAGCGTTGGGGCACGCTGGACCTTGACGAGGCCCTCGAACCTGCCATCAAGGTGGCCAACCGCGGCTTCGTGGTGGACGAAACCTTCCGCCAGCAGACACTCGACAACAAAGTCCGGTTCTCGGCCTTCCCCGCCACGGCGAGTCTATTCCTGCCCGGCGGTGACGCTCCCGCCGTCGGCAGTGTTTTCCACAGCAAGGACCTCGCCAAGACGTACCAGCTCCTCGCGAAGAAGGGAACAGATGCCTTCTACGGTGGTCCCCTCGCGGCGGAGATGGCGGCAACGGTGCATGCTCCGCCGAAGGACCCGAGCTGGGTACCTCCCGTCACCGATCCGCCCACCAGCATCCCTGCCCTTCCCGGCTACCTGACGACGGCGGATCTCGCCGCATACAGGACGCTGGACCAGGAGCCCACGCATGTGGAGTACCGCGGCTACGACGTTTACGGCATGGCGCCCTCCAGCAGCGGTGGCACAACAGTCGGCGAGGCGCTGAATATCCTGGAACCGTTCAACCTCGGTGAGATGCGTGAGCCTGACGGTAAGAATCCTGGCGCCCTGCACCACTACCTCGAAGCGACCGCGCTCGCCTTCGCGGACCGCGCCAAGTACCTGGGCGACCCGGCATTTGTCGACGTCCCCACCGAAGCGCTGACCAACCCGCTGTTTGGCAAGGAACGGGCGTGCGCAATCGACCCGAAGCATGCGGCGACACCGAAGCCCGTCGCCGCCGGTGATGTTTCCGGGTTCGACGGCGTCTGCACGGGTTCGCCTGCAGCAGCCGCAGACGAGAAGGACACCGAGAACATCTCCACGACCAACCTGACTGTCGCTGACAAGTGGGGCAACGTGGTGGAATACACTCTCACCATTGAGCAGACCGGCGGGTCCGGCATCGTGGTTCCCGGCCGCGGGTTCCTGCTTAACAACGAGCTCACCGACTTCTCCTATACGTCGACCAATCCGGAGGACCCGAACCGGATTGAGCCGGGGAAGCGTCCGCGCTCGTCGATGTCTCCCACCATCATCCTCAAGGACGAAAAGCCGTTCCTGGCGCTCGGTTCGCCCGGCGGATCGACCATTATCACTACGGTGCTGCAGACCATCCTCAACAGGGTGGACCTGGGTATGGGCATCCTGGACTCGCTCGCGGCCCCGCGGGCATCCCAGCGCAACACCCTCAATGTCACGGCCGAGCAGGGCTTCATCGACCAACACGGGGAGTCGTTGGCATCATACGGTCATACCCTGGTACTAGCCGGTGACGCTTTCACCTCGGCTGCAGAAATTGGCGCCGCGACAGCCATCGAGTTTGGACCCGGCAAGAGCATGACCGCGGTTGCCGAGCCCCTGCGGCGCGGCGGCGGTTCGGCGATGGTGGTCAAACCGTCGCCGTGAGCCAGGATGCCGGGGTCGGCCGCAAGAGGGCGGTGGACCGGGTTACTGTCCCATCCCGGGCCGGACGGGGACAAACTCGATAGTGGTCTGCACCTTTTTCTGCGGACCACGGGAAAAACCCTTGGCATCAAGCTGGTTCTGGGCGCGGAACACCGCGAGGGCGTCGTCGTAGATCTCGTTGAGCCGGCGGCCGGAGAACTCCTCCTGGGAGCCGTCGCTAAACATGACAGTCACGGTGGCACTGGCGGGAAAGTGCCTCTTCATGCGGATGAAGCCTTCGGAGTCCTGCTGGAGGTTGATCAAGGGAAGTCCTGCTTTCATGGTCGATGACCTCCAGTCTGACCTATCCAGGCCCACCTGCGCTGACGGCGGTGGGGGATTGCGGCGACAATGGACGGGTGATAACGCCACCCGACTCCGCCGCCGTCCCCGCCGGCATCTCTGGTACCGCCACCTTTGATCTGGCGGCCATCGGCACGGGTCTGGCCTTTGCTGAGTCGCTCGCGGAGTTGTCCACTGTGCTGCGCGCCGGCGGTGCGGCGGGTACGGCAGTGGTGCAGGCGCCGCCCGGCACCGGCAAAACAACGCTGGTCCCGCCGCTGCTCGCCAACCTCTCCGCGCCTGCAGGAAACGCCCGGCGCGTGGTCGTCACACAGCCCCGGCGGGTCGCGGCGCGTGCCGCCGCCCGGCGACTGGCCGCATTGGACGGCAGCCGGATCGGAGACCGCGTGGGGTACACCGTCCGCGGTGAACGCCAGGCCGGGCCCGCCACCCTGGTGGAGTTTGTCACACCGGGGATCCTGCTGCGGCGCCTGCTCGATGATCCCGGCCTGGAAAGCACGGGCGCGGTCATCCTGGACGAGGTCCATGAACGCGGCCTCGAAACCGACCTGCTGCTGGGGATGCTCACCGAAGTGCGGCAGCTCCGCGGCGACCTCACGCTGGTGGCCATGTCCGCCACACTGGACGCGCCCCGCTTCGCCGCCCTGATCGGGGGCGCAGCCGCGAATGCAGGGACCGGACAGCCAGGGACAGCGGACGACGGCGGAGAGCCGGCTCCCGTCGTCGACTGCCCCTCAGCGCTGTACCCCCTGGCAGTGGAGTGGGTACCCGCCGCCGTCGCGCGGTTGGATGACCGTGGGGTCACGCGCGGATTCCTCGACCACGTGGCCGATGCAGCCGCGCAGGCCCATACCGCCGCGGTGGGTCAGGACGCGCGCACCGATGCGCTGGTCTTTGTCCCGGGAGCCTGGGAGGTCTCCTATGTGGCTGCCCGCCTCCGCGGTCGGGCTGCTCCCGGAACTGAGGTGTTGGAGCTCCACGGCCAGGTCAGCCCAGCCGAACAGGACCAGGCCGTTTCGGGGCGCCGGCCGGGCGGCCCGGCCCGGATCATCGTGTCCACGGATCTGGCCGAGTCATCCCTGACCGTACCCGGCGTGCGCCTGGTCATCGATTCCGGGCTGACCCGCGAACCCCGCCGTGATGCCAGCCGCGGCATGTCCGGACTGGTCACTGTTTCCTGCTCCCGGGCATCAGCGGAGCAGCGCGCCGGCCGGGCCGCGCGGCAGGGCCCGGGCCGGGTGGTGCGCTGCTACGACCAGAGGACCTATGGTGCCGCGCCGGCTCATGTGACACCAGAGATCGCGGTCGCGGACCTGACCGGTGCCGCGCTGGTCCTGGCCTGCTGGGGATCACCGGGCGGCACCGGGCTGTCGCTGCCGGATGCACCCCCCGCGGCAGCCATGGGCGAGGCGATAGAGGTGCTGCGCGAACTCGGAGCCTTGGCCCGCGACGGGCACGCCACCGCGCTGGGGCGGACGCTGGCCAGGGTCCCGTCCGATCCCCGGCTGGCCCGCGCCCTGCTCGACGGCGCAGCGGCCGTAGGTCACCGCGCCGCAGCGGAAGCAGTGGCACTCGTGGCGGGGGACCAGCGGGCCCCGGCGGCCGACCTCACGCGGCTGTTGACCGCACTGCGCACCGGGAAGGACCCCGCCGCCCGGCGCTGGGCGGAGGACGTCCGTCGGCTGGAGACCATTGCGCGGAAGGAGGCCGCCGCCGTCGGCCCGTCAGCCATCGCCTCCCTGGCCAGTACCGCGCCGGTGACTGCGGCGGAGGCTGTTGGCGTCGTCGTCGCCCTGGCATTCCCGGACCGCGTGGCCCGGCGTGTCCCGGGCGATGGTCCGGCGCGGTACCTGCTGTCGTCCGGCACGCGCGCTGGGTTGCCGGCGGGCAGTCCGCTGACCGGGCAGGAGTGGCTGGCCGTGGCGGAAGTCTCCCGTGCCGCCGGCCGGGACTCCGCCGGCACCGGCGCGGTGATCCGGTCCGCCGCGCCGCTGAGCGCCGATATTGCCGAGGCGGCCGCCGGGCAGCTCCTGACCGACACGGTGGAAGCGCAGTTCAGCCAGGGCCGCGTGAAGGCCAGGCGGGAACGCCGGCTGGGTGCCATCAGCCTGTCCTCCACCCCCGTCCGCCCCTCCGCCGAGGACGGACGTGCCGCCGTGGCCCGCGCCCTCGCCAAGGAGGGGCTGGGAACCATCGGATGGTCGACGGCGGCCGACGTGTTGCGCCGCCGCCTCGCCTTGCTGCGCCGCGAACTTGGCGAGCCGTGGCCCGACGTTTCCGAACCGGCCCTGCTGGCCCGGCTGGACTCCTGGCTGGCACCCGAGCTTGAGGCACTGGCCGGCGGTGCCGCCACCAACAGCATCGACCTCACCGAGCCCTTGCGGCGGCTGCTGCCCTGGCCGGAGGCGGTCCGCCTGGCAGTGCTGGCACCGGAGGCACTGAAAGTACCGAGCGGATCGATGGTACGGATCGACTACCCCGAGGTTTCGGACAAAGCGGCGCCAGGCGGTGCCGGGTCAGATGGTGCCGCGTCCGACCAGGCAGAACCCGGGCAGGAAGCACTTGGGCAGGCACGCGCGCACGACGGCGGCCGGCCGGTTGTTGCGGTCAAGCTGCAGGAGTGCTTTGGCTGGGCTGAGACGCCGCGGCTGGTGGACGGCAGGGTTCCTGTCCTCTTCCATCTGCTGTCGCCCGCGCGGCGGCCGCTCGCCGTGACGGACGACCTGGCATCGTTCTGGTCCGGGCCGTACGCGCAGGTGCGGTCCGAGATGCGTGGCCGCTACCCCAGGCATCCCTGGCCGGAGGATCCCTGGACGGCACTGCCGACGGCCCGGACCAAAGCTCGCATGTAGCGCCGGCCCGCCGGCGGCCTTTCTTTCGCTGGTTGCACAGGTGAGATGTCCGATACGTCCCCGAAACGTTGCGTCGACCCGCTGAAACATCGTGCAGTTAGGCTCGTTCCTACTTGGACAACGTGGTCCAGACCACCACACGAAGGGACACACATAATGTTGCTTTTGAGTAGCCTGAACTTCCTCTTTGACGCCGGCCACGGAGAGGGTAGCCGCCCGCACAATGGCGGGATCGGGAAGACCGATTTCCCCACCGGCCGGCTGACCTCCACCGCCTGGGAAGGCTGGTGGCACGAGGACGCTGCGTAACCGGGCCGTTACGGCTGGCCGGATGGGTTAGCCGCGGCTCCGCATGAACTTGGCCACCTTCGGCGCCAGCGACGCTCCGATCTCTGCAGCGTCGCGTTTCTTTCCTGCGACGGCGAAGGAATGGTCACCGCCGGCGATCCAGTCCAGGACAGCGGACGGACCGATCCGGGAGACCACACCCTCCAGCAGATCCGGCGTCGCAAAGGTGTCGCGCGTGCCCTGCAGGAACAACATGGGGAGCGTGAGCCCGTAGAGGTGCTCGTCGCGGAGTTTTTCAGGCTTTCCGGGCGGGTGGAGGGGATAGCCGAGGTAGACGAGTCCGGCACTGTCCATTCCCTCGGCAACTGCCATGGACGCCATCCGGCCGCCAAACGATTTGCCGGCAGCCCACACCGGTCCGGTATCACCGTGCTCGGTTCCTCGCCGCATTGCTTCATGCATGGCGGCGCGCCAGGCGGCGATGGCTGCCGGCGGTCGGTCCGGGAATTTTCGGCCGGCCTCGCGGTAGGGGAAGTTGAAGCGCAACGTGGCAACGCCGTCGTCGTTCAGTCCACGGGTGAAACCGCTCATGAACGGGTGCTCCATACCGGCGCCTGCCCCGTGCGCCAGCACCAGGGTGGCGAAGGGGCTGTCCGGGCGGGCGTAAACGCCGGAGACCTCAACGTCGCCGACGGGAAAGGTGATTGGGGATTCAGCTACGGCCATAGGTCCATGATGCCGGATCACCGGCAGCCCTGGGTGCCGAGGTGCTGACGCCACGCGTGGCGCAGGGTAGGTTGTCCCCATGGCGAGCGAACAGACCACCCTCACTGTCCCGGGACCGCACGGCGAGCGCGAGATGCGCGTTTCCAGCCCCAGCAGGGTGCTCTGGCCGGATCTCGGTCTGACCAAGCTGGACCTCGCACGCTACATGGTGGATGTGGGGGAGGCGTTCATTGCCGCGAACGGTGACCGGCCGGTGGCGCTGCAGAGGTACTCGGACAATGTCGAGGGGGACCAGTTCTTTTCGAAGAACCCGCCCAAGGGAACACCTGACTTCATCCGCTCAGTGAATGTGACGTTTCCGAGCGCACGCTCGCACCCCATGCTGGTCCTGGACGAACCCGCCGCGGCCGTATGGGCCGTGCAGATGAATACAGTGGTGTTCCACCCGTGGCCGTCCCATACAGCGAACACCGATAACCCGGACCAGCTGCGCATCGACCTTGACCCGCAGCCGGGCACAGACTTCGACGACGCCGTCCCGGCTGCCCTGGCGCTGAAGGAGGTGCTGGCGGAGGCCGGGCTGGACACGTTCATCAAGACATCGGGGAACCGCGGCTTGCACGTCTACGCTCCCATCGAGCCCAACCACGAATTCCTGGACGTCCGCCACGCGGTGATCGCTGCGGCCCGCGAGCTGGAGCGGCGGATGCCGGACAAGGTCACCACGGCCTGGTGGAAGGAGGAACGCGGCGTGAAGGTGTTCCTGGACTTCAACCAGGCGAACCGGGACCGGACCATCGCCGGCGCGTACAGCCCCCGTGCGCTGGCCCATGCGCCGGTCTCGTGCCCCATCAGCTGGGACGAACTGGGCAGCGCGGATCCCAAGGACTTCACCATCCTGACGGTCCCCGAACGGCTCAGGACCAAAGGCGATCCCTGGGCGGACATGAAGGCGCATCCGGGCACCATTGACATGCTGTTGGGCTGGTGGGAGCGGGACCTCAAGGCCGGCCTCGGCGAACTGCCGTTCCCGCCGGACTACCCGAAGATGCCCGGTGAGCCCCCGCGGGTGCAGCCGAGCCGGGCCCGCAAACAGGACTGAGTCCGTTCGAGCCGGTTACTCGAACCGGGACGGGTCGCCGGTGCCGCGACGCACCACCTCGGCCACTCCGCTGGAATAGTCGATCACCGTGGTGGGCTCTGCCCCGCAGTCGCCGGAATCGATGACCGCGTCCACCTCGTGTTCAAGCCGTTCCTTGATTTCCCAGCCCTGGGTCAGCGGGTCTTCCTCGTCCGGGAGCAGCAGGGTGCTGGAGAGGAGGGGCTCGCCGAGTTCGGCCAGCAGCGCCTGGACCACGCGGTTGTCCGGGATGCGCACGCCCACGGTCTTTTTCTTCGGGTGCAGCAGCCGGCGCGGCACTTCCTTGGTGGCAGGCAGGATAAACGTGTAGCTTCCCGGCGTGACGGCTTTGATCGCGCGGAAGACGTCGTTGCCGATGTTCACGAACTGGCCCAGCTGCGCGAAGTCCTTGCACACCAGCGTGAAGTGGTGCTTGTCGTCGAGCTTGCGGATATTCCGGATCCGGTCCAGCGCATCCTTGTTGCCCAGCTGGGCCCCGAGGGCGTAGCAGGAGTCCGTGGGGTAGGCGATCAGCCCGCCGTCGAGCACGATCTTCACGGCCTGCGTGATGGCGCGGGGCTGGGGATCCTGGGGATGAACATCAAAGTATCTGGCCATGCTCCTGAGCCTACGACAATTGCCGCCCTGGCCAGAAGACAGGCACGGCCCAGTAGACAGGCACGGCGCCGTGCGTGCAACGCCGAGGGAGGATAGGTTCAGGGCCTATGCGTTCAGTCAGCAGGGTGAGTCATGTGCGGGGCGAACGAAAGGTGGCAGCATGCCGGTGTGGCTTCAGGCGTTGATGTGGGGAACCGTGGCCGGTGCCGCCCTGGTGCTGGGGGCCGCCGCGTCGTGGAAATGGGCCATTCCGTCCAAACTAGTCTCCTCGATCATGTCCTTTGGGGCGGGCGTGCTGATTTCGGCACTGGCGTTCGAGCTCGTCGCTGAGGCGGTTGATGGTGGGGGCCTGTGGCCCACCGTGACCGGATTCCTGGCCGGCTCCGTGGTCTACGTCGGCGCGAACATGCTCCTGACCCGGGCCGGCGCCAAACACCGCAAACGCTCAGGCGGCCAGCAACCGTCGGAGCAGGACAGCCCGGGCAGCGGCACGGCCATCGCCTTCGGCGCCCTCCTCGACGGGATCCCGGAGTCGATAGTGCTCGGCGTCGGACTCATCACCGCGGGATCGGTCAGTCCGGCCATGCTTGCGGCTGTGTTCATCTCCAATGTTCCCGAGGGTCTTTCCGGAACTGCCGGGATGAAAAAGGCAGGCCGCAGTACCGGCTACATTTTTGGGGTGTGGGGCGGCATCGCCGTGATGTGCGGGCTCGCCTCACTGCTCGGATACGTGGCGCTGGAGAACGCTCCGGACGCCGTCATCGCCTTCATTACCGCGATCGCGGCGGGCGGAATCCTGGCGATGCTCGCCGACACCATGATCCCCGAGGCATTCGAAGAGCACCACAACCTCACGGGACTGACCGCGTCCGTCGGGTTCCTGACGGCCTTCACCGTCCACCAGCTCGGTGGGTGACGTCCCGCCGTCGTCAACGGTCAGCCCACGTGCACCCACGGCCGCTTTGTGACATCCGGTTCGGCTTCGCGCAGGATCTCGCGCGTCACGGGAGCGATCTCGCCTTCGCCCAGCACCAGGAAGCGCAGGAGGTTCACGGCAGGGTTGCCTTCGGTCCAGCGGAAGTAGACGTGTGGCATCAGCCCGGTTACATCCCGGATGTGCAGGAGCACCGAGGCGATGGTGTTGGGCACAACCGGTCCATGGACTTCCAGGACGGCGAACCCGTGCCGCACCACACCCCGGACCTCCAGGGCCGTCTCGAAGTCCGAGGAATCGTCCACAGTGACTTCCAGGAACAGGGGCCGGTAATCGGAGGGGAAGTGGCTGGCCTCCGTGGATGACGCCAGTTTCTGCCGGTAAGCGTCCGCCGACTGGCGAAGCGGTTCGTGGGCGATGATCCCGATCGGCCCGCTGAGATTCTCCGCCATGAACTCCAGGGCCTGGGTGTCCAGCCGGACGTGCGTGGCGTGCAGTTCGAAGGACCGCAGCACCCTCGAGAGCAGCGAGATGCTGATGATCCCCAGGATGAAGAAGCCGGCAATCCGGATGCCTTCGGGACGTTCAAAGATATTGGCGACCGTTGTGTAGACAAACAGCACCGTGATGATGCCAAAGCCGATGGTCCGCTTACGCTGCTGAAGCCGGCGGGCCGAGAGTGTCACGGCCACTGCCGCCGAGGTCATCAGCACCAGGACGCCGGTGGCGTACGCCCCGCCCTGGGCATCGACGTCGGCCTCAAACAGCCAGGTGATCAGGAACCCGATCAGCGTGAAGACAAGCACGAGCGGCCGGACTGCCTTCGCCCATGCAGGGGCCATGCCGTACCGCGGCAGGTACCGGGGGACCAGGTTCAGCAAGCCGGCCATCGCGGACGCACCGGCGAACCACAGGATGGCGATGGTGCTCACGTCATAGACCGTGCCGAAGCCCGGCCCGAGGTATTCGTGGGCCAGGAACGCCAGCGCCCTGCCGTTGGCTTCGCCGCCCGGCAGGAACTCAGCCTCGGGGATCAGGACAACCGTGGTGAAGCTGCTGGTCACGAGGAAGGAACTCATGACCAGGGCGGCGGTGGTCAGCATCCGCCGGGTCCCCTGGATCCGCCCGGCCGGGTTCTCCTGGGTATCGCCCGCGCCGCCGCGGACCTGCGGCATCACCGCCACACCAGTTTCAAAGCCGGACAGCCCCAGCGCCAGCTTGGGGAAGACGAGCAGGGCGATGGCCACCGCCATCAGCGGATTTCCGTGGGAGGTGTTAAGAGCCTGCCACCAGTCACCGACGGCCACTGGGTGGGCGGCTGCCTCCGCGAGCGACCTCGCGATGACCACCACGTTGAGCCCCAGGTACAGGATCACCAGCACAACGGCGACGCCGATGGCCTCCTTGAACCCGCGCAGGAAAACGGCAGCGAGCAGGGCAAGCAGGACCAGCGTTACGGCCACCTCCTGCCCGTGCAGGGCGTCCGGTGCAAACGGATTCTCGATCAGGTGTGCCGTGGCATCGGCGGCGGACAGCGTCATGGTGATCATGAAGTCGGTGGCCGCGAAACCCAGCAGCACCAGCACCAGGAGCTTGCCCCGCCACTTGGGGAGCAGCCGCTCCAGCATGGCAATGGACCCTTCGCCGCGGTGGCTCTCGCCGGCAACCCGGCGGTAGACGGGGAGGGCGCCGAACAGAGTCACGGCCACCAGGACAAGCGTTGCCAAGGGGGAGAGGGCACCGGCCGCGAGCGCCGCGATGGCCGGCTGGTAGCCCAGCGTGGAGAAGTAGTCCACGCCGGTCAGGCACATCACCTGCCACCAGTGATGCTTCTTTTGTTCGTCCGCGAGCCCGCCCGGCCCCTGATGGGTGCCCTTGGAATCCTCCAATCCATGCAGCAGCCAACTGCCAAGGGCCTCCTTCCGCGTCGCACGGAGTGCCGAGGGATCGGCAGGGGGTCTGCTCATGGTGGTCATGAAAGCCTTTCAGTCTGCGGCACGGCACCGCGGGCACAGCCGAATCTAGTACTGCCCACTCGCCTTGGAGCTGGACTCGGGCGGATCTTGACGCATCCTTAACGCCCGTATGACCAAAGCCACCAACCCCGGGAAAGGCCCGCACGGGACGTGGGGATCCGGGTGGGAGAATGGCGGCATGGCACGGGAACGGATAGTCATTGGCCTCAACGGCAGCGATGACGCAGAACTGCTCATCCGGCGCGCCGCCAGGATTCTCGAAAGGACCGACGGCGGCGAGCTGGTGGCCGTCCACGTCCGCACCACGGGGGGTACGGCGGGCGAGTCTCCCCAGGTTTTGGAGGCGCAGCGGAGGCTGGTCAATGACCTGGGCGGGACCTACCACACCGTTTCCGCGACGGATCCGGCCCGGGCCCTGCTCGATTACGCCCGCAAGTCCAGTGCCACCCATATTGTTGTGGGGCAGTCCCGCCGCGGACCGCTTGCCGGTGTGCTGGCAGGGTTGTTCGCCGGCGGCACCGTGGAAGCCCGGGTGGTCCGCGGTGCGGGCGACGTTGATGTCCAGGTAGTTCCCCGCGTCCCGCCCCAGCGGAACGCACCACGCCGGCGGCCTGACCTGGGCCGCACCAGGGTTGCCATTGGCTTTGCGCTCGCAGCAGCCCTGCCCGCCCTGCTGCAGCTGCTGCTCGCAGCCTTCGACCACAGCGTTGCCACCGCCGTCCTGATCCAGCTTGCAGGCGCCGTTGCGGTGGCGCTGGTGGGCGGGTTGTGGCCTGCCGTGGTCGGCGCGCTGTGGAGCAGCGTGCTGGTGAACTACTTTTCCACGCCGCCCCTGGGGGACCTGGCGATCAGTGATCCCCAGGACCTCCTGTCCCTGGCCGTTTTTGTGGGGGTGTCAGTGGCGGTCGCCGGGGTGGTGGACGGGTCTGCCCGCCGGTCCAAGGAGGCTGCCCGCGCGCAGGCGGAGGCGGCGACGCTGGGCGACCTCGCCCTGGGCGCCTCCCGTTCGGAGGACACTCTGGACGGGATCCTGGCGGAGGCCTTGGACGTTTTTGGTGCCACCGGTGCCGGTGTGTACAGCAGCCGGGAGGGCACCGCGCAAGGTTCCGGTCCGACGTCGGGACTCTCCGGAGTCCGCGGCGCGGACGGCAGGATCTGGTCGCTCGTGGCCGGCGCGGGGGATACCGCCGGGTGGGAGCATGGCGTCACCGGACTGCCGGGCAGCACCGGGGAACCGGTCGACGACGACACCCGGCTGGTGCTGTTCGGCCGGGAGGTGCCGGCAGTGGAAAGCCGGTTGCTGGGTGCGTTTGCGGTCCACGTGAAAGCCCAGCTCGAACGCCGCCAGCTGGCCGTCAGCCGGCGCGAGGTGCTGCGGCTGGCCGAAGGGAACTCCATGCGCACGGCGATCCTGCGGGCGGTGTCCCACGACCTGCGGACGCCCCTGGCGGGGATCAAGCTCGCCGCCGGTGGCTTGCTGCAGCGGACCGTCACCTATACGCCCGCGGAAGAACGGGAGCTGCTGGAAACCATTGACGAATGCACGGACCGGCTGGACCAGCTGGTGGGAAACCTCTTGGACATGTCAAGGATCACCGCCGATTCCGTCCGGCCGCTGCTGGGACCCGTGCGGTGGAGCGAGGTTGTTGCGCCGGCCCTGCGCGGGCTCCCGGACGGTACAGTCCGGGTGGAGCTGCCCGCCAACATGCCGACCGTGGAGGCTGATCCGGTGCTGCTGGACCGTGTGATCGCGAACATTGTGGAAAACGCCGTCAAATACGCGCCGGGTTCGGGGATCACCATCACAGGCGCTTCCGACGGCATGGGTGCAGCCACGCTAGATGGCTATCCGTCCGGTGAACTGCGGATCATCGATCACGGCGCCGGTGTGCCCGCCGGGAAGGTGCTTGAGATGTTTCAGCCGTTCCAGCGGCTCCACGACCGGCCCCAGGCCACCGGAGTGGGACTGGGCCTGGCCGTCGCCGACGGGTTCGTCAGGGCCATGGGCGGGACGCTGACTGCACAGGAAACTCCCGGCGGCGGGCTGACCATGGTGATCAGGCTGGCCCTTTCCACCGGCTCGCCGGGCGCGCGCCACGCGGCCGTCCAGCCGCGTCAGGAGGCCACGTGAATTCGGACCAGGCTGGTTCTTCCGGCACGCAAGGCGGCCGCCGCACCAGTGTGCTGGTTGTCGACGACGATCCCCACCTGCTGAAGGCACTCCGGATCACACTCCAGGCCCACGGCTACGCCGTGGAGTCAGCGTCCGACGGCGGCACAGCCGTGCGTGCCGCTTCCCACCGTCCGCCGGACGTGATGATCCTGGACCTCGGACTGCCGGACCTGGATGGAGCGGAAGTCCTGCGGGAAGTCCGTCGATGGAGCAACCTGCCCGTACTGGTGCTGTCCGCACGCCACGGCTCATCGGACAAAGTCGACGCCCTGGATGCCGGTGCGGATGACTACATCACCAAGCCGTTCGGACTCGATGAGCTTTTGGCCCGGCTGCGGGCGCTCCTCCGCCGCGTTCCGGATCCGGCGTCGGCACCCACGGTGGCCGCATCCTCCTTCACCGTGGACTTGGCCCAGCGGCAGGTCACGAGGGACGGGGACGTTGTCCGGCTGACGCCGACCGAATGGAACATCCTGGAACTGCTGGTCCGGAACCCTGCCCGGCTGGTGACCCAGCAGCAGCTGCTGCTGGACGTCTGGGGACCGGCCTACCAGACGGAAGCCAACTACCTGCGTGTGTACATGGCCCAGTTGCGGCGGAAGCTGGAGGCCGATCCCGGGAAACCCCGCCACCTCCTCACGGAACCTGGTGTGGGATACCGCTTTATGCCCTGAAACTGCGGGGCATCAGGTTGCCGTGAACCCTATGAACGCGGCGGGAAGTGCGGCAGGATGTTGACTGTTCCGATTCCGTTTCAGTTCTGTACTTCAAGGAGAACCGGCCATGCCAACGACGCTCAACCCCTACCTTGGCTTCCGTGAGAACGCCCGCGAGGCGATGACCTTCTACCAGTCCGTCTTCGGCGGCGACCTGGCCCTCAGCACGTTCGGGGAGTTCCACGCCAGCGAAGATCCGGCGGAAGCCGACAAAATCATGCACGGCATGCTGACGGCCAGCAACGGCCTGGTCCTGATGGGGGCGGACACGCCGAACGGCATGGACCTCGCGACCGGTAGCTCCATTTCGGTTTCGCTCAGCGGCGACGACGAAGCTGAACTGCGCGGCTATTGGGAGAAGCTGTCCGCCGACGGCGGCACGGTCACCGTTCCCTTGGAGCCGGCGCCCTGGGGCGACATCTTCGGCATGTGCACGGACCGGTTCGGGACTGCCTGGCTGGTCAACGTCAATAACCCCCAGGCCGCTCCCGCGTCTTAGGCTCCCACGTCAAACCAGGACAGAGAACGACGGACCAAAGGCGATCTCTGCCAAGGAGACACCGCTTATCCGCGAGTCCTTGAGCAGGGGCTGCACGCAATGCAACCATTGATGCGTGCAGCCCCTCAATCATTTAAGGGCCGTTCCGGGCCTGCCGGCCTGACCGGGAGCGGCAATGCGGAACGTCACCCTGTACCTGGACGTCGACGGCGTCGTTTGCCCGTTCGGAGCAACGGGCACGACGCCATGGGGTTCCGGCTGGATACTTGCGAACGCCGGCGTGCTCGAAGTGGCGTATGCGGGCCAGCTGGTTGACGGGCTGAACGGGCTTTCCCGGTTGCCTGGAGTCCGGTGCGTGTGGCTCACCAGCTGGGAGGAGATGGCCGCGGAATACTTATGCCCTGCCATCGGACTTGCAGGCGGCCACTGGCCCTGCCTGACAGCGGATGGTGCCGGAACGGGGGAGGGCTGGTGGAAGCTTGCCGCCCTCCAGGAGGACCTGGCGGCCAACGCCCCGGATGGCATCGTGTGGATTGACGACCAGCTCCGCTATGAACAGGAAGCACTGGCGTGGGCCGGATTCCTGGGCCGACGCATCCTCACGGTGTCGCCCGATCCGCGCCGGGGAATCTCTCCCGCCGAACTGGCCGCCGTCGGTGGGTTTGTCACGGAGCAGCTGTTTTTGACCTGATGCCATGGACGCGTACGATCGATAGGGTTTCACGCCGGTTCTGTTAACTCCACAGGTCATTTCACATGAACTGCAGGTGAATAATGCGTTGCAGGGCACGGCGGGTAGTGGAACTGCTGAACGTCGACTCTGCAGATTGGGCAACAGGTGGATATCACCTTTATGGTGGCGCTGGTCATCGGACTGGCATTATTTTTCGACTTCACAAATGGATTCCATGACACCGCGAATGCGATGGCTACGCCCATCGCCACCGGTGCCATTAAACCGAAGACCGCTGTGACGCTCGCCGCAATCCTGAACCTGGTCGGCGCCTTCCTCTCGACGGAAGTGGCCAAAACAGTCTCCGGCGGCATCATCCGGGAAGGCTCCGACGGTGTCCAGATCACGCCGGACATTATTTTCGCCGGCCTTATGGGCGCCATCCTCTGGAACATGATCACCTGGCTCAAAGGCCTGCCGTCCAGCTCATCCCATGCACTCTTCGGCGGGCTGATCGGCGCGGCCATCGCCGGCATCGGGTTCAATTCCGTGAACCTGGAAACCCTGCTGCAGAAGGTCATCCTGCCCGCCATCTTCGCCCCGCTGATTGCCGGCCTGGTGGCGTACCTTTGCACGCGGCTCGCGTATGCCCTGACGTCGCGGCACGATCCGGAAACCGGCAGCAAGCTGACGCAGAAGCGGGGCGGGTTCCGCACCGGCCAGATCTTCACGTCCAGCCTGGTGGCGCTGGCCCACGGCACCAACGACGCCCAGAAGACCATGGGCATCATCACCCTGGTGCTGATTTCCGCCGGCACACAGTCCCCGGGTTCGGGCCCGCAGTTCTGGGTCATCACGGCATGCGCCCTGGCCATCGCCGTCGGCACCTACGCAGGTGGCTGGCGCATCATCCGGACCATGGGTTCCGGGCTCACCGAGGTCAAGCCTGCCCAGGGATTCGCAGCCGAGACCAGCACCGCCTCTGCCATCCTTGCGTCTTCCCACCTGGGCTTCGCCCTGTCCACTACGCAGGTGGCGTCAGGGTCCGTCATCGGGTCCGGAATGGGCCGTAAGGGCACCACTGTGCGGTGGAACTTGGTGGGCAAGATCGCCCTGGGCTGGCTGTTTACACTTCCCGCCGCCGGCGTTGTGGGCGCGCTGACCGCGCTGCTCGTGAAGACCGGCGTGGTGGGTGTGGTGATTGCCGCCGTCGCCGGCACCGCCGCGGTGCTGTTTATGTTCGCCTACTCCCGCAAGTCCGCGGTGGGCCACCACAATGCCGTGGAAGTCGAAGAAGCGGGCCAGGCCGTCCGCTTTGCCAAGAAGAAAGCCTTCGCCCGGGCCCGCGCCAAGGCGAACCAGCACAAGGATGTTCAGCGATGAAGTGGTTGGAACTCTTGACAGTGGCAGGTGCCACCCTGGTGTCCGCGGTGACCGTTGTGGTCCTGTATTCATTGGGCGTGCGGCTGACGGCCATCGCCGGTGACGCCCGGCAGGCCTCACCCCGCACCAAGCGCTACTTCGCCTACACCTGCTTTGGCCTCTGCGGCGTGGCTGTGCTGTTCGGGCTTTACCTGATCATTCCGTACTTCAGCAAGTAGGCCTTCAGCGCGTCAACGCCGCAGGGCTAATCTGGTTCCATGTCAAGGATCCAGTATTTTGTCGCGGCCTCCATTGACGGGTTCATCGCCACCACCAAGGATGACCTCGCCTGGCTTCTCGAGTTCGATGGCTTCGAGGGCGGCAAGGAAAGCTACGAAACCTTCATGGCCGGCGTCGGCTGCATTGTTATGGGCGGCGAGACGTACGCCTGGCTGATGGAGCACGAACCCGGCAACTGGCCGTACCCTTCCACACCCTGTTATGTGTTTACCCGGCACGAGCACGTTGCCCCGGCCGGCACGGACATCACCTTCGTCCGCGGACCCGTCCAGGAGTTCATCCAGGACTTCAAGGACCACGCCGGCGGCATGAACGTCTGGGTGGTGGGTGGCGGCAACCTCGCTGCGCAGTTCGCCAACGCAGGACTGCTGGATGACCTCATCCTTTCTGTCATCCCCGTGGTCCTGGGCGACGGCAAACGGCTGCTGCCATTGGAGGGCCCGACGTCGCCACTTGAGTTGACGGCGTCCCGCACTTTGGGACGGGGCATAGTGGAGCTCCGCTACACCTTCACCTCCCCGGTTCCGGCCGGTTAGGAGCTTCCCGCCTAAGGCGCTTAGGCCTCCGCGGGCTCGTTGTCCCGCAGCATGTTGGTGAGGCGTGCGGTGGAGAGGCGGCGGCCTTGTTCGTCGGTCATCACGATTTCATGCGTTGTCAGTGTCCGGCCCAGGTGGATCGCGGTGCAGGTACCTGTCACGGTGCCCGCGGCGATTGCACGGTGGTGTGTGGCGCTCACTTCGATGCCCAGGGCATGCCTGCCGGCGCCGGCGTGCATCCCGGCGGCGAAGGACCCCAGGGTTTCGGCCAGCACCACATGGGCGCCGCCGTGGAGGATGCCCGCCACCTGGGTGTTCCCTTCCACCGGCATGGTGGCCACCGTTCGTTCCGGGCTCATCTCCAGGAAGTGGATCCCCATCTTCACCACCAGGGCACCGATGCCCAGGCGGCCGAGCCAGTCGTGGAGGTGCGCCGGGATGCCTGCTGTGACCAATTCCTCAGTGAAGGGCCCGGGCGTGAAATTGTCCATCATGGGAACTAGGCTGGCACCTGTGAGTGAAACTACCAAACCGGCCCCCTTCCCGTCCGAGACCGCAGTGCTTGACGCTGATGCTGCCCTGCAGGACATCAACGTCCTACCGGCCGGAGGCCAGGTTTCCGCCACGGAAGCCCCCGTGGTTCCCATCACCGGACAGCCGCGGCTCCTGGTGCTGGACGGCCACTCGATGGCTTTCCGCGCGTTCTTCGCCTTGCCGGCGGACAAGTTCTCCACCGCCAACGGACAGCACACCAACGCCATCCACGGCTTCACGTCCATGCTCATCAACCTGATCAAGGAACAGAAGCCCACCCACATTTGTGTCGCCTTCGACGTCTCGGATGACACCACGCACCGCAAAGCCGAGTACAGCGAGTACAAGGGGGGACGCAACGAAACACCCCGTGAGATGAGCGGCCAGATCGACCTCATCGACAAGGTCATGGGCGCCTGGGGCATCAAAACCATCAAACTGCCCGGCTATGAGGCCGATGACATCCTGGCCACCCTCGCCGCCATGGGGGAAAAGGCCGGTTTCGAGGTGCTGCTCGTCTCGGGCGACCGTGACGCCTTCCAGCTGATCACGGACAACGTTTTTGTGCTGTACCCGCGGAAGGGCGTCAGCGACATTCCCCGGATGGACGCGGCAGCCATCCAGGAAAAGTATTTTGTGACGCCGGCCCAGTATTCGGACCTTGCCGCGTTGGTGGGGGAGACCGCGGACAACCTCCCGGGCGTTCCGGGCGTCGGCCCGAAAACCGCGGCCAAGTGGATCAACCTTTACGGCGGACTTGAGGGCGTCCTCGAGCACCTGGACGCGATCGGAGGCAAAGTGGGCGATGCCCTCCGGGAAAACGTGGAGGACGTCAAACGCAACCGACGCCTGAACAGGCTCCACACGGATCTCGAACTTCCGCTCACCCTGGATGATCTCGCGGAACCGCGGCCGGACGAAGCCGCGCTGGAGGCTTTGTTCGACGAACTTGAATTCAAGACCATCCGTACCCGGCTCTTTGCCCTGTACGGCAGTGAAGAGGTGGAATCTGCGGAGCGCGAAACCATCGCTGCGCCGGACGTCGTGATTCCCGCAGGGGCAGCCGAGCTGGGTGCCTTCCTGGCGGCCGGCGCTGGCAAGACGTCCGCAGTCGCCGTCGACCTGGCGCCCGGGCGGATCGGCGAGGACGCCGCCGCACTGGCCATCGTCCGTGACGATGCCGCCGTCTATATCGACCTCGCCACGCAGGACGCCGCAGCCGAAAACGTCTTGGCCGACTGGCTGCGCGATGAAAGCTCGTCAAAGGTCATGCACGGCTACAAGGCTGCGTTGAAGGCCCTGTCCAGCCGTGGCCTGGGACTGGAAGGCGTGGTGGATGACACCTCAATTTCCGGATACCTCATCCAGCCGGACCGCCGCACCTATGAACTCGCCGAGTTGGCCCAGCACCACCTCAACGTCAGTGTCTCGGCGGAGACCTCCAAGGCGGGACAGCTGGAGCTGGCGTTCGACGGCGACGACGCCGCCGCTGCCGGCGCGCTGGTCCATGTGGCGGCCGTGGTCCAGGCCCTGAGCCGGCACTTCGCATCAGAACTCACCGAACGCAAGGCGGGGGACCTGCTGACCACCCTGGAACTGCCCGTCAGCCGCGTGCTGGCCGACATGGAAACCGCGGGCATCGCCATCGACCTGCCGCGCATGGACGAGCAGATCGCCGATCTGGCCAAGGTGATCGACAACGCACAGGAACTTGCTTTCGCCGCGATCGGCCACGAGGTTAATCTCGGATCGCCCAAGCAGCTGCAGACCGTGCTCTTTGACGAACTCGAATTGCCGAAAACGAAGAAGATCAAGTCCGGCTACACCACCGATGCCGCGTCGCTGAAGAACCTGCTGGAAAAGACCGGGCACGAATTCCTGGTCCAGCTGATGGCGCACCGGGAGTCCTCGAAGCTGCGCCAGATGCTGGAGTCGCTTAAGAAGTCCGTGACGGAAGACGGCCGGATCCACACCACCTACGCGCAGAACGTGGCAGCGACGGGCCGGATCTCCTCCAACAATCCCAACCTGCAGAACATCCCCATCCGCAGCGAGGAAGGCCGGCGTGTCCGCGGCATTTTTGTGGTCAGTGACGGCTACGAGTGCCTGCTGTCCGCGGACTACTCACAGATCGAAATGCGGATCATGGCGCACCTTTCGGGCGACGCAGGCCTGATCCAGGCCTACCAGGACGGCGAAGACCTCCACCGGTTTGTGGGCTCGAACATCTTCCATGTGCCCACCGAAGAAGTCACCAGTGCCATGCGCTCCAAGGTCAAGGCGATGTCCTACGGCCTCGCCTATGGCCTGACCTCGTTTGGCCTGTCCAAGCAGCTGGAAATTTCCGTGGACGAGGCCCGCACCCTGATGAAGGACTACTTTGACCGGTTCGGGGCCGTCCGCGACTACCTCCGCGGAGTGGTGGACCAGGCCCGGGTGGACGGCTATACGGCCACCATCGAGGGGCGTCGCCGCTACCTGCCGGACCTCACCAGCACGGACCGGCAGCTGCGCGAAAACGCGGAGCGCATCGCGCTGAACTCACCCATCCAGGGATCGGCCGCAGACATCATCAAACGCGCCATGCTGGGCGTGCACGCTGAACTGGCGGCCCAGGGCCTGAAGTCCCGCATGCTCCTGCAGGTCCATGACGAACTGGTGCTTGAAGTCGCCGCCGGCGAACGTGTTGCGGTCGAGAAGCTCGTCACCGAGCAGATGGGCTCGGCCGCGGACCTCAGCGTCCCGCTGGATGTCCAGATCGGTGTGGGCCCCAGCTGGTACGACGCCGGCCACTAGGCTGCTGGGAGCGGGCTGCTGGGAACGAATGGGCGGGGCGCGATGGACAAGTACGACGTCAAGAAACAGTTCAAGGATCTGTACGCGCCCCGGGCCCGGGACTTCGAGGTGGTCACCGTTCCCCCGCTGAGCTACCTGATGCTGGACGGGCAAGGTAATCCGGGGACGGCCCCCGCCTACGCCGCCGCCCTCGAGGCCCTGTATTCGGTGTCCTACGCCGTCAAGTTCGCCAGCAAGCACGCGGGCCGGGACTACGTCGTCGGGCCGCTGGAGGGCCTGTGGACAGCAGACGATGCTGACGCCTTCACCCGGGGCGAGAAGGACAGCTGGAAGTGGACCATGATGATCCATCAGCCAGGCTGGATCGGCGCCGCCGAGGTGCAGGACGGTATCGCGGAGGCGGCGGCGAAGAACGTTCCGGGGCTGGACCTGCTCCGCCTTGAGACCCTCGATGAAGGCCTCTCGCTGCAGATCCTGCACATCGGCAGCTACGACGACGAGGCCCCCACGCTGCACCGCCTGCACAGTGAATACATGCCGTCCAAGGGCTTCGGATTTGCCGGCCTGCACCACGAGATCTACCTCAGTGACGCCCGCAGGGTGGCACCGGAGAAGCTCAAAACCATCCTCCGCCAACCTGTGCGGCGGCCCTGAGCCATTTCCCGCCGGCTCTGCGGAACTTCCTGCCTGCGGGCGTGTTGCTGCTGGCCAGGCGCCGGAATCATTGGTTAGGCTCGGCGGTGTGGCTGAACTGAGTGATGACTATGAAATCCGGCGCTTCCCAGCGGCATCCAAAGGCGAGGCGGGTTATCCCGACGCCGAATCATGGGTGAAGGCGGTCGCCTTTGGCTTCCACGAATCCACGCGGACACCGGCGCATGTTGCCAAATCCTTGGAGACCTACGCAGCTGACCGGCGGATCTTCACCGGCGCCTACCAGACCCGCGAAGTCGCGCCTGGGTCGCTCCCCGCGGAGGTACCGGTGGCAACCTTCGGCACCCTGCGCAAAACACTCAACATCGGCTTCGGCCGGCTGCTGGAAACCCAACTGGTCACAGCAGTAACGGTCCGGACTTCGCATCGGCGGCGCGGCCTGCTGCGCCGGATGATGTCCGAGGACCTGGCCATGGCGAAGGACGATGGCCTGGCAATGGCCGCCCTGACAGCGTCCGAGGGCTCCATCTATGGACGCTTTGGCTACGGCGTGGCCAGCTTCGAACGGACCGTGAAAGTGGACACCACTGCCCGGTTCCGGCTTAATCACCACGCCGTCGGTACCGTGGATGTCGCGGACCCGCGCGTGCTGCTGGACCTGGCGCCGGTCGTCTTCGACTGCGTGCACCGCCTGACGCCGGGATCGATCGGCCGCCAGGACTGGTACCGCCAGCTGGCTTCAGGGTCCTTGGGCCGCGAGGGCAAGGAAGATCCTGCCGTCAAGGCGGCACTGCACTACGGCCCCGACGGCGCCGTGGACGGCTACGTTTCCTACAAATTCCTTGGCTGGGACACCGAGCCCTACACCATGCAGGTAGTGGACCTCGTGGCGGCCACGAACGAGGCGTACCTGGAGCTCTGGCAGTTCCTGGCCGCCATCGACCTGGTGGAACGCGTCACGTGGGAGGAAGCACCGCTGGATGACCCGCTGACCTGGGCACTGGCCGATCCCCGCTGCATCGATTCCTCAGACAGCCGGGACATGCTCTGGCTCCGCATCCTGGACGTGGCCCAGGCGCTGGAAGCCCGGCATTACCCGGTGGACGGAAGGCTGGTGCTCGAGGTGCAGGACCCGCTTGGCCTCACGGCGGGAACGTTTGCCGTGGACGTCAGTGGCGGCGAGGCCGCCGTCGTGCGTCTGGAAGCTGCGCAGGATCCGGACCTGACGCTGGATGTCTCCGCACTGTCATCCATCTACCTCGGCGCCGTCAGCCCGGTGACCCTGACGGCGGCAGGCCGGATCCGTGAACACACCCAAGGCGCGGCGCTCCGGGCGCGCGGGATGTTCGCGGTGGAACGCGCCACACACTGCCTCACGCACTTCTGAGCCCCGGCATTGCAGGCACGCTCAGCCAGGCCGGTCATTGCCATGCGCTTTGACCCTCGTTGGCCGCTGCGACTAGAATAAGTGGGCGCGTACTACGTGCGCGTTTCTAGAATCCACAAATCAGGAAGACCCGGAAGATCCCTGCGATCGCCCGAAGACCTGCGCCTGCGTTCCATAACGCGGGCGCGGCGGTTTGCCTGACCGACTAACTATCCACAACGGAGCCCCTACTACATGACCATCACCTCCACCGAGAAGCCCGGTACCCCCGTAGTCGCCATTAACGACATCGGTACCGCTGAGGACTTCCTCGCAGCAGTCGACGCCACCATCAAGTACTTCAACGACGGAGACCTCGTCGAAGGTACCGTCGTCAAGGTCGACCGCGATGAAGTTCTGCTCGACATCGGTTACAAGACCGAAGGTGTCATCCCCTCCCGCGAGCTGTCCATCAAGCACGACGTTGATCCCGGAGACGTTGTCTCCGTTGGCGATCTCGTCGAAGCCCTGGTGCTCACCAAGGAAGACAAAGAAGGCCGCCTGATCCTCTCCAAGAAGCGGGCTCAGTACGAGCGCGCCTGGGGCGACATCGAGAAGGTCAAGGAAGAAGACGGTGTTGTCACCGGTACCGTCATCGAGGTTGTCAAGGGTGGTCTTATCCTCGACATCGGTCTGCGCGGCTTCCTGCCCGCATCCCTCGTCGAGATGCGCCGTGTGCGCGACCTCGCTCCGTACATCGGTCAGAAGATCGAAGCCAAAATCATCGAGCTGGACAAGAACCGCAACAACGTTGTGCTGTCCCGCCGTGCCTGGCTCGAGCAGACCCAGTCCGAGGTTCGCTCCACGTTCCTCAACAAGCTGGAAAAGGGCCAGGTTCGTCCCGGCGTCGTTTCCTCCATCGTCAACTTCGGTGCATTCGTGGACCTGGGCGGCGTAGACGGCCTCGTTCACGTTTCCGAGCTGTCCTGGAAGCACATCGACCACCCGTCCGAGGTTGTCGAAGTTGGCCAGGAAGTCACTGTCGAGGTTCTCGAAGTCGATCTGGACCGCGAGCGTGTTTCCCTGTCGCTCAAGGCTACGCAGGAAGATCCGTGGCAGACCTTCGCCCGCACCCACGCCCTCGGGCAGGTTGTTCCGGGTAAGGTCACCAAGCTCGTTCCGTTCGGTGCGTTCGTACGCGTCGAAGACGGCATCGAAGGCCTCGTGCACATCTCCGAACTGGCAGTCCGCCACGTGGAGCTGGCCGAGCAGGTTGTCTCCGTTGGTGACGAGCTGTTCGTCAAGGTCATCGACATCGACCTCGAGCGCCGCCGTATCTCCCTCTCCCTCAAGCAGGCTAACGAGGGCGTTGACGCCGAGTCCACCGAATTCGATCCGGCTCTCTACGGCATGTCCGCTGAGTACGACGAAGAGGGCAACTACAAGTACCCGGAGGGCTTCGACCCGGAGTCCAACGAGTGGCTTGAAGGCTACGAGAACCAGCGCGCCGTTTGGGAGCAGCAGTACGCTGACGCCCAGACCCGCTGGGAAGCACACAAGAAGCAGGTTGCCCAGCACGCTGCCGACGACGCTGCAGCTGCAACGTCCGGTGACAGCGATTCCGGCACCACCAGCTACTCCTCGGAGCCTGCTGCTGAGTCCAACGCCGGTGCAGGCACGCTTGCATCCGACGAGGCTCTTGCTGCTCTGCGCGAGAAGCTGACCGGCAACTAATTGCCACCGGCCCGGGGCTTCCCGGGCCAACACAGCGGGCCCCTGCGAAAGCAGGGGCCCGCTGTGTTTAACCGGCCCGGCCGACCGGAGTGCGTCATTTATGGCCGCTTCAGCACGGGTCGGCCCCGCCATTCCGGGCTTCGGGCCATGGCCGGGCCGCAAAAGTTACGCATTCCCGTCCGCGGGCTTATCCCATCAGCCCAGCAATCAGGGCCCGGGTGCCTACTGGCGCCAGTGGGAAAGGTCGACGACGGCACACACCGCGCCGCCGTCGTCGTGCGTCAGGACCGCGCCAGCGGCGGTGAGGAGCCGCTGCGCGCCGATGTTGGCTGCCGTGGTTTTGGCCACGACGCGGTGCAGTCCGGCGCGGCGGGCTTCCGCGAGTACCAGCCGCAACGCGGCGCCGCCGACACCGTGGCCGCGGTAGCTCCGGCCCAGCCAGATGCCCGTCTCAGCTGTTTCGTGTTGCGCCGTTTCCGCGTCCGTCAGCTTGAGCCTGATCGCGCCGGCCGGGCTGCCGTCGCAGAGCACTGCCCAGCTCTTTTCCGCGGCCGGTCCCTCCAGTCCCGCGGCTGCAGACCGGTGGTAGGCGAGGAACCAGTCGATGCGTTCGGCATTCCAGCCCGTCCCGTTGCTCAGCGGCGGCGTGACGTCATCCGCAGACGCATCCAGCTGTGCCAGCTCCAGCAGCCGCTCCAGCATGGGGTCGTCGACGTCTGCCAGACGGACTTCAGGGGAGCGGGACATCGAGCCACTCCGTTCCGGCCGCCGTCAGCACGGTTCTCCCGGCGGTGAGCGACAACACGCGATCGGTGGCGGCAGAAACTTCCGCGGCTTCGTCAGGCACGGCCAGGCGAAGGACCGTGTCCTGCGCTCCGTAGGTGGTTTCCGCCATCGCAAACCCGGCCGCGCGGAGATCGTTCTCCAGCCGTCCCGCGGCGGCGTGCGGCACCGACGCCGTACAGATCCGCAGCCGGCTGCGGCGAACCAGCGGGGCCCGTTCCAGGGCCGCGGAAACCGACTCGGAATACGCACGCACCAGCCCACCCGCCCCCAGCAGGATGCCGCCGAAGTAGCGGACGACGACGGCACTGACGTCACTGAGGTCCGTCACCCCCGGTGTTGTTTCCCTCTTGATGATGGCCTCCAGCATGGGGATGCCGGCCGTGCCGGAGGGCTCGCCGTCGTCATTGGAGCGTTGGACGTCCCGGTCCGGCCCCAGGACGAACGCCGAGCAGTGGTGGCGGGCATCGTGGAACTCGCGGCGCAGGGTGGCCACCAGGTCCCGTGCGGTGTCCTCATTCTCGGCGCGGCGCAGCACAGTAATGAACCTGGAGCGTTTGATCTCGATCTCGTGCCGGAACTCCGGCCCCAACGCCAGCGTGGTGTAGGCGGTGGCCCGGCTCTCTTGCTCTTGCACCGCCCAAGTCTATTCCGGTGGATGGGCCCACGCCGCCTGGGTTCCCTGGCCGAGCGCAGCGAGGTGAGGGAGGCGGTGGGGATTAGGGTGGTGGGATGCTGAAGATCGGTTTGACGGGCGGCATCGCCTCAGGGAAGTCAGTGGTCGCCACACGCCTCTCCGGGCTCGGCGCGGTGCTCGTGGACGCGGACGCGCTGGCCCGGGACGTGGTGGAGCCGGGAACGCCCGGGCTGGCCAGCGTGGTGGAAGCGTTTGGAGCGGAAATGCTCGACGGCGACGGCCGGCTGGATCGGGCCAGGCTGGGTTCCGTGGTGTTCGGCAATCCCTCGCAACTGGCCGTGCTGAACGGCATTGTGCACCCGCTGGTCCGGCAGGCAGCGGCCGGCATCATCGCCGCAGCCCCGGCCGGCGCCATTGTGGTCCAGGACATTCCACTGCTCGTGGAGACGGGCCAGGGGAGCGGCTTCCATCTTGTCCTTGTGGTGGACGCGCCCGATGACGTCAGGATCGCCCGGATGCTCGAACACCGCGGCATGACGGCCGACGAAGCCCGGTCACGCATGGCTGCCCAGGCCTCGCGCGAGGCGCGGCTGGCCGCTGCCGACGTCGTGCTGGACAACTCCGGATCACTGGCGGACGTGACGGCGCAGGTGGACCGGCTCTGGGCCGAACGACTGGTGCCGTTCGCGCGCAATCTCCGGCGCAGCGTCAGGGCGGTCAGGGCAGGCATGGCAGTCTTGTCGGTGCCGCAGCAGGATTGGGCGGCCCAGGCTGCACGGCTTGGCGCCCGAATCCAGGCCGCAGCACCGGACGACATCCTGGCTGTGGACCATATCGGCTCCACAGCCGTGCCTGGCCTGGCAGCCAAGGACGTCATCGACCTCCAGGTCACGGTGTCCGATCTCAACGCCGCGGACCGGATCGCACCGCTGCTGGCCGCTGCTGGCTTCCCGGCCGTGCCGGGGGTTGGCTTCGACACTCCGAAACCGACGGATCCGGACCCGGCGCAGTGGCAAAAACGCTTCCACGCCAACGCGGACCCCGGCCGCCCCGCCAACGTGCACGTACGGGCGGCCGGATCGTCCGGCTGGCGCTACGCGCTGCTCTTCCGCGACTGGCTCAGGAACGACCCGCAAGCCGCCGCCTTGTATGAAGACCATAAACGCGCGTTGACCGGACAGTTTGCCGGGAGTAAAGGTACCCACGCCTATGCGGAGGCGAAGGAGCCGTGGTTCACGGACGTCGCCTGGCCGCGTATGGACGGTTGGGCCGCGCGCACGGGGTGGGCGCCGCCGTCGTACGCGTCCTGATCCTGTTCGCCCGTTTCGGGTGCTGTTCGCCGGTAACTGATCCGGCTTTCACTGTCGGTCCCCGGTTGTAGATTAGATGCATGAGCCTTGCCCAGGAGATCAACCGCGTCGTCGCTCCGTTTGAAGTCATCAGCGAGTTCCAGCCGGCCGGCGACCAGCCTGCCGCCATCACCGAACTCACGGAGCGGATCAGGAACGGCGAAAAGGACGTTGTCCTGCTGGGCGCCACCGGTACCGGCAAGAGCGCCACCACGGCCTGGCTCATCGAACAGGTCCAGCGGCCCACGTTGGTCATGGTGCAGAACAAGACCCTGGCCGCCCAACTCGCCAACGAATTCCGTGAACTCCTGCCCAACAACGCGGTGGAGTACTTCGTTTCGTACTACGACTACTACCAACCTGAGGCCTACGTAGCGCAGACGGACACCTTCATTGAGAAGGACTCGTCCATCAACGAGGAAGTGGAACGGCTCCGCCACTCCGCCACCAATGCGCTGCTGACCCGCCGGGACGTTATTGTGGTGGCCACGGTGTCCTGCATCTACGGCCTGGGCACGCCGGAAGAGTACATTGCCGGCATGGTCACGCTCCGCAAAGGGGCGCAGATGAACCGCGACGACCTGCTCCGGAAATTCGTCTCCATGCAGTACGCGCGCAACGACATGGACTTCCACCGCGGCACATTCCGGGTCCGCGGCGACACCGTGGAAATCATCCCGATGTACGAGGAACTCGCCATCCGCATCGAATTCTTCGGAGACGAGATTGAGAACATCCACACTCTCCATCCGCTGACTGGCGAACTGATCCGGGACGAAGAGGAAATGTACGTCTTCCCCGCCTCGCACTATGTGGCCGGGCCCGAGCGGATGGCCCGGGCCATCAAGCGGATCGAGGACGAACTCGCCGAACGCCTGGCCGTCCTGGAAGGCCAGAACAAGCTGGTGGAAGCCCAGCGGCTCCGGATGCGCACCACCTACGACCTCGAAATGATGCAGCAGATGGGCTTCTGCAACGGCATCGAAAACTACTCGTCGCACATCGACGGCCGTGCCCGCGGGACCGCTCCGCACTGCCTCATCGACTACTTCCCGGACGACTTCCTGCTGGTGATCGACGAATCCCATGTCACCGTGCCGCAGATCGGCGCCATGTACGAGGGCGACATGTCCCGCAAGCGGAACCTCGTGGACTTCGGCTTCCGCCTGCCGTCGGCCATGGACAACCGACCGCTGAAATGGGACGAATTCCTCCAACGCGTGGGCCAGACGGTCTACCTGTCGGCCACTCCCGGCAAGTACGAACTCGGCAAGGCTGACGGCTTTGTGCAGCAGATCATCCGGCCCACCGGACTGATCGACCCCGAGGTGGTGGTCAAGCCCACCAAGGGCCAGATCGATGACCTCCTCGGCGAGATCAAGACTCGCACGGCAAAGAACGAACGGGTCCTGGTCACCACCCTGACCAAGCGGATGGCGGAGGACCTCACCGACTACCTGCTGGGCCACGGCATCAAGGTCGAATACCTGCACTCGGACGTGGACACCCTCCGACGCGTTGAACTGCTGCGGGAACTCCGGATGGGTGTCTTCGACGTCCTGGTGGGCATCAACCTGCTCCGCGAAGGCCTGGACCTGCCCGAGGTCTCCCTCGTGAGCATCCTGGACGCGGACAAGGAAGGCTTCCTGCGCTCGGCGACTTCGCTGATCCAGACCATCGGCCGTGCTGCCCGCAACGTGTCCGGCGAGGTCCACATGTACGCGGACCGCATTACCGACTCCATGGCCAAGGCTATCGACGAGACCAACCGGCGCCGCGCCATCCAGGTTGCCTACAACACGGAACGGGGCATCGATCCGCAGCCGCTGCGGAAGAAGATCGCCGACATTACCGACCAGTTGGCCAAGGAAGACGCGGACACCCAGGAGCTGCTCAACAACAACCGGCTGGCCAAGGGCGCCAAACGTGGCAAGTCCGCGGCAAAGGGCGCAGCGCAGCTCCGCAAGGACGGCCTCGCCGCGGCACCGGCCGAAGACCTCGTGGGCCTCATCGAACAACTGACCGAACAGATGCACGGTGCTGCCGCCGAACTCCAGTTCGAGGTGGCCGCGCGGATCCGGGACGAGGTCAGTGACCTTAAGAAGGAGCTCCGCCAGATGCAGGCGGCCGGCCACGCCTAGTCCACCCCGGGCGCCGAAGGGACGTGGCAGTCGGGGCATGTTTCCGCATGTCGGGACGCCTACTGTACAGTTAACGTCACGTAGGGGAGTATCCCGAGCGCTACGATCGTCAACACGCCAGGCACAGTTGCCTGGCCGGGCGTAGCGGGCCGCCATTTCAGCACCAAGTGCACAGGCTGGCCGGAGAGACTTACATCATTTCTCTGTACCCTGCGAAAGGCTAACCTGTGCCCGAATTACCCGTGTGGTTCGAGGTCGGCTCACTTGTCGTCCTTGGCCTGATCCTCCTCATTGACCTTCTGCTGGTCGTCCGACGCCCCCACGAGCCTTCCATGAAGGAAGCCGGCCTGTGGGTTGCGTTCTACGTCTCCCTGGCCCTGTTGTTCGCCGGGGCCATGTTCTTCTTTACCGGCGCCGAATTCGGCGGCCAGTTTGTGGCCGGCTGGGTCACTGAATACAGCCTCAGCATCGACAACCTGTTTGTCTTCATCATCATCATGGCCCGCTTCTCCGTGCCCCGTAAGTACCAGCAGGAAGTCCTGATGGTGGGCATCATCATCGCCCTGATCCTGCGCGGCATCTTCATCCTCCTCGGCGCCATCGTGATCGAGCAGTTCAGCTGGGTGTTCTACATCTTTGGCGCGTTCCTGCTCTGGACCGCCTGGAAGCAGGCCCAGGACGAAGGCGAGGACGAAGAGGACAAGGAAAACCCGCTCATCGCCCGGATCCGCAACGTCATCCCCATGTCGGAGAAGTTCGACGGCGGCAAGCTGCGCACCACGGTGGACGGCAAGAAGGTCTTCACCCCCATGCTGATCGTGTTCATCACCATCGGCCTGACCGACCTCCTTTTCGCCGTCGACTCGATTCCGGCGATCTTCGGCCTGACCCAGAGCCCGTTCATCGTCTTCACCGCCAACCTGTTCGCCCTGATGGGCCTGCGCCAGCTGTACTTCCTGCTGGGTGGCCTGATGAACCGCCTGATCTACCTGAAGCACGCGCTGTCCTTCATCCTGGCGTTCATCGGTGTGAAGCTGGTGCTCCACGCCATGCACGTGAACGAACTGCCGTTCATCAACGGCGGCAACCACATCGAGTGGGCCCCGGAGATTCCGACATTCGTCTCCCTGGCCGTCATCGTGGGCACCATCATCGTTGCCGTGATTGCCAGCCTCCTGAGCTCCAAGGCAAAGACGGCCCACCTGGACCCCCGCCTCGAGGAAGACGCCAAGAAGAGCCTCAGCGAAGCTGAGTAGGCTGTCTCCGCGTTTCGTTGACGCACACTGCATTTCCACTGATCCCGGCCGCACTGCGGCCGGGATCAGTGGCTTAATCTGCCCCCTGTAGGACCTGGCCGCCCAGGACTATGCTCGGATCATGGCCCGCACCCTGATCACGGAAAGAGGAGTGCGCCAGGTGCAACGGCGCACCGTGGTGCTGCTGAGCGCGGCCCAGGTTTTCGGTGGCATCGGCACCGGAGCCACGGTTTCGATTGGTTCCATCCTGGCCGTGGAACTTTCCGGTTCCAGCGTGTGGGCGGGCGCCGTGGCCACGGTTATGACATTGGGGGCCGCGCTGACAGCACTGCCCCTTGCTTCGCTGGCGGACCGGCGGGGCCGTCGGGCCGGGCAGGTCACGGGGCTTTCCGCCGCCCTGGCCGGCACAGTTCTGATAGTGCTGTCGGTGGTGTCCGGCTTGTTCGTCCTGCTGGTGCTGGGGGCGGTGGGCATCGGAGTGGGTACCGCGGCCAGCCTGCAGGCACGCTTCGCCGCCGTCGACCTTGCGGACGCTGAACACCGCGGCAGGGCGCTTTCCGCCGTGGTGTGGGCTGTGACGGTCGGCGCCGTGGCCGGACCCAACCTGATCCAGCCCGGCACCGTGGTGGGCCTGGCCCTCAGCCTGCCTCCCGTCGCCGGACCGTTCGTGATCTCCGCAGCCGGACTCCTGCTGGCCATTGTGCTGCTTTTCGCTGGTCTCAGGCCGGACCCGCTCCTGCTCGCGCGGGAAATCGCCGCCCGGGATCTTGCCACTCAGGAACCCGCCGTGCTGGATCTCGACGCCCAGCCAGCTGGCGGGAAGATGCAGGGCACGCCACCACGTATGGCAAATCAGCAAGGCGCCACCGCGCGCAACGCAGTCGGGGGATCGCTCGTCCGCGGGCTGCGGGCAATCCGCCAGTCCAGGGCTTCCTGGCTGGCGCTTGCCGCCGTCGTCGGAGCGCACGCCGTGATGGTGGGCGTGATGTCCATGACCCCGCTGCATTTGCAGGAACTCGTGGCCGGGCCTGGTGCCTCCCATGCCGGCCACGCCGCCTCCGGCGATGTCCTGGTGATCATCGGCTTCACCATCTCCCTGCATATCGCAGGCATGTTCGCGTTGTCGCCGGTTATGGGCTGGCTGACGGACAAGGCAGGCAGGACTGAGACCATCATGATCGGCTTCGCCACGCTGATCGCTGCCGTCGCCGTCGCAGGATTTGGCCAGACGTCCACCGTCGCGGTGGCCGTGGGACTTGTGCTGCTGGGCATGGGCTGGTCTGCGGCCACCATTTCCGGGTCCACGCTGCTGGCGGAGAGCGTCCCGCAGGAGTCCCGCGTGGTGGTCCAAGGGGTGTCGGACATGCTGATGGGCGCCGCAGGTGCGGTGGGCGGGGCCACTTCCGGGCTGATCCTCAGCTGGGCCGGCTACCTGGGGCTCAACATGGCAGGCGGACTGGTGGGGGCTGCTGTCCTGACCGCCGCCGTCGTTGCCCTGGTGGCGCGCCGCCGCAGCCCGGCGGCCGGCTCAGCTGCCGGCTGAGCCGGCAACCGAGCGCACCATACCCAGCAGCCGCCCGAAAATAGCCTCGCCGTCGTCCGCTATGCCGTCATGGTGGAAGTCGGCCGTCTCCCATACCCGGAGTCCGCGCACAGCAGCCGCCGTCTCCAGTGACAGGCTGCCGTCCACGTAAATGTCGTCCTGGTAAACCGCGGCGGCAACCGGCACGCTGTTCGCGGCCAACTGTGTGGGGTCATACAGCGGCTTCCAGTCCGTTTTGGCGGCCAGCAGATGGGCCACCTGCCGCAGCGGCACCAAGGCGGGATCCTGTTCGAAATACCACGGGTACACCATCTCGCCGGTCAGCAGCAGCGCCTCCGCATCCGGGTGGAATGCCGGATTTTCCTGCAGCACACGCCAGGCAGCCCAGTCGGTCGCCTGTCCCTGCCCGTAGATGGACTCATGCAGCAGGGCATAGAGCGGGTTCGCCAGGCGGGACACGATGCCCTGGACCTGCTCCAGGAAGGCATCGGAGAGCCTGTTTCCCTGTGGTGTCTCGGTGAAGGCGTCTTCCAGCAGGTAGTGCAGGCCGTCCACCCGCGTGTTTCCGCCCAGGAAGGAGCCCACCATCTGGAACCGTTCAACCGTGAGCCGGCCGCCGTCGGGAAGGAACTCCTCGGTCTGCCGAAGGTGCGATGCGATCGCGTTCACTGTCCGGCGGTCCTCCGGATACCAGCTGAAGTACTCGGTGTTGCGGGCTGCAACGCGCGCGAACGTGGCGCGGTAGACGTCGTCGGCATGGCCGGCGAGCGGCGCAAGTCCGCCCGTGATGAGAGCCTCCTTCAGCCCGTCCGGGGCAAAGGACAGGTACGTCAGCGCGCAGAATCCGCCGTAGCTTTGGCCGTAGATGCTCCAGGGGCCGGAGCCGAGCGCCGCGCGGATGAGCTCCGCGTCGGCCACGATGGAATCCGCACGGAAATGCTCGAGGTACGCAGCCTGTGCTTCGGCCGTTCCGCGAGCGGCCAGCGTGTTCCGGTCAAGGGGGGTCGACAGCCCGGTGCCGCGCTGGTCCAGCATCAGGATCCGGAAGTCCCGGGCAGCCGCCTTGCTCCAGCCGCCCAGCGAAGCCAGCCGGTTGCCACGGCCGCCCGGCCCGCCCTGGAGGAACACCAGCCAGGGAAGCTCTTCGGCTTCAGCCTGGGTGTGGGCCGACGAGACGTACTCACGGGCGAAGACGGTGATGGTCTCGGCGTTGTCGCCGCTCCCTGGAGCGAAGTGGTCCAAGGGAACGGTGAAGTAGTGCTCGGCGGTGCGCATGCCACGGAATTCGTGCCTGGCCTTCACAAAATGCGGGACAGGGGTCCGCGTTTGCGTCGTTTGAGAGGAAGCGTCCCGCTCAGCCACGGATGGACGCTGCCGTTCTGGTGCCAAAGCTCTCCAGCGCGTCGCCGGTCAGCCGGAACGTGGACCAGCCATCCAGGGGGCGGGCGCCGAGGCTGCGGTAGAAGTTGATGGACGGTTCGTTCCAGTCCAGGACGCTCCACTCAACCCGGGCGTAGCCCCTCTCGACGGCGGTGGCGGCCAGGTGCTGCAGGAGCGCCTTGCCGTGGCCCTCGCCGCGGGCGTGCGGGCTGACGTAGAGGTCTTCCAGGTAGATGCCGTGGACGCCTTCCCAGGTGGAGTAGTTCAGGAACCAGAGCGCGAAACCCCGGACCTCGCCTGCGCTGTTCTCAGCCATCGTGGCAAACACGCGCGGGTTCTCGCCGAACAGGACCTCAGCCAGCATTTCCGGTGTGTTGCGGACCGCGTCCGGTTCCTTCTCGTAAATGGCCAGTTCGTGGATCATCTGCAGAATGGCGGGGACGTCTTGCCGGGTGGCGGGGCGGATTACACTCATGGTCCGAGTTTACTAGCGGGGCCGTGATCCCTACTGCCAGGCTCCCTATTGCCAGCGAAGATGCGATGTTCCGTATCGGACGGGTCCCTTGCTGTACTCCAGCGGCACGCCGTCCGCCATGATGGGCGGCCCAACATATCGCAGGCGGCCGTAGGGGCTGTCCATCACGCGGAGTTCCGGGTCAGGCAGGGAACCGCCGTGACCGGCCACTGCGGGCAGCCGGAACAATTCTTCAGCGGTGCGGGCCAGGGAAAGCCGGGCAGCGCCGCCGCGTCCGCTTCGGAGCCGTTCGGCCAGCAAGGCAATTGCTGCCGCCGCGAGGCCATAACCGGTGGCATGATCCAGTGCCTGCACTGGAAGCGCCCCCGGCTGCCACCCGTCATCAGTCGTGCGGCCATACCGTTCGGCAATGCCGCAAGCGGCCTGTACCAGGCTGTCAAAACCGCGCCGTCCGTTCCAAGGGCCGCCGCTGCCCCAGGCACTCAGAGTGACGATCACGAGGTCGGGCCGGGCAAGCAACAGCGCTTCGGGCGCCAGCCCAAAAGGGTCCAGCCCGCCGTCGCGGTAACCCGTGACCACCACGTCGGCAGACTCAATGAGAAGCCTGACCGCTTCCATGGCGGCAGGATCCCGGAGGTCCGCCTCGGCGCTGCGCTTGTCAAAGCCCGAGTCAATGAACACATCGCTCAACTCCGGAAGCTGGGGCGGGTCGATGCGCAGAACGTCCGCGCCCAGGGCGCCCAGGAGGCGTGTGGCAGTGGGCCCCGCAATGACGCGCGTCAGGTCCAGCACCTTGAGCCCGGCCAAGGGGTGGCGCGGAACTGCCGCTGGAAACCACCGGGAGAGCTGCGGACTTTCACTGGCTGACGGTGGCGGACGGGAGATTCTGATCCATGGACCGGAGCTGGCCGTCCCATACATGGGGGTCGCGATCCACTCGTCCCGTGTGCGCACGGCAGCAGCGACGCCGTTGTTTGCCGTGATGGCTTCCTCGGCGGCCACGGACGTCATTCCCAACAGGGCGTGTTCCACGTCCTGTGGTGTGCTCACGGAGAGGGCCGACGTCAGCCGGGCTGCGTGGTGGGGGTAGTTGGCGTGGAGGCGGATCCAGCCGTCCGACGTGCGCCGAAAGCCGGACATCGGAGCGAACCCTTCGGGTTTCTCGCCCGCGATCCGCAGGTGTCCCAGCGAATCGAACGCCGCCGCGGTGGCTCCGGATGCCAGGGAGTACCTGCCCGGAACGCCAACAAGCGCGTTCAGCGACGTCGCTGCTGCCTGGACCGCCCCCAAAGCCAGTCCCTCGACGTCCAGCGGGCCCTTCCACCACTGCCGTGGACCGTTGGAAGGTGCCACGGGCTGGGCCTTCAGGGCTTCCACAACCCGAAGGCTGCCGGTCAGGTCGGGGACGGAGTCCATTCGGTCAGAGCCTAGAGCCGGTTGACGTCGGTGACACGGACCACTGCCGTACCGGTTTCATCGGAGGCCGCCAGGTCCACTTCCGCGGAGATGCCCCAGTCATGGTTGCTCGCCGGATCGTCGAAAATCTGCCGGACCTTCCAAAGGCCTGGCTCTTCGGTGATCATGAGCAGTCCGGGACCGCGGGCATCCGGGCCGGTGCCAATGTCGTTGTGTTCGTCGAAGTAGTCGTCCAGGACGTCTTCCCAGCGGGTGGCATCCCAGCCCGCGCCGCCGTCGAGCTCGCCCAGGGCTGCGGCGTTTTCGTCCGCGAACAGTTCCACGCGGCGGAACATCTCGTTGCGGACCATCACGCGGAAGGCACGGACGTTGGACGTCAGCGACGGCGGCGGGGGAGGGGGAGCGTCGTGCGGGGTGGGCATCGCGCCGGACGTCAGCTCCTCCCATTCGTCCAGGAGGCTGGAGTCCACTTGCCGCACCAGCTCGCCAAGCCAGGCGATGAGGTCTTCAAGGTCTTCCCGAAGCATGTCCTGCGGTACGGTCTGGCGCAGCGCCTTGAAGCAGTCGGCGAGGTAGCGCAGCACAATGCCCTCGGAGCGGGCCAGCCCGTAGAACTGGACAAATTCGCCGAAGTTCATGGCCCGCTCGTACATGTCGCGGACCACGGACTTGGGCGCCAGTTCAAAGTCGCCCACCCATGGCGCGGCCTTGCGGTAGACCTCGAAGGCTTCGCCCAGGAGTTCGGCGAGCGGCTGCGGATAGGTGACTTCCTCCAGCATGGCCATGCGCTGGTCGTACTCGATGCCGTCAGCCTTCATCGCGGCAATCGCTTCCCCACGGGCCTTCTTCTGCTGCGCGGAGAGGATCTGGCGGGGCTTTTCGAGGGTCGCCTCGATCACGGACACCACGTCCAGGGCGTACGACGGCGAATCCGGGTCAAGGAGCTCCAGCGCCGCCAGCGCAAACGGCGAGAGTGGCTGGTTCAGGGCAAAGTTGGCCTGCAGATGGACGGTGAGCCGTACGGTCCTGCCGTCATGGCCCTGCTCTTCTGCCGGGATGCGCTCCACCACCTCAGCGGCGAGGAGCTCACGATAGATTCCCAGGGCTTTTTTCATCAGCCGCAGCTGTGATGACCGTGTCTCGTGGTTTTCGGTCAGCAGCCGACGGGCCGCTGTGAACGGGTCGCCGGGCCGTTCCATCAGGTTCATCAGCATAGAATGCGTCACGCTGAAGCTGGACGTCAAAGGATCGGGCACGGATTCCACGAGGCGCTTGAAGGTGGGTTCCCCCCAGGAGACGAAGCCCTCCGGCGGCTTCTTTTTGACCACCTGGCGGAGCTTCTTCTGGTCGTCACCAAATTTGGCGGTGGCCTTGGCCATCGCCTTCACGTTTTCGATGACGTGCTCCGGTGCCTGGACCACCACCGTCCCCGCGGTGTCATACCCGGCGCGGCCGGCCCTTCCGGCAATCTGGTGGAACTCCCGGGAGTTAAGCGGGCGGGTGCGGACGCCGTCGTACTTGCTCAGTGCGGTGAGCAACACGGTGCGGATGGGCACGTTGATCCCCACGCCCAGTGTGTCCGTACCGCAGATCACCTTGAGCAGGCCCGCCTGGGCGAGCTGCTCCACGAGCCTGCGGTACTTCGGCAGCATGCCGGCGTGATGGACCCCGATACCGTGCCGGACCAGCCGGTTGAGCGTCTTGCCGAAGCCTGCGGCGAAACGGAAATTCGCGATCAGCTCCGCGATTTTGTCCTTCTCCTCGCGGGTGCACACGTTGATGCTCATCAGTGTCTGGGCCCGGTCAATGGCCTCGATCTGGCTGAAGTGCACCACATAGGCGGGCACCTGGCGCGTGGAGAGGAGTTCCTCGAGTGTTTCGTGGACCGGCGTCTGGTGGTAGTAGTAATGCAGCGGAATGGGGCGCTCGGCTGAACTGACGGTGGTGGTGGGGCGGCCCGTAAGTTCGGTGATGCCGGCCTCGAACCGGCTGACATCACCCAGGGTTGCGGACATCAGAAGGAACTGGGCCTGGGGGAGCTCCAGCAGCGGGACCTGCCAGGCCCAACCACGCTGGGGGTCGGAGTAGAAATGGAATTCGTCCATGATGACCGCACCGAGTTCGGCGTCGGCCCCTTCGCGGAGGGCGATGTTCGCGAGAATTTCTGCCGTGCAGCAGATGATCGGTGCGTTCTGGTTGACGCCGGAGTCACCCGTGATCATGCCGACGTTTTCTGCACCGAAGATGTCGCACAGGGCAAAAAACTTCTCCGAGACCAGCGCTTTAATGGGGGCGGTGTAGTAACTGCGCTGGCCCCGCGCCATGGCCTGGAAGTGCGCCGCGATGGCCACCAGCGATTTTCCGGAGCCCGTTGGGGTGGCGAGGATGACGTTGGCTCCGGTGGCGAGCTCCATGATGGCCTCGTCCTGGGCAGCGTACAGTTCCAGGCCCCGGCTTTCGGTCCACTCAAGGAATTGGGTGTACAGGGCGTCCGGGTCGATGCCTGCGCCGGAGGGGTCTGAGGCGGACAGGACAGGCAGCTGGTCAACGAGTTTCATTGATTTCCAGCTTAGTGCCCAGCCGGTGCCGGATATCCGGGCGGGCCCGGGTTAGGCTCGCGGTACTGCCAGACAGCACCCGGCGATGGAGGTAACTGTGAAGTGGGACCCCGTAAAGTACGTCCAGTTCGGCGATTACCGTGACCGGCCGTTTTTCGACCTGACGGGGCGGATCCAGGCCGACCGGCCCCAGCACGTTGTGGACCTGGGATGTGGTCCGGGAAACCTCACGGCCACCCTTGCCCGGAGATGGCCGGAAGCGCAAGTGGTGGGGCTCGATTCGTCCAGGGAGATGCTGGATAGGGCCGCCGCGCAGGCGGGCAAGCATGCGGGCCTCAGCTTCGGGCTGGCGGATATCGCAGCCTGGACGCCCCCGGCTGAAACGGACGTGGTGGTCACCAATGCCGCGCTTCAGTGGGTTCCGGGGCATCAGGAGATGCTGGCGGGCTGGCTGGCGGCGCTCAAGCCCGGTGCCTGGTTCGCCATGCAAGTGCCGGGGAACTTCAATGCCCCGTCCCATGCCCTGATGCGGGAACTCGCAGGTTCGGCACGCTGGTCGCCCCAGCTCGACGGCGTACTTCGCGGTGGAGAGTCCGTGGGGGAGCCCGGAGACTATCTCGGCATCATGCTGGACGCGGCCTGCACGGCAGACGCCTGGGAAACCACCTACGAGCAGGTCCTCACTGGGACGGATCCGGTGCTGGACTGGGTGCGGGGCACGGCGTTGCGCCCGGTCGCGGCGGCTCTTTCGGCCGAGGACGGGCACGCCTTTGAAGCGGAGTATGCTGCAGCCCTGCGGGCCGCATACCCGGCAACGGCACATGGCACGGTGTTTCCGTTCCGGCGGATCTTTGCCGTGGCGCAAAAGCAGCCAGGCGCATAAACTCCATTCATTTGAGGTTCTCTGGTCGGTAATGCCTTATGACTGAGAAGAGAATGTGATGCTGGTTACAATGACGACAGCGGCTTCTGGGGATGGCAAGTGGCCGGACCCTCATCGGCCTCCCAAATCCGTCCTGGAGGTGCGATGCTTTTCGGCTTGATGACCCGGCTGCTGGCTGGCCACAAAGGCGCCGTGACCGCGATCGTTGCTCTCCAGCTTATCCAGACCGCAGGCAACCTGCTGCTGCCCACCATCAACGCTGCCATCATCGACGACGGCATCGTTGCGGGGAACACGCCGGAAATATTCCGCTTGGGCGCTGTCATGGTCCTGATAGCTGCGGTCCAGGCTTCGGCAGCCATCGCCGCGGGCTACTTCGGGGCAGTGGTTGCCATGAAGCTCGGGCACCAGCTGCGCGGCGAGGTCTTCACCAGGATCCAGTCGCTTTCTTCCCAGGAAATGGCAGCCTTCGGCACGCAAAGCCTCGTTACCAGGGCCACGAACGACACCCAGCAGATCCAGTCGTTCGCCGTCCTGGTCTTCACCATGCTTGTGGCGGCCCCCGTGATGGCGGCCGGGGGCGTCTTACTGGCGTGGCAGCAGGACATGGTGCTTTCAAGCGTTGTGATGGTCATCATGCCAATACTTCTGCTCATCATGTATCTCATCGTCCGGCGCCTCGTTCCCCTGTACCGGCAGGGGCAGGAGCTCCTGGACCGAACGGGGGAGCTCTTTCGTGAGCAGATCATCGGCGCGAATGTGATCCGCGCCTTCGTCAGGCAGGGACACGAAACACGCCGGTTTGCGAAAACCAACAGCAGCCTCACGGGAAACAACCTTCAGTCGTCGCTGCTCGTGGCCGGCATGCTGCCGCTGATCATGATTGTGGTCAACCTGTCGTCGGTGGCCGTGGTGTGGTTCGGTGGTCACCGGGTTTACGACGGCGGGATGAAGATTGGTGCCCTCACGGCCTTTATCGCCTACATCCTGCAGATTCTCCTGGCAATCATGATGGCCATGTACGTGTTCATGACGGCTCCGCGGGCCGCTGCCTGCGCAGAACGGCTGGGTGCCGTGCTCGACGCAAAACCGTCAGTCCAGGACCACAAGGCGCCCCAAGAGACCCGCCATGGAAGCTCCCTGGAGGGCGGCAGCGTCACTTTCAGGAACGTCAGCTTCTCCTACCCCGGCGCCGAAAATCCGGTACTGGAAGACATCAGCTTCACAGCCCGGCCAGGAACCACTGTTGCCATCGTCGGCTCAACAGGGAGCGGCAAATCGACACTCCTGAGCCTGGTGCCCCGGTTCCTGGACGCCACGGCCGGAACCATCAGCATCGGCGGCCGGAACATCTGCTCGATGCCCCTGGACCTCCTTCGCCGGACCATGGCGGTGGTGCCGCAACTGTCGTATCTCTTCTCAGGAACCATCGCCGACAACCTGCGCGTCGCAGCTCCGGAGGCAACCGAGGGCCAGCTTTGGGAAGCCATGGAGACAGCCCAGGCCGCCGGCTTCGTCCGTGCGCTGCCGCGGGGGATGGACACGGAGGTCGGGCAAGGCGGAACGAACCTCTCCGGCGGCCAGCGGCAGCGTCTCTGCATAGCGCGGGCCCTCCTGCGGCGGGTCCCCGTCTATCTCTTTGACGACAGCTTTTCTGCGCTGGACTTCGCCACCGAGGCCCGGGTCCGGGATGCCCTGGAGATTGCCCTTGACGGTGCAGTGGTCATTGTCGTGGCGGAACGGATCTCCACCGCTGCCGGAGCCGGCCAGATCCTGGTGCTCGACGACGGCCGGCTGGTTGCCCAGGGAACACACCTGCAACTGCTCGAGACGTCTGCCACCTACCGGGAAATCGCCGAGTCCCAACTGGCGCTGGACGACGCGCCATGACCGCTTCGCCCGGCGCCGGGGCGTCCGAAGGATTCTGGCCCACAGCGCGCCGGGTCCTCGCGTTGCTGCGCCCGTCCAGGGGGCGGATGCTGGGTGCAGTTGCGGCCACCTGCGCTTTTGTTGCCCTCAACGTCGCGGCGCCGCACTACCTCGGTGATGCCACCGATGTGGTGGTGGATGGGGTCTACAGCGGAGCGCTCGACGGGCAGCGCCTGGGACTCCTGCTGGCCGCCGTTGCCGCGATGTACATCGGCGCTTCGCTGTTCAACTGGATCCAGGGAGCGCTGACGGCGAGCGCGGTTCACGGCCTGATGTATCGCCTCCGGGCATCGGTTCAAGACAAGCTGCACCGGCTTCCTTCCACGTACTTCCAAGAGCAGTCCAGGGGTGATGTCCTGAGCCGCGTCACCAATGACATCGACAATATTTCGCAAGCGCTCAGCCAGGTCCTCACGCAGCTGATCATGTCTGTCCTGATGCTGTGCGGTGCCTTGGCCATGATGTTGTGGATCTCGCCGCTCCTGGCCCTGATCGCGCTTGTTTCGGTGCCCTTGTCCACACTTATCACCGTTATGGTGGCCCGGAAGTCCCAAGCGCATTTTGCCCGCCAGTGGACCGAAACGGGTGAGTTGAACGCGCACGTGGAGGAGTTTGTCACCGGGCACGAGGTTATTAAGGCCTTCGGGTACCAGGACCAGGCAGCGGCAGTCTTCAAGGCAAGCAACGACCGCCTGGCCCGGGCATCCGCACGGGCCCAGTATTCATCCGGCATTGTCCAGCCGTTGATGGTCCTTATTGCCAATATCAACTACATCGCGGTGGCGGTGGTGGGGGCGCTCCAGGTCACCACGGGGGCCATGACCATCGGCGGGATCCAGGCGTTCATCCAGTTCAGCCGGCTTTTCACCCAGCCTGTGGGCCAGATCGGCGGCATGCTCAACGTCATCCAGTCCTGCGTGGCTTCGGCGCGCCGTGTGTTCGACCTGCTCGACGCCGCGGAGATACCTGCCGAGCCCGAAAGTGACGGTCACAAACCCGGTCAGGAAGGGCGGATTGTGTTCAGTGATGTCACCTTCGGCTATGCCCGGGCTGACCCTGTGGTCCGTGGACTGTCGTTCACGGTGGAACCGGGCCGGACGGTCGCGATTGTCGGGCACACGGGCGCCGGCAAGACCACCGTTGTCAACCTGCTCATGCGGTTCTATGAGGTCGACGCCGGCAGGATCACCATCGGGGGTACCGACATTGCTGACATTCCGCGGGACGTCCTGCGCGAGGGATTCGGGGTGGTGCTGCAGGATGCCTGGCTGTTTTCCGGCACCATCAGGGAGAACATCGAATACGGCCGGCCAGGAGCCACGGCTGCGGAGATCACCGCGGCAGCCGAGGCCAGCCACATGGACCACCTCATCAGGTCGCTGCCGGCCGGCTACGACACGATGCTGGGCAACGGGGGAGAGCCGCTCAGCCAGGGCCAGCGCCAGCTGATCGCCATCGCCCGGGCGCAGTTGGCGGACCGCACTGTGCTGGTCCTGGATGAGGCCACCAGTTCAGTGGATTCCCGGACCGAGGTCCTGATCCGCCAGGCCATGCAGAGGTTGCGCCGTGGAAAAACAAGCTTTGTGATCGCCCACCGTTTGTCCACGGTCCGGGACGCTGATCTAATTCTGGTCATGGACCACGGACGCATTGCAGAGCAGGGAACCCATCGAACCCTCCTGGCGGCCAACGGCCGCTATGCACGGCTCTACAACGCCCAGTTCGCCGGACGCCCGGGCCGCGCCGGCACGTTGGAGGCCGGACGATGACAACAGCTGGTCCGTTCCCCGGAACCTGGAAGCCCAACCAGTCCAGCACGGTGGCACTGTTTGAGCAGCTGCGCCTGCATGTGATCCGCCTTGCGGACAGCGGGGCCCTTCCGCCGGGAACCAAGCTGCCGGCGGTGCGGACCCTGGCGGGGCTGCTCGACGTCGCGCCCCACACTGTGGCCAGGGCGTACAAGGAGCTGGAGGCAGCCGGCGTCGTGGCCACGAAGGGCAGGAACGGCACCGTGGTGTGCGCGCGTGATGAGCGGGCGGATGCGCTCTCCCTGGCCGCCAACTCCTATGCGTCAGTGGCCAAGGCCCAAGGTGCCACCTTTGCGGAAGCAGTCCAGCTGCTGGCAGCAGCCTACGACGCCGACTAGCCGGACCCCGCATGGATATTCGAAGAAGTTTTCGATTAGCATTAGTGGGTGCCTAAAGCCGTAGCTGAAGAAACAGCAGTCGAATCCGTCCCCGTCGCCGTTCCCCAGGCCCCAGCCACGCCTGCCCGGCCAGACCTCTCCCGCCTTGTGGTCAAAGGGGCGCGCGAGCATAACCTGCGCAACGTGGACTTGGATCTGCCCCGTGACGCCATGATCGTTTTCACCGGGCTGTCCGGTTCCGGGAAGTCGTCCCTGGCGTTCGACACAATCTTCGCCGAGGGCCAGCGGCGCTACGTTGAGTCCCTGTCGGCGTATGCCCGCCAGTTCCTCGGCCAGGTGGACAAGCCGGACGTCGATTTCATCGAGGGGCTCTCGCCGGCGGTATCGATTGACCAGAAGTCCACCAGCAAGAACCCCCGGTCCACGGTTGGCACCATCACCGAAATTTATGACTACATGCGATTGCTGTGGGCACGCGTGGGACGGCCGCATTGCCCGGTCTGTGGCGAGGTTGTGGCCCGTCAGACTCCGCAGCAGATCGTGGACCAGCTGCTTGAGCTTGACGAAGGCACGCGATTCCAGGTCCTGGCGCCGGTGGTGCGGGGGCGCAAGGGCGAGTTCGTGGACCTCTTCAAGGAGCTGACCGCCAAAGGCTATTCGCGTGCCCGGGTGGACGGTGAGCTGATCCAGCTGAGCGAGCCGCCCAAACTCGGCAAGCAGTTCAAGCACACCATTGAGGTGGTGGTGGACCGCCTGGTGGTTAAGGAAGGCATCAGCCAGCGCCTCACGGACTCCGTTGAAACGGCGCTTGGCCTGGCCGAAGGCCGGGTGCTGGCCGAGTTCGTCGATCTGGACGCAGCCGCGCCGGGACGGCTGCGGGCATTTTCCGAGAACCTCGCCTGCCCTAACGAACATCCCCTGGCCATCGATGAAATCGAGCCGCGGTCCTTCTCCTTCAACAACCCATTCGGCGCCTGTTCCGCGTGCAGCGGCATCGGTACACGGCTCGAGGTTGACGAAGAACTGATCATTCCGAATCCTGAGCTGTCGTTGTCCGAGGGCGCCATCGCGCCATGGTCACTTGGCACCGCAACAACCGAGTATTGGAACCGCCTGCTCGAAGGGCTGTCCAAGGAGCTTGGCTTCTCCATGGACACACCCTGGGAAAAGCTGGGCAACGACGTCCGCCAGACCGTCCTGCACGGCAAGGACCACAAGGTGGTTGTCCAGTACAAGAACCGCTTCGGACGCGAACGTAAATACAGCACCGGCTTCGAAGGTGCCATCCAGTACGTCCACCGCAAGCACGGTGAGACGGACTCCGAGTGGGCGCGCGACCGCTACGAAGAGTACATGCGGCAGATCGCTTGCCCCGCGTGCAATGGCGCCCGGCTCAACCCCGCCTCGCTGTCCGTCCTGATCAACGGCAAGTCCATTGCCGACGTGGCCGCCATGCCCATGCGCGTGTGCGCGGACTTCCTGAACAACCTCGTCCTCACCGGCCGCGAGGCCCAGATCGCCCACCAGGTGCTCAAGGAAATACAGGCCCGGCTGACCTTCCTGCTCGACGTCGGGCTGGAATACCTGAATCTCGAGCGCCCCTCCGCCACCTTGTCCGGCGGCGAAGCGCAGCGGATCCGGCTCGCCACCCAGATCGGTTCCGGCCTCGTGGGCGTCCTGTACGTCCTGGACGAGCCCTCCATCGGCCTCCACCAGCGCGACAACCGCCGGCTTATTGAGACCCTGACCCGGCTCCGGGACATGGGAAACACCCTCATCGTTGTCGAGCACGATGAGGACACCATCCAGGTGGCGGACTGGATCGTGGACATCGGGCCCGGCGCAGGCGAGCACGGCGGCCAGGTGGTGCACTCGGGTTCGTACCAGGATCTCCTGGCCAACACCAACTCACTGACCGGCGATTACCTGTCCGGCCGCAAGAAGATCGACATCCCCAAGAAGCGGCGCAAATACGACAAAAAGCGTGAGCTGAAGGTCGTCGGGGCGCGTGAAAACAACCTGGTCAACGTTGATGCGGCCTTCCCCCTGGGCCTGTTCACCGCCGTGACCGGCGTCAGCGGCTCCGGCAAATCCACCCTGGTCAACGAGATCCTCTACAAGGTGCTGGCCAACAAGCTCAACGGCGCCAAACAGGTGGCCGGACGCCACAAGAGCATCATGGGCCTGGAGCACCTGGACAAGGTCGTGCACGTGGACCAGAGCCCTATCGGGCGCACCCCACGCTCCAACCCGGCCACGTACACCGGCGTCTTTGACAACATCCGCAAGCTCTTCGCCGAGACCACCGAGGCCAAGGTCCGTGGCTACCTGCCAGGCCGGTTCTCCTTCAACGTCAAGGGCGGGCGCTGCGAAGCCTGCGCAGGTGACGGCACGCTGAAGATCGAAATGAACTTCCTGCCGGACGTCTACGTGCCCTGCGAGGTGTGCCACGGCGCACGGTACAACCGCGAAACCCTCGAAGTCCACTACAAGGGCAAGACCATCGCGGATGTGCTCAACATGCCCATCGAAGAAGGTGCGGAGTTCTTCGCTGCCTTCTCCCCGATCGCCCGGCACCTGAACACCCTCGTGGACGTGGGCCTCGGCTACGTACGGCTGGGACAGCCGGCAACCACCCTCTCCGGCGGCGAGGCCCAGCGTGTCAAGCTCGCCGCGGAACTGCAGAAGCGCTCCAACGGACGCAGTGTGTATGTTCTCGACGAGCCCACCACGGGCCTGCACTTCGAGGACATCCGCAAGCTCCTGATGGTCCTTCAAAGTCTGGTGGACAAGGGCAACACGGTGATCACCATCGAACACAACCTGGACGTCATCAAGAGCGCCGACTGGATCGTGGATCTTGGCCCGGACGGCGGTTCGGGCGGCGGCCAGATCGTGGCCACCGGCACGCCCGAGCAGGTATCGAAATCCACCAAGGGCCACACGGCATCCTTCCTCGCGGAAATACTGGGCTAAGCGGTTGGCCTCCGATGACGTATGCCGTGTCGGGCATGCGAGTTTCAGGCATGCTCGGTGTCGTGAGAAACTAAGCCGGTGACTCAAACAACAGTGCCCGTGATCTTTGACCTGGACGGCACTCTTGTCGATCCGGCCGGCGGAATATCCGGCGGAATCGCAGCAGCCCTTGCCGCCGCAGGTCTGCCGGTTCCTGGCCAGGACGTCCTGAACTCGATGATCGGCCCCAAACTCAGCGACGCACTCCAGAGTGTCTGCAAGGTTCCGGCCGAGATGCTTGACGAGGTCATCCGGACGTACCGGCAGTACTACTTGGCCACTGGGATAGCCCAGAGCCGGCTGTACCCCGGGATCAGGGAAGCGCTGGAGACCTTCGCGGCCGAAGGCAGGCCAGTGGCCGTCGCCACGCAGAAGCCCGAAGGGCTGGCCCAGATCGTGCTGCGCCACCACGGCATCGCCAACCTGTTCCAGTCCATCAGGGGTTCGGCAGACAACGAATCGTCAACGGACGGTCCGGTGGGAAAGGCAGACATCATCGCCGCGGCCCTGACGGACCTCTCCACGCAGCACGCCGTTATGGTGGGTGACCGCGCCCAGGATGTGGCGGGAGCCATCGCGAACGGGCTTGACTGCATCGGCGTGGGCTGGGGTTTCGCTCCCGACGGCGAACTCGAGGAAGCCGGGGCCGTCACCGTGGTGGACACCACCGCGGGCATGGTTGCCGCCATCGGGCGCCTCGAAGCCATCCACGCTGCCGCGATGAGTGAGGTGCGCAACGATGGCGCTGTTTGAGGCGGTCCGCTGGACATTTCGCGGGCTCGTCGCGGGCACCTGCCGGCCCACCGTCGTCGGCCTTGAAAACGTCCCGAAAGAGGGGCCCTTCATTGTGGCCCCGAACCATCTTTCCTTCTTTGACAGCGTCATTGTCCAGGCACTGATGCCGCGGCCCGTGGCCTTCTTCGCCAAAGCCGAGTACTTCACCACCGGTGGCGTGAAGGGCAAGGTCATGAAATCTTTCTTCGAGTCCGTGGGTTCTATCCCCGTGGAGCGCGGCGAGCAGGCAGCAAGCGTCCAGGCGCTCAAAACCCTCCTGGACATCCTCGAGGCGGGCAAAGGCATCGGCATCTACCCCGAGGGCACGCGCTCACGGGACGGTATTCTCTACCGCGGCCGCACCGGCGTGGGCTGGCTTGCACTGGCAACCGGAGCTCCCGTGATCCCGGTCGGGCTGATCGGGACGGAGAACCTGCAGCCGGCAGGTGAGAAGGGCTTCAAGCCGCATCACTTCACCATGAAGGTGGGGGAGCCCTTGTATTTCGACAAGACCGGCCCGGATCATTCGCTGCCGGCGCGGCGGCAGGTAACGGACCGCATCATGGATGCGATCGCCGAACTCAGCGGCCAGGAACGCTCCACCAGCTACAACCAGAGCAAGGCCGCGGACTAGGCGTTAGTAGAATGAAGTAGTGGCAGATCCAGCAAGTTACAGGCCCCAAGCGGGTGAAATTCCCACCAATCCCGGGGTGTACCGGTTCCGCGATCCCCACGGCCGGGTCATCTACGTCGGCAAGGCCAAAAGCCTTCGCTCGCGCCTGAACTCCTACTTTGCGAACCCGGCGGGCCTGCTGCCCAAAACCCACGCAATGGTTCACACGGCCAGCAGTGTCGAGTGGACAGTGGTGGGCAGCGAGCTGGAGTCGCTGCAGCTTGAATACACCTGGATCAAGGAATACAAGCCACGCTTCAACGTGGTCTTCCGCGACGACAAAACCTATCCGTACCTGGCCCTCACCATGAGCGAGAAGCTCCCCAGAGTCCAGGTCATGCGGGGGGACCGCCGCAAAGGTACACGGTACTTCGGCCCGTACACGGCTGGCGCGATCCGGGAAACCATGGACACCTTGCTGCGGGTTTTCCCCGTCCGCAGCTGCAGCGCCGGCGTCCTCAAACGGGCCCAGGCGAGCGGCCGGCCGTGCCTGCTGGGCTACATCGATAAATGCTCGGCCCCTTGCGTTGGCCGGGTGACTCCCGAGGAACACCGGGCCCTGGCGGAGGACTTCTGCGCGTTTATGGGCGGCGAGGCCAAGCGTTTCATCACCAAACTCGAAAAGCAGATGGCCGACGCCGTTGGCACCCTCGACTACGAGCGTGCGGCGAGGCTCCGTGATGACATCGCCGCCCTTCGGAAGGTCTTTGAGCGGAACGCCGTGGTGCTCGCCGACGATACCGACGCCGATGTCTTCGCACTGCACGAGGACGAGTTGGAGGCTGCCGTCCAGGTGTTCCACGTCAGGGGTGGCCGGATCCGTGGCCAGCGCGGCTGGGTGGTGGAAAAAGTGGAGGACGCCACCACCCCGGATCTGGTGGAACACCTGCTGCAGCAGGTCTACGGCGACGACGGCGACAGCCATGGCAGGCTGCCCCGCGAAGTCCTGGTGCCCGTCGAACCCAGCAACGCCGCCGAGCTGACGGAATGGCTCGGCGGCCTGCGCGGAGCCAAGGTGGATGTCAGGGTGCCGCAGCGCGGCGACAAGGCTGCGCTGATGTCCACCGTCCGTGAAAACGCCGAGCACGCGCTCAAACTGCATAAGACCCGCCGCGCCGGGGACCTCACAGTGCGCTCCCAGGCACTGCAGGAGCTGCAGGAAGCCCTGGACCTGCCCGTGGCGCTCCTGCGGATCGAATGCTTCGACGTCTCCCACGTCCAGGGCACCAACGTCGTGGCGTCCATGGTGGTGGTCGAGGACGGGCTGCCCAAGAAGTCCGAATACCGGAAATTCTCCGTCACCGGGGCCGCCGCCGCAGACGACACCGCCGCCATGCACGACGTCCTGACCCGGCGCTTCCGGCATTACCTGCAGGACAAGTCGGCGCAGTCCGAGGCGTCCGCCCTGCCCGGGCACCAGGCCGCCTTGGAAGCAGCCGCCGATGCCGCGGTCCTGGACACCACTACGGCCGCCCCGCGGGCAAAATTCGCGTACCCGCCCAACCTGGTGGTGGTCGACGGCGGCAAGCCCCAGGTGAACGCCGCAGCCCGGGCCTTGGCGGACCTTGGCATTGAGGATGTCTACGTGGTGGGCCTGGCCAAACGCCTTGAGGAAGTCTGGCTGCCGGACAGCGACTTCCCCGTGATCCTGCCCAGGACGTCCCAGGGACTCTATCTGCTGCAGCGGATCCGTGACGAAGCCCACCGCTTCGCCATCACCTTCCACCGGCAGAAGCGCGGCAAGGCCATGACCGTCTCGGCGCTGGACGGAGTGCCGGGCCTTGGCGAGTCCAAACGCAAGGCCCTGCTCACCCATTTCGGATCCGTCAAAGGCGTGAAAGCCGCCACCGCGGCCGAGCTCACGGCGGCCAAAGGCATTGGACCATCCCTTGCCAACGCCATCGTGGCCCACTTCAGCGGCGACGACACGGCCGGCGATGCGCTTCCGGCCGTGAATATGGCCACCGGCGAAATCATTGAAACCTAGGTAGGGTAAGGAACGCAGGTTTCCGCCATTGCGGGCGCCTGCCTTCATCTGGACAGAAACGGGGCGGAACGAATGGCAGACTCTACGGCGGAATCCGGGACGGAGCAGGACGGGCTGACGCCGGTCAAGCCCCTCGAAGCGGAACTGCTGGTGGTCACCGGTATGTCAGGGGCGGGACGCAGCACCGCCGCGGACGCACTTGAGGACCATGGCTGGTATGTCGTGGAAAACCTACCGCCGCAGATGCTCGGCACCCTGGCCGAGATTGTCTCCCACGCTCCGCAGTCCATTCCGCGGCTGGCCGTGGTGATGGATGTCCGCAGCAAAGGCCTCTTTGTCGACGTCCGTGCGGCCCTGGGGGCCCTCGCCGCCAGTGGTGTCAAGTTCCGGGTCCTTTTCCTCGACGCCAAAGACGACGTCCTGGTCCGCCGGTTCGAGCAGGGCCGCAGGCCCCATCCGCTCCAGGAAGGCGGCCGCATCCTCGACGGCATTGCAGCCGAACGGGAGGTGCTCAAGGAACTGCGCGACAGCTCCGACGTCGTACTGGATACCTCGACCTACAACGTCCACGCCCTGGCTACCGCCATCACGGAACTCTTTAGCGAGACCGGCCCGGTGGCACTGCGGCTCAACGTCATGAGCTTTGGCTTCAAGTACGGCCTGCCGGTGGATTCCAACTACGTTGCTGACGTCCGGTTCATCCCGAATCCGCACTGGGTCCCGCAGCTGCGCCCGCATACGGGCCTGGACAAGGACGTCAGCGATTACGTCCTCGAGGCGGAAGGTGTAAAGAACTTCGTGGACCGCTATGTCCTGGCGCTTGAGCCCGTCCTGGACGGTTACCGGCGCGAAAACAAGCACTACGCCACCATCGCCGTCGGCTGTACCGGCGGCAAGCACCGGTCCGTGGCCGTCGCCGTCGAGCTTTCCAAGAAGCTGGCACAGTATCCGCGCGTGACCGTGACCACCACCCATCGGGATCTGGGCCGCGAGTAATGGGGATGTTCACCGGGCCCCTCCCGCTCGTACCGGTTTCCAGCGGAACGGCAGCCGGCCAGCAGGACAAGGGCCCCAACGTCGTGGCGCTCGGCGGCGGGCACGGCCTGTCCGCTTCGCTCTCGGCGCTGCGGCTGCTGACCTCCGAGCTGACCGCCATTGTCACTGTGGCGGACGACGGCGGGTCTTCCGGGCGTCTGCGCGACGAGTACGGCGTCCTGCCGCCCGGAGACCTGCGCATGGCGCTCTCCGCCTTGTGCGATGACACGGACTGGGGACGCACCTGGCGCGACGTGATGCAGCACCGTTTCCGGCCCGGCCAGGGCAGCGGTGGATCGCTGGACGAGCATGCGATGGGCAACCTGCTCATCGTCACCCTTTGGGAACTGCTGGGCGACACCGTGGCCGGCCTGAAGTGGGCCGGCGCCCTGCTCGGTGCCCGTGGACAGGTCCTGCCCATGTCCACCGTTCCGCTGACCATTGAAGGTGACATCCGCGTCACTGCACCTGACGGCACGTTCGCGCTCCAGACAATCCGCGGGCAGGCGAGGTGCGCCGTTGCCGGCTCGCTGGAACACGTCCGGCTCCTGCCCGAACAGGCACCGGCCTGCGTTGAAGCCCTGACAGCCATCGAACTGGCTGACTGGGTCATCCTGGGGCCGGGGTCCTGGTACACGTCCGTGCTGCCGCACCTGCTGCTCCCGGAAATGCGTGCCGCCCTGAGTGCCACAGCCGCAAAACGCTGCCTCACCATGAACCTGGCCACGGACACCAAGGAGACCACGGGCATGTCGGCGGCGGACCACCTGTACGCACTGCGCCGGTATGCGCCGGACTTCAGCGTCGATGTTGTCCTGGCGGATCCCGCGTCGGTGCCGGACCGGCAGGAGTTCGAGAAAGCCGCCGGGATGATCGGCGCCGAGGTTGTCTTGGGTAAAGTGGGGGCGTCGGGCCGCCGACCCGTCCATGACCCCCTGCGTCTGGCAGCGGCGTACCACGACATTTTTGGGAACAGTTAGGAAGGTGCCATGGCACTGACATCATCGGTCAAGGAAGAACTGTCCCGTCTGGACATCAAGAAATCCTCAGTCCGCAAGGCAGAGGTCTCGGCAATGCTGCGCTTCGCCGGCGGCCTGCACATCATCTCGGGCAGGATCGTGATCGAAGCCGAGGTTGACCTCGCATCGACGGCGCGCAGGCTCCGGGCAGCCATCGCCGAGGTTTACGGCCACCAGAGCGAGATCATCGTTGTCTCCGGCGGGGGACTGCGCCGCGGCAGCCGGTACGTGGTGCGGGTAGTCCGCGACGGCGAGTCCCTGGCCCGGCAGACAGGCCTCCTGGACGGCCGCGGCCGGCCGGTGCGGGGGCTTCCCTCGGCCGTGGTCAACGGCTCGGCTGCTGACGCCGAGGCCGTGTGGCGTGGTGCGTTCCTGGCCCACGGGTCCCTCACGGAACCGGGCCGTTCGTCATCGCTGGAGGTCACCTGCCCGGGCCCCGAGTCCGCGCTTGCCCTCGTTGGTGCCGCCCGCCGTCTTGGCATCCAGGCCAAAGCCCGCGAAGTCAGGGGAGTGGACCGGGTGGTGATCCGCGACGGCGACACCATCGCCGCCCTGCTCATCCGCATGGGCGCCCACGATGCCCTGATGGTCTGGGAAGAGCGCCGGATGCGCAAGGAAGTCAGGGCCACGGCCAACCGGCTGGCCAACTTTGACGACGCCAACCTGCGGCGCTCCGCCCAGGCGGCCGTGGCCGCCGGAGCCAGGGTGGACCGGGCACTGGAGATCCTGGGCGACGACGTCCCGGACCACCTCAAATACGCCGGCGAACTCCGGGTGGCCCACAAACAGGCGAGCCTGGACGAGCTGGGGCGCCTGGCAGATCCGGTAATGACCAAGGACGCCATCGCCGGCCGTATCCGCCGGCTCCTGGCCATGGCGGATAAGCGGGCCATAGATTTGGGGATCCCTGGCACTGATGCCAATGTGACGCCTGAGATGCTGGACGAGTAGCGGCGCCCCTAGAATCAGAGCGTTCACCCTGATCTTCCGGATGCCAGTCATCCGGATGCACAATCCGAGAGTTACAACCCGGACAGACCGTCCACGACATTGGAGGATTTTGTGACCGAGTACGTACTGCCAGAACTCAGCTACGACTACGCGGCGCTTGAGCCGCACATTTCGGCGCGCATCATGGAGCTGCACCACAGCAAGCACCACGCTGCCTACGTTGCAGGTGCCAACAACGCCCTTGCCCAGCTGGCAGAGGCGCGCGACAAGGGCGATTTCGCCAACATCAACCGCCTTTCCAAGGACCTCGCGTTCCACACCGGCGGCCACATCAACCACTCGGTGTTCTGGAACAACCTGTCACCGGACGGCGGCGACAAGCCTGAGGGCGAGCTGGCAGCTGCCATCGACGACGCCTTCGGTTCCTTCGACGCCTTCCGCGCACAGTTCTCCGCAGCTGCCCTTGGCCTGCAGGGATCGGGCTGGGGCTTCCTGGCCTACGAGCCGATCGGTGGCAACCTGGTCATCGAGCAGCTCTACGACCAGCAGGGCAACGTGGCTCTCGGCACCACGCCGCTGCTGATGCTGGACATGTGGGAGCACGCCTTCTACCTGGACTACGTCAACGTCAAGGCTGACTACGTCAAGGCCTTCTGGAACATCGTCAACTGGGCCGATGTCGCCAAGCGCTTCGATGCTGCACGCACCAACGCCACGGGCCTCATCACCCTGCCGTAGTGACCCGCAGTACATGAGCGTGTAACAAACTTCACATTTCGGCGTGATTTCGGCCGGAATGTGGAAGGTCCGCCCCCGCACTTGCGGGGGCGGACCTACTTAAACGTAAGATGGATCACGGAAGGCGGTCTGCCTTCAGCAATGTGGCTGGTCGCCCTCCGATCTATTAATCATCTCTGCCCAATGGCGTGCGGGATCTGTTAGTTGGCTTCAATGCCCGCTCAACTAGTTTGTGCTTAATCAAGCACCAAGGAGACTAAACAAGTGACGACCCGTATTGGTATCAACGGCTTCGGCCGCATCGGCCGCAACTACTTCCGCGCAGCCCTCGCACAGGGCGCGGACCTGGAGATCGTTGCCGTCAACGACCTCACCAGCCCTGAGGCACTGGCCCACCTGCTTAAGTACGACTCCGTCGGCGGCCGCCTGAAGGAAACCGTTGAGGTCAAGGACGGCAACATTGTTGTCGACGGCAACGTCATCAAGGTTCTCGCCGAACGCGATCCCGCCAACCTGCCCTGGGGCGAGCTGGGCGTTGACATCGTCATCGAGTCCACCGGCTTCTTCACCAAGGCCGCTGCCGCGCAGAAGCACATCGACGCAGGCGCCAAGAAGGTCCTGATCTCCGCACCTGCCTCCGACGAGGACATCACCATCGTGATGGGCGTCAACGAGGGCCTGTACGACAACGCGGCGCACAACATCATTTCCAACGCGTCCTGCACCACCAACTGCCTGGGCCCGCTGGCCAAGGTCCTCAACGACACCTTCGGCATCGAGCGTGGCCTGATGACCACCATCCACGCCTACACGGCTGACCAGAACCTGCAGGACGGCCCGCACAACGACCTCCGCCGTGCCCGTGCCGCCGCCATCAACATGGTTCCCACCTCCACGGGTGCGGCCAAGGCGATCGGCCTGGTCCTGCCCGAGCTCAAGGGCAAGCTGGACGGGTTCGCCATCCGCGTGCCCGTCCCCACCGGCTCGGCCACAGACCTCACCGTCACGGTCTCCCGCGAGACCACCGTCGAGGAAGTCAACGCGGCGTTGAAGAAGGCTTCGGAGTCCGACGAGTTCCAGGGCATCCTGACCTACACGGACGCACCGATCGTGTCCTCGGACATCGTCGGGGACCCGGCGTCGTCGATCTTCGACTCCGGCCTGACCAAGGTCATCGGCAACCAGGTCAAGGTTGTTTCCTGGTATGACAACGAATGGGGCTACTCCAACCGCCTCGTGGACCTCACGGAGCTCGTCGCAGCCAAGCTGGGCTAGGGTTAGACACATGACATTTCACACCCTCAACGAACTGATCGCTGAAGGTGTCCGCGGGCGGTACATTCTTGTCAGAAGTGACCTGAATGTGCCGCTCGACGGCTCTACAGTGACTGACGACGGCCGCATCAAGGCGTCTCTGCCAGTACTGGGAAAGCTCACGGACGCCGGTGCCCGCGTGCTGGTAACAGCCCACCTCGGACGCCCCAAGGGCGCTCCGGAGGAAAAGTACTCCCTCCGGCCTGCCGTAGCGCGGCTCGCCGAACTTGCCGCCTTCAAGGTCTCGCTCGCGCAGGACACCGTGGGCGGCTCCGCTAAGGAACTCGCCGCCTCGCTTCAGGACGGCGAAGTCCTCGTCCTGGAGAACGTGCGCTTCGACGCCCGGGAGACCAGCAAGGACGACGCCGAACGCGGCACCTTCGCGGACGAACTGGTGGCCCTGACCGGGGCCAACGGCGCCTACGTTGACGACGCCTTTGGTGCCGTGCACCGCAAGCACGCCAGTGTCTACGACGTCGCCACCCGGCTCCCGTCCTACCAGGGCGACCTTGTGCACACTGAGGTGGAGGTCCTGCGGAAGCTGACAGCTGACACGCAGCGGCCCTACGTGGTGGTGCTCGGCGGCTCCAAGGTCTCCGACAAGCTGGCTGTCATCGACAACCTCATCGGCAAGGCAGACACCATCCTCGTGGGCGGCGGCATGCTCTTCACGTTCCTGGCAGCAGAAGGCCACAGCGTGGCCGGCAGCCTCCTGGAAGAAGACCAGATCCCGGTTGTTCAGGACTACCTGAAGCGCGCTGCCGGTGCCGGCACCGAGTTCATCGTGCCGACCGACGTTGTGGTGGCCGGTAAGTTTGCGGCCGACGCCGACTACGAGACTGTCCCCGCGGACGGCATCGAGGGCAGCAGCTTCGGTGCCCAGGGCATCGGCCTGGACATTGGGCCGGACTCTGCAGCCGCTTTTGCGGACCGCATCAAGGGCGCCAAAACGGTGTTCTGGAACGGGCCCATGGGCGTCTTTGAGTTCGAAGCATTCTCCGGCGGAACCCGCGCCGTGGCCCAGGCCCTGACTGAGGTCGACGCGTTCACCGTGGTCGGCGGCGGCGACTCCGCTGCCGCGGTGCGGACGCTCGGTTTCGCTGACGACCAGTTCGGGCACATTTCCACCGGCGGCGGCGCCAGCCTGGAATATCTCGAAGGCAAGGAACTCCCGGGACTCAGCGTCCTGGACCGTTAGGAACCTGGACTGCCAAGTCCTCCGGCCGGCAGGGTACCCGCGGGCACCCTGCCGGCCGCATACATATCAAGTACTTTTGGAGAACACGTGACTACGTCAACGAACGGCGCTTTTGACCGCACGCCTCTCATTGCAGGCAACTGGAAGATGAACATGGACCATGTCCAGGGCATCACCCTCCTGCAAAAACTGGCCTGGACCCTGTCCGACGCCAAGCACGACTACAGCCGGGTTGAGGTGGCCGTCTTCCCGCCATTCACCGACCTCCGCGGCGTGCAGACCCTCGTCCAGGGCGATGAACTGGACATAGCCTACGGCGGCCAGGACCTCTCCCAGTTCGACTCGGGCGCCTACACGGGCGACACCTCCGGCCAGTTCCTGAACAAGCTGGGCTGCCGCTACGTCCTGGTGGGGCACAGTGAACGCCGCACCATCCACCAGGAATCCGACGAAGTGCTCAACGCCAAGGTCAAGGCAGCGTTCAAGCACAGTGTCACTCCGGTCCTTTGCGTGGGGGAAGGCCTGGAAATCCGACAGGCCGGCACGCATGTCGAGCACACGCTGACACAGCTCCGGGCGAACGTCGCCGGTTTGACGGCCGAGCAGGCGGCAGAGCTTGTGGTGGCCTACGAGCCCGTTTGGGCCATCGGCACCGGTGAAGTGGCCGGGCCGGAGGACGCCCAGGAAATGTGCGCCGCCATCCGCGCGGAACTGGCCACGCTCTTGGGCGATGACGTTGCGGCGAAGATCCGTCTGCTCTACGGCGGCTCGGTCAAGGCCAATAATGTCGCCGCGATCCTGAAGGAACGCGACGTCGACGGCGTGTTGGTCGGCGGGGCAAGCCTCGATCCCGCGGAGTTTGCTAATATTGTCAGGTTCGAGAGTCACCTCGTGACGGACTAGTCCGTCACGAAGCTCCAGGCTCCCGCAATTCCAATCTTCTGAAAGGCCGTCGTGGACGTTCTTCATGTCATTCTGCAGATTCTCCTGGGCATCACCAGCCTTCTGCTGACCCTGCTTATCCTCCTCCACAAGGGCCGGGGTGGCGGGCTGTCGGACATGTTCGGCGGCGGTATGAGTTCCGGCCTCAGCTCCTCCGGCGTGGCCGAGCGGAACCTGAACAGGTTCACGGTGATTCTGGGCGTTACCTGGGGCGTCGTGATCATCGCCCTTGGCCTGGTCATGCGCTTCAGCGGCGCAGGGGACTCATAACTCCTGCAACTGATCGTCGCCCGGCACTGCCGCGATGGGGATCTCCGAACTAAACTGTGGCTGTTGGCTTCCAACAGCCACAGTTTTTTGTTTAAGCAGCCAGGAGTCCCGATGGTACATAGTGCGTCAGCGTTCCGCGGCACCCGGGTGGGTGTCACAGAAGGAGCCGGTCCCAAGAACCAGTCAGAAGCGGCCTCGGGCGAGAGGGTGCCCCGTATCAGGGTTTCCTTTTGGTGCGCCAAGGGGCATGAGACCCAGCTTGTTTTCCTGCGGTTACCGGATGAGCAGCTTCCCACAGTCTGGGACTGCCGGCGCTGCGGGGCTCCGGCATCACGGGACGGCAAGGAAGCCGACCTGCCGGACCCGCTGGACGAAGGCTTCAAGAGCCACCTTGAATACGTTAAAGAACGGCGCTCCGACCAGGACGCCGAAGCTGTCCTGGCCGGAGCGCTGGAAAAGCTACGCGCCGGCGGCGTCCTTCCGGACGAGCTGCTGCGGGACGCGTGACGCTGCGTTTTCGTCGATAAGCCACAGCGTGCGGGATGTTCCCCGCGGGCCGGCCGCCGGTACCTGTACCGGGTTGGCGCCCGCCAGAGCCAGGCCCACCGCGCCGGCCTTGTCCTCGCCGGCCACCACCATCCAGACCTCGGCAGCAGTGTTTATGGCGGGAAGCGTGAGCGAGATCCGCTGGGGCGGCGGCTTGGGGGAATTGCGGACGCCAACGACTGTCCGCTCCTTCTCCCGGATTCCGCCCTGCTCCGGGAAGAGCGAGGCTACGTGGGCGTCCGGGCCAACGCCCAGCAGCACAACATCCAGCCGCGGCAGTACTCCTGGTTCGTCCGGACGGTCATCGGACATGTCGGCAGCGTGTTCGACCTGGGCTGCTTCCCGGAGCCTGCGCGCGTAGTCCTCGGCGGCTTCTTCGGGCGTGTCGAAGTCATCCGAGGAGGCAGGCTGGTTGATCCTTGCAGGATCAACCGGAATGCTCGACAGGAGTGCAGCAAACGCCTGCCTGGTGTTCCGGTCGGGATGGTCCGCGGCAACAAAGCGCTCGTCACCCCACCAAAAGTTCACCTTGGACCAGTCGACGGCCGGCGCTGCCGGAGAATCGGCAACAGCCTTCAGCGTTCCGATGCCTACTGTGCCGCCGGTCAGCACCACCGTGGCCTCACCGTGCTTGTCCTGCACATCCACCAGCTTGGTGATCAGGCGGGCCGCAATGGCGGCCATCAGGACGGACGAATCAGGATGGATGCTAACTCTTGGCTCAACGCTCACTGGGTCGGACGCTCCTTAGATTGGTACGTGGCAGTCCAATAGTAATCACTTCGCCGAACACTTCGTCGGGGTCGAGGCGGCGGAGTTCTTCGGCGAGGCAGTCTTTGAGGCTGCGGCGTGGGAGGGAGATGCGTTGGGCGGGCTGGCCGGGCTGGGTGAGTTCGGCGACGGAGAGTCCGGGGCGGAAGAGCTGCACGTCGCCGGTGTGGCGGGTGAGGCGGACGCGGCGGATGCCGGTCCCGGCGGGGTCCGCGACGATGGTCACGGGCGCGTCCAGGGCCAGGGTAAGCCATGCTGCGAGCAGGATGGTGGACGGGGAGTCGGAGGCGCCTTCGACGGCCACGGCGGTGACGGGCGAGGAGTCCACCTGGTCCAGGACTGCCGCGAGCTGGATCCGCCAGTTCGTCAGCCGGGTCCAGGCGAGGTCGGTGTCCCCGGCCTTGTACGTGGCCCGGATGTTCTCCAGGGCCGCCTGGGGGTCGGACTCGTTGGCGGAGTCGGTGATCCGGCGGTGCGCGATCCGGCCCACGGAGGTTTCGCAGGCGTTCTCCGGTGCCCCGTGCGGCCACCAGGCCACGATCGGGGCGTCCGGCAGGAGCAGGGCCGCGACCAGGGATTCGCTTTCGTGGGCGAGCTCGCCGTAGCCGCGGAGCACGATGACCTCGGACGCGCCGGCGTCACCGCCGACCCGGATCTGCGCGTCGAGCCGGTCCGGTGCGCTCTGGCCGGCGTCGGCGAGGACGATGATCCGGCAGGGGTGTTCGCGGCTGGCCTCGTTCGCGGCCTCGATCGCTTCTTCCTCGAGCCCGGAGCGGGTGACGACCACGAGTGTCAGGACCCGGCCCAGCGCGATCACGCCGCCCTGCTCACGCAGGGAGGTGATCTTCTTGGAGATCTTCGAGGTGGTGGTGTCCGGCAGGTCTACAATCATGGCCTTCTCCAGGTTCGTCCGTCGCGGGCCAGCAGCTCATCGGCCGAGGCAGGGCCCCAGGACCCCGGGGCGTAAGGCTCCGGCTGCTCTTTCAGCCCGGCCCAGTAGTCTTCAAAGGGGTCCAGGATCTTCCAGGACAGCTCCACCTCGGCGTGCCGGGGGAACAGCGGCGGCTCGCCGAGGAGCACATCGAGGATGAGCCGCTCGTAGGCTTCGGGGCTGGACTCGGTAAAGGAGTGCCCGTAGCCGAAGTCCATGGTCACGTCGCGGACTTCCATCTGCGTGCCCGGGACCTTGGACCCGAACCGGATGGTCGCACCCTCGTCGGGCTGGACCCGGATCACCACGGCGTTCTGGCCGAAGTCATCCTCGCCATGGTCACGGAAGAGCAGGTTCGGGGCGCGCTTGAACACCACCGCGATTTCGGTCACGCGGCGGCCCAGGCGCTTGCCCGCACGCAGGTAGAACGGCACGCCGGCCCAGCGGCGGGTATGGATGTCCACCCGGATCGCGGCGAACGTCTCCGTGGAGGAGTCGGCCGGGATGCCCTCTTCTTCCAGGTAGCCCTGGACCTGTTCCCCGCCCTGCCAGCCGCCCGCGAACTGCCCGCGCGCCGAGTGGGTGGACAGGTCATCGGGAAGCTTGACCGCGGCGAGGACCTTTTCCTTCTCCGCCCGCAGGTCATCGGCGTTGAAGGAAATCGGCTCCTCCATCGCAGTCAAAGCCAGCAACTGCAGCAGGTGGTTCTGGATCACGTCCCGGGCCGCACCCACACCGTCGTAATACCCGGCCCGCCCGCCCGTGCCGATATCCTCGGCCATCGTGATCTGGACGTGGTCCACATAATTCGCGTTCCACAACGGCTCGAACAACTGGTTCGCGAAACGCAACGCCAGGATGTTCTGCACCGTCTCCTTCCCCAGGTAATGATCGATCCGGAACACCGCATCCGGCGGGAACACCGACTCCACAATGTCGTTCAGCGCCCGCGCCGACTCCAGGTCATGCCCGAACGGCTTCTCGATCACCACCCGCCGCCACTTCTCCCCATCAGCCTGCGCCAGCCCGTGCTTGGAGAGCTGCCGGCAGACCTGCTCAAACGCCTTCGGCGGAATCGAAAGGTAGAACGCATGATTCCCCCGCGTCCCGCGCTGCTCATCGAGCTCAGCGATCGTGTCACCCAACCGCTCAAACGAATCATCGTCGTCGAACTCGCCCTGGACAAAACGGATACCCTCTGCGAGCTGGTTCCACACCGCCTCATCAAACGGCGTCCGCGAGTACGCCTTCACCGAGGCCTTCACCTCGGCGGCGAACTCCGCGTCCGACCACGGCCGGCGGCCAAAGCCGACCAGCGCGAAACTCGGCGGCAGCAGGCCCCGGTTCGCGAGGTCATACACGGCCGGCATGAGCTTCTTACGGGCAAGGTCACCGGTCACTCCGAAGAGCACCAACGAGGACGGACCGGCAATCCGGTTCAGGCGGCGGTCACGCGGATCCCGAAGCGGATTACGCCCTGATCGTCCGGAACGCGTCGTGGAATTCCTGCCGTTTTCAGTTTCTGGCATGTTTGCTGTTGAGCCTTAGTTTTCGGTGACGGAAGCTGACCGGGCTGCGAGTGCTGCAATGATCTCCTGCAGCTGTGCAACTCCGGCGGCGCGGTCGGTCAGGTGCAGTCGCAGGACGGGGCGGCCGTGGCCGGCCAGGACCTGGGCGTCGCCCGCGGCCTGGGCGGAAATCAGTTCCCCGAACGTGAACGGACGGTCCGGGATGGCCAGGTCTTCCGCAGGAGCGGCCGTGACCTGGAGAAAGACTCCAATGGCGGGTCCGCCCTTGTGGAACTGCCCGGTCGAGTGCAGGAACCGCGGGCCCCAGCCGAACGTGACGGGACGGCCGCTGACGCCGGCAAGCGGGTCGCGGATGCCTTCCAGCTCTGCGAAGGCCAGCCGGTCGAAGTAGGCATGGACGCTGAGGTAGCTGTCGTCGTCGAGCGTTCCAAGGAGGGCGCCGACGGCTTCCTCCGCGGTGGCTGCCCCACGGAGCCAGTCACCGCCGCGGACCTCAATGGCGCCGTCCACGAAGGCGGCAGGGGTCGGTTTGGGCTGGGCGTCAAGCAGGCCGCGGGCGGCAACCTTGGCTGCCTCCACGTCCGGCTGGTCATACGGGTTGATCCCCAGGAGGCGTCCGGCCACGGCAGTGGCGAACTCCCACACCATCATCTGGGTGGCCAGGCCGCCCGCGATGGCTACCTCATTGTCACCGAGTTCGACGTCGGCATCCGCGGCTACCAGCCGCACCACCAGGACGTCGGCGGCGCCGGAGGTGACCTCCGGCGACGTGGGTCCGGCAACCACCGGCAGGACGCCGGTACCGAGCTTGCCGGTGGATTCGGCGATGAGCTGTTCGGCCCAGTCCGCGAAGCCCACAATGCCTGAGCCGTCCTCGGCGATGACAATCTTGTTGCGCAGCGGGTTGGTTCCGCCCAGGGCTGTTCCGAGGGCCAGACCGATGTTCTCGGCGGCGTCCTCGTTCAGGATCTCGGCGGCTTCCTCGGCCTCATCCAGGAAGGCCTGGATATCCACACCGGCGAGGCCCGAGGGGACCAGCCCGAATGCGGTGAGGGCCGAGTAGCGGCCGCCCACGTTCGGATCGGCGTTGAAGACGGCGCGGTAGCCGGCCTCACGCGATGCCTTGTCCAGCGGGGAACCGGGATCGGTGACGATGATGATCCGGCTCTTCGCTTCGATGCCGGCCTCGGTGAAGGCGTGCTCGAAGATCCGGCGCTGGGAGTCGGTCTCCAGGGTTGAACCGGACTTGGACGAAACCACAATCGCGGTTTCGGCCAGCCGGTCTGCGAGGGCAGCACGGACCTGGTCGGGGTCGGTGCTGTCCAGCACTGTCAGCTCGACGCCAGCGGTGCCGGCGATGACCTCGGGAGCCAGCGAAGATCCGCCCATGCCGCAAAGCACGATGCGGGTCACGCCGTCAGCCTTGAGGGCATCACGGAGCTCGAGGATGCCGGCCACGAGGGCCTGTGAGACGGTGGCCGCCTCCACCCAACCGAGGCGGACAGCGGACTCGGCCTCGGCGTCGGGACCCCACAGGGTGTGGTCCTTGGCGAAGATCCGGGTGGCGATGCGGTCCGCCACAAGGGCGGGCAGGTGCTGCTCGAGTGCCTGCTGCGCGGCACCGGTGGCGTCGTAGCTGAGAGTGCTCATAGTGGGTTAGGAGGCCTTCCGTGCAGCGGCAAGGGCACCTTCGACGTCGCCCAGGAGTTCCTTCCAGCTGGCCACGAACTTGTCCAGGCCTTCGGATTCGAGGAGGGCGACAACCTCGTTGTAGGAGATACCCAGTGCGTCCAGTGCGTCCAGCGTGGCGTTGGCCTCGGTGTAAGTGCCGGAGACGGTGTCGCCGGTGACGACGCCGTGGTCGAACGTGGCATCCAGGGTCTTCTCCGGCATGGTGTTCACGACGCCGGGGGCGGCCAGTTCGGTCACGTACAGGGTGTCCGGGTAAGCCGGGTCCTTGACGCCGGTGGAGGCCCACAGCGGACGCTGGGGGAGCGCGCCGGCTTCAGCCAGCAGTGCCCAGCGCTCGGTGGCGAAGAGCTCCTCGTAGACCTGGTACGCCAGGCGTGCGTTGGCCACGCCTGCCTTGCCCTTGAGTGCCTTGGCCTCGTCGGTGCCGATGGCGTCAAGGCGCTTGTCGATCTCGGAGTCCACGCGGGACACGAAGAACGACGCGACCGAGTGGATCTTGGACAGGTCGTGGCCGTTGTCCTTGGCCTGCTCCAGGCCGGACTGGAAGGCATTGATGACGGCGCGGTAGCGCTCAAGCGAGAAGATCAGGGTCACGTTGACGCTGATGCCCTCGGCCAGCGTCGCGGTGATCGCTTCGAGGCCTTCAAGGGTTGCCGGGATCTTGATGTGGACGTTGTCCTTGTTGACCTTCTTGTACAGGTGCTTGGCTTCGGCAATGGTGCCGGCCGTGTCCCAGGCAAGGCGCGGGTCAACTTCGATGGACACGCGGCCGTCAACACCGTTGGTGGCTGCTGCCACCGGTGCGAAGAGGTCGCAGGCGTCGGCGACGTCGGTGGTGGTGATTTCGAAGATGGTCTCCTCGACGCTGGCGCCGGCTGCTGCCTGCGCCGCGATGATGGCGTCGTAGTCCGTGCCGGCCGTGATGGCGGCGTGGAAGATGGAAGGGTTGGTGGTCACACCAACAACGTTCTTCTCTTCGATCAGCTTCTGCAGCGTGCCGGTCTCAAGGCGGCTGCGGGAAAGGTCATCGAGCCAGATGGATACTCCGGCGTCGGAGAGCTGCTGTGTAGGGGTAGTCATGGTGATATCTCCTAAAATCTGGTTCAGGCCTGCAGGCCAGCGAGGGAGTCCTTGGCAGCGGCGGCGACAGCCACCGCGGTGATGCCGAACTCCTGGAAAAGGCGCTTGTAGTCGGCGGAAGCGCCATAGTGCTCGAGCGAGATGGAACGTCCGGCGTCGCCGACGAATTCCCTCCAGCCCAGGGCCAGCCCGGCCTCGACGGAGACCCGGGCCTTGACGGCAGCGGGGAGCACGGACTCGCGGTAAGCGGCGTCCTGCTTGTTGAACCACTCCACGCAGGGCATGGAGACAACGCGGGCAGCGATGCCTTCAGCCTGGAGGGCCTCGCGGGCCTGGACGGCCAGCTGGACCTCGGAGCCGGTGCCGATGAGGATCACGTCGGCGGGCACGGTGGCACCGTCCTTGGAAGCTTCAGCCAGGACGTAGCCGCCCTTGGCCACACCGGAAACGGAACCGAACGTGTCGCCGTCGGCTTCGCTTTCACCACGGGCATAGGTGGGGATGTTCTGGCGCGTCAGGACAATGCCGGCCGGGTTCTCGTGGTTCTCCAGCATGGTCTTCCATGCCACCGCGACCTCGTTGGCATCGCCGGGGCGGACCACGTCCAGGCCCACGATGGCGCGCAGGGAAGCGAGCTGTTCCACCGGCTGGTGGGTGGGGCCGTCTTCACCCAGGCCGATGGAGTCGTGCGTCCAGACATACAGGGACGGAACACCCATCAGGGCGCCGAGCCGGATGGCGGGTCGCTGGTAGTCGCTGAAGATCAGGAACGTGCCGGAGAACGCGCGGGTCCGGCCGTGCAGGGCAATGCCGTTCACGATCGATGCGGCGGCGTGCTCGCGGATACCGAAGTGCAGGACCCGGCCGTAGGGGTTGCCGGACCAGGTATCGGTCTGCTTGGAGGCGGGCACGAACGACGGCGAGCCTTCGATGGTGGTGTTGTTGGACTCGGCGAGGTCGGCGGAGCCGCCCCAGAGTTCCGGCATGACCGGTCCGAGTGCGTTCAGGACCTTGCCGGAAGCGGCGCGGGTGGAGACGTCCTTGCCGGCCGGGAAGACCGGAAGCGCGGCGTCCAGGCCGTCGGGCAGTTCGCGGGCCTCGATGCGCTGCAGGAGTGCAGAGCCTTCGGGGTTGGCGGCCTGCCAGGCGTTGAAGGACTCTTCCCATTCCTTCTTGGCAGCGGCGCCGCGGTCCACGACGGAGCGGGCGTGGGCCAGGACTTCCTGGTCAACGTCGAAGGACTTGGCGGGGTCGAAGCCCAGCACGGACTTCAGCCCGGCGACTTCCTCTGCACCGAGAGCGGAACCGTGGATCTTGCCCGTGTTCTGCTTCTTGGGCGCCGGGTAGCCGATGATGGTGCGCAGCGAAATGATGGAGGGCTTGGACGTCTCGGCCTTGGCGGCGAGCAGTGCGGAGTAAAGCTCCTGCACGTCCTCTTTGTATTCGCCGGTCTTGGTCCAGTCGACGCGCTGGGTGTGCCAGCCGTACGCCTCGTAGCGCTTGAGGACATCCTCGGTGAAGGAGATGTCGGTGTCGTCCTCGATGGAGATGTGGTTCTCATCGTAGACAACTACGAGGTTGCCCAGTTCCTGGTGGCCGGCCAGCGAGGACGCCTCGGAAGTGACGCCTTCCTGCAGGTCCCCGTCGGAGGCGATAACCCAGATGGTGTGGTCGAACGGGGACTCGCCGGCCGCAGCATCGGCGTCGAACAGGCCGCGCATCCGGCGCTGGGAGTAGGCGAAACCGACCGACGAGGCCAGGCCCTGGCCCAGCGGCCCGGTGGTGATCTCCACACCGGCGGTGTGCTTGTACTCCGGGTGGCCCGGGGTCAGGGAATCCCAGGTGCGAAGTGCCTCAAGGTCCTTCAGTTCCAGGCCGTAGCCCGACAGGAACAGCTGGATGTAAAGGGTCAGCGACGTGTGGCCGGGAGACAGGATGAAACGGTCGCGTCCCAGCCAGTCCGGGTTGCGCGGGTCGTGGCGCATCAGCTTCTGGAAGAGAAGGTAGGCGGCGGGCGCCAGGCTCATGGCCGTGCCCGGGTGGCCGTTACCGACCTTCTCGACGGCATCCGCAGCCAGAACGCGGATGGTGTCCACCGCGCGCTGGTCCAAGCTGGTCCATGACAGTTCTTGCTCTTCCAAATGTGGCACGAAAACCGGGCCCCTCTCTGTGCTGATGGTGGGCGGTACACGGGATCCGTTTCGGGGCACGCTATGGTGCCCGCTGCGGTGTGTACCAGCCGTTCACCATCGAAACGTTGATCTATCATTCAGCAGGGCTATGGGAACGCGTTATCCAACGCTTTTCTGCCGCTTGCTGATCTGGTGACAGCTTAGCTCGATTCCACTCTGCGGTCAGCGCAAATCTCACCTTTTGGACGCAATTTCCCCTTATGTGAATCGCCATTTCGTGAGGTTGAGTTAATCTGCTCGAATCACCCTGCGCGCAATCATCAGGGCCTAATCAGGGGGCATCTGTTACAAATGCGCACGGTATGATATTTGGAGGCCGACGCCGGTAGCCGAGCCCTTTAGGGGCGGCGGCAGACCCGGGGCGTTGCCGGGACCTCTTCTGATGACCATTGGCGGGCTGCCCGGCGAACGGCCGCAAGACACAGCTGCACCGCCAGACAGAACTGCCAACCAGAACGGGTGACTGCCACCGTGAGCACAACAGATACGCCGCTTAATGCTTCCCGCACCAGAGGGGGAGCCGGGTTCGCCCGTAAGGCCAAGGCGTATTTCGCCCTCACTAAGCCGCGTGTCATTGAGTTGCTTCTGGTCAGCACCCTGCCCACCATGATCTACGCCGAGCGCGGTTTCCCGCCGATAGGTCTGATCCTGGCCACGCTGGTCGGCGGCGCGTTTGCTGCCGGCAGTGCCGGCGCCTTCAACTGCTACCTTGACCGCGACATCGACAAGCTGATGCACCGGACCGAGAACCGTCCGCTCGTCACCGGCGAGGTGACCCCGCGCGAGGCGCTGGTGTTCTCCTGGCTGCTCGGGGCAGCCGCCATTGTTATTCTCTGGTTCGGCGCCAACCCGCTGGCCGCGTGGCTCGGATTAGCCGCAATTTTCTTCTATGTAGTCATCTACACCATCATCCTCAAGCGCCGCACCGCACAGAACATTGTGTGGGGTGGAGCCGCGGGCTGCTTCCCGGTGCTGATCGCCTGGGCCGCCGTGACCAACACCGTCGAATGGCCGGCCGTCATCCTGTTTATGGTCATCTTCCTCTGGACGCCGCCGCACTACTGGCCGCTTTCGATGCGTTACGGCGAGGACTACCGCAACGCCAACGTGCCCATGCTGGGGGCAATTGCCGGCGCCAAGGTGGTTTCCGTCCAGGTGGTCCTCTACGCCTGGGCCATGGTGGCCTGCTCGCTGCTGCTGGTCCCCGCCGGTGGCGCGGGCTGGGTCTACACGGCCACCGCAGTGTTGGCGGGTGCATGGTTCCTTTACGAGTCGCACTCCCTCTACAACCGGGCGCAGCGCGAGGACATCTCGGACAAGCGCGCCATGAAGGTCTTCCACGGCTCCATCAGTTACCTGACGCTGCTGTTCATCGCACTGGCCGTGGATCCGTTCGTCGGATCAGCGATCATCGGTTAACAGCACCCCCACCCAACGCTCTCTCACTAGTCCGAAAATGGAGGGGACGTGACCGCGGTCGGTGCGCACTGTGGTGCACTCCGTCGTGGTCTGGCGGGTGTTGGTGTTGGTATGAAGACGGGGTAGGGTCAGGCTGCGGGTGCGAGGGTGACGGTGTAGCCGAGGGCTTCGAGCTGGCGGATGTGGCCTCGTTTTCTGCTCTCGGGGTCGGTGCGGCGGCTGAAGTAGTCGGGGCCGAGGTCGTTGAACCGGGCGTCCGGGTCTTGGAGCAGGTGCCAGATGATCACGAGGATGGAACGTCCGGTGGCGACGATAGCGCGTTTCTTGCCCCGCCGCCGCGCGATCCTCTGGTGGCGTTCGCCCAGAAAGGTGTGAGTTTTGCTGGCCCCGACGGCGGCCTCGCCCAGGACCCGGGCGAGATAGCGGTTGCCGTGTCCGGTCGAGCCGTTTCCCTTGGTCTTCCCCGCGGAGGAGTTGATGCCCGGGGAGAACTTCGCCCAGGAACACAGGTGCCCCGCGGTCGGGAACCGGGTCATGTCTACCCCGATTTCGGCGATAATAGCGGCAGCAGCGACGGGGCCGATGCCCGGGATCTCATCCAGGCGTTCCGCTGCCGCCGCGAAAGGGGCCAACTGCCCCTCGATCTGTTCATCGACCGCGGCGATATCGGCATCGATGCCGTCGATCCTTGCCAGCATCCGGGCCAGCAGGAAGGCGTGGTGGTCATCAAATTGGCCGGTGAAGGCCTCCTCAAGTTCGCTGATCTTCCCCCGCATCCGGGTCCGGGCCAGCTGCGCGAGCCTACTCGGGTTCCGTTCGCCGGCGATGAGCGCCGCCATCATTTCCCGCCCGGACACCCCGAAAATATCCGAAGCGACGACGGAGAGCTTGATGCACGCGTCCTCGAGGAGTTTTTCGACCCGGTTCTTCTCCGCGGTCCGGGTTCCGACCAGATCAGCGCGGTACCGGGTCAGGTCCCGCAGCCGGCGGATCGGGGCAGGCGGGACGAAACTGGGCCGCAGCATCTGCCGCTCGGCGACCTTGCACAGCCACACGGAATCGAGCACGTCCGTCTTCGGCCGGCCCGGCAGATGCTTCACGTCGCGGGCGTTGACCAGCCACGGCTCGAGCCCGTGCGCCTCCAGGAGGTAAAACACCGGCTTCCAATAGTCCGAAGTCGCCTCCATCACGACCCGCTCGATCCGGAGGTCCACGAGATGGTTGGCCAGCTCCATCAACGACCGCGTCATCGTGGAGTGCGTGGACACCTCCTGCAACCGTTTCCTCCGGTCCCCTTCCGCGGGGACCCGGACACAACACACGAGTTCGGCCTTGCCAATGTCGATCGCGGCGACTCTGGCAATGATCTGATCCTCATCCTGGGTTTCAGCCAGCATGGCTACTGCTCATCTCCTCACAGAGCGGAACTTCTGATTATCGAAGCGGCCGCCCGCGGGGATCACCGGGAAAAATCGGAATCTAGTCCTCGTTCTCGGTAAAAGGAAACAGTGAAGGGCCCACGGCGTGATCCCCGGCGCCCGGCTTAATGACGGACTGAAAGAACCATAGTGACTACGGCGTCGGCAGGCGACCACAGGCACATTTTCAGCCCGGAACGGGCGCCCCGCAAGGGGCATACAGGCTTAATGTGGGTTTCTTGCCGACCCTCTATCAGTACCTGCAGCTTTCTTAGCGACCCTCTCTCACCAACAGTGAAGGAGGGTCGCTTCTTTGTCTCCAGGAGGTAAGGGAAGATCCTGCGAAACAACGCAGGGAGTGAGAGAGGGTCTGCCCACTTCCTGCATTAAGTGAGAGAGGGTCCTTAAATGCGGGGTGCCACGGTTCGTCGGGAACCGTGGCACTCCTGTTGGGCAAAAACAGTGGAGGCTACGAGACCGGGCTCGAGCGGGCGAGGTCGGCGGAGTTTGTTGCCGCGCTCATCAGCAGCGCCGCCCCCAGCATGTGGGCGCCCACCAGCAACGCGGGGATGCCGTTGTAGTACTGGGTGAAGCCGATGACGGCCTGCAGCAAGGTCACGGAAAGCAGCAACAGGACGGACGTGCGGAACGGGCCCTGGATCCGGCCGACAATGACCAGCACCAGTGCGAACAGTGTGCCGGCCGTGATTACGTACGCCGGAACGGCATGGATGTGGGAGAACAGGTCCCAGTCGAGGCCGTTGCGGGGCGCGTCGGCGTCACCGGCGTGGGGACCGGAGCCGGTCACCACTACGCCGAGCATTACGGCGAGGGCGGAGAAAAGCCCGACGGCGGCAGTCACCGGACGCATAACGCCCGGCAAGGCGGGGAGCTGGACGCTGGCATGGCGGCCCGTCCTGCCGTAGGCCCGGTTGACGAGCAGCGTGGCAATCACCACGAGGGCCATGGAAACGAGGAAATGCAGGCCCACCACCCACGGATTGAGGTTGGTCAGCACGGTGATGCCACCGATCACCGCCTGTGCCGGGATGCTGGCCAGCAGGCCCAGCGCCAGCAGGAAGAGGTCCCGGCGCTCCTTGCGAAGGTTCCACAAGTACACAAGCATGGCCAGCGCAACTGCCGCCAGTGCAAACGTCAGGAGCCGGTTGCCGAACTCAATGAAGCCGTGGATCCCCATTTCGGCAGTGTTGACCAAAGAGGTCTCGGTGCAGCGCGGCCAGGTGGGGCAGCCGAGGCCGGATGCAGTCAGCCGCACCGCGCCGCCGGTCACCACTAGCAGCGTCTGGCCAACCAGGGACGCCACCGCGAGGCGGCGGACGCTGGCGTCCACGGTTCGGGGCAGCCTCGCGATAAGGCGGCCGGCGATCTGGGGGAGGCGTGAAGCCGTGCTCACGGATATCTCAATTCCACTTGAACCAACGGATGGCTGCTGCTCCGGCAAGAACCGTCCAGAGCAGCAGGATAAGCGCGGCGCCGCCGTTCAACGAGCCGTGCAGGAAAGCTTCGCGCATGGCCTCGCCGAGTGCGCCGGAGGGCAGGTAGTGGACCGCTCCCTGCGCCAGTGCGGGCAGCCGTTCCGCGGGAATGACTATCCCTCCCAGGGCGCCCAGCAGGATCCACAGCAGATTGGTGATGGCCAGGGTTGCCTCGGGCCGGACTGTGCCTGCCACCAGGAGCCCCAGCGCGGTGAACGCCACGGCGCCCAGGGCCAGCAGTGACAGCCCAGGGAGCCAGCCGGAGGCAGGCGGCTGCCAGCCCAACGGAAGCGCCACCAGCGTCACCACTGCCACCTGGAGGCAGAGCACCGCAAGAACGGCCAGCACCTTACCCGCGATGAGGCCTTCGCGGCCCAGGGGTGTGGTGGACAGGAACCGGAGAACCCCGTACCGCCGGTCAAAGCCGGTGGCGATGCCCTGCCCGGTGAAGGCCGTGGACATGGCGCACAATGCCAGGATGCCGGGGACGGCCACATTGATGCGGCTGGCTCCGAAACCGTCCAGGAAAGGAGTGACGGTGAGCCCCACCAGCGCCAGAAGCGGCAGGACGACTGCAAGGATCAGCTGCTCGCCGTTCCGGAGCATCGTCAGTGATTCGTACTTACCCTGCAGCAGGACACGGCGCAGCAGCGTGGCCGGTGCTCCCTGGGCGGCGGTGGCTGTGGGAGCCGTCATCGGATGTCCTTTCCCGAGATGTCCAGGAAGACATCTTCCAGGCTTCGTGCCGCCAGGCTCATGGAACCGGGCATCACGCCGTGGGCTGCCCACCAGGCGGTCAACGACGCGAGATCGCGGGGTGTCAGTGCACCCGAGGCCACGTAGCTTCCGGCCCGTGTTTCAGAGACGGCGATGGCATCGGGCAGCACGCCGGTGAAATCCAGCCCCGGGGGAGCCTCGAACACCAGGGTGCGGACGTGGTCGGTGCCGGCCTCCACAGCCGGGTCCCGCTGCAGCAGCTGGGAAACTGTTCCCTCGGCGACGTTCCTGCCGGCGTCGATGATGTACACGTAGTCCGCCAGCCGCTGGGCGTCGTCCATCAGGTGTGTTGTCAGGATGATGCCCATCCCGGCCGCCCGCAGTTCCGAGATCAGCTCGAAGACCAGTTGCCGGGACTGGGGATCCAGGCCGGCGCTGGGCTCGTCCAGGAATAGGACTTCCGGATTGCCGATCAGTGCTGCGGCGAGGGCCAGACGCTGCTTCTGCCCACCGGAGAGTCTGCGCACGCTGGTCCTGGCGAAAGTATCAATGCCGAGCCGTTCCACCAGTTCGTCAACTGAGCGGGGCCGCGCGTACATTCCGGCGATGTGCCGCAGAAGCGGGATGGGACGGGCCGACGGCGGGAGGCCGCCGTCCTGAAGCATCACGCCTACGCGGGACCGCAGGTCAGCGCCCGAACGGCCCGGATCCTGGCCGAGCAGCGAGATGCTGCCGCCGCTGCGCTTCTGCAGGCCCTGGGCGCATTCGATGGTGGTGGTCTTTCCGGCTCCATTGGCGCCCAGGAGGGCCGTGACCTGGCCGCGTTCGGCCATAAGGGATACGCCGTTGACCACCCGGAGCATTTTTCCGTCCAGGCTAGCCAGCGGACCAACATCCTTAATTAACCCGCTGATGGACAGAACCGGGGATTCGGGGGATCGCACCCCAGCATTCTACGCGATGTAGTACTGGCGGCCCCGCAGTGGACCCCGGCCGCAGGTCAGCCTGACCTTACTAGTACGGGGGAGTAAATTACGACATGATTGTGTTGTGTATTCCATGACCAATGCTGCTGCCGTGCCGTTTGCCGGGCACCGAGCGCCGCGTACCGCCGCTGACCGCGGCCACGTGGCCGCTGTTCCGGTGGCGGACTCGGACGAGCGTACACGGGACCGGGTCCTTGGTGCCGTGCTTGAGCACGGCCCCATCAGCGCGGCGGAACTCGGCGACATGCTAGGTTTCACACCCGCAGCGGTCCGGAGGCATCTTGATCATCTGGCCCGCAGCGGGGTTATTGAGGTCAAGCGCGTGGCCAAGGCCGGCGCCGGCGCGGGACGTCCCGCCCGCCGCTACGTCCTGAGCTCGCAGGGCCAGTCCACGCTTGGCAACGATTACCTCGACATCGCTACCCTCGCGCTCAAGCAGCTCCAGGCAGTGGCGGGTGACGACGCCGTCCGCGCGTTCGCCGTCGAACGTTTTGCCGACATGGAACGCCGGTACGCACCGGAGGTCGAACAGGCCGGACCGGACATCACCGCCAGGGCGCAGGCACTGTCCGCGGCGCTGAGCCGGGATGGCTTCGTGGCGTCGGCCGCCTCGATCGAGGCCAAAGCCCCGCTGCCGGCAGCACTCTCGAGCGTCCAGCTGTGCCAGGGGCATTGCCCCATCCAGCAACTCGCCGCCCAGTTCCCGGTCTTCTGCGACGCGGAGACCGAAGTGTTCTCCCGGCTGGTAGGCGTCGACGTGCGCCGCCTGTCCACGCTGGCGCGCGGTGGACACGTCTGCACCACCCACATACCCACAGGCCGGCTGGCTGCCGGGGGACCCCAGGTCCCGCAGGCAGCCCCCGCCAGCCTGGATGAAGTAACCAACCATCAGCAAGAAAGGCCGTGATGACGGACCAACTATCAGAGAAAGCGGTAGCCGAAGACACTGTGATCTCGGAGATTCTGGAAAAGAATCCCGAGCTCCACGGCATCGGCACGTACGAGTACGGCTGGTCCGACAAGAACGACGTCGGCGCCAACGCCCGCCGCGGGATCAATGACGAGGTCGTCCGTGACATCTCGGCCAAAAAGAACGAGCCGCAATGGATGCTCGATCTTCGCCTCAAGGGCCTGAAGTACTTCGACCGCAAGCCCATGCCCACCTGGGGTGCAGACCTCTCCGGCATCGACTTCGACAACATCAAGTACTTCGTGCGGTCCACCGAGAAGCAGGCCACCAGCTGGGAGGACCTGCCCGAGGACATCAAGAACACGTATGACAAGCTCGGCATCCCCGAGGCCGAAAAGCAGCGCCTGGTTTCCGGCGTCGCCGCTCAGTACGAGTCCGAGGTCGTCTACCACCAGTTGCGTGAGGACCTTGAAAAGCAGGGCGTCATCTTCCTGGACACCGACACCGCGCTGCGCGAACACCCGGAGATCTTCCAGGAGTACTTCGGCACCATCATTCCCGTGGGCGACAACAAGTTCGCGTCGCTGAACACGGCCGTCTGGTCCGGCGGTTCCTTTGTGTACGTCCCCAAGGGCGTCCACGTGGACATCCCGCTGCAGGCATACTTCCGCATCAACACGGAAAACATGGGCCAGTTCGAGCGCACCCTGATCATCGCCGACGAGGACTCCTACGTCCACTACATCGAAGGCTGCACCGCGCCGATCTACACCTCGGACTCGCTGCACTCCGCCGTGGTGGAAATCATCGTCAAGAAGGGCGCCCGCGTCCGCTACACCACCATCCAGAACTGGTCCACCAACGTGTACAACCTGGTGACCAAGCGTGCCATCTGTGAAGAAGGCGCCACCATGGAATGGGTTGACGGCAACATCGGCTCCAAGGTCACCATGAAGTACCCGGCCGTTTACCTGGTAGGCGAGCACGCCAAGGGCGAGACCCTGTCCATTGCCTTCGCCGGCGCCGGACAGCACCAGGACACCGGCTCGAAGATGGTGCACATCGCGCCGAACACGAAGAGCTCCATCATTTCCAAGTCCGTGGCGCGCGGCGGCGGACGTGCTGCCTACCGCGGCCTCGTCCAGGTCCGTGAAGGTGCCAAGCACTCGGCGAACACCGTCCGTTGCGACGCGCTGCTGGTGGATACCATCAGCCGTTCGGACACCTACCCGTACATCGACATCCGTGAGGATGACGTGGTGATGGGCCATGAAGCAACTGTTTCCCGGGTCAGCGAAGAGCAGCTCTTCTACCTGATGTCCCGCGGCATGCGCGAAGACGAGGCCATGGCGATGATCGTCCGTGGCTTCATTGAGCCCATCGCCCGCGAACTCCCGATGGAGTACGCACTTGAGCTGAACCGCCTGATTGAACTGCAGATGGAAGGGTCCGTCGGATAACGATGACTGAAATCACTACTGAAAAGGCCCGCATCGGCGCGCCCTCGGCCCAGCCGTTTATTAACGGTTTCACGGAAGAGGGCGAAAGCCTGTCTCCGATCAACTCGAACGCTTCCAAGGCCCCGCTGGCCGGCGAAGCCGTCAAGCGCCACTCGCACGGCGGCGGCGTCGGCATTCCGGACAGCTCACGCGCCGGCCGGCTGACCTCGTACAACCTCGCGGACTTCAAGCCGCTCACCGGGCTTGAAGAAGACTGGCGTTTCACCCCCCTCAAGCGCCTGCGCGGCCTGCACAGCGAGGTCCTGGCGGGAGTGGCTCCCGCCGTCACCGTCAGCGGCCCGGAGCAGGTCACGGTTGAGACCGTGGCACGCGGCGACAAGCGCATCGGTTCGGCCGGCATCCCGGAAGACCGCGTGTCCGCCAACGCCTGGGAGAACTTCAGCGAGGCCACCGTCATCACCATCCCGGCCGAGTTTGAAGCCGACACCGAGGTCACCGTCGTGATCGAAGGCACCTCCACGGAGGCAGCCGCCCAGCACCTGGTGATCGTGGCGGAGAAGTTCTCCAAGGCCATTGTGGTCCTGAACCACCAAGGCTCGGCCGTGGTGTCCGAAAACATCGAAATCGTTGTTGAAGACGGCGCCAACCTCACGGTTGTCTCGCTCCAGGAATGGAACGACGACGCCGTCCACGCCTCCTCCCAGCAGGCAAAGATCGGCCGCGACGCCAAGTTCAAGCACGTCGTGGTCAGCCTCGGCGGAGACCTGGTCCGCGTCACGCCGTCCACCCGTTTCACCGCCCCCGGCGGCGAAGCGGAAATGTTCGGCCTGTACTTCGCCGACGCCGGCCAGCACCTGGAGCAGCGGCTCTTTGTTGACCACGCCGTGGCGAACTGCACCTCCAACGTGCTGTACAAGGGCGCGTTGCAGGGCCGCAATGCCCACGCAGTGTGGGTCGGCGACGTCCTGATCCGCAAGGAAGCCGAAGGCACCGACAGCTACGAGGCCAACCGCAACCTGCTGCTCACGGACGGCGCCCGCGCCGACTCCGTGCCGAACCTCGAGATCGAAACCGGCCTGATCAAGGGAGCCGGCCACGCCAGCGCCACCGGCCGGCTGGACGACGAGCACCTGTTCTACCTCATGGCCCGCGGCATCCCCGAGGATGTTGCCCGCCGCCTGGTGGTCCGTGGCTTCCTGCACGAGATCATCCAGCAGATCAAGGTACCGGCCCTCGAAGAGCGGCTCACCGAGGCTGTTGAGCGCGAACTCGCCGTGACGAACAACTAGACGGCGCGGAAAACAGATGACTGACCAGCCAAAGGGCGAATTTGTCTGCAAGACGGATGAAATCCAGCTCAAGCAGGCGCTCCGGATCCTGATCGATGACTACCCGGTAGCCATTGTGAAGGACTCCATGGGAGACATCCACGCCATCGGGGACACCTGCTCGCACGCGGACATCTCACTGTCCGAGGGCGAAGTGGAAGGGTGCATGATCGAATGCTGGGGCCACGGCTCCCAGTTCGACCTGCGCAGCGGTGAGCCGCTCCAGCTGCCCGCCTACGATCCCGTCCCGGTGTTCGCCGTCGAGATCGTCGGCGACGAGGTCTACGTGGACTTCACGAACGTGCTCAACGGAGCGGAAGCCCCGAACTTCAGCTAGCAGCATCCCCGGCGCGAGCCGGACACCAAGCAACAGAATCAAACTTCCAGATACAGACCGCACCACCGCCGGAGGGCGCGGTGCAGAGGAGAACAAGACCTATGTCTACTCTTGAGATCAAGGACCTGCACGTCAGCATTGACACGGAGCAGGGCACCAAGGAGATCCTGAAGGGCGTCAGCCTGACCATCAAGACCGGTCAGACCCACGCCATCATGGGCCCCAACGGTTCAGGCAAGTCCACCCTGGCATCCACCATTGCCGGGCACCCGCGCTACAAGGTCACCAGCGGAACCATCACGCTCGACGGCGAAGATGTCCTCGCGATGACCGTTGACCAGCGGGCCCGCGCCGGCGTCTTCCTGGCCATGCAGTACCCCGTGGAGGTCCCCGGTGTCAGCATGACCAACTTCCTGCGCACCGCCAAGACCGCCATCGACGGCGAAGCACCCAAGCTGCGCACCTGGACCAAGGACGTCAAGGCGGCAATGGCCCAGCTTCGCATCGACGCAGACTTCGCCGAGCGCAACGTCAACGAGGGCTTCTCCGGCGGCGAGAAGAAGCGCGTGGAGATCCTCCAGCTGGAACTCTTCAAGCCGAAGTTCGCCATCCTGGACGAGACCGACTCGGGGCTGGACGTTGACGCCCTTAAGGTTGTCTCCGAAGGCGTCAACCGTGCACACGAAACGGGCAACATGGGCACGCTGCTCATCACGCACTACACCCGCATCCTGCGCTACATCAAGCCTGACTTCGTCCACGTCTTCGTCGACGGCCAGGTTGTCGAAGAGGGCGGCCCGGAACTGGCTGACCGCCTCGAAGACGAAGGCTACGACCGTTACGCCACGGGCGCCGGCGCAGCCACCATCGCTGCTGCCGCACAGGCCTAGATAGGACTTGCCATGACCGAAATCAATGCGGCCCGCACGGGCCTCGAAGATGTCGAAGAGGCACTCAAGGACGTCATCGACCCGGAACTCGGTGTGAACATCGTGGACCTCGGGCTGTTGTACGGCCTGAAGTACTCCGACGACGACGGCGCGCTGCTGATCGACATGACGCTCACCACGGCCGCCTGCCCGCTCACCGATGTCATCGAGGAGCAGGTAGGCAAGTCCCTTGACGGCGTCGTTGACGACTGGCGCCTGAACTGGGTGTGGATGCCGCCTTGGGGTCCGGAGCGGATCACCGATGACGGCAAGGACCAGATGCGGGCCCTCGGCTTCAACATCTGAGTTTTCACCGCTTAAAGTACGACGACGGCCGGTCACCTCCCCAGCGGAGGTAGCCGGCCGTCGTCGTCCTCGATGGAATCAGAGAATGGGCGCCGAGAATGTGTCGCACTGGTTGATGTCGCCGGTCTGGTAGCCGGTGTAGAACCATTTCTGCCGCTGTTCGCTGGATCCGTGCGTCCAGGCCTCGGGCGAGACCTGTCCGGTGGCGGCTTCCTGGATCCGGTCATCGCCCACCGCTGACGCTGCCGACAGGGCATCGTTCAGGTCCTGCTGGGTGATCGGTTCCAGGAACGGCTGGCCGTCGGGTCCGGGCTGGGTTGAGGCGTGCTTTACCCAGAGGCCGGCATAGCAGTCGGCCTGGAGTTCCACGCGGACGGCGCCCGACTCGGGGCCCTGCGGGTCCTGCTGCGCGCGGTCGATGTACCCCAGCACGTTCTGGATGTGGTGGCCGAATTCGTGTGCCACCACGTACTCCTGCGCCAGGGGACCTCCCGAGGATCCGAAGCGGTCCACGAGATCCTGGAAGAACCCGGGATCGAAGTAGGCGGTGCTGTCAGCCGGGCAGTAGAAGGGGCCCACCGCGCTGGAAGCCGTCCCGCACGCGCTGTTGACGGCCTGGTCGAAGATCACAGTCTCCGGCTGCGGGTACTGCACGTTGTATTGCTGGAGATACGCCGGCCAGAACGCGTTCAGGCTGTTCACCGTGCCGGTGATCCGGCAGTCCAGCCGCGCGTCGGCGTCGGCCCCCGTGGTGCAGGCCGGGGCCGTGCCCTGGTTCTGATCAGCCGTGCCCGCCCCGCCGGTCAGGCCTTCGAGCAAGGCGGGGTTGACGCCAAGGAGCACAGCTATCAGAAGGACGATTCCGCCACCGATGCCGCCGCCGACTTTGGCCCCACGGCCCATGCCACGCCGGTCCTGAACCTGGGAAGGGTCCAGCTGCACGTTGTCATTGAAGCTCATGAAGTCACAATAGCCCTTAGCGGCACCACCGAAGCGGAGTCCGGCCGGTAAAGTTGGGACGATGCCTTTTCTCGATAGAATCCAGCGCTGGGCCGAAGAACGCCCCCATGACACCGCCGTCGTGGTGGCGGGCCGGCGCCTGCGCTGGGCTGAGCTCCGGGACGCCGCCGCAGCCGCTCTTCCGGAGACAGCTGCCGTCACCGTCCTTGCCGAGGCCAACTCCGTAGACTTTGCCGTAAGGTTCGCCGCAGCCGTTGCCGGCCGGCGGCAATGCGCCGTCCTGGACCCGACCTGGCCGGAGTCCCTGCACCAGGAGATCGTTCAACGGCTGGCACAGTCGGCCAAGCCCGGCACGGTTTCCGCAGCGGATGCCTTGGCGGACGGGCCGCCGGACTCGACGTTCCTGATCGGACTCACCTCCGGCACCACGTCAGTGCCCAAGGCGTTTACCCGGTCCAGGCAGTCCTGGCGGCAATCCTTTGACGCGTCCGTTGCGTTCTTCGGCCTCGCCCAGGACGACGTCACGCTCGCGCCCGGGCCCTTGTCCGCCAGCCTTAACCTCTATGCCCTGGCTGAGTGCCTCTACGCCGGCTCTGAATTCCAGACGCTGGAGAGTTTCGACGTCGGTGATGTCCACGCCGCCATCACGCACGACGGCGTGACCCGGCTCATCCTCGTGCCCACCATGCTGCGGCTGCTCAGTGAGCGCGGCCTGACCGGTGGCGTGGATGCCTCCGGCATCCGTACCATCATCTGCGCCGGCTCGAAGCTGGACTCACGCACCCTCGAAGCGGCACGGCGCTGGGCGCCGAACGCCACCATCTTCGAGTACTACGGCGCGTCCGAACTGAGCTTTGTCTCCGGTGTGGGGCTGGCGGCGGGGGAGCTCCTGGACGCCGGGGGAACAGGCATCGGACACCCGTTCCCGGGCGTGGACGTCAGAATCCTGGACGATGAGGGTTCCGAACTGCAGGACGGCGAAGCCGGCAATATCTGTGTCCGCAGCGGCATGGTCAGCAACGGCTACCTGTGGGGTGACGACGGCCAGGCGCTGCGCTCCTTCAACGGCTGGTTCACGGTGGGGGACCAGGGCTACCTCGCCGACGGCGAACTGCACATCCTGGGCCGGCGCGCCGACATGATCCTGACCTCGGGAAAGAACGTCTATCCGCACGAAGTGGAACTCGCCCTGGCGGCCGTGCCGGGGGTGGCTGCTGCGGTGGCCGCCGGAATACCCGATGATCTCCGCGGCCAGCGGGTGGTCGCCGGCGTCGTTCCGTCCCATGGCGGAGTCACGGCCATGCAGCTGAAGGCCGGACTCGAAAACATCCTGCCGCGGGACAAGCGGCCCCACCAGTACTTCGCGCTCTCCGAACTTCCCACCACGGACCGTGGCAAGGTCAGCCGGAACATCCTGCTCGACTGGATCGGCTCCCAGGACCCCAGGGCGCGGAACCTTGACCGCTGACCTGCAGCCCCATGGCATGCCGCCCGGCGATGGGCTGCCGGCGGACCGGCAGCCCGTGATCATCGCGGCGCGGCGTACCGCGGTCCGGCGCGCCAACGGTGCGCTGAAGGAACTGCGTGCCCACCAGCTTCTCGCACCGGTTCTGGCCAACCTCCTGGCAGACACCCACGTACCGGCCGAAGAAGTCACGGATGTGGTGATCGGCAACGCCGTGGGCGGCGGCGGCAACGTGGCCCGCCTTGCCCTGCTTGAGGCGGGCCTGCCGGTCGGTGTGCCGGGACTGACCGTTGACCGCCAGTGCGGGTCAGGCCTGGATGCCATCGTTCTGGCCGCCCGGCTGGTTGCCGCCGGCGGCAACCCCGTGTATCTCGCCGGGGGAGTGGAGAGCATCAGCACGGCTCCGCTGCGGGCCCACCGGAACGACGACGGCGAGCCTGACTTTTTTGTCCGGGCCCAGTTTGTGCCGCACAGCTTCGGCGACCCGGATATGGGGGTCGCGGCCGAGAACGTAGCGGCCCGGTTCACGGTCAGCCGGGAGCGGCAGGATGCCTCGGCGCTGCGCAGCCACCAGCGGGCGCTGGCCGCCGCCAAAGCAGGATTTTTTGCCGGCGAGATCACCACCCTGGAGACGTCCGCTGGACCCATCAGCGCCGACGACGGCCCCCGCCCCGGCCTGTCCGCCGCGGTTCTCAAGCGGTTCCCGCCCGCCTTTGTGCCGGGGGGCACTGTCACCGCCGGGAACTCATGCTTCGACGCGGACGCCGCTTCCGCCGTCGTCATCACTTCATTGCAGCGGGCACGGGAACTGGGAGTCACAGACGGGCTCCTGGTGCTGGCCACGGACACCGCCGGTGTGGACCCCGAGCTGCTGGGGATCGGCGCAGCGGTTGCCGCGGAGCGGCTCCTGCAGGCGAGGGGGCTCTCGGCTGCCAGCGTGGACCTGGTGGAATTCAACGAAGCCTTCGCGTCCCAGACCCTGGCCTGCCTGGACCAGCTGGGCATTGATCCGGACCGGGTCAACCTCGACGGCGGGGCGCTGGCATTGGGCCACGCCTACGGGGCGTCCGGGGCCGTACTGGTGACCCGGCTTCTCGCGCAGGCCCGGCGTGCCGGCAATCCTGGATCGTTGGCGCTGGCGCTCATCAGTATTGCCGGCGGCATGGGCACGGCGGCGCTGCTGCGGTACGAGTTGCTGTCCGGCGACCACAAGGCTCCCTAAGCAGCACAGGAAGGACCAAAATCAGTCCTCCGCGTCGCCCAGCCCGCGGGCAGCCAGCGCTTCGCCGGTCTGACGGGCGAAGGCCACGGTGGTGATGAAGACGGGCAGCACGAGGGCACGCGGGTTGCGCTCAAGCCCGCGGGCCCGGGCGGAATCCCTGACGTCTGCAAAGGCGCCGGCGATATACGGGATGCTGCGGAGCATGATGGCGATGGTCAGCGCAAAACGTTCAGGGTCCGCGCCAAGGCGGCGGAATGGAGTGGCCAGCGACACCACGCCGTCCAGGATCCGCTGCATGGGCGTGGTGGCCGTCAACAGGGATGCCGCCACCACGCAGACCAGGATGTTCAGGACAATCCGGGCGGCTGTGGGGGCACCGAGCTGCCACCACTGGAACAGGCCGATGACCACCAGCACCAGGGCAACAGGACGGACAGCACTCACGAGCCGCTGGGCTCCGGCGCCGGTCAGGAGAAAAAGTGCGCCGAGCGCGGCCAGCACCGCGGCGGAGACCAGCCAGTCGACCACCAGGAAAGACACCAGGCCGCAGCCCACCACCAGCAGGAACTTTACTGCCAGCGGCGTCCGGTGGATGACGGAATTCCCCGGGACGTAGTTGGCCAGCAGGAAACCGTGCCCTCTCACGGCGCGGCCAGTCCGTTGGTGACCAGCGCCCGGTACGCGTCCACGGCTGCCGCCGCGCCGCCGTCGAACATCACGCGCCCTGCCTCCACTACGAGTACGCGGTCCATTTCCAGGGCAAGGTCGAGGTCGTGCGTGGACATCACGATCTGCTGGTCGAGGCCGGACAGGGTGCGGCGCAGGAGTTCTCGGTTCCGGAGGTCCAGGAGGGTGGACGGTTCATCCAGCACCAGGACAGCGGGGTTCACGGCCAGCACAGCTGCGAGGGCCATCAGCTGGCGTTCACCGCCGGAGAGTTCGTAGATGCTTTGGTCCGCGAGCGGCAGCAGGCCGAGGCGCTCCAGGGCCGCTTCGGCCAGCCGGCGCCGCTCCGCCCCGTTGCGGACCGGGCGGCGCAGCGAAAGCTCCACGTCCTCGCGCCCTGTGGGCATCACCAGCTGCGACAAGGGATCCGTGAAGACGAACCCCACCTGCCTGCGGACCGCCCGCACGGCCCGGACAGTATCGGCGCCCTCCACCGACACGGTGCCGGAAGTTGGCTGGACCAGGCCGTTTATCAGCCGCAGCAGCGTGGACTTGCCGGACCCGTTGGCCCCGATCACGCCGATGCGCTGTTCGGTCAGCTCAAGCGTGACGTCCTGGAGCAGGGACTTGGGTTCCGGGCGGTTGTCAACGGCAACGGCCACTTCGGCCTGCCGGAATGAAATGGTTGCCATGTCGGGACTAGTTGTTGATCCGCTTCACCCGGCGGACCAGGACGTCGGGAAATGCCCGGTGCAGAGCCACGGCGATCACCGCGGCGAGGATGTTCTTAATCACGTCACCGGGGTAGAAGATCAGGTCTGCGAGGAAGGCTTCACCCAGTGACGCTTTGGTGTTCAGGGCGATCCCGGCAACTCCGAGCGTGTGCACGACGGCGATGCTGGTGACCATCGCCGACGCGAAGAACAACAGCGCCCGGGCACGTGTTGTCCGCCGGATCACCACGGTGGCGAGCCAGCCTACAACGGCTGCTGCGATGGGGAAAGCAATGATGTAGCCGGCCGACGGTCCGGCCAGGATGCCCAGGCCGCTGCGGCCCTGGCTGAAGATCGGCAGGCCGGCCAGGCCCAGGAGGGTGTACAGGCCGACGGCGGCGAAACCCCGGCCCGGGCCCAGCATCAGTCCGGTGAGCATCACCGCAAGGGTCTGGAAAGTGATGGGGATGCCGAACACGTTCGCCGCGATGCCGGGCACCATGGCGGAGCCGGCAACGAGTGCAGCGAAGACGGCGATCAGGCCTAGGTCGGTAGCGTTCCAGCGGTTCCGGAGGCGGGAAGCGGTGCCGTTGACGGCAGTGTCAGTCTGGCTCATGGGGTGTTCCTGTCGTGGTCGTACAAGCGAAGCATGGGGTGATCCTGACGTTACCGGCCGCCGTCGGGCGCCATTTTGTAGGGGACCTACTAAGCGGGAAGCCCGGGACTGACGGCAGGGCACAAACGCTGAGTCAACGCACGACGGCGGTGCTGCGGTTATGGGGTCAAGCTGGGGCCGGTAGACTTGGAAAGGCCGTTCTGTCGGCCATTCTGCCGGCTGCTTCCAGACATCACCCGTTGAGCTGCGGCGTTTCCCTGTTGTGAAAGGCCTTACCTGCTGTGATTACTGTCCAGGATCTTGAACTGCGCGCCGGCGCCCGGCTCCTCATGGACCAGGTGAGCTTCCGCATCGACAAGGGCGACAAGATCGGCCTCGTCGGCCGTAACGGCGCAGGCAAGACTACCCTGACCCGGGTGCTCGCGGGCGAAGGCCAGCCCGCCGGCGGCAAGGTTACGCGCAGCGGCGAGATCGGCTACCTGCCGCAGGATCCCCGGACCCCGGACATGGAACAGCTGGCCCGCGACCGCATCCTCTCCGCCCGCGGCCTGGACATCGCCGTCAACAAGCTCAAGCAGACCCATGAGGACATGGCCAGCGAGGACACGGAGATCCAGCGCAAGGCGATGAACCGCTATGACCGGCTGGAATCCGAGTTCCTGGCCGCCGGCGGATACGCGGCCGAGGCCGAGGCCGCCGCGATCTGCTCCAACCTGGCCCTCCCGGACCGGCTGCTGAACCAGCCGCTCAAGACCCTGTCCGGCGGCCAGCGCCGTCGTGTCGAACTCGCCCGGATCCTGTACTCGGACGCCGAAACGATGCTCCTCGATGAGCCCACCAACCACCTCGACGCGGATTCCATCACCTGGCTCCGCGAGTTCCTGAAGAACCACCAGGGCGGCCTGATCGTGATCAGCCACGACACCGAGCTGCTCGAAGCCACCGTCAACAAAGTGTTCCTGCTGGATCCCAACCGCGCCAAGGTCGACTTCTACAACATGAACTGGAAGCGCTACCTGCTCCAGCGCGAAACGGATGAGCGCGCCCGCAAGCGTGAGCGCGCCAACGCGGAGAAGAAGGCCCAGGTCCTCATCGACCAGGCCAACAAAATGCGTGCCAAGGCCACCAAGGCCGTGGCAGCGCAGAACATGGCCAAGCGTGCCGAACGTCTCCTGGGCGGCCTCGAAGCCGTCCGCGCGACCGACCGCGTGGCAGCCCTGCGCTTCCCGGATCCGTCACCCTGCGGCAAGACCCCGCTAACCGCGGACGGACTCAGCAAGTCCTACGGCTCACTGGAGATCTTCACCGACGTGGACCTGGCCATCGACCGCGGCTCCAAGGTGGTTATCCTGGGCCTCAACGGCGCCGGCAAGACCACGCTCCTGCGGATGCTTGCCGGCGTCGACAAGCCGGACACCGGCGAGGTCGTTGCGGGCCACGGCCTGAAGGTGGGCTACTACGCCCAGGAGCACGAGACGCTCGACGTGGACCGCACCGTCTTGCAAAACATGCGCTCCTCCGCCCCGGACATGAACGACGCGGAGGTCCGCAACATCCTGGGCTCGTTCCTGTTCTCCGGAGACGACGTCGACAAGCCCGCCGGTGTGCTCTCCGGCGGCGAGAAGACCCGGCTGGCCCTGGCCACCATCGTGGCCTCAAGCGCGAACGTGTTGCTCCTTGACGAGCCCACTAACAACCTCGACCCGGCCAGCCGCGCCGAAATCCTCGGGGCCCTGAGCAACTACACCGGCGCCGTCGTCCTCGTGAGCCACGATGAAGGTGCCGTCGAAGCGCTGAACCCCGAGCGTGTCGTGCTGCTGCCTGACGGCATCGAGGACCACTGGAACGAAGACTACCTGGACCTGATTACGCTGGCTTAGTCCCCAACTGCAATGCTTGCGTTCGCTGCGCGGCGTCGGTGATTTCCCGCGTGCTGGCTCGTTCCTCGCCTCTGACGCACGCTACATAAATCACCCACGCCGGTCCGCTCGTGGGCATGTCACGTTTGGGTGAGTCAGAACTAGCGGACTGTTAGTTCTTCGGCGTCTGTGATTCGCTGTAGGTCTTCGTAGGTGATGCTGAACATTGAGTTGTGGTCTCCTGCTCCCGCTCAGAGGACTTTGTGGGCTTTGAGGGAGTCGTCCAGGAGTGTCCTGATCTTTTCGGGGTGGCCTATCGGGGCTACTCCGCCTACTTCCTGGCCCGTGTGGTGCAGGACGAACGTGGCGGTGGCCCGGCGGATCTTTCCTGTTTTCACCGGACCGACAACAAGGCTGTGTCCACTTGGCAGTACTGCCCTTGCTGGTGCGCAATTAGGCACGAGCGAAGTAGCGTGGGTGATTTATGTAGCGTGCGTCAGAGGCGAGGAACGAGCCAGCACGCGGGAAATCACCCGCGTTGCGAAGCGAACGCAACTGACGAAAGCGAACGCAACCACAGGGCGCTTTTTCACTTTCGCCACGGGGGCGGCCACTTCCACACCATGCATGCGTCAGTAGCCCTGCGCGTCCAGGAGTGCGTCTTCCTCTTCTTCGGCGGTGGCCTTCTTGCGCTTGCGGGCTACGGGGGGACGACGGCGGGCGGCGGCAGCCGCTGAGTGGACGGTACTGCCCGAATCCGTCAAGCCTTCTTCGCCCTCTGCGGTGTCTTCGGCGTCAATCGCGGCATTCCTGGCCTGCTGCCGTGCGGCGTACCCGAAGCCCACGAACATCAGCACCCCAAACGCGAACCACTGCAACGAATAGGACAGGTGCGTGCCTTCTTCGGTGGCCGGCTTCGGGAACGGGAACGGCATGTCAGCGGGGGCGGGAGATTCAGACGCCAGCTGCCCGTAAGCGCCGGTGAGTACGGGATAGCCCAATTGGTCCGCGTAAGTGGGGAGATCGATGGAAGCAAGCTGGCCGTCGGGGGCGCCGCGGTCCAACTGCGGCTCGCCGTGCTTGAGGCGGACGACGGCGGTCACGGGTCCGGCGGGAGGCGCCGGGATGGAATCAGGACTGCCCGGGTTCTTGTTGCCGATGGGCAGCCAGCCGCGGTCGATCACCACGGTTTCACCGGTCTCCAGCTTGAACGGGACAACCACCTCATACCCGGGCTGCCCGTTCAGTGGACGGTTGCGGACAATCCGCTGGCCGTCGGGATCATACGTGCCCTGCAGTTCCACCTGGGTCCATTCCTTCGACGGGTCCAGGGCGGAGAACTCGTCCCTCGCCTCGTCGAAGGAGATGGGTGTGGCGGAATAGTTGGTGACCACGCGGTTGATCTCCGCGAGGGTCTCTGCGCGGCGGTCCATCTGCCAGCGGCCGAGGAAGACGCAGGCAGCGGCAAAGATGGCGGCAAGCAGGAGGTATCCCAGCCACTTGCTGGAAAAGAGGAAGCGGTACATTCAGCCGTCCTGCCCTACCGGCGCCCGGCCGGTGTCCTGCCCCGAGTCCAGGACCAGGGTTTCCTTCCAGAGCCCGCGGGTCTGGAGGTAATCTTCCAGCCAGTCACGGTGGTCATCGCAGGCAAGCCAGGTCTTGCGGCGTTCCGGCGTATGGATTTTGGGGTTATTCCAGAGCAATTGCCAGGAAGCTTCCGAGCGGCAGGCCTTGCGGGAGCACATGGCCGCCATAGCCGGCGGCGGACCAGCGGTCCCTGCAGCCAGGTCAAAAATGTTCATGAGGCGCGCCGTTCCTGTCCTTGCGTGGGTTCGTCGTCGTCATCAATGAGCTCGCCCTGGATGACCGCGGACGTGGAGTCGTCCTGTTCCGGCGGCCAATACGTGCTTTCCAGCTCGGCAAGCGGGGCCGAGTCGAGCAGCGAGTCGCTGTGGACCTCCGCCTGGTCGCTGCCATTCGCGATCACCACCGCGATCCACGGGAGGAAGACGGCGCCGGCGACCATTACGAGCTTGAACCAGCCGTCCACCACAAAAATGAGGATGAGGCAGACCATGCGGATTCCCATGGCCACCGCGTACTTGATCATGCGCTGGCGCATGTCCTCCGAGTGGGCGGCCGCCGCGTCCGTAATGCTGTGGACCCCGGAATCCCCGGAGAACCTTTCGGGATCTCCGGGCACGGACTGTCCAGCATGGTTTTCAAGGGTCACGGCTGATTGATCACGCTCCAAAGGCTTGCCTCAATTCTCTCACCATCGTCAGTGGCGCCCAAACGCGGGCTAAGATCGGAGGCAGCAAAATCACACCCCCTTACAACCGCGGCTGCACATGCCGCAGAATCCCGGAGCGTTTTATGTCTGAAGCAGCTACAGCGGCCCGCAGCGTCCTGATCACCGGTGGAAACCGCGGCATCGGCCTGGCCATCGCGCAGGCTTTTGTGGCCAACGGCGACAAGGTGGCCGTGACTTACCGGAGCGCGTCGGAGCTGCCGGCCGGGATTCTGGGCGTGAAGGCCGATGTGACTGACGAGGCCTCTGTGGATGCAGCCTTCGCCGAGGTGGAAGCTGCCCACGGTCCCGTTGAAGTCCTGGTGGCAAACGCGGGAATCACCAAGGACACACTCCTGATGCGCATGAGTGAAGATGACTTCACGTCCGTGATCGACACCAACCTCACCGGCGCTTTCCGCGTCATCAAGCGCGCCTCCAAGGGCATGATTCGGATGCGCAAGGGCCGCGTGGTCCTCATTTCCTCGGTCTCCGGCCTCTATGGCGCGCCGGGACAGATCAACTACTCGGCCTCCAAGGCCGGTCTGGTGGGCATTGCCCGGTCCCTGACCCGAGAACTCGGTTCACGCGGGATCACAGCAAACGTTGTGGCCCCCGGATTCATTAACACGGACATGACGGCGGAACTGCCCGAAGCCACCCAGAAGGGCTACCTTTCCAGCATTCCCGTCGGCCGGTTTGCCGAAGCAACGGAAGTGGCGAACGTGGTCCGCTGGATCTCCAGCGACGAGGCGGCCTACATTTCCGGCGCCGTCATCCCCGTTGACGGCGGACTCGGCATGGGCCACTGACCACAGAACACTGACCGGGAGGCCTATCAAGCAGCAGCGTCGAACGCTTCCCAGAGCCAGGCGATGACCTCGGCGTCGACGTCCCCAGCGGTGTTTAGTTCCAGGTGGTGCATCCATACGCCGTGGGACGGATGGACCACTTCCTTGAACCGGGGCGACTCAACCCGCCGGGAAAGTGCAATGGAGAGAACCGCCGGCACCCCGGTCTTGAGGTGCTGGCGTGGATTCCAGACGTATGCGAAGCCGCGCCGGTTCCGGAAGGCCACCTGGCTGGTGGTGGTGCGCACGGTGGCCGGCACGGCGTTCATGATGGCGTCGTGGACTGCCAGGCAGAGTTGAAGTCCCACCGGCGAGTTGCTGAAGACTTCGTCCGGTGTGGATGCAGTGCCGGCGCTGCCCGTCATAGGGGGAGCATACGCCGGGCTGAACGCCGCCCGGAGCCTTCGCAGAACTAGCCTGACCGGGCTTCTTTGTGGGGGTCAAACAAGCGAATACGGGGCAGGCGCTGGCATGATGGACTGCAGACCTCAGCGATTTAGACGTTTCGAACAAAGGAGCCCGTATGGGACTGCTGGACAACAAAACCGCCATCGTGACCGGATCCTCACGGGGAATCGGCGCTGAAGTGGCCAAGAACCTCGCTGCCGAGGGCGCCGCCGTCGTGGTTAATTACCGCCAGAAGGCGCCGCGCGCCAACAAGGTGGTCGCAGGAATTGAAGCTGCCGGTGGCCGTGCCACGGCTGTGGGTGCGGACCTCACCACCCAGGAAGGCGTGCAGGCCCTGGCCAGCGCTGCCATGGAGAACTTCGGTTCGCTGGACGTCCTGGTGCTCAACGCTTCCGGCGGCATGGAGTCCGGCATGGCAGACGACTACGCCCTGAAGCTGAACCGCGATGCGCAGGTCAACATGCTCAACGCCGCCGTGCCCCTGATGAAGGAAGGCTCGCGCGTGGTCTTCGTGACCAGCCACCAGGCCCACTTCATCAACTCCGTGCCCACCATGCCCGAATACGAGCCCGTGGCCCGCAGCAAGCGTGCCGGCGAGGACGCCCTGCGTGAGCTCCTTCCGAACCTGGCTGAGAAGGGCATCTCGCTGGTGGTTGTGTCCGGCGACATGATCGAAGGCACCGTCACGGCGACGCTGCTGGACCGCTCGAACCCGGGCGCCATCGAAGCCCGCCGCGCCGAGGCCGGAAAGCTCTATTCCGTGGAGGAGTTCGCTGAAGTTGTGGCCAGCATGGCGACCGCGGACGTCGAATCCGGCCACACGGAGTACGCCGGCGGCTCCGACTACTTCGGCAAGGGCGCCGAATAGCATTTCCGGGCACACCTGAAGGGCCGTATTTCCACGCGGCAACCCATCACCATGACGAGCTCCGGGCAGTACTCCTGCCCGGAGCTTTGTCTGTCGCGAAGCAACGGTGAGCCCAGGGCGTTGTCTACGCGAGCAAGGCCGCCTAGGGTTTTGTGCATGGCACAGCAACCAGAGGTGACAGGCCGTAGCTATCCGGCAGGTGTTCCGTGCTGGGTGGACACCGAGCAGCCCGATGTGGAGGCCGCCATGCAGTTCTACGGCGGAATCTTCGGGTGGGAATTCGAGGACACCGCCCCGTCCGGCGGCACCGGCAGGTACGTCATAGCCACCCTTGACGGCCAGGAGGCCGGCGCGATCACGGGCCCCGGAACCGGTGCCGCCATGTGGAACACCTACGTCTCCGTCGACGAAGCAGATGCTGCCGCGCGCCACCTGCTCTCGGTCGGCGCAACACTGAAATCGGCCCCTGCCGATGCGGGCTCAGGAGGCGTCCAGGCAGTACTGGCGGATCCCGAAGGCGCCGAGTTCCGCATCTGGCAGGCCCGCGAGCGACTCGGTGCCCAGGCGGTGAACCTTCCCGGTGGATGGAACTTCAGCGACCTGCACACCACGGACACCGAGGGGGCCATCGCTTTCTACACGAAGGCCTTCGGCTGGCAGTTCGACGACCTCGGCTTCGGCACGATGATCCGCCGCCCCGGTTACGGTGATCACCTTGAGGCCACTGTCGACCCCACCATCAGGGATCGCCAGTCGGGCGACCTGGTTCCCAGCGGTTTCGAGGACGCTGTTGCCTGGCTTGCCGCCGCGGCGCCGGGGGAGCGTCCGCAGTGGCACGTGACGTTTACTGTCGCAGACCGGGACCGTGCGGCGGAGACAGCGGAGCGCCTGGGCGCGGTCATCTTGGGGCAGGACGATAACGAGTGGACGCGCACTGTCCTGATCCGGGATCCCGGCGGAGCCGTCTTCACCGCGAGCCAGTACACGCCGCCCGCGGGCTGAGCGGACCCGGCTGATTCCACCCGGCCAGCGGGATGGAGCCTGCCGGGCTTCAGACCCCGGCGATGTGGCGCACCGCGTCGAGGTACGGCATGTTGATCGCAGAGTCCGCAACTGCCCGGACCGCAGGTTTGGCATTGAACGCCACTCCCATCCCGGCGGCCCCGAGCATGTCCAGGTCGTTGGCGCCGTCGCCCACGGCAATGGTGTGTTCCATGGCGATTCCTTCTGCGGCCGCCCACTCGCGCAGGTACTTTTCCTTCGCCGCACGGTCGATGACGGCACCGAGCACCTTGCCGGTCAGGGCCCCGTCCACAATCTCAAGTTCGTTTGCCAGCCAGTAGTCCAGGCCCAGATCCTCAGCGATGGGCCCCAGGATCTGGTTGAACCCGCCGGACACCACGGCCACCACGTGGCCTGCAGCCTTGAACGCAGCAACCAGCTCAGCGGCACCTTCGCTCAGCCTCACTTCCGCCCGGACGGAATCGACGACGGCGGCCGGCAGCCCTGCGAGCACGGCCACCCGCGCGTGGAGGCTCTGCGCGAAGTCCAGTTCACCGCGCATCGCCGCTTCGGTGACTGCCGCCACCTCCTCCCGCTTGCCCGCATAGGCCGCCAGGAGCTCGATGACTTCCTGCTGGATCAGCGTCGAATCAACGTCCATGATCAACAGCTTCCGCGGAGCCGCACGCAGGCCAGCGGGAACGATGGCGGTGTCCAGGCCATCCTGCGCCGCCTCGGCCACCGCCCGGCGGAGGGCCGAAATGCCGGCGTCCGTGCCATCCGCGACGGCGACCTCGGCAGTGTGGACCTCAAACCGGCTGTCCCCGCCCCTTGATTCGGATTGGAGCGTGGCGCCACTGCCCGTCAGGGCGGAGCGCAGCTTGTCGAGCCCGGAGGCAGTCAGTTTTGGGCCATAGCTGACCGCAGTCACGTTCGAAGTCATGGCTGCAATCTTAGCCAGCGGGGGAGAGCCGCCCGAATTGATTGCGCCATGTTGATGGCGAACCCGTGGGCCAGCCAGCAGACGGGCCGTGGCCGGGACTGTGACAAGCGTCGCTGTCCACGTTTCAGTTATCAGTCCGTCCCTGTTTTGTCCTAGTGTCTACTCCTATGAGTGATGTTCTTGAATTGGCCGCCGTCAGCGTTGTCCGTGGGTCTAAGACGCTCCTGAACAAGGTGGACTGGCAGGTCAAGGAGGGCGAGCGCTGGGTCATCCTGGGACCCAACGGCGCAGGCAAGACCACTCTCCTGCAGATTGCTGCAGCCCGTCTTCACCCCACCAGCGGCATAGCCGGCGTCCTGGAGGAAATCCTCGGCTCCGTGGACGTGTTTGAACTCCGGCCCCGCATCGGCCTGTCCTCTGCCGCACTGGCCAATCAGATTCCCGGGCACGAAACGGTCCTCAATGTTGTTGTCACCGCGGCGTACGGCGTGACGGGGCGGTGGCGTGAGGGATATGAGAGGGCTGACGAACGCCGGGCCTTCAGGCTGCTGAATGATTGGGGCATGGGGCCGTTCCTGAACCGGGCGTTCGCGTCCCTGTCCGAGGGTGAGCGCAAGCGCGTCCAGATTGCCCGAGCCCTGATGACTGACCCGGAACTCCTCCTGCTCGACGAACCTGCCGCCGGCCTGGACCTGGGTGGGCGCGAGGACCTGGTGCACCGCCTCACCGAACTGGCCCGTGATGACGCCGCTCCGGCCATTGTTCTGGTCACCCACCACCTCGAAGAAGTGCCGCCTGGCTTCACCCACGCGATGTTGCTCCGTGAATCCAACGTGGTGGCGGCAGGACCCCTCGAGGGTGTGCTCACGGCGGAGCACCTCAGCAAGACCTTCGGCGTGGAACTCGACGTCACCGTCAACGCCGGCCGCTACACCGCCACCGCCCGCCGCTAGGCCGCGGGCGCCGCCAACCGTGGATCTTCTCAGCAGCATCTTTGTGTTTTTTGCCGGCCTGTGGGCTGGCACCATAAACGCCGTTGTAGGCTCCGGCACACTGGTCACCTTCCCGGTCCTGATCGCCCTCGGCGTCACTCCGGTGGTCGCTTCCATGAGCAACGCGATGGGCCTTGTGGCCGGCACCGCAGCGGGCGCGTGGGGCTACCGCCGCGAGCTCAAGGGCCGCGGCCTGCAGCTGCTGAAGCTCCTCCCGGCGTCGCTGCTGGGCGGCATCACCGGAGCCTGGCTGCTGCTGCACCTGCCGGAGAAGGTCTTCCACTACGTCGCACCGGTCCTCCTGGTCCTTGCCCTGCTGATGGTGGTGTTCCAGCCGCGGCTGCAGGCCTGGGTCCGCAACCGCGAGGAAAACCCCGTGCACGCCATCAAGGACAAACGCCATGGCATCCTCCTGATCGTGCTGGTGTACCTGGCCGGCGTCTACGGGGGCTACTTCGTGGCCGCCCAAGGCATCCTCCTGGTCGGCATTCTGGGCGTGTTCCTCACCGGCACCATCCAGAACGCCAATGCCATGAAGAACATCCTGGTCCTCGGCGTGAACCTCGTGGCCGCAGTGTCCTACCTGCTCTTCGCGTTTGACCGGATCAACTGGCTGGTGGTGCTCCTGATTGCCGTGAGCTCCACGATCGGGGGCCTCCTGGGCTCCAAGGTGGGACGGCGGCTGTCCCCGGCTGTGCTGCGGACTGTCATCTTTGCGCTCGGCCTGATGGCGCTGGGCTTTATGATCGCCAACCTGATGAAATAATCAGCCGGTGACAATCCACTACCTTCAATCGGCCGGGGATCCCCGTGTCTCCGACTACACGCAGCTGACGGACGTGCACCTGCGGAAGCTCCGTGAACCAGCTGAGGGAATGTACATCGCCGAATCCTCTCGGGTCCTGCGCCGGGCGTTGGCGGCCGGCCACCGGCCAAGGTCGTTCTTCCTGGCGGAGAAATGGCTGGCTGACCTGCAGGATGTCCTCAGTGCCCATCCGGACGTTCCCGCCTTTATTGGCAGCGCTGCCCTGCTCGAAGAGATCACCGGGTTCCACCTCCACCGCGGCGCCATGGCGGCCATGCAACGGCCGGAACCGGTGCCCCTCCACGACTTGCTGGCCGGCGCGCGCCGGGTCGCTGTCCTGGAGGACATCGTGGACCACACCAACGTGGGTGCCATCTTCCGGTCGGCCGCGGCCCTGGACATCGATGCCGTCCTGATTTCGCCGCGCTGCGGCGATCCGCTCTACCGCCGCAGCGTCCGGGTCAGCATGGGAACGGTCTTCCAGGTGCCCTGGGCGCGGCTGGAGTCCTGGCCGCAGGACCTGTCGCTGCTTAAGGAAGCCGGCTTCACGGTGGCCGCGCTGGAACTCACCGGGGATGCCGTGGACGTGGACGCGCTTGCCGCGCGCAATCCTGACCGGCTGGCCCTGGTGCTCGGCACCGAAGGTGCCGGCATGAGCGCCGAGACGCTTGCCGCCGTCGACCTCGCCGTGAAGATCCCCATGCGCGCCGGCGTGGACTCCCTCAACGTGGCCGCCGCCTCCGCCGTGGCGTTCTGGGAACTCCGGCCCCGCGGTTCGCAGGGTCCGCGTTGATCAGCTATTATTAACAGCTGGCTGTCCTGTGCTTTCTGCCATGCGGCAGTGAAGCAGGCACCAGCCATCCCATTCATACCTGGCAGCTGGCAAAATCCAGTTGTGCGAACAAAGGCCCCATTATGAAGTCTGATATCCACCCGAAGTACGAAGCTGTTGTTTTCAACGACCTGGCTTCCGGCGTCAAGTTCCTGACCAAGTCCACCGTGTCTTCCAAGAAGACCATCGAGTGGGAAGACGGAAACACCTACCCGGTCATTGACGTCGAAATCTCCTCCGAGTCCCACCCGTTCTACACGGGCAAGCAGCGCATCATGGACTCTGCAGGCCGCGTCGAGCGCTTCAACGCTCGCTTCAAGGGCTTCGGCGGCGCGAAGTAATTCACTTCACCCCCCAAGGTTCTTTGGAAAGCCCGCACCGGCAACGGTGCGGGCTTTTTGCGTCTGGGGTTTTGTCGTTTCGGGGAGCCCCTATCGTGGGGCAGGATGGATGTCATGACTGCCTCGCCGTTTGCCGCTGAAGACCGCCCCCGCAGCCACCACGGTGAGTACAAAGTCCCCGGCGGCAAACTTGTGGTGGTGGATTTCGACGTTGTGGACGGTGTCCTCGCCGACGTCTCCCTCAGCGGCGACTTTTTCCTCGAACCCGACGAGGCTCTGCCGGCCATCAACCGGGCGCTGACAGGACTTCCGGAAAGCACGACGGCGGCGGAGCTGTCCGTGGCCGTCACCGCATCGCTGCCGCCCGGCGCCGTCCTGTTCGGCTTTTCTGCCGACGCCGTGGCCGTCACCGTTCGCCGCGCGCTGGCGAATGCCACGTCCTGGACCGACCACCACTGGAACATCATCGCTCCCACCGTGCTGCCCACGCATATCAACGTGGCCCTGGACGAGGTGCTGACCGAGGAAGTGGGCGCCGGCCGTCGCAACCCCACCCTGCGGTTCTGGGACTGGGAAGAACCATCCGTGGTGATCGGCAGTTTCCAGTCCTTCAGGAACGAGCTGGATCCCGACGGCGTCGCCCGGCACGGCATCACCGTGGTCCGGCGGATCAGCGGCGGCGGAGCCATGTTCATGGAGGCCGGCAACTGCATCACGTACTCCCTGTACCTGCCGCAGACGCTCGTGGACGGGATCAGCTTCGCGGACTCCTACACATTCCTCGACGCCTGGGTAATGGCCGCACTCGAGAAAATCGGGGTAACGGCGTTCTACGTGCCCCTGAACGACATCGCGACGGACCAGGGCAAGATCGGCGGCGCTGCCCAGAAACGCCTGGCCAACGGGGGCATGCTGCACCACGTCACCATGAGCTACGACATCGACGCCGACAAGATGGTCGAGGTGCTGCGCATCGGTAAGGAGAAGCTCTCTGACAAGGGGACGCGCAGCGCCAAGAAGCGGGTTGATCCGCTGCGCCGGCAGACCGGGCTGGCCCGCACGGAGATCATCGCGGCCATGATGGAAGTGTTCACCGAACGGTACGCCGCCACCCCCTCCGAACTCACTGCCGCCGAGCTCACTGCCGCCAGGGACCGGGTGACCACCAAGTTCGGCGCCGAGGATTGGCTGCACCGGGTCCCGTAAGAGCCCTTCCGGTGATCTACAGAGCCTGTGCGCTGAGCGCCCTCAGAAGGTGGCTCCGCTGCTCCACAATGATCCGGCGCAGCGCCCGCGGCGCGTCAGAGTTGGCCGTCAGCCAGGCATCCGTGCGGAGCACCACGCCGTGCTCCGCAGGCAAGGTCCCCGCCGGCAGATCCTGCGCCAGGGGATAGAGCCCCTGGACGATCCGGCTGGCGATTTCAATGCTCCTGTTGTCCCAGACACCGCGGAGGCACTCGAAGTACGGCTCCACATAGGGTTCCAGCAGGGCACCAGAGGCGGTGGTAAATCCAACGATGGTGGCGCTGAGCAGCTGGTTCGACAGCTCCGTCCCCTCCACGGCAGAGTGCCATGCGGCGGCCTTCACACCAGGCTCCGGACGGGCGGCGAGGGCTGTGGCGTGGCCCGCCCGGCCCGAGGCGGTGGTGTCGCGTTCGAGTTCTGCGTCCAGCTCTTCGGGGGTGGCCTGCCCGTTGGCCGCCAGGGCGTGCCAGAGGCTCCAGCGCAGCTCGGCGTCCACGGCCAGGCCGTCCACCACCACCGTGCCCTCCAGAAGGCACCTGAGCCGGGGGAGGAGGGCAGCGTTATGACGGCTGACGGCGGCGAGCGTCCGCGCCCAGGCCAGCTGGTGGTCCGAGCCCGGCGCTGCCTTACCCAGCTGGGCGTCGGCCGCCGCCAGGAAGGCGCCGCGCACCGCGTCGCGTTGGGCCAAGGGGGTGTAGCGTTCGACGGCGGTGGCGGCGTTCTCGAGGATGTTCAGCAGCACGCCGACTCCCGTTTCGGACGGGCCGAACGACGTCACGGCCTCCACGTAGCGGGAGGCCGGGCTTTCCCAGTCGCGGGCGGAGTTCCACAGCGCGGTCCAGCAGAGGGCGCGGGCCATCGGATCGGTGATGCGGTCCAGGGATGCCAAGACTGTTTCCTCGGACACCGGGTCCAGCCGGACTTTGGCGTAGGTCAGGTCATCATCGTTGACGAGCAGGAGGGCGGGCCGCGGCTGCCCGGCCAACTCCGGGACCTCTGTCCGCGCTCCGGCAACGTCCGTTTCGATGCTCCCGGTGCGGACCAGGGCGCCGTCGGCGTCGAAGTTGTACGAGCCCACGCGCAGCCGGTGCGGCCGCAGTTCCTCCCGTCCGGTAACGGGGTCCACTGCAGCCTGGACGATCGTTACGGCGCCGAGGACGCCGTCGTGCGTGTCCGTCTCCAGCGACAGTGTGTCGTGCGTGTCCGTCTCCAGCGACAGTGTGGAGATGCCGGAGGTCTGCAGCCAGGCGGCAGCCCAGCCGGCAAGGTCGCGGCCGGAAGCAGCGCTGAGGGCCTTGAGCAGGTCCGCCAGGGTGGTGTTTCCGTAGGCGTGATCGCGGAAGTACTGCCGTGAGCCGGCGATGAAAGCATCGAACCCGACGTACGCCACCAGCTGCTTGAGTACGGACGCACCCTTGGCGTAGGTGATGCCGTCAAAATTCTGTTTGGCGGCCTCAAGGTCAGGGATGTCGGCAACGATCGGGTGGGTGGTGGGCAGCTGGTCCTGGACGTAGGCCCACGCCTTGCGCTTGTTGGCGAAGTTCACCCAGGCTGTCTCCCAGTCCGTGGCACGGTCCACACCGAGGGTACCCATGTAGTCCGCAAAGGACTCCTTCAGCCACAGGTCGTCCCACCACTGCATCGTGACCAGGTCGCCGAACCACATGTGCGCCATCTCGTGCATCAGCGTGTTCGCGCGGGCCTGGTACTGCGCGTCGGTGGCGCGGGACGTGAACACGTAGCTTTCGGTGAAAGTGACCAGCCCCGGGTTTTCCATCGCGCCCAGGTTGTATTCGGGCACAAAGGCCTGATCGTATTTCCCCCACGGGTAGGGAAAATCGAAAAGCCGGTTGAAGAATTCCAGCCCGTTTTTGGTCAGCCGGAAGAGCTCCGCGGCATCGAACGATTCCGCCATGGAAGCCCGGCAGTACAGCGCCAGCGGAACCTCCAGCTGCGTGCCGTCGTCGAGCGTGGCGCTCCAGTGGTCCTGGGCTTTGAAGTACGGCCCGGCGAGCACTGTGGTGATGTATGTGGACATGGGGCGGGTGGTGGCGAAGTCCCAGCGGCTGGTGGCCGGATCGCTGGTCAGTTGTGTCCGGGCCGCTTCCACGCCGTTGGAGGCCACCTCCCAGCCGGACGGTGCCATCACGTGGAATGTGTACTCGGCCTTGAGGTCAGGCTGCTCAAAGTTCGCGAACACTCGCCGGGCGTCGGCGGGCTCATACTGCGTGTAGAGGTAGCACTGGCCGTCGGCGGGATCCACAAAGCGGTGCATGCCCTCGCCGGACCGGCTGTACAGCGCAGTGCCGGTGACGGTGAGTTGGTTCTCTGCCTGCAGGTTGTCCAGGCGGATCCGGGAACCGTCCACAACGTCGGCCACGGGCAGCGCTTTGCCGTTGAGGAACACGCTGTGGACCTCACCGGCGATGAAATCCAGAAATGTAGACGCCGCCTGCCCCTGGCCCGGCACGGCGGCGGAGAAGTGGATAACGCTGCGGCTGATGTAGCCCGCCACGTCCGGGTCCGCTGCCTGCCGCACATCCAGGGAGACGTCGTAACTGTGGGTGCTGATCAGGGCTGACCGTTGAGCGGCTTCATCGCGCTGCAGATTCTCATGTGACACTCAGCTATCTAATCACGGGACCCGGGTGTGCCGGTCACCATCCGGCTGCCGGCCTAGGCCGTCATCAGCAGGGCCGCTGCCAGGCCCAGCAGCGCGATCAGCAGCCAGGCCGCCAGCGCCGCGAGCAGCGCCCTCGCTCCGGTGTGCAGGAGCGTGCGGATCCGCACGGCCGACCCGAGCCCGAAGAGCGCCGCTCCCAGGAGAATGTCCTGCAGCCCCGCACCGGCGTCGAGCCAGCCGTCCGAAAGCCAGTCCGTGGACCGAAGCGCCACCATGGCCACAAACCCCACCACGAAGAGGGGCACCAGCGGCGGCAGTGCATGTTGTCCTGACGTGCTCATGCGGTGGTGCACGCCCGCCACGGCCACCACCGGTGCCAGGAGCAGCACTCGCGTGAGCTTAACGACGACGGCGATGCCAAGGGCTGCGGTGCCCGCGGTCTGCGCCGTGGCCACCACCTGGCCGACGTCGTGCACCGACGCACCCGTCCAGGCGCCGAAAGCGAGGGGGCTCAACTGCAGGGGATGCATCAGCAGCGGCAGGATGCCGATCGCCAGCGTGCCGCACAGTGTCACCAGCGCCACCGGCAGGACAGTATCCGCATGCCGGATCCGCCGCACGGCCGCCATGGCACCGATGGCGGACGCCCCGCAGATCGAAAAGCCGGTTGCCACCAGCAGCGCGGTCTCACGCGGCAGCCGGAACAGCCGCACCAGCAGGTAGGTGCCGCCGAAACTCAGCAGCACCACACCCGTTATCAGGACCATGGCCAGCCAGCCGAGGCCCAGGATGTCCATGATGCTCACCTTGAGGCCCAGCAGGACGATGCCGCCCCGCATCAGGTGCTTGCCCGCAAAGTCCAGGCCCGGACGCGCCCGTCCGGCGATCCACACCGCCGTGCCGGGCAGGTTCGCGGCGAGCAGGCCCAGCGCCACCGCGACGGTCATGGCGGGCAGTGCCGGCACCACGGCATGTACCGCGAAGGCCACGGCCAGCGCGGGTGTGGCCGTCAGGAGGCCGGGCAGGAGCCGGCGGGAACGCATCGTCGCGTCACGAACGCGGGCCCTCAGGCCGCTGTTCCCGCCCTCGCCGGAGCCACCGGGATTACTTGATTCTGGCACTCACCTACTTTGCCGGATAGGACACGGATTCAACGAACCGGCGCTGTCCCCGGCAACACGCCACAATGGATGGCAGTAATGATTTCGAAACAAAAAGATGGTTGGCTAAAGGACATGTCAGACCTATTTCAGGATTACTCCGAGGCCGCCGGGCGCACGGGCGCCTACGACGAGATGTTCGCCCCCGGCCAGGAGGCCCGCGATTCGTATGCGGAGGTGGCGGATGCGCTCCGCAAGCTCTCCCTCGCCGATGTCAGCGCCCGGGCGGACTCCATGGCACGGACCTTCCTGGACCGCGGTGTGACCTTTGACTTCGCGGGGGAGGAGCGGCCGTTTCCGCTCGACATCGTCCCCCGCGTTATCCCCGCTGATGAGTGGACCGTGCTGGAAAAGGGTGTGGCGCAGCGCGTCCGGGCCCTGGAAGCCTTCCTCAACGATGTCTACGACAAGATGAACGTCGTGGCAGACGGTGTCATCCCGCGCCAGCTCGTCACTACCAGCGCCCACTTCCACCGCCAGGTTCACGGCTTCGAACCGGCCGGCGGAGTCCGCGTCCACATCTCCGGCATCGATGTGGTGCGTGACGCGGCGGGCACCTTCCGTGTCCTGGAAGACAATGTGCGGGTGCCGTCCGGCGTCAGCTACGTCCTGGAAAACCGGCGGGCCATGGCCAAGGGCCTGCCCGAAGCATTCGGCCAGCAGCTCATCCGGCCCGTGGAAGAGTACCCCCGCCGGCTGCTGTCCGCCCTGCGCAAAACGGCGCCCGCCGGCGTCGACGATCCCACGGTAGTGGTGCTGACCCCCGGCGTCTTCAACAGCGCCTACTTTGAACACACCCTGCTGGCCGGCCTGATGGGCGTGGAGCTTGTGGAAGGCCGCGACCTCATCTGCCGCGGCAACCGCGTCTACATGCGCACCACGGCCGGTGAGCAGCGCGTGGACGTGATCTACAAACGCATCGACGACGAGTTCCTGGACCCGCTGCAGTTCCGCTCTGATTCCATGCTCGGCTGCCCCGGGCTGGTCAACGCCGCCCGGGCCGGCGGGGTGACCATCGCCAACGCCGTGGGCAACGGCGTGGCCGACGACAAACTTGTCTACAGCTACGTTCCGGACCTCATCCGGTACTACCTCAGCGAGGAACCTGTCATCGCGAACGTGGACACGTTCCGGCTGGAGGAGAAAGAGTCCAGGGAGTATGTCCTGGACAACCTGGCTGAGCTCGTGGTGAAGCCCGTGGACGGCTCCGGCGGCAAGGGCCTGGTCATCGGGCCGGACGCCTCCAATGATGAACTCGAGGCCCTGCGAAAGCGGGTCGTCGCTGACCCGCGTGGCTGGATCGCCCAGCCCGTACTGCAGCTTTCCACGGTGCCCACCCTCGGCGGGGACAAGTTCGGCCCGCGCCACGTGGACCTGCGCCCCTTCGCTGTCAACGACGGCGACGACGTCTGGGTACTCCCCGGCGGACTCACCAGGGTGGCGCTCAAGGAAGGCTCCCTCATTGTGAACTCCAGCCAAGGCGGCGGCTCCAAGGACACCTGGGTGCTGGCAGACTCGCCCCAGGTGCCGGTGGAAACTGTTCCGCGGCCCACCATTTCCATCCGCGAGCGGGTTTCCGTCTGGCCAGTGGAGAGCAACTGGCGCGACCGCCAGTCGGAGCAGCAGCAGTGAGCCGGGCCATCGAACCGGCACAAATGTTCACGGGTTCATTCCCACAGATTTCGGACGCGCAGGAGGTCACCGCGAATGCTTAGCCGTATTGCTGAGTCCCTATTTTGGATCGGACGCTATGTGGAACGGGCCGACGGCACCGCCCGCATCCTGGATGTGCACCTGGAACGCCTGAACCACTTGCCCATGGACGAACGCCGCAGGGTGGCCCAGGAACTGCTCGCAGTGATGGGCGCCAGGCCGCAGAGCGAGGACTTCGGCCTTCCCGAGCTCCTCCACGCGCTGGCATACGACAAAACCAGCGCAACGTCCATCGCCGGGTCGCTGGGCGCCGCACGCGAGAACGCCCGCCGTGCCCGCGAGACCGTGTCCTCGGGCCTGTGGGAAAGCCTCAACACCACCTACTACGGGCTGAGCCAGCACCGCAAGGACGTGGTAGGGACGTACCGCTTCTGCAACTGGACGCTGGAACGGACCGCCATGGTCAGCGGCTTGGCCGACACCACCGTGAGCCATGATGAAAGCTGGCTCTTCCTGGTGTTGGGCCGGTCCCTGGAGCGCGCCGACATGACCGCGCGGATGCTCTCCACCCGGGATGTCCTCTCTGCTGGCATGTCCTGGGTCAACATGCTGCGCTGCGCGGGGGCTTATGAGTCGTTCCTGCGGACCCGCCGGGCCGCCTTCGGGGACCAGCACGCCGCCGAGTTCCTCCTGCTCGACCGGCTGTTCCCGCGGTCCATCGTCTACGCCCTGCGGGACGCCGATGAGTGCCTCGCCAAGCTGGACCCTTCGGCACAGCGCGTAGGCTTCATCAACGACGCCCGCCGGATCGTGGGCCAGGCCCGCACGTTCCTCGAGTTCCACCGGACGGACGATCTGATGTCCGAACTGCCCGAACACATGGAACGCGTGCAGAAGGCCGTCTCGCAGGCCTCGGACGCCATTTCCCGTAAATACTTCAATCAGGCAGACGAACTGGCCTGGGTGGGAGAAGTTTCATGACCCGGCTGAGCATCATCCACACCACGGCTTACAAGTACAACAAGCGCGTCACGCTGTCCTACAATGAGGCACGCATGACACCCCTGACCGATCCCCAGCAGGTGGTCCTTGAATCCGTGCTCAAGGTCTCGCCGTCGCAGGCGGCCGTGAGCAACTACCGGGACTACTGGGGCACCCGGGTCACGGCTTTCGACATGCAGATGCCGCACGACCATCTTGAGGTCGTTTCCAACATCACCGTCGAAGTTCACCGGGCGGAAAAGATCCCCGCGGACGCTGACATCGCCGGTTGGGACGTCCTGGCGTCGGAGGAGTCGCTGAACAGTTTCAGCGACTGGCTGCCGCAGTCGCAGCTGAGCGGTCCCGGTGCCGAGGTGCTGGGAATCATTCCAGGCGTGGTCGAAGGCAAGAACCCGCACGAGGCTGCGATGGCCATCTTCGAGTGGATGCGCGGCGAGATGACCTACATGTCCGGTTCCACCGCGGTCACCACCAACGCCGAAGAAGCGTGGGGACAGCGGCAGGGCGTTTGCCAGGACCTCGCGCACCTCGCCATCGGTGCGCTGCGCAGTTGCGGCATTCCCGCCCGGTACGTTTCCGGGTACCTGCACCCGAGGTCGACGGCGGCCGTCGGCGAGACAGTCGCCGGCCAGTCACATGCGTGGCTGGAGTTCTGGGACGGCGAGTGGCGCAGCTGGGATCCCACGAACCACAAGCCTGCAGGGGACTACCACGTCACCGTCGCCAGGGGCCGGGACTACCGGGACGTACCACCGCTGAAGGGCATCCTGTCCGGCGGCGGCGGATCGGCGCTCAGCGTGAGCGTGGAAATCACCCGCCTCGCTTAGGCAGTCGGGGGCGTGTCCTCGTCCTGCCCAGGGTCCGGCCCAGGACTACTCCGGGGCTGCCTTGGCCGCTCCGCTGAGCTGGGTCCACCAGGTCATGGGTGCGGTGACTTTGAACCGGCGCCCGGTCACCGTACCAGGGCTCACCCGGACAAACGTGTCCTTCTTCCCGGCCTGCCATGGGAAGAGGTACAGGGCTGCGGAGTCCAGGATGCCTTCGGTTCCTGTGATGGCCTTTGCCGGTCCCTTGACCACCACGCTCCAGGCCAGGCCACTGACGGCATCCACGCCGTCGGCCTCCAACGCCACAGCGGCACCTCCCGAGGCGGCGGCCAGCTTGGTTCCAGCGCCGGTGCGGAACACTAATGTTCCGCCGTCCACCGTGTAGTTGATGGGGAAGATATCAGGCTGGCCGTCCACCAGGACGGCCAGCCTGCCGACCGAAACCGTCCGCAACAGGGCCCAGCATTCGTGGTGTTCCAGGTTCTGCACCTGGGACGTTGACTCGCCGGAGTTGGACTCTCGGGACGTTGACTCGTTGGACGCTGGGTCACCGGACATTGGGTCACCGGACATTGGCTCGCTGCTCATGCCGCCGAGCCTACGCCCAACACCCTGCGCAGGACAGTGTTCGTCCTACCAGGGGCTGGGCTTGTAGTCCTTGAGGAAGACCCCGTACTGGTCCTCGCCGTTTTCGCCCATCACGATCGGATCGTAGACGCGGGCGGCGCCGTCCACCAGATCCAGGGGCGCGTGGAAGCCCTCCTCCATGAGGCGGACCTTGGTGAAGTGCGGCCGTTCGTCAGTGATCCAGCCGGTGTCCACCGCAGTCATCAGGATCCCGTCGGCGTCCAGCATCTCCTGGGCGCTGGTGCGGGTCATCATGTTCAGGGCTGCCTTGGCCATGTTGGTGTGCGGATGCCCGGGGCCCTTGTAGGCGCGGGAGAACTGGCCTTCCATGGCGGAGACGTTGACGATGTACTTCCGGTGCGCCGTGGAGCGCTTCATGGCGTCCCGGAGCCTGCTAACCAGCAGGAACGGGGCCGTGACGTTGCAGAGCTGGACTTCCAGCATTTCAAGGGGGTCAACCTCGTCCACCACCTGGGTCCAGCTGTTGATGTCAGCCAGGTCCGGGACCAGGCCGCCGGCGTCGATCGCTGTTCCGGAGGCGATCCGCTCCAGCGAGGCCGATCCGGTGGAGAGCGCCAGCGAAGTGATGGCGTCGCCGGCCAGCACCGGATGATCCGTGACACTGCTCGCCAGGGCGAGGGGGTGTTTGTCGTGGGCGTGGCCGAAGGTCACCAGTTCCGGTCCGCCGTTGGCCGGCTCCAGGGCGGCGGGCAATGGCTCGTCCTCGGCGTCCACCAGGGGTTTGTAGGCGTTGCCGGATCGGCGCACCGTCTGGGCGGCGTTGTTGATGATGATGTCCAGGGGGCCCGCTGCGTTGAGCGAATCCGTCAGGGCCATCACCTGTGACGGGTCGCGCAGGTCGATGCCCACGATCCGGAGCCGGTGCAGCCACTCGCTGCTGTCTTCCATTGCCGCAAAACGGCGTGCGGCGTCTTTGGGGAACCTGGTGGTGATGGTGGTGTGCGCGCCATCCCGGAGCAGGCGCAGCGCGATGTACATGCCGATTTTGGCCCGCCCGCCGGTGAGCAGCGCACGCCGGCCTGTCAGGTCGGTGCGGGCATCCCGCTTGCTGTGGCTGAAGGCGGCGCATTCCGGGCAGAGCTGATGATAAAAAGCGTCCACCTGCGTGTAGTGCCTCTTGCAGATATAGCAGGGGCGGGAACGGATCAGGTGCCCGGCCACCTTGCCCGTCGCCGAGGTCTCCAGCTTGTTGCCGCGGGTCTCGTCGTCGATCCGGTCCGGTGCTGCCGTTGCCGTCTGGGCGATGACGGCCCGGTCGGCTTCGGAGATCAGGTCCCGCTTGGTGACGCGGCGGTGACGCTTCACGGCCTTGAACATCTTCCCGGTGGCACGGCGCACCGAGACATAGTCGGGGTGTTCCTCGTCGTAGACGTGGATGGTGTTCAAAACCTTGAGGCAGGCCTGGATTTCCTCAGGCGTCAGATCGGGGGAGCTCATTGTACCGATTTTACAGCCTGGCGAAGATCCAGCCTGACCGTGCCGCGGGGTTCGCAGCCCGGCCAGGCCTGGCTGTCCTTCGTTTAGGCGCGGCGGCCGCCCGGGGCGGCCTGGGCTGCTGTTTCCGCGTGGACCGCAGCGGCCTGTTCGACTGATTCGCGGAGTTCGGGGTAGTTGGCTGTGGCCGCCTTGACGGCATCCGGTACCTGGTGGAGGTTCTTTGCGGCGAGCGCACGTTCCGCGTCCCCGGGCTCGGGCACCTGCTGGCCTTTGGCGAGCACGGTGATGCCGGAGTCGGTCACCTTGAAACCGCGGGCGCGGTCCAGGTCATGGTCCAGGCCGATCGCGGCGCCGGCCGGAACCTTCACGTTTTTGTCCAGGATGGCCCGGTTGACCACGGCACCTTCGCCGATGTTCACCTTGTCCATCAGGACCGAGTCGATGACCCTGCTGCCGTTCCCCACAAAGACGTCGTTGGACAGGACGGAGCCCTCCACGACGCCGCCGGAGATGACCACGCCGCTGGACACGATGGAGTCCAGGGCGGTGCCCACGGTGTCGTTTTGCCCGCGGACGAACTTGGCGGGCGGGGAGATGCTCTGGCGTGTGTAAATGGGCCATTCCGAGTTGTAGAGGTTGAACACAGGCAACGGCGAGATGAGGTCAATGTGGGCGTCGTAGAACGAATCAATGGTGCCGACGTCGCGCCAGTAGGTCCGGTCGCGTTCCGTGGAGCCGGGGATGTCGTTGAGGGTGAAGTCGTAGACTCCGGCCTCACCCTGGCTGACGAAGTAGGGAATGATGTCCCCGCCCATGTCGTGCTTGGTGTCGAGCCGTTCGGCGTCCACGTGAAGGGCATCCACCAGCGCGTCGGCGTCGAAAACGTAGTTGCCCATGGAAGCCAGGAACTGGGTGGGATCAGCGGCCAGGCCAGGAGTTGTGGCGGGCTTTTCCACAAATGCAGCGATCTTCTGCGGGTCCTCCTGGTCCACCTCGATCACACCGAACTGGTTGGCCATGCTCAACGGCTGGCGCACGGCGGCCACAGTGGCCTTGGCGCCGCTCTGCACATGCTGCTCCACCATCTGGGCGAAGTCCATGCGGTACACGTGGTCCGCACCAACCACGACGACGATGTCGGGGTTGGCGTCATGGATCAGGTTCAGGGACTGGTAGATGGCGTTGGCGCTGCCGAGGAACCAGCTCTTGCCGACGCGCTGCTGCGCCGGCACGGAGGCCACATAATTGCCCAGCTGCGTGGACATCCGCCAGGTCTCGGAAATGTGGCGGTCAAGGCTGTGGGACTTGTACTGGGTCAGGACCACGATCTGCAGGTAGCGTGAATTCACCAGGTTGGACAGCGCAAAGTCGATCAGACGGTAACTGCCGGCAAACGGCACTGCAGGTTTCGCCCGGTCTGCCGTCAATGGCATTAGCCTGTTTCCCTCGCCGCCCGCGAGGACAATGGCCAGGACTCTTTTATTCAACGGCATGGTAGTAGCTCCTGTACGCCTTCGTAACCCCAAACAGTCCGGCATGCCCGGACTCCTTCACACTAGAACAGATAGTGCGGAACGACTACCTTGGGTAACGTGCGAATAGACATTGTGACTAAAGAGTTCCCGCCCGAGATCTACGGAGGCGCCGGAGTCCACGTGGCCGAATTGAGCAGGGTGCTTAGTAAGCATGTTGACCTGCAGGTTCGTGCCTTCGGTGCACCCCGCGACGCCGATTACCACGGTGCCGGGGTGACTTCCTATTCCGTTCCCGAAGACCTGGGCTCGGCCAACGCCGCCGTCCAGACGCTCGGGGTGGACCTGCGGATCGTGCCGGACGTGGCAGGTGCCGATCTGGTCCATTCGCACACCTGGTATGCGAACATGGCCGGCCATCTGGCGTCCCTGCTCCACGGCATCCCGCACGTATTAAGTGCCCACAGCCTGGAGCCCCTGAGGCCGTGGAAGGCCGAGCAGCTTGGCGGCGGCTACGCGTTGTCCTCCTGGGTCGAGAAAACTGCCTACGAGGCGGCAGCAGCGATCATCGCCGTTTCGGAAGGCATGCGCCAGGACATCCTTCGCAGCTACCCCGACGTTGACCCTGCCAAAGTCAGGGTGGTCCACAACGGCATCGACGTCGAACTGTGGCAGCGCGACGAAAACCAGGACGCCGTCCGCGCCCTGGGCATTGATCCGGATAAGCCGAGCGTGGTGTTTGTCGGACGCAACACGCGCCAGAAGGGCGTGCCGTACCTGTTGCGTGCCGCCGCGAAGCTTCCGGCCGATGTGCAGCTCGTGCTGTGCCTTGGCGCGGCGGATACCCCCGAGCTCGCCGCAGAAACTGCACGCCTGATCGAGGAGCTGCAGAGCCAGCGGACCGGCGTCGTCCTGATCGAACGGATGCTGCCGCGGAACGAACTCATCCAGGTCCTCAGCCACGCCACAGCGTTCGCCTGCCCGTCCATCTATGAACCGCTGGGCATCGTCAACCTCGAGGCGATGGCCTGCGGTGCTGCCGTGGTGGCCAGCGCTACGGGCGGCATTCCCGAGGTGGTCCAGCATGGCGAGACGGGCCTGTTGGTGGACCTGGAGCAGGTCACCGACGGTACCGGCACGCCGCTTGATCCGGAGAAGTTCGTGACGGAATTTGCCGCCGCTCTGACCGAGGTGGTGTCCGATCCCGAACGGGCACGTGCCATGGGCCAGGCCGGCCGGCGCCGCGCGGAGGAGCACTTCTCCTGGGACTCCATCACCGAGACCACCCTCGAGGTCTACCGCTCAGTGCTTTCCTGACGGACGGCAGGAACAGCAGCACTAGTGACCAAACAGCGAACGACGGCGCCGCCCCCACCGAGGGGACCGGCGCCGTCGTTCGTACATAACGCCTGATCCAACGCGGGGTCACAAAGTGCCCATTCCGGGGCGTCGGAGGGGCTTGAAGTGACCTCGCGTTGCTTTATCGGGAGGTAGCCGTGCGCGCCAGCAGCACCTTTTCGTCGACGGGTGCGTTGCCGCTGGCCCGCTGTGCCCTGACGTAGGCGCGGGCCTCGTCCTGCCGGGTCTTCTCGGCACCGGTGGCGATTGATGCGCGCACGTGCTCGTCGCCGTACCCGAAGGCGTCCACCAGGTCCAGGGCGTGGGGCCTGATCTTGACCAGGAGCCGGTTGATGTAATCACCCACGGTGCGTGCCCGCTGCATGGAGAGCCTGCCGTTCATCAGGTACCAGGACAGGTTCTTTTCGATCAGCGACAGGCCGAACAGGTCGCGCAGCCAGGTCAGGACCCGCTTGGTGCCGGGGTCCGTGACGTCTTCCAGGGCCGCCGTGAACGCCTCCCATTGCAGGAGCTCCGCGTGGGCCTGGGCGGCATCGATCAGCTCGTTTTGGTGCTGGTTGAAGAGGGCCGCCCCCTTTTCGACGGGCAGTCTGTTGGCGCCTTTCAGGGCCGACCCGACGTCGGCCACCATGGTCTGGACCCGGTCGGTCAGGAGGGCGCGCTGGCCTTCCTCGTCCCGGAGCGCAATGGCGGCCTTCTGGACTGATCCCGTATCAGCGACAAACTGTGCCACCTGCCGCAGGCCGGTGCGATGGATCGCCACGCCCGTTGCCTGGGCCACCACGTAGCGGGCCAGGACCCCGAAATCGACGTTCCTGAACTCCTTGGCGTAGTCGGCCAGGAGGCGCTTGGCCACAAGCTGGAGCAGGACGGTGTTGTCGCCCTCAAACGTGACATAGACGTCCAGGTCCGCCCGGAGGGAGGCGAAGCGGTTTTCGATCAGGAAGCCGGCGCCGCCGCACGCCTCGCGGCATTCCTGCAGGGTGTCAAGGGCATGCCAGGTGCTCAGCGGCTTCAGGGCTGCGGCGAGGGTTTCCAAATCCTGCCGGTCCTCGTCAGTATCGTGGGCGCCGGAAAAGACGTCGTCGAATTTCTGGAGGAGCTGCTCGTGCGCGAAGCCCGCGGCATACGTCGTGGCCAGCCGGGTAAACAGGCGCCGCTGGTGGCGCTGGTAGTCCAGAAGGACCTCTTCGTCAGTGTGCGACGACGCGTTGAACTGGCGCCGTTCGGTGGCGTAGCGGATGGCTGCTGTCAGAGCGACCTTCGACGCCGCCACGGCCGCGCCGTCCAGTGACACGCGGCCCTGGACGAGGGTTCCCAGCATGGTGAAAAAGCGGCGGCCGGGGCTGGCAATGGACGACGTGTAGGTCCCGTCAGGTGCCACATCGCCGTAGCGGTTCAGCAGGTTCGTGCGGGGGATGCGGACGTTGTCGAAATGCAGCCGGCCGTTGTCGATCCCGTTGAGGCCGCCCTTGACTCCGTCGTCCTCGCCACCGATCCCGGGCATGAACTCCTTGGTCTGGGGGTCCCGGAGGTCAACGTAGAAGGCATGCACGCCATGGTTGACGCCATTTGTCACGAGCTGGGCGAAAACGACGGCGCCGAGGCCGTCGATGGCTGCATTGCCGATGTAGTCCTTCCACGCAGCGCGGAACGGTGTGTGGACCACAAATTCCTGGGTTTCGGCGTCGTAGGTCGCGGTGGTGGCGATGCTGGCCACATCGGAACCGTGGCCGGTCTCCGTCATGGCGAAGCAGCCGGGGATCTCCAGGCTCATGATGCCTGGCAGCCATTTGGTGTGGTGCTGCTGCGTGCCCAGGTGCATCACGGCCGAGCCGAAGAGGCCCCACTGGACACCAGCCTTGATCTGCAGGGACGGGTCGGCGGTGACCAGTTCCTCGAACGCCGCGATGTTGCCGCCGTGGTCATCGGAACCGCCCAGTGCCGACGGGAAGGCCCGGTGCACGGCGCTGTTGTCCACGAGGTACTTCAACTGGCCGAAGGCTCGCGTCCGGTGTTCGGTGTGCGTCAGTCCTTCAATTTTGTGCAGTGCAGGGTCACTGGCCAGCACGCGGGATTGGCGACGGGAGTCCGCCCATTTGCCCAGGAGTTGCTCGCCGAGGGCGGCAACGTCGACGGCGGGCTGCACAGCCGAGCCGTAGTTGGCGCTGGGGCTGGTGACCGCTGGGCCCGCAGCGGCTGTATTCGTTACGGCTGTATTCGTTACGGCGGCGTCCGGGCCGGTGGGGCGGTCCACTACTTCGGTCATGTCAATGTCCTTCGTTGGTTCTGACAGGAGGGTGTGAGGTTCTTGGGGCGGAATCATGCCGCGCTGGCGGGGCTAAGCTCGGGGGCGATCCCCACGCATAACCAGGCCGTGATCTGGCGCGCCATGGCTTCCTGGTCCGGCTTCGCCGCCGAAGCCGGCGTGCTGAGCCATTGCTCACCGGCATTTCGGACCAGGCCGATGGCCGCCGTGGGCCAGTAGCCGATCACCGCTTCTTTGCCTTCGCCGAGGTGGGTCCGCATTGGCACGGCGATCATCTCCGCGATGGAATCGAAGAAGTGGCCAAGGGCTCCCGAAATGGCCGCCGATCCCTGGTGGCTGTCCGCATCCACCGGCGCATAGCGGGTGACGAAACTGTAGACATTGGGGCTGGTTTCCGCCATCTGGAGATAGGCAGAAATCATGGCCAGCAGCCCTTCCCGAGGAGTCTGGGCACCCTGTGCCGCTTCGCGGATCTTGCGCTGCATCTGGCTCAGGACCACTTCCCCGACGGCGTGCTGAAGTCCTGCCTTATCGCCGAAATAGCGGTAGAAGACCGACTTTGAGGTGCCGGCGGCCGCTGCAATCTCCTCCATGGAGGCGTCGCTGCCCAGCGCGTGGACCGCGCGGCGTGCGGACCTGATGAGCTCCCGGCGTCGTTCCTCCCGGTGGGGCTGCCAGCGGGCCGAACGGCCGTCGGCAATTGCGCCGGCAGCCGGCGTCGGGACTTCTGCGTGGAGGTTGTTCACGATACTCAGCGTATCAGGTACGCTGGGTATCGGTAACCGTCGCAGATCAGAGGAGTCACCCATGCCCGTCAATGGACAGTCCGGCACCGAACCCCACGAATTCGTCAGCCCCACGACTTCCGGCGCGGCGCGTCCAGGCCGCCGGGCCGTAATTGTGGGTGGTAACCGGATCCCGTTTGCCCGGTCCGGCGGGGCCTACACGAAGTCATCCAACCAGGACATGCTCACTGCCGCACTGGACGGTCTTATCGCCAGGTTTGGCCTCCAGGATGAGCGGATCGGCGAGGTTGCGGCGGGGGCCGTACTCAAGCACTCCCGCGACTTCAACCTCACCCGCGAGGCAGTCCTTGGTTCGGCGTTGTCGGCGGAAACCCCCGCCTACGACCTGCAGCAGGCGTGCGCCACCGGCCTCGAAACGGTTCTGGGCCTGGCCAACAAGATCAAACTGGGCCAGATCGATTCCGCCATCGCCGGTGGTGTCGACTCGGCGTCGGATGCCCCCATTGCTGTCAGTGAAGGCCTCCGCGAGATACTCCTGGACCTCAACCGCGCCAAGACACTGCCCCAGCGCCTGCAGGTACTCAGCCGCCTGCGGCCCAGGGACCTGGCCCCCGATGCTCCGAGTACGGGGGAGCCACGCACCGGCCTGTCCATGGGCGAGCACCAGGCGCTGACCACCGCGCAATGGAACATTTCGCGCGAGGCCCAGGATGAGCTGGCTTTCAACAGCCACCGCAACCTTTCCGCCGCGTATGACGCAGGATTCTTCGATGACCTCCTGACGCCATACCGAGGCCTCGCCAAGGACTCCAACCTGAGGGCGGACACCACATTGGAGAAGCTGGCTACACTCAAGCCCGTCTTCGGGAAGAGCCTCGGCGCCGAGGCCACCATGACGGCGGGAAACTCCACACCGTTGACCGACGGGGCCTCCACGGTCCTGCTCGCATCCGAAGACTGGGCTGATGCCCATGACCTGCCGAAGCTCGCCACCGTCGTGGATGGTGAAGCCGCCGCGGTGGACTTCGTCCACGGAAAGGACGGACTGCTTATGGCTCCCGCGTTTGCGGTCCCCAGGCTGCTGGCCCGCAACGGACTGACGCTGGATGACTTCGACTTCTTTGAGATCCACGAAGCCTTCGCCGGGACTGTCCTGAGCACCCTGGCCGCCTGGGAAGATGATGAGTTCGGCCGCACCCGGCTGGGACTTAAGGGTGCCTTCGGCAGCATCGAACGCACCAAGCTGAACGTCAACGGCTCCTCCCTGGCCGCGGGCCACCCGTTCGCAGCCACCGGCGGACGCATCGTGGCCTCGCTGGCCAAGATGCTGCAGGCCAAAGGCACCGTCGAGGGAAGGCCTGCGCGCGGACTTATTTCCATCTGCGCCGCCGGCGGCCAGGGCGTCGTCGCAATACTCGAAGCACTCTAGGCGCACCGGATGACGGATAAATACACCACGCTCGTCAACCAGGGCGTAGGCAAGAACATCGCCAAACGGCTGGGCCTGCCCCAGCCTGCCGTGCTGCGCCGCTTCAAGCCGGGCCAGCCCCTGGTCACCGGCCCCGTCCTCGTCCAGGGCAACACCGCCGGTGCCGACGAACTGGCCGCCAAGCTGCTCTCCTGGGACCTGGACGTCCGGCGCCACGGGGTGCCCCGCGAAAAACTTGGCGCGATCATTCTGGTCCTGGATGAGCTGACCCGGCCCGAGGATCTTGAAAAGCCTGTGCTGTCCGCCGCGGCCTCACTGCGTGATCTCGGCCCCAGCGCCCGCGTCATCACTATCTCCCGGCCGGCCGCCGAAACCGCGTCCCCTGCACAGTCGGCTGCCCGGCAAGGCGTGGATGGCTTCCTGCGGTCGCTTGCCAAGGAACTCCGGGCCGGCGCAACAGCGAACGGCATCGTCCTGGCAGGAGGTGTCCAGAGCACCAGCCCCAGCGCTCTGGCAGCCCTGCGGTTCTTTCTGTCCGGCCGGTCGGCGTTCGTGGATGGCCAGTTCCTGACTGTCTCAACCGAGCAGGGCCACCTGCCCCCAGACTTCGAGAAGCCGCTCGCCGGCAAGGTTGCCGTGGTCACCGGCGCCGCCCGCGGCATCGGGGCAGCTATTGCCCGTACCCTCCACCGGGACGGGGCCACCCTGGTCCTCGTAGACATCCCGGCAGCCGGGGACCATTTGGCCGCCGTCGCCAACGAAGTCCGCGGCACGGCGCTTCAACTGGATATCAGCAGCTCAGATGCCGGCCAGCGGATCATCGACCACGCCGTGCAGCGTCACGGCCGTCTGGACATCGTCATCCACAACGCAGGAATTACCCGGGACAAGCTGCTCGCCAATATGGACCACGGCCGCTGGACCTCCGTCCTGAACATCAACATCGCCGCCCAGCTCAGAATCAACGAAGCGCTCCTTGCTTCCGAACACTTCCGCAATTCACCACGGATTGTCTCGGTGGCATCCACCAGCGGCATCGCGGGCAACCGCGGCCAGACCAACTACGCGGCCTCCAAGGGCGGTGTGATGGGTATGGTGCGCGCTTCTGCGCCCCTTCTGGCGGTGAACGGCGGGACCATTAACGCGGTGGCGCCCGGATTCATCGAAACAGACATGACAGCACGGATCCCATTTGCCGTCCGCGAAGTGGGACGGCGGCTGAACTCGCTGCAGCAAGGTGGCCAACCCTCCGACGTAGCGGAGGCCATTGCCTTCCTGGCGAGCGACGCCGCCGGGGGCATTAACGGCGACGTGCTGCGGATCTGCGGACAGAACCTGGTGGGGGCATGAGTACTGTCCAGCCGGTCATCCTGGGGGAGATGCCGTCCCTGTCCAAGCTCTACGTCAATGCCGCCGCGCAGACCGCGCGGCGGCGCGTCTTGGGCGCGCACAACGGATCAAACCTTCCGGTCACTAGCCACGAAGTGCGCGGGGTAAGGGCCGACGTCGGCAACCTCACCGTCTACCAGCACCTCATCGGGCTGACTGCCAGGGACACCCTGCCGGCCGGATACCTCCACGCACTGGCATTCCCGCTGGCCATGAGTGTGATGAACCGCGACGATTTCCCGCTGCCACTCCTGGGCATGGTCCATCTCAGCAACCATGTGGAGCAGAGGTCGCCGGTGCTCTTCACGGAATCCCTGGACATCCAGGCCAGGGTTGAGAACCTCCGGGGCCACCGGTCCGGCACGCAACTTGACGTTGTGGCAGAGATCCGTGCCGCGGATACGCCGGACATCAAGTGGACCGGGCGCTCCTCCTACCTGGCCAAGGGTGTGTTCCTCCCCGGCATCGACAAGCCAACGACCCACAACGGCCAGGCCGATTTCACGCCTCCGGACCCCACCGCGATTTGGCATTTGGGGGTCGACACGGGAAGGGCGTATGCCGCCGTTTCAGGAGACTTCAACCCCATCCACCTGAGCGTGCTTTCTGCCAAGGCCCTAGGCATGCGCCGCTCCATCGCACACGGGATGTACCTTGCCTCGAGGGCCCTCGCGGATGTCGGGCCGGCCAAGGGCGAAACGTTCACGTGGGATGTCACGTTCGAGGCTCCAGTGTTCCTTCCTGCCCGCGTTGCCTTGGCTATCACCGCCCTGGATATCACCACGGCACAGACGCCTGGCGAAGGCTGGCAGCGGGCCGAATTTGTGGCGTGGAACCCCCGCTCCGGCCGCCGCCACTTCAGCGGCTCCGTGGCACCGCTCTAGGACGCCGGCCGCACAGCCCTGAGGATACGGTGCAGGCTCAGGAGGATGGACTCGGACGCTGTCACGGCCGAATCCTCCTGGGCCCGCTCCGCAACCGTTGCCATACCGGCCTCCACCGCCGACTTTGCGGCAGCGAACAGCCGCCGCTGGTCTGCTTCATCCTCACCGTCGAACGAGGCCAGGAGTTCACCGGTGGCGGTCATGGCCGCGGCCAGGGGCGCACTGTCGTTGAAAGGCACCGTATAAGGTGCGTCGTCTGTCCAGATGACATCGGACAGGACTTCTGTCATGTCCTGGATGTGGAACGTCACCCGCTCCAGGTCACGAAGGTTGCGGTAGTCGAGATCCACATCGCGGGGATGGAGCCGCCGGCGCGGATTGGCGCGCCGGCTCGCATCAGCCTCCTGCACGAGATGGCGGACCGTGCTGGCTGCTTCGGCCAGCTCGGTCGACCGGCGGGACCAGTCCTCGTGCTCGGGAGGCCACTTTTCAGTCAGGGCCGTTCCCATGTCAGTCAGTTGCCGCCCGAGGGCCAGCCGGAGTTTGCCCAGGCTGGTGGCCGCCGCGGTGAAGTGCAGGGGAGGAAAGACCAGGAAGTTGACGGCAATGCCCACGGCGACGCCGACGCCCATCTGGATGAGGTAGCCGAAGGAAAAGTCGTCCTTGTTGCTTCCCCCCACCAGCAGGACCAGCAGCGCCGCCGTCGGAATCCAATCGCTGCCCGAGCCGATGCGGGGGAGACCGCCGAGCAGCACGCCGAGTCCCATAACGACCGCAACAGACAGCGGTGACGGATCACCGACACTGACCAGCGCAAAGGCGAGCCCAATACCCAGGGCGAGTCCGACGAGCGCCTGGAGACCCTGCCGGAAGGATCCGGCCACGTTGCGGTACATCGACACCAGGGCGCCGAGCGGCGCGTAGTACGGGTACTCGGCAGCGGATCCCGGCATCAGGGGAGCAATGGCGAAAGCGAGGCCGGCGGCCAGCGCTGCCTTCGCCGCCAGCTGCAGGCGCTGTACTGTGAATGCCGACGAGAGACCGGCCACCGAATTCCGCATGATTCGGGTTCCAGCGGAGGGCCGGCCCTGCGGCTGCGTTTGAGTGTCACCCATCAGCCCCACACTAGGTGCACCCGTGTACTAGGACAAGGCCGACGCCGCCCGCCGGATCTCCGCAGCCAGCCTATGAGCTTTGCCCTGGGTGCGTCCGTCCTCCGCCCGCTGCGGGATGTATCCGAAGGCGAGCCCGTATGCGGGATCGGCAAACCCCAGGGCAGCGTTCGCACCCTCGTGGCCGAAGGCACGGTGGCTGCCGAAATTCCGCGACACGTGTGGCTTCATAAAGACCACGGCAAAGGCGTTGTCCAGTCCGGACAGGCGGTCCAGGCCCCACACCTGCTCCTGGGACATGGCGCTGACGGTCTCAGGGGTCAACAAGGGGTCCCGGCCGTCCACACCGGTGATGGCCGCGGCGTAGAGCCTGGCCAGGCCCTCCGCCGTACCCACACCGCCGGCGGCACTCATCCCCGCGGCGCGGACGGGCCGTTGATTGGGAAGTTCCATGATTGTGCTGACTGCCGCGTTGCTGTTAAGCCCATCCAGGCTCAGTGGATCCAGCCATGGTTGAAGGGGATCGACGTCGTAGAGGACGTCACGGTAGCGCGGTTCCAGCTCTTCGGGCAGTCCCAGGAAGAAGTCGATGCCGTAGGCCGTGCGGATGCGCTGGTCATAGAGGCTCTGCAGGCTGGTTCCCGTGACCCGCCGGCAGAGTTCCTCCATAATGATCCCGATGGTGAGGGCGTGGTATCCGAAGCAACTGCCGGGACGCCATGCGGGGCTCGTTGCTGCCAACCTTCCCGCGGCCAGGGAGGTGGTGAATTCGTCCAGGGCGATGCCTCCCTCGACTCCCATCAGGCCGGCCTGATGGGACAGGGCTTCACGCACCAGCAAGCGGTCCTTGCCATGGCAACCGAACTCGGGCCAGTAGTGCGCCACTGTCCGGTCAAGGTCCAGCAGCCCGTCCTGGACGAGCAGCGAAATCACCAGCGCCGCCACGCCCTTGGAAACTGAATACGCCCCCGTGACGGAATCCGCGGTGATGTGGGGCCCGCCGGACAGGTCCACGATCTTCACGCCGTCCCGGTAGGCCGCCAGTTGGGCGCTGTACTGCGGATCCGCGGCGAGAAGGGCCTCAAACAGATCCAAAACGCCTTCATAACCGGGTGCTGCAAAGCCAAAAGATTTCTGCATGGGGCTAGCCTAACCGGTTAGAAAGCGCTTTCCCGATCCTAAGCCGCTCCATGGCCGGGGGAAACTTCTTCCCCTAGGCGCACCGGCCCCGGGGGAGTGCCGTCACCGAACGGCCGGCCGCCCAGTGATTCCCTGCCATGGGGCTCCAGCCAGCCCGCCGGATCAGGACCCTGCGGCACCATCCGGGTGGGATTGATGTCCTCATGGACGATGTAATAGTGCTGCTTGATCTGGACAAAATCGATCGTGTCTCCGAAACCGGGAGTCTGGAAAAGATCCCGCGCGTAGCCCCACAGGGCCGGCAGTTCGGTCAGCTTCTGCCGGTTGCACTTGAAATGCCCGTGGTAAACGGCATCGAACCTGGCCAAGGTGGTGAACAGGCGGACATCCGCTTCCGTGATGGTGTCACCCACGAGGTACCGCTGTCCGGTGAGGCGTTCCTCGAGCCAGTCGAGCGCGGTCCACAGCCTGGTGTAGGCCGAGCCGTAGGCCTCCTGGGAGCCCGCAAAGCCGCAGCGGTAGACGCCGTTGTTGACCTCGGTGAAGACGCGCTTGCTGACGGAGTCAATTTCGGCGCGGAGGTGTTCCGGGTAAAGGTCAGGCGCTCCGACCCGGTGGAAACGGGTCCATTCGGTGGCAAAGTCCAGGGTGATCTGAGGGAAGCTGTTGGTGACCACCGCGCCGCTGGCAATATCAACGATCGCTGGCACCGTGATGCCGCGCGGGTAATCCGGGAAGCGCCTGAAATAGGCGCTCTGGATGCGCTCGATGCCAAGCACAGGGTCCACCCCGCCCGGATCGAGGTCAAAAGTCCACGACCGGGCATCGTGGGTAGGGCCGGGCTGGCCAAGGGAGATGGAGTCCTCCAGGCCGAGGAGCCTCCGCACAATCACGGCCCGGTTCGCCCACGGGCATGCCCGCGCCGCAATCAGCCGGTACCGGCCAGGTTCCACTGGCCACCCCGGCTCGCCGTTGATGCCGGGGCGGCCGTCGTGGGTGATCCGGTCCTCAATGTAATTCGTGTCCCGGTTGAACTCGGCACCGCCGGTCACATATGCGCCCAGGGTGCTGTGTTCGTTGCTGGTGTCCGTGCTGTCGGAAGCGGTGGCGTTCGTGGCCTGCGGCCCGCTCGGAGATTCCTGGCTCATGCGGACCAGCCTAGGCTCCGGCGGCCAGGATTGCTGAGATGGGCTGCCAGGCGACCAGCCAGGAGCCGGCAATAACGGCGACAAAGAGCGCGATCCAGATGCCGGAGGGTATGGACGTTGCGCGGTACAGCAGGTAGGCGTCGGAACTGGCCAGCCTGTCACGGCGCCGCAGGTGCACGTTGGTGAGCTTCGCGAGATCCCGGACGGCGGCCACAAGCAGCGCCACGCCAAGCACGACTGCAACATGGCCGGTGAAGCTGCTGGGCACAACAAGGACCAGCACCCCGCCGCCTGCGACGGCAAGGCCTGTGATTAGCAGCCCCGCGAAGTTCCTGATGAACACGAGCGAAACCAGGAGGATAAGGGTGCCTGTGGCCAAGGCGGCCGGACCCCAGCCGGCAAAACCGGAGGTGACCAGGGCGGCGCCGGTCAGGGCAGGTACAGGATAGCCCCAGAATCCGGACCAGACGGCGGCGGCCTTGCCCCGGCTGTAACTGGTGGTTGTGCCTGAGTGGTCCAACCGGAGCCGGATCCCGCTCAGTCTTTGGCCGCTCATGACGGCGGCGAAAGCATGGCCGAGTTCGTGCGTGGCGGTGGCCAGGAGCCCAAAGTACTTCCAGGTGGCACGGGGGATGGACAATGCAGTTGCCAGCGCCAGCACCACAGCCAGTTCGGCCACCGTGACTTGGGGGATGGCGGCACGGCTGAAGGCTTCGACGATCCGTTGCCACAATTGCTCGGGAATCAAGGTCGTTTCCCGCCGGGCCGGGAGTAGTGATTGTCAGCCATAGCCCTCTACGGTACTAGAGGGATGGTTCACCACTGTCCTTCCGCCCTGCCGCCATGGGGCGCTCAACGAATCGAGGAATGCCGTGACCACTTTGAAGGAACGCCTGCACGCTGATGTTGTGGTGCACATGAAGGAGCGGAACAAAACCGCCCTGACAACGGTGCGCAATGTCCTGGGCGAGATCGAAACACGGGAGAAGTCGGGAAAGACGCCCATTGTCCTGGACGACGCCCAGGTGACCTCGTTGTTGCAGAAAGAGGCTGCAAAGCGACGTGACACCGCAAGGATCTATATGGAAGCCGGAGAATCCGAGCGGGCCGCGGCCGAGATCGCCGAGGCCGGGATCATCGAGGCATATTTGCCTCAGCCGCTGACAGCCGCGGAAGTCGAGGCGATCGTTGACGAGACAATCGCCGGGCTGAGGAGCGAAGGCGTGGAGCCCGGAATGCGTCAGCTGGGCGCCGTGATGAAGCCTGTCACGGCCAAAGTCGCCGGACGCTTCGACGGCAAGGCGGTCAGCGAGATCGTCCGCAGCCGTCTCGCCTGAGCCGTCAGCTCGAGCCTGTTAACAGGAAAGGCACGCCTACTAAACGTGGGCGTGCCTTAACTTCCTGTTGGCGGAACTCGGCCGCCACGGAAGAATATCCGGGTTTCTTGAATCAGCCTTCGCAGTCAGTGCAGTAGCTGTGTCCGTCTTTCTGCCGCGCAATCTGGGAGCGGTGCCGGACCAGGAAGCAGGAGTAGCACGTGAACTCGTCCTCAGCCTGCGGGATAACCTGCACGACCAGTTCCTCGGCCACGAATTCGCCGCCCGGAACGCCGGCGCCATCCAGCCCGTCGGCCTCATCGAGCTCGAGGACGACGCTGCGGGCGTCCGGAGCATTGGCGGACTGCAGTGCCTCGAGTGAGTTGTCCTGCGACTCCTTGACGTCGGAGCGAAGTTCGTCGTAATCGGTTGCCACTTAGGTGTATCTCTTTTCTTTGGTTCGTCTGTCGCGTATGCAACGTACAGCATCCGGCGGGTATTCCCCAATAGCCTGGCAAGAAAATTTCTCTGTGGAGCCTATATTTCCGTGCAAACACCAGCCGGGATCGGCGTCGGGTGACATTGGGCACCATGGTGTCCAGGAATGAAAGTCAGCGCACGGCCGCCGTCAGGCAAGGCTTAGGTGGGTTCCTTGGCCAAGGCTTTGGTCTGAGGCGGGGTAAGCCGCCCAAGGCGCTCGTCGAGCGTCACGCGCAGCCTGGCGGCAGCCACCTGAACCCGGTGCTCGGCAGGGGCGTCCTTCTTGGCTGGTGTCGAGGCGGCGTTCCGGGGCGGTTGGACGTTCCTGTGTTCGGAGGCACCTGCGCCCACCGTCCGGCCACCATTGTCCCCTCCAGCCACGTTCTCCCAAGCCGTGTCGAACAGTTTGAGCTCTTCGGTACGGGCCAGCTCACTGCGCGCCAGGACGTTCAAAGTCGCAAGCCCCAGGGCGCTGGTTCCTTTATCTTCGTCCAAGGCCCGGTCCAGGGCCCACTGGGTGCGTCGCCACCATTCCGCCCGGCTGTCCGCCTCTGTCTTTTGCCGCAGTGCCTGCTCGTCGGCTTCGCGCTTCTGATCCAACGCTGTCTTATCGGCCGAAGTTCGCTGGGCCAGCGTGCGCGAGTTGATGTAGAAGGCCAAGAGTGCCGCAATCAGGACAGCCAACGGTCCAAGCCCGGCAAGGATCACCCACCAGTCGGCCGGCCCGGAATGGACAACGACTTCAAGCGGGCCAGGCGGCGGGGTTGGATTCACGGCTCCAGCTTAGGCCGTCGACGGAGGCCTGAAGCATTTGCCCGCAGCCACGATGGCGTCGATCTGCACGCGCGCTCCGAGTGGAAGTCCGGCCACGTGGAGGGTTGTACGCGCAGGGAATGGCTTGGGAAAGTGACGGGCATAGGCAGCGTTGATGATATGGAAGTCGTCGTAGTCGGTCAGGTAAATGGTGGTGCGCAGGACGTGGGCCAGAGAAAGATGCACATCAGTCAGCAGCGTCTCCAGGTTGCTGAGCATGGACTCGCACTGCTCTTCAATCCCCGGGCCGACAAGTATACCGTCGTCGGCGCTCTGGCCAATGATCCCGGCTGTGTAGGCGGTGTCTCCGTGGCGTACGAGATGCGAAAACGGGGCAGGCGACTGATGAAGGTTAGGGCTGAAGTGATGGGCAGACCTGATCTCCTCAGCGTTCGGGACAGCCCATAGGGGCTCAGGGTTTTTTGAGGTCTGGCTTGTTTGCCGATCCGCTATCGGTTCGAGTTCCTGGAACAGCGTCACTTGAAGGCCTGCCGGCGCTGCAAGCCGGGAGTTCAAGGACTGCCAGGGAGTTATCCGCGGAGTCGCGATCAGTTCTGCTCCTGCGTTCACAAGGTCTGCCGTTACGGCCGCCGTGTCCTCCACTTCGAAGGCTACCCGGAGTCTGGCGCTGGGCTGCCCGTCCGATTCCACGCTGTCGATGAGGTTAACCTGGGCGGGGTTGGACAGCTCAAGCGTCGCCCGCCCGGCACCAAGTATTGTCACGCGCGCGTCCCCCTCTCCTTCATAGGCCTCTTGCTCGGGGAGTCCCAGGACATCACGGTAGAACGTGAGTGCCGCCTCGTAGTCCTCGGCTTCGACAACGAGGCGGAGCTGGCGGACGGGTGCCTTGGCGTTTTCCGTAGTCATGTTTGTACCGTAGTGCTTTGCTTCCCCCGGAAGCGGGCCTCGCGTGCGTGGAAACAGAAAAAAACCCCTGAAATCCGTGGATTTCAGGGGTTTTCCCATTTGTGCGCGGAGGGGGACTTGAACCCCCACCCCCTTTCGAGGACTAGCACCTCAAGCTAGCGCGTCTGCCATTCCGCCACCCGCGCAGGTGGTAATTCGGAGATCGTTTCCGCCTTTCGGCGTTTCGCTTTTCTCCGAAGCAGCGAGAAAAACTCTAACACGAACTTTCCGAAAACATGGAATCGGGGCTGATGGGTAGGCTGAGGGCACACGAGAACGCAGGTTGTTTGCAGCCTTCCCACTGCCCAAGGAGTTTCTATGTCTGACATCCGTGCCGAGGATGAAGTTGTCCGGATCTGCCAGGAACTCATCCGGATAGATACCTCGAACTACGGTGACGGCTCGGGTCCGGGGGAGCGGGTGGCCGCGGAATACACAGCCGGGCTCATCGAGGAAGTAGGACTCGCAGCCGAGATCTTCGAGTCGGCGCCCGGCCGCGCAAGTGTTGTGACCCGGATGGCCGGTGAAGATCCGTCCGCCAGCGCGTTAGTGGTGCACGGGCACCTCGATGTAGTGCCCGCCCTGCGTGAACAGTGGTCGGTGGATCCCTTTGGCGCGGAGCTCAAAGACGGACTCATCTGGGGCCGCGGAGCCGTGGACATGAAGGACATGGACGCCATGATCCTTGCTGTGATGCGGGATTTGGCCAGATCCGGGCGCAAACCCAGGCGCGACATTATCTTTGCCTTCTTCGCCGACGAGGAGGCCGGCGGTGAGTACGGCGCCCGCTACGCAGTCGACAAGCGGCCCGAGCTCTTCGAAGGCGCAACCGAAGCCATCTCGGAGGTAGGCGGCTTCTCGGCAACCATCGGCGGGCAGCGCACCTACCTCCTGCAGACGGCGGAGAAGGGCATCTCCTGGCTCCGGCTGGTGGCGCACGGCCGGGCTGGTCACGGCTCCCAGATCAATATCGACAACGCCGTCACCCGGCTGGCTGCGGCGGTAACCCGGATCGGCGAATACAAGTGGCCGATTGAGCTGACGCCCACTACGCGGCAGTTCCTGGACGGCGTGACTGAACTCACGGGTGTGGAATTCGATCCGGACAATCCGGACCGCCTGCTCGACCAGCTCGGCACCGTGGCGCGCTTTGTGGGGGCAACCCTGCAGAACACCACCAATCCCACGCTGCTCAAGGGCGGCTACAAGCACAACGTCATCCCCGAATCGGCTGAGGCCCTGGTGGACTGCCGGACGCTCCCGGGCCAGCAGGACCACGTGCTGGAGGTCGTGCGGGAGCTTGCCGGTTCCGGTGTCGAGGTCAGCTACGTTCACAGCGACGTCTCGCTTGAGGTCCCGTTCGCCGGAAACCTGGTGGATTCCATGATCGACGCCCTGCACACCGAGGATCCGGGGGCGAAAGTGCTTCCCTATACGCTCTCCGGCGGCACGGACAACAAGTCATTGAGCCGGCTCGGTATCACCGGCTACGGCTTCGCTCCCCTCCAGCTGCCCGACGATCTCGATTTCACCGGCATGTTCCATGGCGTGGACGAGCGCGTCCCGGTAGATTCGCTGAAGTTCGGTGCCCGGGTGCTCAACACGCTCCTCACCAACTACTGAGCCGGCCCGGACGTGACGCCCGAGGAAATCCTCCCGGAGCCGCTGCTCGAGGCAATCCGTGGCCGGGCTGCGGGCTATGACCGGGACAACACCTTCTTCTTTGAAGACCTTGAGGAGCTGACCGCCGCCGGCTACCTCAACCTCTTTGTGCCGGCGTCCGACGGCGGCCTGGGGCTTGGGCTCGAGGCGGCAGCGCAGTGCCAGCGGCGGCTGGCAACGGCGGCCCCGGCCACCGCCTTGGCCATCAACATGCATCTGGTTTGGACCGGCGTCGCCCACGTCCTGGCCGCAAGGGGCGACTATTCCCTTGGCTTCGTCCTGCAGGAGGCCGCCCACGGCGAGATCTTCGCCTTCGGCAATTCCGAAGCCGGCAATGATTCGGTACTTTTTGATTCAAAAACGGCAGCTGTTCCCCTGCCGGGCGGAGCATACAGCTTCACGGGTACCAAGATCTTCACGAGTCTTTCGCCCGCCTGGACCCGGCTGGGAATCTTCGGCAAGGACGGACAGGCCAGGGAAGGCGAAGGGGAGCTGGTGCACGGGTTCATCACCCGGGAGGCCGCGGGCTACGCCATCCTGGATGACTGGAACACCCTGGGCATGCGGGCCAGCCAGTCAAACACCACCGTTCTGGACGGCGCCGAGGTCCCGGCGGAGAGGATCTTCCGCAAACTTCCGGTGGGACCTAACGCCGATCCGCTGATTTTCGCCATCTTCGCGTGCTTCGAGACATTGCTGGCTGCCGTGTACACCGGCATTGGCGAACGTGCCCTGAACCTGGGTGTTGAGGCGGTCAAGCGCCGCACGTCCTTCAAGAACGCCGGCCGCAGCTATGCGCAGGATCCGGATATCCGCTGGAAGATCGCGGAGGCCGCCATGGCCATGGATAACCTCTACCCCCAGCTGCTGACCGTCAGCCGCGATGTGGATGCGCTCGTTGAGCACGGGCCGCAATGGTTTCCCAAACTTGTGGGGCTGAAGGTCAATGCAACAGAAACGGCCCGCCGCGTTGTGGACATGGCCATCAGGGTGAGTGGCGGCTCCAGCTACTTTCGTGGGTCGGAGCTTGAACGCCTGTACCGGGACGTACTGGCGGGGATGTTCCACCCATCAGATAATGAGTCGGCGCACAACACCGTGGCGAACGCGTGGCTGGGTCCGTTGGAGGACTGAACAGGCCGCTGGCCGGATAATCCCTATACGGTCCGTTGGCCGGATAATGTCTATACGGTCCGCTGGACCTGCATCACCCGGCGGCGGAGCCAGAAGCGCCTGCCGCCGCCCAAATACAGCTTGCTGCGTTCCAGCTCCCACTTGCCGTACTCGGAATGCTCCACGAGCCGGCGCCTGGCGTCAGGCAGCGAATCATCAGGGCTGACCGTCAGAACGAGGTACTCGTACTGCCTCAGAATGTCCCGTTCCCGCTGGACCGAGCTGGTGAGAAAATGTTCCTTCATTGCTCTCCATTTTCGTCCTTTTCCGGCTAACGTGAAGTCATGAGCATCGATCCGCGTGTCGCGCTTCAGTCCTTGACAACCGCATTGGAAGAACACCTTATAGCAGCATCCAACCGGCGTGGCGATGGCGATCCCGCGGTGGAAGCGGCTTTTTTTGCGGTCTCGGATGCGTTCGAGGTTTATGAAGACGCACTCTACGAGGCTTACAACGAAGTTACACCCCTTCAGGTCTTCGATGATGAAGAAGACGAGGACGATAAAGCCCGCATCGACGACGACGAGGACCTGGAAATTCTCGAGGACTGAGGACTCCACGCCGCCATCGCGGGCAATGCCCTAACTCTGCGGCCCTGAACGGCGCATCCGCCGGGCACGGAAACTCAGCCGGGCAGGGAAACGTCCTCGAGCGCGCGGGCAATTTCGGGCGGCAGCCTCGTCAGTTGGGCGGCCATGATTTCTTTCGCCTGCACGGGAGTCCTGGGCCCGACGATGGCCGTGGCCACGCCATGCTGGGACAACAGCCAGCTCAGCGAGACATCCAGCGGTGTCCGGCCCAGGCCCTTGGCCGCCATGGCCACGGCTTCCACCACGCTGGACGGCTGCGCCTCCAGATACGGCTCTACGTAGGGTGCGGAGTCTGTCCTTGCCGCCCGGGAATCGGCGGGAATGGCGCCGCGGTACTTGCCGGTCAGGACGCCGCGTCCCAGCGGAGCCCAGGCCATCAGCCCCAGGCCGGCATCTTCGACGGCGGGAACCAGTTCCGCTTCCGCCTTTCGCTGCAGGAGTGAATATTCAGCCTGCGCGGCTACGAGCGGAAATCCGGCCACCGCCGCGGCCTTGGCGCTTTGCCACCCGTTGAAGTTGGAGATGCCCGCATAGCGGGCGCGGCCGCTCCGGAGCGCGAATTCAAGTGCGGACAGGGTCTCGTCCAGCGGGACGTTGCCGTCCCACGCCTGGGCAAACCAGATATCCACGTAGTCAGTCCCCAGCCTTGCCAGGCTGGCGTCCAGTCCGGTGAGCATCGCGTTGCGCGACGTGTCCACCGTGCGCCGGCCGTCCGACGTCGACATCCCCGCCTTGGTGGAAATGCAGACTTCGGTGCGGGAGACGACGTCACCCAGGAGAGTGCCGATCATCGCCTCGGCGCGGCCGTCGGAGTAAGACGCCGCGGTATCTATGAGTTTTCCGCCACCATCGACAAATGTCCGCAATATCTCCGAGGCGTCCTGTTCGTCGGTATCGCCGGACCAGGACATGGTGCCGAGGGAAAGGGCGGAGACTCGCAATCCACTGTTGCCGACGTAACGCTGCTGCATAGCTGCAAGCTTACGGGGAATCAACAGTGTCCATGACGTAGGGTCTTAGCGTGAACTGGTTTGAGGCGGCCCTGCTGGGCCTAGTGCAGGGACTGACCGAATTTCTACCGATTTCATCGAGCGCGCACCTGCGGATTGTGGGGCAGTTCCTGCCCAACGCATCCGATCCCGGAGCCGCGTTTACCGCCATCACGCAGCTTGGTACCGAAACGGCCGTGGTGATCTACTTCTGGCGCGACATCGTGCGGATCGTCAAGGCTTGGGCGGGATCGCTGACCGGAAAAGTCTCCCGGCAGGACCCGGATGCCCGCATGGGCTGGCTGGTGATCCTGGGCAGCCTCCCCATCATCGTGCTGGGTCTGCTGTTCCAGGACCAGATCGAGTCGGTGCTGAGGAGCCTGTGGCTCGTAGCCACCATGCTGATCGTCTTCGGGCTCTTTCTGGCCGTGGCCGACGCGATCGGAAAGCAGGACCGGGACCTCACCCAGCTCACCTACAAACACGGCATTTTGTACGGCTTCGCCCAGGCCCTGGCTCTTATTCCCGGCGTGTCGCGATCCGGCGGCACCATCACCGCAGGTCTCCTGATGGGCTACACACGCGAAGCCGCCGCGCGGTATTCGTTCCTCCTGGCTATCCCGGCGGTGTTCGGCAGCGGCCTTTACCAGCTGTACAAAGTGGTCTCCAAGGAAGGCATTACCGGCCCCTACGGCCTTCCGGAGACGGCGCTGGCCACCGTCATCGCCTTGGTAGTGGGCTACGTGATCATCGGCTGGTTCCTCAAGTTCATTTCCACCCGAAGCTACCGGCTCTTCGTCTGGTACCGGATCTTCCTGGGCCTGGCCCTGTATCTTTTGCTCGGTTTCAATGTCATCAGCCCCTAGCCGTAGGCTTAGGCTGTGAAATCCTGGACCTCCCGCCCTGTCCCTGCGCTGCCCGGCGCCATGCCTGCCATCCGGCTGTTCGACACCGCAAAGGGGAGTGAGGTCACGCTCCGGGCCGGGGGAGAGCAATCCATGTACGTCTGCGGGATCACTCCCTACGACGCAACCCACATGGGCCATGCGGCCAGCTACGTGGCCTTCGATCTGCTGAACAGGGCCTGGCGTGACGCCGGCCAGCAGGTTTCCTACGTCCAGAACGTCACCGACGTCGACGACCCCCTGCTGGAGCGCGCGACTGCCACCGGGGTGGACTGGCGGGACCTGGCCGCGAGCCAGATTGAACTCTTCCAGACCGACATGGAGGCCCTGAACGTCCTCTCGCCGGACCACTACGTGGGTGCCGTCGAATCAGTTGACATCATTGTTCCGGCCATCGAACGGCTGGTCCGGCTGGGGCTGGCCTACCGCGTCCCTGGTTCGGCAGGGGAGCCCGACGGCGACGTCTACTACGACGTCGAAGCTGCCGGCAAGCAGTCGGTCGCCCCGGATGCCTGGACCCTGGGCTCCATCTCCCGCCTCGGTGAGGCCGAAATGCTGGAACTGTTCGCCGAACGCGGCGGCGACCCGGGCCGGGCCGGCAAGCGGCAGGCCCTGGACCCCCTGCTCTGGCGGGTTGCCCGTGACGGCGAGCCCAGCTGGCCGGGCGGCGAGTTGGGCCAGGGCCGGCCTGGCTGGCACATCGAATGCACGGTCATCGCCCAGCGGTACCTGCCGGCTCCCTTCACTGTCCAGGGCGGCGGCTCTGACCTCATCTTCCCGCACCACGAGATGGGCGCCGGTCACGCCTATTCGCTCGCCGAAGTGCCGCTGGCCCACCATTATGCCCACGCCGGCATGGTGGGCCTGGACGGCGAAAAGATGAGCAAGTCCAAGGGCAACCTGGTCCTGGTGTCCAAACTTCGGGCCGAGGGAGAAGATCCGGCAGCCATCCGCCTGGCCATCCTGGCCCACCATTACCGTTCAGACTGGTCCTGGACCGCTGACGGCTTTGAGGCTTCGAAGGACCGGCTGGCGGCGTGGCGCAGCGCCCTCGCCACTGCCACGGAAGGATCGGCGTCCGGCCTGATCGCAGAAATGCGGTCCGCCCTTGCAGCTGACCTGAACGCACCGGCCGCCCTGGAAGCTGTTGACCGCTGGGCTGCCTCGGCGGACTCCGCCGCGGCAGCGGGCAGCCAGCACGATCAGGCCCTGGTCAGGGACGCCCTGGACGCCTTGCTCGGCGTCGTACTTTAGGGCTTGTCCCGGCCCCGACGCTTGAGATAGCGCTCAAACTCCCGCGCGATGGATTCACCGCTCGCCTCCGGAAGATCGGCCGTATCTTTTGCCTCTTCCAGCTGGCGGACGTACGCGGCGATCTCCGGATCCTCGGTAGCCAACTCATCGACGCCGCGCTCCCACGCAGCTGCCTCTTCCGCCAGTTCGTGCGTGTCCAGCGGGACCTGGATCAATTCCTCGACCCGGTGCAGGAGAGCCAGCTGCGCCTTGGGTGACGGGGCCTGGGCCACATAATGCGGGACGGCTGCCCAGAGGGAAACAGTAGGAAGGCCCGCCAGGAGGGACACTTCGGACAGTACTCCGACTATGCCGACGGGACCTTCATATTGGGATGCTTCAAGGTTGAGGCGTTCCCGCAACACAGCGTCGTCAGAGGAGGTGCTGACCGGAATGGGCCTGCTGTGCGGAACGTCTGCCAGAAGGGCCCCCACCAGGACCACGTAGTCCACCTTCAGCGCTTCAGCGTGGACCAGCAGTTCCGCCGTATAGGCCCGCCACTTGTAGGACGGCTCAATGCCCTGGACGAAAATGACGTCCACGTTCGAATCCGGCGCACTGGCCTTGTAGATCCGTGTGGATGGCCACTTGATCTTGCGTTCCCCCGAGGCGTTCCTGCGGACCGTAGGACGCGTGAACTGGAAATCGTAGTATTCGTCGGCGTCAATGGACGCGACCTTCTTGCCGCCCCAAACCCTGTTCAGGTAGCGCAAGGAATCACTGGCGGCTTCGCCGGCATCGTTCCAGCCTTCAAATGCGGCCAGCATCACAGTAATGCGCTCCCCGTCCGCCACTGGCAGCAGGAACTGCTCCGGTTCAGGTGCGGCACCCGGTTCCGCGGTGTCTCCGTCGAAGCTATTCATCTCATCACCCTACGTCCAAGAACCGGCGCGACGCATTGAATGAAGAGCCAAAAAGTGCGCCAGGGCGCTTGCGGGCCCGAAGGCAATGCTGATATTCGCCGAGGGCGTATCCACCGGCTGGCGCTCAGGTGCGCCCCGTAGACTGGGACCATGCGATCCCTACCCTCCGTTTCCCCGCTCCGAGCCGTTCTTTGGGATATGGACGGCACCATTGTGGACACTGAACGCTACTGGATTGCCGCCGAGCACGCCCTCGTTGAAGCGCATGGCGGCACTTGGTCGCACGGGCAGGCCATGCAGCTCGTGGGTCAGTCGCTGACGTATTCGGCCGGAATCCTGCAGGCAGCCGGTGTCCGGCTGGAGCGCCGGGAGATCATCGACACCCTGACCTCTGAGGTCATCAGGAGCGTCCGGCACTCTGTTCCCTGGCGTCCCGGAGCGCGGGAACTGCTGGATGACCTGCACGTCGCCGGAGTACGATGCGCGCTGGTGACCATGTCGGAGGAGCCGTTGGCCCGCGAAATTGTCGCGAGCCTGCCCAAGCCCTACTTCGAATTCCTGGTCACGGGGGACACCGTCACCCAGGGCAAACCGCACCCGGAAGCATACTTGAAGGCAGTGGAGCTGCTTCAGGAAGCGGACCCGGACCTGACCGTGGATCACTGCGTCGCCCTGGAGGACTCCGCGCCGGGAGTGGCTGCTGCTGTGGCCTCGGGCGTCGCCACCGTCGCCATTCCGCACATTGTCCCGATCCCCGACGATCCCAGGCACACCATCTGGGAATCCTTGGCCGGCCGCACCGTTTCCGAGCTGGAGGCCATCGCCGCGGGCAGCCTGGCCGCCGCGGCGGCTGGATCTGCAGTGCTCGTGACGGGGACCCCGTCATGAGCTCCCAGCCCGCCCCCGCCCGCCGCGAAGGAATACCGCTCGGCCGGATCGCCGGAATCCCGGTCATTCTGGCCTACTCGTGGTTTGTGATCGCCGCCTTTACCGTCATTGTCTACGGGCCCCTGCTGTTGGAGCAGAATCCGGCACTGGGCATCTCCGCCTACTACATGGCGTTCGCGTACGCCCTGCTGCTTCTGATCTCCGTCCTGGTCCACGAACTGGCGCACGCCCTCACGGCCAAGATCTACGGCTGGCCCACGCAGAAGATCGTGCTGAATCTCTGGGGTGGTCACACCCAGTTTGAGAATTTCACGGCGACGCCGGCGCGCTCGGTCATCGTGGCCTTGGCAGGGCCGGCAGCCAACCTGGTCCTCGCCGGCGGTGCCTGGGTGGTCCTTTCCACCACCAACATGGGCACCGTGGCCGAGATCCTCACGAACATCTTTATGTGGGCCAACTTCGTCATCGGCATCTTCAACGTCCTGCCCGGACTCCCGCTGGACGGCGGCAGGATCGTTGAGTCGGCCGTCTGGAAAGCAACCGGGAGCCAGGCCAAAGGCACCGTCGCCGCCGGCTGGGCTGGGCGCGTCATCGTGGTGGCCTTGGGCTTCTGGTTCATTGCGCGGCCGCTGCTGGCCGGTGAGACACCCGATTTCAGCCTCCTGATGATCACCGTCCTCGTCGGCGGCTTCCTCTGGATGGGTGCCAGCGCCGCAATCCAGCAGGGCACCCTGCGCGGAAGGATGCATCTGGTCAGCGCCGCTGCCCTGGCGGCTCCCGCCGTCGGAATTCCAGCCACCGCAGTGGTGGCGGACATCCGCAGGCTGTCACCGGACGGCTCACGCGCCGTTGTCGTCTGCGGGCCGGATGGACGCCCGCAGGGTGTTGTGGATCCCGGTGCCCTCGCCGCGGTTCCTGACTACGCCGCCGCCTCCACGCCTGCCACGGCAGTGTCCTATGCCCTCGCGGCGGGAGCCTACGTACCTGAGTCGTCCCAGGGGCAGGAACTGATCCAGTACCTTTCCCAGCTGGACGGTCACGAATATGCCGTGGTGGACCATCACGGAACGGTCACCGGCCTTCTGGCGCAGAACGTGGTGGTGGCCGCCATCACCGGCAAGGCTGACCCGTCAAATAGGCATCCTCAGGGTCAAAGCCGGTAGAGTTACGTGCCGGCCGTGCATTGCCGCCGCGTGGCCGCCCGGAGGCCTGCGCCACACCCGGCGGACCTATTTCGATGCGTGGCCCCACAGTTTTACAGGAGCGAGGAAAATCCATGAGCAGCGAAACTGCCGCCGAAGCCGCAGCACCAACCACCGGTGTTGCCGCCAATGGCACCCAGCCGGTGGGAGCTGCCCGCCGCCGCGGGCCTTTCCGTGAAGGCGAACGGGTCCAGCTGACCGACGAGCGCGGCCGCATGAACACGATCTCTCTCGAAAGCGGCGGCGCCTTCCACACGCACCGCGGCTTCCTGAACCACGACGAGATCATCGGAAAAGCAGATGGCTCAGTCGTCGTGAACAACGTCGGCCAGCAGTACCAGACGCTGCGCCCCCTCCTCTCGGACTTTGTCCTCTCCATGCCGCGTGGCGCCGCAGTGGTCTACCCGAAGGACGCCGGCCAGATCGTCACCATGGCCGATATCTTCCCCGGCGCCAGGGTTGTTGAAGCCGGCGTTGGCTCCGGAGCGCTGTCCATCTCGCTGCTCCGGGCCGTTGGCGACAACGGCTACCTCCACTCCTTCGAGCGCCGTGAGGAATTTGCGGACATCGCCCGCGGGAATGTGGAAACCATCTTTGGCGGCCCGCACCCGGCGTGGAAGATCTCCCTCGGCGACTTCCAGGAGGAAGTAGTCCGCAGCGAGGCACCCGGATCCGTGGACCGTGTCGTGCTGGACATGCTGGCACCCTGGGAGTGCCTTGATGCCGTCGCCACTGTCCTCGCACCCGGCGGCGTCTGGATCAACTACGTTGCCACGGTCACCCAGCTCTCCCGGACCGCGGAGGCCATCAGGGCCGATGGCCGCTTCACCGAACCCGATGCCTGGGAGTCCATGGTCCGCGGGTGGCACCTTGAGGGCCTGGCTGTCCGTCCGGACCACCGGATGGTGGCCCACACCGGCTTCCTGCTGGTGACCCGCCGGCTTGCCGACGGCGTCACCGGTATCTCCGTCAAGCGCCGTCCCTCCAAGACCGGCTTCAACGAAGAAGACGTCAACGCCTGGACACCCGGTGCCGTCGGCGAACGCCTCGTCTCAGACAAGAAGCTGCGCCGGGCCGCGCGCGATGCCATTGCCGGCACCAACGTCAAGGACGAACCGGAGATCACGAACTAGTCCACATTTCGGGAGTCTCCAGCAGTACCTGCCAACTTGGGGCTAAGGTCTTAAGAAGAAGAGCAGGAAGGGGCTGATGCACCATGGAGACACCGAATCAGGACTCCGGACGTACACCGGCGGAGCAGTCGGCCGCCAACGAACTGACGGCTGCGGAGCGGCAGGCCAATGTCCTCCGCGACAAGCTCAGGCACATTGACCGCCAGCTTGCGGCCGCCACGCAGAACAACACGAAGCTGGTCAGCATGCTGGAAGCGGCCAAGGCCGAGATTCTGCGGCTGAAAAATGCCCTGGACCAGGAGGGCCAGCCCCCGTACAGCTTCGGCACCGTCCTGCAGCTCAATCCCAGGCGGCTGCCGTCAGCGGGCAACAGCGGCCAGGCTGCCACCGAGGAATCGGTGGACATTTTCAACGCCGGCCGGAAGATGCGGGTGGGCATCAGCCCCCTGGTCAACATCAGCCAGCTGGCGGTCGGCCAGGAGGTCCTCCTCAATGAGGCACTGCTGGTTGTTGCCGGCCTCGGCTATGAACGCGCCGGTGAACTCGCCACCCTCAAGGAAATGCTCGGAACGGACCGCGCACTGGTGGTGGGGCGGGCGGATGAGGAGCGTGTCATCAGGCTCTCCGGAGCCCTGCTCACCGAAAAGCTCAGGGTGGGGGACGCACTGTCCATCGACTCGCGCACCGGTTACGCCCTCGAAAAAGTGCCCCGCTCCGAAGTGGAGAACCTGGTCCTCGAAGAAGTCCCCGACATCACGTACGAGGACATCGGCGGCCTTGGTCCGCAGATCGAGCAGATCCGGGACGCAGTGGAACTGCCGTTCCTGCACCCGGACCTCTACCGCGAGCATGGGCTGAAAGCCCCGAAGGGCATTCTGTTGTACGGTCCGCCAGGGTGCGGCAAGACCCTGATTGCGAAGGCTGTTGCCAACTCCCTCGCCGCCCGCGCCGCGGAACGGTCCGGCAATGTGGACCTGAAGAGCTATTTCCTCAACATCAAGGGTCCGGAGCTTCTGGACAAGTACGTGGGCGAGACAGAGCGCCACATCCGCCTGATTTTCTCCCGAGCCCGCGAGAAGGCCTCTGACGGCAGCCCCGTAGTGGTTTTCTTTGACGAAATGGATTCGCTGTTCCGGACGCGTGGAACCGGGATCTCCTCCGACGTCGAGACCACCATCGTCCCGCAGCTGCTGAGTGAGATCGACGGCGTGGAGCGGCTGGACAACGTCATTGTTATCGGTGCATCCAACCGCGAGGACATGATCGACCCCGCGATCCTCCGCCCCGGCCGCCTGGACGTGAAAGTCAAAATCCAGCGCCCCGACGCAGAGGCCGCGGCCGATATCTTCAACAAATACATCACCACGGACCTGCCGTTCCACGAGTCCGACCTCGCCGAACACAACGGCGACGTCCAGGCGACAGTGGACGCCATGGTCCAGCGGACGGTTGAAGCCATGTACTCCACGGAGAAGTCCAACGAGTACCTGGAAGTCACCTACGCCAACGGCGATACGGAAATGCTCTACTTCAAGGACTTCAATTCAGGCGCCGTAGTCCAGAACGTTGTGGACCGGGCCAAGAAGTACGCCATCAAGGATCTCCTGACACTGCACCAAAAAGGTCTTCGGATCGAGCACCTGCTGCGTGCCGTAGTGGATGAATTCCGCGAGCACGAGGACATGCCCAACACCACCAACCCGGACGACTGGGCCCGGATCTCAGGTAAGAAGGGCGAACGGATCACCTACATCCGCACCATCGTGCAGGGTAAGGCAGGTCAGGAGCCCGGCAAGTCCATCGAAACGATGCCGAACACAGGACAGTACCTGTGACGGCAGCCCCGGAACGCGCCGGCGGGGGAGGGCTCCCGGCCGGCGGGGCCATGCGCGTCATGGGGGCGGAAACGGAATACGGCATCCACGCCCCGTCCGCGCCTGGAGCAAACGCCACCATGATGTCCGCCCGCGTTGTCCAGGCTTATGCCCAGGTGACCCGGCAAAGGGCGGCAGGAGGGGCAGAGACCCGGTGGGATTACACGGACGAGGAGCCCCTCCACGACGCCCGTGGCTGGACCCTGGAAAGGGCCTCGGCCCACCCCAGCCAGCTGACAGACCAGCCGCCGGTACTCGACGCCGAAGCGGTGGCGCTTGCCTACGGCCGCGAGGAATTGGAACTGGACGGCGAGGACGAGTCCGGCAGCCTCCTGATGAACATGGTCCTGGGCAACGGAGCCCGCCTGTACGTTGATCATGCCCACCCGGAGTACTCCAGTGCCGAGGTGACCAACCCCCGCGATGCGGTGATCTGGGATGCAGCCGGGGACCTCGTCGCGCTGGCGGCTGTCCGCCGCCTGGCCGCGGATCCCGAGCTCCCTCCGGTCAACCTGTACAAAAACAATACGGACAACAAATCCGTCTCCTACGGCTCCCATGAGAACTACCTCATGCCACGCTCGGTACCCTTCGGGGACATCGTGCGGGGGCTGACGCCGTTCTTCGTCACCCGGCAGATCATCTGCGGCGCCGGGCGGGTGGGCCTGGGGCAGGACAGCTCCACGCCTGGGTACCAGATCAGCCAGCGCGCAGACTTCTTCGAGGCGGAGGTGGGCCTGGAAACCACCATCCGGCGTCCCATCATCAACACCCGGGATGAGCCGCACGCCACCGCCGACAAATACCGGCGCCTGCATGTGATCATCGGGGACGCCAACCTGAGCCAATCCTCGAACTACCTCAAGTTCGGCACCACCGCCATGGTCCTGAGCCTGATCGAGGCCGGGCTGGCGCCCAGGGTGGAGGTCCACGAACCCGTCGCAGCCCTCCAGGCAGTCAGCCACGATACGTCGCTGACAGCCAAACTCAGGCTGCTGGACGGGCGCCGCGTGACGGCCCTGGACCTGCAATGGATCTACCACGAGGCGGCGGCCAAGCTGGCGCAAGACACCGGCGTTGCCGATGCCGTGGACGGGGACGGCCATACGCATCAGGTGCTGGAGCGCTGGGCTGCCACGCTGACCCAGCTCGATTCCGACAGGAACGCGGCGGCCACCTCCGTGGAGTGGTTGGCCAAGCTCTCCCTCCTCGAGGGTTACCGGAACCGCGACAACCTTGCCTGGGGTGACGCGAGGCTCGGCCTCGTGGACCTGCAGTGGGCAGACATCAGGCCGGAGAAGGGACTGTACTACCGGTTCCTGGCACGGAACCGCATGCAGCGGATCGTCGACGACGGAGCCATCGCCGCAGCGATGACCGAACCGCCGTCGGACACGCGTGCCTTCTTCCGCGGACGCTGCATCAGCAGCTTCGGCAAGGACGTCGTGGGGGCCAGCTGGGACTCGGTCATCTTCGATGTGCCGGGCTACGGCCGGCTTCAGCGCGTGCCGACCCGGGAGCCCCTGCGCGGTACCAAGGCCCTCACGGGAGGGCTCTTTGCCCGCCACCGGACGGCAGGTCCGTTCCTCGCCGAACTTTTGGGGCATAACACCGCTCCGCCTGCGGCGTAAACCGCGCCGTCGGGCGGACAGCGTGGCAATATTGGCGTATCAGCAGATCCGTCCGGATCCGAGGATTTTTTAGAGGAGTGATCACCATGGCAGGCCAGGAGCAGCAGAAGCCACAATCACACGACAGCCAGGTCGAGGACGAGATCCCGGAGGCACCGCCGGCAGCCCCGGAAGCCCAGGCATCGGCTGCCACCCAGGGCGTCGACGACCTCCTTGATGAAATCGACGGCGTCCTGGAGTCCAACGCAGAGGAGTTCGTCCGCGCCTTCGTCCAAAAGGGCGGCCAGTAACCCGGATCCGGATGGGTGGCGGAAGCCGCGTCCGGCCGGAATCTGTACCGACGTTGAAGGACCACGTACAAGGAGTGCATCAGTGCAGGAAACAACCGCCAACCAGGTAGCCGGCAACGCGACATCCTCATTCACCGAGCATCTGCAGCGCGACCGGCCGGACCTGCTTCCGTACCACCGTGCCATGCCTGCTGCTGCGGCGGCGGCGACTCCGCTGCAGGTACCCCATGCCACCACGATCGTGGCGATGAGTTATGGCGGCGGTGTCCTGATGGCCGGTGACCGGCGGGCCACCATGGGCAACGTCATTGCCAGCCGGCACATCGAAAAGGTGTTTCCGGCCGACAGGTATTCGGTGTTGGGAATCGCCGGCACGGCCGGCATTGCGATTGACCTGACGCGGCTCTTCCAGGTGGAGCTGGAGCACTACGAAAAGATCGAGGGCACGCTGCTGAGCCTCGACGGCAAAGCCAACCGGCTGGGGGCCATGATCCGCGGGAACCTGCCGATGGCCCTGCAGGGACTCGCGGTCGTGCCGCTGTTCGCCGGCTTCGACACGACTGCCGGCGTGGGCCGGCTCTTCTCCTACGACGTCACCGGCGGCAGGTACGAGGAACGCGAGCACCATACGGTCGGCTCCGGTTCCGTTTTTGCCCGCGGCGCGCTGAAGAAGCTCTGGCGGCCCAACCTGGCCGAAGCCGAGGCCGTCTCCGTGGCGGTCGAGTCCCTTTACGACGCGGCCGACGACGACTCCGCCACAGGTGGGCCGGATCCCGTCCGCCAATTGTGGCCGGTGGTGTACACCGTGAACAGGGATGGCGCGCGGCGGATCCCCGAATCCGAGCTCGCCGCTGTGGCGGGCAGGATTATCGAAGCCAGGTCCGCCGAACGGCGGGAGGCCTAAGATGACGCAGCAGTTCTATGTCTCGCCTGAACAACTGATGAAGGACCGTGCGGACTTCGCACGGAAGGGCATCGCCCGCGGCAGGTCCGTGGTGGTCATCAGCTGCCAGGACGGTATTGCCCTGGTCGCTGAGAACCCCTCACCCTCACTGCATAAGATCGGCGAAATCTACGACAAAATCGCGTTTGCTGCCGTCGGCAAGTACAACGAATTCGAAAGCCTGCGCCAGGCCGGAGTGCGGTATGCGGATGTCCGTGGTTACTCCTACGACCGCGAGGACGTCACTGCACGCGGGCTCGCGAGTGTCTACGCGCAGAGCCTCGGTGCCGTCTTCACCGCGGAACAGAAACCCTTCGAAGTGGAACTGGCCGTCGCCGAGGTTGGCCCCACGCCGGAACTGGACCACCTCTACCGGCTCACCTTCGACGGGTCCATCGCCGACGAGCACGGCTTCATCGTGATGGGCGGCCAGGCGGAGCGTGTCTCGGCGGTCATCGCCGAGGGCTGGCGACCGTCGCTGCGTTTCGCAGGCGCTGTCCGCCTGGCTACCCGCGGCCTGACCAGCGGCCCAGACCCGGCCGCTGAACAGGGCGAAGCGGGAGGAACCCTTCCCGCCAAGGCCGTGGAGGTTGCCGTGCTGGACCGGCAGTCGGAGACCTCCAGGGGTTTCCGCAGAGCCTTCCGGCGGCTCAACGATTCTGATATCACGGCGCTGCTTGCTGAGGAGGACTGAGATGGACAAGAGAATCTTCGGTATCGAGACCGAGTTCGGAATCTCGTATTCGAGCCCCGATTCGAGGCCGTTGGCCCCGGAAGAAGTGGCCCGGTACCTGTTCCGCAAGGTGGTCAGCTGGGGACGGTCATCCAACGTGTTCCTGACCAACGGCTCCCGGTTGTACCTCGACGTCGGCTCACACCCTGAGTACGCCACGGCCGAATGTGATGACCTGGCCCAGCTCATTGCGCACGACCGCGCGGGTGAGCTGATTCTCGACGACCTCGTTGACGAGGCACAGGCAAGGCTGGCCGCGGAAGGATTCAACGGCACGGTCTACCTGTTCAAGAACAACACCGATTCGGCCGGCAACTCCTACGGCAGCCATGAAAATTACCTCATCCCGCGCCGCGGCGAATTTTCCCGGCTCGCGGAGATCCTGATTCCCTTCCTAGTGACCCGCCAGCTGATCGCCGGCGCAGGGAAAATCCTGAAGACTCCGCACGGGGCCACGTACGCGTTTTCCCAGCGGGCAGACCACATCTGGGAGGGTGTCTCCTCGGCAACCACCCGGTCACGGCCCATCATCAACACCCGCGATGAACCGCACGCCGACGCCGAATTCTTCCGCCGGCTCCATGTCATTGTGGGCGACTCCAACATGTCCGAAACCACAGCCCTGCTCAAGGTCGGCACCGTGGACCTCATCCTGCGCATGATTGAGGCGGGAGTGATCATGCGCGACATGAGGATGGAAAACCCCATCCGCAGCATCCGCGAGATTTCCCACGACCTCAGTGGAAGGGCGCTGGTCCGTCTGGCCAACGGCCGCCAGCTCACGGCCCTGGAGATCCAGCAGGAGTACCTCACCAAGGTCACGGCCTTTGTTCAGGAGCAAGGGGCCCACAATCCCCACGTACCGTTCATCCTTGATCTTTGGCAACGGACCCTGAACGCCATCGAGAGCGGTGACACCAGCACCATCGACACGGAAATCGACTGGGCCATCAAGAAAAAACTGATGGACAACTACCGGCAGCGGCACGGCCTGGGCCTGGACGCGCCCAGGATTGCCCAGCTGGATCTTACGTACCATGACATTTCGCGGAGCCGCGGGCTGTACTACATCCTGCAGTCCCGGGGTGCGGTTCGGCGGGTTGTGGACGATACCGTGATCAAAGACGCCGTGGACGTGCCGCCGCAATCCACGCGGGCCAAGCTGAGGGGCGATTTCGTCCGGCGCGCCCAGGAACTGGGCAGGGATTACACGGTTGATTGGGTGCACCTGAAGCTGAACGACCGCGCGCACCAGACCATCCTGTGCAAGGATCCCTTCCGAAGCGTCGATGAGAGGGTGGATGCCCTGCTGGGCTCTATGGGCTGACGTTCAGGTTCACGGGCTATCCTTGATGGGGCCGTTCCTTGGCCTTGCAGCGGTGCCGGGCGCCTGATTCCGGTTCCGCGTCCACCCTGCCCCGACGAAAGTTCTCTTACGTGCGCCGACTCCTAGCAATCCTGATCCCCGGCCTGCTGCTGCTTACCGCTTGTGGCGGTTCGCCCGCAGCACCGGAACCCACCAGCCAGTCTGCCGGTGACACTGCCAAGTTCGACTCCCTGAAACTGACGGACAACGGGGACAAGAAGGCTCCCGGTGTCGAGTTCTCCAAGCCCCTCGAAGTCACCGAACCCACCATCAAGGTGGTCGCCGAAGGTGACGGTGACCGGGTCAAAGAGAACCAGATCGCAAACATCTCCATCCTCGCGCTCAGCGGTGCGGACGGATCCACGCTGGAGGACACCTTCCCCGGCGAGCCCGAACCCCTGCAGCTGAACGAGGACCTGAAGACCGGAAGCCCGGTTATCTACAGCGCGTTTGTTGGCTCCAAGGTCGGCTCGAGCCTTGCCCTGGCCATCCCGGGCCAGGCCGCAACCGCTGAAGGCGCCCCCGCCCAGCCAACGCAGCTTCTCCTGATCAAGGTGCTCTCCACCAAGGACGCACCGCAGACCGTCGCTCCGCTCGCAAAGCCCGAAGGCGAGACTGTCACCCCGCCGGCCGGCCTGCCGACCGTGAAGGACAATGACCAGGGCGTGCCGGAGATCTCCGTTGACGGAATCGCCGCGCCCACAGCACTCGTGTCCCAGGACCTGATCAAGGGCACCGGCGCGGAAGTTAAGGAAACCGACACGTTGACCGTCAACTATGTTGGCGTGAACCTCGTGGGCGGCACTAAATTTGATTCAAGCTTTGACCGCGGCGAGCCGGCCAGCTTCCCGTTGACCGGCGTCATTCCGGGCTGGACCCAGGGACTGGCGGGAAAGACGGTGGGCTCCCGGGTCCTCCTGGTGGTCCCCAAGGACCTCGCGTACGGTGATGCCGGCCAGGGCGAAGCCAAGGGTGACCTTGTCTTCGTTGTGGACATCCTCGGCGTCAAGTAAACAGCAACACATCACCCACCCAAATAATCAAAGGAGCAACCATGTCATTTGGTCAGCGCGATTTCGACCGCCAGAAGCCGGAAATTGACTTCCCGCAAGGCGATGTCCCCACCGAACTGGTTATCACCGACCTCATCGAGGGTGACGGTGCCGAGGCCAAAAAGGGCGACACTGTCTCCACCCACTACGTCGGTGTGGCCTGGTCCACCGGCGAAGAGTTCGACGCTTCCTGGGGCCGCGGCGCCCCGCTGGACTTCCGTGTGGGCGTGGGCCAGGTCATCCAGGGCTGGGACCAGGGCTTGCTGGGCATGAAGGTGGGCGGCCGCCGCCGCCTGGAGATTCCTTCCGAACTGGCGTACGGCTCCCGCGGGGCCGGCGGAGCCATTGGCCCCAACGAAGCGCTGATCTTCGTGGTGGACCTCGTGGGCGTCCGCTGACCGAAGCATCGTAACGCCGGAAGGCGCGGTAACAATCAGGGTTTTGTTTTCCTGTTGGTTGCCGCGCTTTCTGCTTTCCGCGGAGGAGTTTAGTAACGTAGCCAGCGTGTCCGTCTCCCGTACTGAACGCCTGCTGAACCTCCTGATAGCCCTGCTGAACACCAAATACGGCCTGCGCCGGGCAGAGTTGCGGGCGAAGGTCTACCATGACACGTCCGGCAACGACGTGGCCTTCGGCAGGATGTTTGAGCGGGACAAGAATGACCTCCGGCAGTTCGGCTTCGATGTGGAAACCGTCACGGACCTCGGCTGGAGCGAAGATGATCCGGCCACCACCCGCTACCGCATCGGCAAGGAATCGAACCGCCTGCCTGATGTCCAGCTCAACCCGGGGGAGTGGACCGTCCTCCTCCTGGCGTCCCAGTTGTGGGAGCGTGCCGCCCTGGGAACCGCCGCTGCCAGCGCCCTCCGCAAGCTCCAGGCCTCCGGTACCGTGTCCGACGTCGAACTTCCGGTTGGTGTTCAGCCGCGGATCCGGCCGGCGGGCCAGGCCTTTGATGATGTGGTGGCTGCCATGCACGCCCAGCACCCCGTCAGCTTTGCCTACCTGGCAGGCACCACCGGCAAGGAAGAGCAACGGACGGTGGAGCCGTGGGGCCTCGGCAGCCGCTTCGGCCAGTGGTATCTGACCGGCTACGACCGCTCGCGCAAGGCACCGCGCCACTTCCGGCTCTCCCGGTTCACGGGCCCCGTCACGGTGCTGGAGAAGGAAACCTACCCGGCGCCGCCGAACTTCAATGTCCGCGCAGAACTGGACCGGCTTCCGGAGCTCCCGCTCCGGACCGCCGTCGTGGACGTCCGGGAGGGCCGCCTCCTTGGCCTGCGCCGGCGCGCCACGCCGGTTGCCGACGGGAGTGCGGGAACGCCCGACGCCGGCTACGAACGGCTGCAGGTCAACTTCAGGGACGCTGAGGTGCTGGCCGAGGAGCTCGCATCCTATGGCCCGGACGCTGTGGCACATGCTCCCGACGAGCTGGTCGCAGCCGTGCGGCACCGGCTGCGCAACGCGGCCGCCTTCTGCGCTGCTCCCACCCCTGCCTATCTGTTTGCGGACGCACCGCGGGGCCGCGCCGTCCGCAAACGCACCTCTGAGGACCAGCTCAAACGCATGCTGCAGCTGGTTCCGTTCCTGGTCCACAACCAGGGACTGCACATCCAGGACGTCGCCGCCCGCTTCGGTGTCACGGCAGGGGAGCTGGAAAGCGACCTGCGGATCCTCATCTGCTCCGGCCTTCCCGAGGGATACCCTGACGACCTCCTCGACATCCATTGGGAGGAAGGCCACGTTTACATCACCCAGGACCTGGATCTCAAGAGGCCGGTCCGGTTCACTGTGGACGAGGCCTGCGCGCTGCTGACCGGGCTCGAGACGCTCAATGGGCTTCCCGAACTTGCTGAGGGCGGTGCATTGGAGTCGGTGACCCTCAAGCTGATGGCAGCGGCCGGCGAAGAAGGGCTGCGGGCCGGTTCGCTTGCCGGTCCGGAGGTGGGACCCGCGGATTCGGCCGTCCTTGACGTTGTCCGTGGTGCAATCCAGGAGCGGTCGCAGCTGCGGCTCGTGTACGTTTCCGCCCAGCGCGACCAGGTCTCCGAACGGGACGTGGATCCGCTCCGCCTGTATTCCCTGGACAACACCTGGTACTTCGAGGCCTACTGCCATTCGGCCCAGGGGCTGCGGAACTTCAGGCTGGACCGGGTCCAGGAGGTCCACCCGAACGGAAATCCCTCATCCACGCAGGTCCGGCCCGGCGAAGGCTTCCCGGCCAAGCTGTTCACCCCCAACGACGACGACACCACGGTCCTCGTACAGCTCACCAGGCAGGGCGCCGGCTTGGCAGACGACTATTACGCCGAACGTGTGGCGCCCCTTCCCGACGGCGGCCTCGTGGCCGAGATCCGGTTTGGCAGCACTGCCTGGCTGCCCATGTTCGTGGCCCAGCACGGCGGGGCCGCCAGGATCCTCGAACCTTCCGAGCTTGGAGCGGCGGCGCTGGACTGGATCGAGGCGGCCCTGGCCCGGTACGGCGGCTAGACTCGTCAGCATGCCTTGGTGGTCCTGGATCCTGATCTGGATTGCGCTTATTGCGCTCTCCCTGCTCTTCTATGTCCTCCTGGGCATCCGGCTGTACCGCCAGTTCATGGCGGTAATGAAGGACCTGGGCGCCGCCGGAGCCAAAGTGGCGCACTTGGCGCCGGCAGCGGCCACCGTCGATGACGGCTCCCAGCCGCTAGGGTCGGCTCAGCCCGGTGCGGCTGTTTTTGCCTCACCGGCCCAGATGCGTCATGATTACGACGCATCCAAGTCATCCCGCCGGGAGGGCCGCCGCCAGAGGCGCGTCCAGCGTAAGCACGACCGGGGCCAGCCCCAGTCGCTTCGCGATCTCAATCTCAGTTAGACGTAGGATGTTGTTAGAGGAAAGGATTTCCCGTGGGAAGACTCTTTGATGGCCCGTGGCCAATTGTCATTATCATCGTCGTTGCGCTGCTGCTTTTCGCCGCGCCCAAACTCCCTGCCATGGCCCGCAGCCTTGGCCAGTCCATGCGGATCATCAAGTCCGAGGTCAAGGAAATGAAGAACGACGGCAAAACCGACTCCACCGACACAGCTTCCGGCCCGGTGGAAGGCAAGATCGTTAACCACCCGCCGGCGAAGCCCGGTGAGCCGACGGACGGCACTGACGTTCCGCCGTCGACCCGCGCCTAACCCGAGGTGGCACTGACGCGGGGCCGTAAGTCCAACCCTGAGGGGCGGATGGCTCTTTGGGACCACCTCAAAGAGCTAAAGAACCGGCTGATCAAATCGGCGATTGCTGTGCTGCTTGCCGGCGTGGGTGGCTGGTTTCTTTACGATCCAGTTGTGGCCAGCCTGTCGGACCCGCTGATTTCCATTGCCCGGGATACTGGGCGCACTGCGGTCCTGAACTTCGCGACCATCGCAGATCCTTTTGCCTTCAAGATCCAGATTGCCATCCAGATAGGGCTGGTTATCTCCAGCCCTGTCTGGATCTATCAAGTGTGGGCTTTTATCACCCCGGGTCTGACCAAGAAGGAACGCGGCTACACGCTCGGCTTTATGGCGGCCGCTGTGCCGCTGTTCCTGGCCGGCGTGTTTGTGGCCTGGCTGGTGTTCCCCACCGTAGTCAGGGCGCTGCTACAGTTCACACCCGCCACCGGCGCCAACAACATCTCGGCCACCGACTATCTGACGTTCGCTACCCAGATGTTGCTCATCCTCGGGATCTCTTTCCTGGTCCCCGTGATCCTGGTCGGCGTCAACATGGCCGGCGTCGTCAGGGGCCGGACCATTCTCAAAGCCTGGCGGATTATCGTTTTCCTGGTCTTTGTCCTGGCCGCGCTGGCTGCACCAGGCACGGACGCCTTGTCCATGTTCCTGTTGGCTGCGCCGCTGCTGATTCTGTTCTTCGCGGCCATCGGGCTCTGCATCTTCAACGACAAGCGCCGCGAGAAGCGCGTGGCGAAACAGGCTGCTGAGACGGACGCGACAGCCGACATCGCGACGCCCGGCAGCGAACTGAATAACCTGTAGCGCGCGGCGCACTAGGCTTGAGGCATGTCCTCTATTTCCGGGCCACTCTCGCCCTCTGAAAGCTACCGGGCCAGCGCGGAACGCACGGCCGAAGCGGGCACCTACCTCGGCGGGTTTGTCCGCACCCTTGATTTTGAACTTGACGAATTCCAGCGCCTCGCCTGCCGGTCCCTCCAGGACGGCAAGGGAGTGCTGGTGGCTGCCCCCACAGGTGCCGGCAAAACCATCGTGGGCGAATTTGCCATCTATCTCGCGTTGGAACGAAACCTCAAGGCCTTCTACACCACCCCGATCAAGGCACTGAGCAACCAAAAATTCACGGAACTCTCCGAAAAGTACGGGGCGGAAAACGTCGGTCTCCTGACGGGGGACACCAGCATCAATGGCGACGCCCCCGTGGTGGTCATGACCACGGAAGTCCTCCGGAACATGCTCTACGCGGACTCGGACACCCTGGATGACCTCGGCTTTGTGGTCATGGACGAAGTCCACTACCTCGCGGACCGCTTCCGTGGTGCCGTCTGGGAGGAAGTCATCATCCACCTCCCCAGCGAAGTCCAGGTAGCTTCCCTCAGCGCCACAGTTTCCAACGCAGAAGAATTCGGCGCCTGGCTGGATACCGTGCGCGGCGACACCGACATCATTGTCTCCGAGCACCGCCCGGTTCCCCTGTGGCAGCACGTCATGGTGGGCCGGGACATCGTGGACCTGTTCGCCGGAGAAACCACCTTCGACGAAATCGCCCCGCCCGCGGATGCGGAGACCGGAGCTCCACTACCGGTCCAGGAGCGGCTCACCTCGGCCACGAAAGACGCGGACGGGCCGGGGTTCGAGGTCAATCCGGACCTGCTCAAGATGGCCCGCAGCGAAGGCCAGCAAAGTTTCGCCGGACGCTTCGGCCACGGCGGACGAAGCCAGCGCCGGCAGCACCGGCAGCGGACAGAGGACCGCCCCCGGCAGGGAGCCCAGCCCGGCGCCGTCCGGAAGGCCAGCCGGCCCCAAGTAATTGCCAGCCTGGACCGGCAGGACCTGCTGCCCGCCATCACGTTTATCTTCTCGCGGGCAGGCTGCGATGCCGCCGTTGCCCAATGTGTCTCGTCCGGACTCTGGCTGACCACGGAGAAGGAGCAGCAGATCATTGCGCAGCGCGTTGATGAGGCCGGGCAGGACATCCCGTCAGAGGATCTGGACGTCCTCGGCTTCTGGACGTGGCGGGATGGCCTGCTGCGTGGTTTCGCGGCCCACCATGCCGGCATGCTTCCCACGTTCAAGGAAGTAGTGGAGAAGCTATTCGTCGAGGGCCTAGTCAAGGCTGTGTTCGCCACCGAAACGCTGGCCCTGGGCGTCAACATGCCGGCCCGATCCGTGGTCCTGGAAAAGCTCGACAAGTTCAATGGCGAAGCCCATGTGGACATCACCGCGGGGGAGTACACGCAGCTGACCGGCCGCGCGGGCCGCCGCGGCATCGACATCGAAGGACATGCCGTTGTCCTGTGGCAGCCGGGCACGGACCCTGCCGCTGTTGCCGGCCTCGCCTCGCGGCGTACGTATCCGCTGAACTCAAGCTTCCGGCCGACGTACAACATGAGCATCAACCTGTTGGCGCAGTTTGGCCGCGCCCGTGCGCGGGAAATCCTTGAATCCTCCTTCGCGCAGTTCCAGGCTGACCGGTCCGTTGTCGGACTTGCCAAGCAGGTGCGCAGCCGCGAAGAGTCCCTCGCGGGATACGCAAAATCCATGACCTGCCACCTCGGAGACTTCACCGAGTATGCCCGGTTGCGCCGTGAACTGTCCGACGCCGAGAATGTCACCTCCCGCAGCAAGTCCCGGGCTCATAAGTCGCTGAATGAAGACTCCCTGGCGCGGCTGATGCCCGGCGACGTGGTGGACGTCCCGGGCGGGCGGGCGCCCGGACCGGCGATTGTGCTCAGCTCGGACCACAGCGGCAGGGAGCCCCGGCCTGCCATCCTGACGCTCGACAACCAGCTCAGGCGAATCGGCTCCGAGGACCTTGAGGGCCCCATCGCGCCCCTGACACGGATCCGGATTCCGAAGTCGTTCAACGCAAAGGTCCCGAAATCCCGGCGTGACCTCGCATCGTCGGCCAGGAATGCACTGCGCGAGAACCGCCCGCCTGCCCCCGGCCGCAGCACCGATTTTGGCCTGGGGTCCGTTTTGCCCCATCAGGAGAAACGCATCACGGCGCTTCGCCGGGCGCTCCGGGCCCACCCCTGCCACGGCTGCAGCGAGCGTGAAGACCACGCCCGCTGGTCTGAGCGCTGGTGGAAGCTGCGCCGGGAGACGGATGCCCTGGTCCGGCAGATCCAGGGCCGGACCAACACCATTGCCAAGACCTTCGATCGCGTCTGTGATGTCCTCTCCGCCTACGGCTACCTGGAAGCAGGAGCTGACGGGCGCCTGGCCATCAGCCCGGATGGCCAGCGGCTCCGCCGGATCTACGGCGAGAAGGACCTGCTGATTTCGCAAGCACTGCGGCTGGGCGCACTCAACGACCTGGACGCCGTCGAAGTAGCGGCCCTGGCCAGCGTCCTGGTCTACCAGGCCAAACGCGAGGACAGGGGCCTCCGCCCCCGGATGCCCAGCGTCTCGCTTGAATCGTCCGTGGATGTGGTGATCCGGGAATGGTCGGCCCTGGAGGACGTGGAAGAGTCGAACAAACTTCCGCTGACTGCCGAACCCGAACTCGGTCTTGTCTGGCCGATGTACAAATGGGCCAAGGGACGGCACCTCCAGGAAGTCCTCAACGGCACGGACCTGGCGGCAGGCGACTTCGTCCGCTGGGTCAAACAGGTCATCGACCTCCTGGACCAGCTCGCCAAGATTCCCGGCCTGGATCCGCGCGTCTCCAGGCTTTGCGCAGAAGCAATATCACTCATCCGCCGCGGCGTCGTGGCCTACTCTTCCGTACTTTGATGTCCCGGCTCTGATGCACCGACAGCCTGCCTTCTTCCCCCTAGCCCCAGGAGCTTCGCCCGCATGACCACTGAACGTTCCACCACGCCCGCGCCGCACGAGCGGAAGGTGGTCCTGTACCGCAACGGCTCGGTCTACACAGCAGCAGACCCCTTTGCCACCGCCATGCTGGTTGACGGCGACACCGTGGCCTGGGTCGGCTCCGAGCAGGCGGCATCCTCCATCGCTGACAGCTCCATGGAGATCATCGACCTCCATGGCGCCCTCGTAGCGCCGGGGTTTGTTGACTCCCACGTCCACCTCACGGAAACCGGCATCGCACTGGGTTCCCTCCAGCTGGGCGGGATCCGTTCCGCCCGGCAATTACTCGATGCCGTGGCCGCAGCCAAAGGCGACGGCCCCCTGCTGGGTCATGGCTGGGATGAATCCACGTGGGAGGACCCGGCCCTGCCGGCGGCCGAGGAGCTTGAGCAGGCGGCCGGCGGCAGGCCGGTGTTCCTGGCCAGGGTGGATGCGCATTCGGCGTTGGTCTCTTCCTCCTTGGCTGCCGCCGCCGGGCTTGGCGGACTGGACGGCTACAGTGCGGGTTCACAAGTGAAGCGGGCCGCCCATACAGCGGCCCGCCAGGAAGCACGGCGGCTCCCGGAGGCCAGCCTCCTGACCTACCAGCGGCGCGCCCTGACCGAAGCGGCCGAAAACGGTTATGTGGCACTGGCGGAGATGGCCGCGCCGCATATAGGCGGAGTTTCCGACCTTCGCCTTGCCGCCGCGTGGAACACGGCGGCCGGAGAGGCCATGCCGGAAATCCTGCCGTACTGGGGCGAACTGGCCACCTCCGAGGAGCAGGCCCGGGCGCTGCTGGACGAACTGGGCGTATCCGTGCGCGGCCTGGCAGGCGACCTGAACATTGACGGTTCCCTCGGCTCCAGGACAGCGGCACTGAGGGCCGGCTACAGCGACGCGGCGGGGGAGCGGGGCAGCCTCTACCTCTCGGCAGAGCAGGCCGGCGCCCACCTGGCGGCCTGCTCGCTGCTGGGCATCCAGGGCGGCTTCCACGTCATCGGCGACGCGGGACTTGATGCCGCGCTGGAGGCACTGGAACTCGCGGCCGCCGAAGTGGGCGAACAACGGATCCGTGCCGCCGGCCACCGCTTCGAACATGTGGAAGTCGCAGACCCCAAATCAGTGCAACAGCTGGCCCGCTACTCCGTCACAGTCAGCGCCCAGCCACGGTTCGACGCTGACTGGGGGAACGAAGGCGGCATGTATGAGCAGCGCCTGGGGAGCCGGAGCCGCTCCATGAACCCGTTTGCCTCGTTCTATGCTGCCGGTGTTCCTATCTGCTTCGGCAGCGACAGCCCGGTGACACCACTGCGCCCGTGGTCCAGCGTGCGTGCCTGCCTGGAACACCACAACCACGCTGAACGGATCTCGGCCCGCGCAGCGTTCCTCGGCCACACCCGCGCGGGGTGGCGGGCAGCAAAGCACCACAACCCGATGGCCGGGCAACTGGTTCCCGGCGCACCAGCCAGTTTCGCTGTTTGGGATGCTGAGGAGCTCATGGTCCAGGTGGCGGACGGCCGCGTCCAGTCCTGGAGCACGGATCCGCGTGCCCGCACGCCCCTTCTCCCGGCACTTGATACCGGCGTGGACCCGGTGTGCCTGCAGACCGTGAAGGACGGCGTGGAGCTGCATTCGAGTCCGGCACTGCGCTCTTGACCGGACACACCGGCCAACGCTCCCATAAAGCGCCCTATAATAGGTAGTTGCGCCTGACCGCCAGCTACTCCGCTACGGTTCAGCCGCTCCGACCGCTCCCGTCCAGGAAGGCCCTTTGTGCGCGTCCTCACCATCATTCCTACTTACAACGAGCTGGAATCGCTGCCCAAGACTCTTCAACGCCTCCGCGCAGCCGTACCGGCCTCGGACGTACTGGTGGTGGACGACAACAGCCCGGACGGCACCGGTCAGCTTGCGGACGGCTTTGCCGCCGAGGATGCACAGGTTCACGTCCTGCACCGCAAAGGCAAGGCAGGCCTGGGAGCCGCCTACATTGCCGGGTTCAAATGGGGACTCGAGGCAGGCTACGACGTCCTGGTGGAAATGGATGCGGACGGCTCACACCAGCCCGAACAGCTTCCCCAACTGCTGGAAGCCGTTGATCAGGGCGCGGACCTTGCCATGGGATCCCGCTGGGTACCCGGTGGCAGCGTGGTCAACTGGCCGCTGTACCGGCAGGCGATTTCACGCACTGGCAGCACGTACGCCCGGCTGATGCTGGGCCTGAAGATCAAGGACGTCACCGGCGGCTACCGCGCCTTCCGGCGGACCACGCTGGAAAAACTGAACCTCGACCTTGTCGATTCAGTGGGCTACGGCTTCCAGGTTGACTTGGCGTGGCGTGTAGCCAAGCTGGGCCTCAGGATCGAGGAACGCCCCATTACGTTCGTGGAGCGCGAGCTCGGAGCGTCAAAGATGAGCGGCAACATTGTTGTTGAGGCCATGGTCAACGTCACCAGGTGGGGCCTGCAGGCACGCTGGAACAAGCTCACAGGCAAGAAGGATCCGGCCCAGGGCTGACCTGCAACGCCGTTAGGACAAAGATAAGGGGCCGGGCCGGCAAACGTGATCACGTTGCCGGCCCGGCCCTTCTTAATCGTTCAGATCGCGTCAATCGATGACGCTATGACCTCGGCGGGAGGCCGTGACCGCCGCTGGGGTCAGGCGCTGCGCCGTTCGCCACGGCGTTCGCGCAGGATGGTCAGCCGGTCCTCGAGGATCTGCTCCAGCTCCGGAAGGGAACGGCGCTCCAGGAGCATGTCCCAGTGCGTACGGACAGCCTTTTCGTTGCTGGTGTCCGGACGTTCGCCATCGACGAGGAGCGCTTCCTTGCCGGTCTTGGAAACCCACACAGGAGGAATTTCAGCCTCTGAAGAGAACGTCACGAAGACCTGCTCGCCGTCCTCGCACCGGTATTCGACGCGCTGGCGCGGAGCCGGCTCAACGCCGGACTCGGTCTCCATGCTCTGCGCGCCAAGGCGCATACCCCGCAGGCTGCGATCGCTCATGTTTTCTCCCTCTGGTCGGTTCGCGGAGCAGGACTCCACGCAAGCCGGAACGGCATAACCGCCCCGGACTACTGTGTGCACTGTGCTGCATCATAAGATTCAACGCATTGCGAAGCTTTCTTGTTCCAGCGGATCTGGTCCGACCGGACAAATACTCAACTATACCGGCCTGGGGCCTAGCCGCAAAACGGGAGGGGACCCGCGACCAAGCGCGAATCCCCTCCCGCCCCGTATGAGGCAAATCCGTGTCAGGACCCAGGCTGTTTAGCGGGTTCCTCGTCGAACAGCCCGCCGCCGCCCGCGGTCGGACCAGGATTAGTACCCCCGAGCGCCTGGCCGATGCCCTTGAGTGCCTCGCCAATTTCGCTGGGAACGATCCACAGCTTGTTTGATGATCCCTCTGCGATTTTCGGAAGCGTCTGAAGGTACTGGTAGGCCAGGAGCTTCTGGTCGGGGTTGCCCTTGTGGATGGCGTCAAAGACCTTCTGGATGGCCTGTGCCTCACCGTCTGCGCGGAGGATGGCCGCCTTGGCGTCGCCCTCAGCCGCAAGGATCGATGCTTGCCGCTGGCCCTCGGCCGTCAGGATGGCGGACTGCTTGGTGCCTTCGGCCGTGAGGATCGCAGCGCGGCGGTCTCGCTCGGCCCGCATCTGCTTCTCCATCGAGTCCTGGATCGAGTGGGGCGGGTCAATGGCCTTGAGCTCCACGCGCGAGACCCGGATGCCCCAGCGGCCGGTTGCCTCGTCCAAGACACCGCGCAGCTGGCCGTTGATCTGGTCGCGGGATGTGAGCGCCTCTTCCAGGTTCAGGCCGCCCACAACATTACGCAGGGTGGTAGTGGTGAGCTGCTCCACGGCCTGGATGTAATTGGCAATCTCATAGGTGGCGGCGCGCGGGTCAGTGACCTGGAAGTACACCACAGTGTCGATGGACACCACCAGGTTGTCTTCGGTGATGACCGGTTGCGGTGGAAAGGACACCACCTGCTCCCTCAGGTCCAGGAGCGGCAGGAGCCGGTCCACAAACGGGATCAGGATGGTGAGTCCCGGGTTAAGGGTCCGCTGGTACTTGCCGAGCCGTTCAACGACGCCGGCCCTCGCCTGCGGGATAATCCGCACCGAGCGGACCAAGACAATGATCACGAACACGATCAGGACCACCAGCACAATGGCCAGGGCGGCTCCTCCTGCGTTATCCATACGACTCCTATTCCCCAATTGTTAGGCTGTACTTAGGACTGAGTGGCCTGCTCCGGCTGGGCGGAAACCACAGCCGTGGCCCCGTCGATGGCGGAGACCACCGCCTTCTGGCCGGCAGGCAGGACGCCACCGGAGGACCGGGCGCTCCAGACATCGCCCCCGATCTTGACGAGGCCGCCGGTGGAGCTGACTGCTTCCATCACCAGGGCCTGCTCGCCGATGAGCCGGTCAATGTTGGTGCGCTGGTCGGCGGGTCCCTTTTTCAGATGGCTTAGTGCCACCGGGCGGACAAAGGCGATCATCAGCAGGGAGACCACGCAGAACACCACAATCTGCAGCCACAGGTCAGCGCCGGCAAAATCTGCGACGAGCGCGGCAACTGTTCCGCCGCCGAGCATGATGAAGAACAGGTCAAGGGTGATCATTTCGATCACTGCGAACGCGAGGAAGGCGGTGAGCCACAGGGCCCACCAGTTTTCGCCGAGCCATTCAAACATTCCGTCCCCCTTGACCATTCGGTAGCTGTCTATTTATCCTAGTCCGCCGGAAAGCAGGACGGCAGGTTGCGTGAAGGGCAGCGGTTGAACGTGGCCAAGTCGTTACGGTGCGGACCGTGCCGGACGGAAGACCGTGATCCGGAATCGTGCCTCCACCTGGGTCGACACCCCACCACTCCCGATTTTGGCTGCAATGGCCGTGCGGTCCAGGTGGTGCCCGGCCGGACCCATGAAGGCCAGGTCAGCCAGCTCGCCGGGCGTTAGCATCATCAGGATATCCAGGTCCCGGGTGGACTCGGCGGCGAAGTGCGGCGAGAGGGATTCTGCCAGCCGCGCGTCCTTGTCGTCCTCGATGGACAGCATCCCTGCCTGGGCGGCAACGGCGGCAAGGTGTCCGGCGCGCGGCGTCACCACCACCAGCCTTCCGCCGGGGCGGAGGACCCGGGCGAATTCGGCGGCGTTGCGGGGGGCGAAGATCACCGTGATGGCGTCGACGGCGGCGTCGGCCACCGGGAGCGGCTGCCACACATCGCAGGCAAGGCTGATCGCCTCGGGGTTGAGGCGCGCGGCGCGGCGGAGCGCGAACTTGGAGATGTCGAGCGCGACGGCGGCGTAGCTGGCCGTGCGCCGCTGCACCTCATCCAGCACCACCCTGAGATAGTGGCCGGTCCCCGTACCCGAATCGAGGACTGTGAATGGTTCGCCCGGGCTTATCCCGGGCGCGACGGCGGCCGCGACGGCGTCTGCCAGGGGGCGGTAATGTCCGCCGTCGAGGAAAGCGAACCGGGCCGCCACCATCCCTGCGGTGTCGGCTTCAAAGACTGTCCCCTTGCCCACCAGCAGGTTGAAGTAGCCCTGCTTCGCCGCGTCGAAGCCGTGCCCGGATCCGCAGACCAAGGCCTTGCGGGCCGCGTCACCCGGCCCGCCCCGGACATTCAGTGCGGCGCCGCACACGGGGCAGCGCAGCGGAGGGAGAGGGCTTGATGGCATACGGACCATCTTAGGGCGGGGAGCGGGCCGGCGCGGAGCCCGCGCGGGAGTGTTCCGGCCGCATGTTCGCTTGGGGGAAAGCCGCACGTTAGGCTCACGTGGGTGAAGCCAGAACACCTCCCGCTGCTCAATTCCGTCTCCGCGCCGGCGGTTCACCCGGACGGCAGCCGTGCTGTTGTGTCGGTGACCAGGCCGGATTTCACTGCTGATTCCTACGTGGGCCAGCTGTGGAACATCCCGTTGAACCAGGAGCAGCTGCCGCGGCGAATAACCAGGGGCTTCCGGGACACCGGCCCTGCCTTCTCTCCTGATGGACTGGTCCTCGCCTTCCTCCGGACAGGCGGACCATCATCGAAAGCGCAGCTCGTCGTGGTGGAGGCCGGCGGCGGTGAACCCCAGGTCATTACCGACAGGCTGCTCGGAGTGGAATCCTTCGCCTGGTCTCCTGATTCGCACCGGATAGTCTTCAGCTCCCGCGAGCCCGAGGCCGGACGGTACGGCAGCAGCGAAGCCATCACCGCGGAGGCGGAGGCCCCACGGCTGATCTCCTCCTACCAGTACAGGCTGAACAGCGTTGGCTACACGCGCGACAAGCCGCAGCAGCTGTTCATCGTGGACGTCCCGGAACTCGGCGGCGAACCGCTGGCACCGCCTGCGGCTCCGTCGCTGCCGGAAGCCCGGCAGCTCACGTCGCTCGCCACGGACGCCAGCTCCGGAGTTTTCAGCGCAGACGGATCAGCCGTCTACTTTGTGGCAGCACCGCCGGAGAACGATGACGATTTGGCCACCTTGGTCTACAGGGTGCCGGTCACCGGCGGCGACCCCCTCCCTGTGGATAAGGGAGTAGCCGCACCTCAAACCGTATCGGAGGTCCGGCAGTCCCGGGACGGCAGATGGCTGTTCTACATTGCCCGGGACCTGGGCGGCTCCGGCCGGGACTTCGTGGCACGTAACGCCGTGCTGTACTGCGTTACGGCCGACGGCGGCGTGCCGGTCGCGCTGACCGACCCTGAGCTGATGGACGTTGCCGCCCCGGGTGCCCGGATTGAGCTCCGCGGCCCGGACCACGCCCTGGTCCTGAACAACGCGCAAGGCTCAGTTGAGCTCCTCGAGCTGGGGGCGACGGGCGGGCATGCCCTGCTGGTGCACGGTGACAAGGTGGTGACGGGGGCTGCCTGGGCGGGTGGTTCGCTGCTCGTCGTATTCGGCGATCCGTCTACTCACGGGGACGTCGGAGTGCTCGACGACGGGCAGCTGCGGCTGCTGACAGACTTTTCGGCCGTTCTGCGGACACAGACGGACATTGTGGTTCCACAGGAGCTGACGTTTGAGGCACCCGATGGCTATCCCGTCCATGGCTGGCTCGTCAGGCCTGCGGGTAAGGGTCCGCACCCGGTCCTGTTGAACATCCATGGCGGGCCGTTTGCCCAGTTCACCGTTGCCCTGTTCGACGAAGCCCAGGTGTACGCGGCTGCGGGCTATGCCGTGCTGATGTGCAATCCGCGCGGCTCTGCCGGCTACGGCCGGGAACACGGGCTGGCCATCAAGGGCCGCTTTGGCACCGACGACATGGAGGATGTCCTCGCGTTCCTGGACGGGGCGCTGGCCAAATTTCCGGCGCTGGACGCGGGCCGGCTGGGCATCATGGGCGGCTCGTACGGCGGATACCTGACCGCCTGGACCATCGCGCACCACCACAGGTTCCAGGGTGCCATTGTGGAGCGTGGATTCCTGGACCCGGTCAGTTTCGAGGGCTCGGCCGACATTGGCTGGTACTTCGGCAGCGAATATCTCGGCAGCTCAACGGTGGGGGTCGCCGCGCAAAGCCCGTTCGAGCACGTGGGCATCGTGCAGACCCCGACGCTGGTCATCCACAGCGAAAACGATCTCAGGTGTCCGCTGGAGCAGGGCCAGCGGTATTTCACGGCCCTGAAGCGGCGGGGTGTGGAAGCCCAGCTGCTGGTGTTCCCGGGCGAGGACCATGAACTTTCCCGGTCAGGCAGGCCGCAGCACCGGCGTCAGAGATTCGAGCACATCCTGCGCTGGTGGGCTCGGTTCCTCCCGACCGACGCAAATCCGGCAGACGCACCGCCGGAGTGACGAGGAGGCGTGCTGGAGTGCAGGCGCGTCAGGGGTTCTCGGGCAGGAAGCCCAGGGCTGCACGCGCCTTTCCGATCCCCGGCTCGGCCCAGTTGGCGGCGTACTCGGCGTTGGAGCTCAAGGACCTCAACTCGGCGCGGTCAACGTAGAGGGTGCCATGGAGGTGATCGGTTTCGTGCTGCACAATTCTCGCCTGCCAGCCCTCGAATTCCCGTTCCGACGCCCGGCCTCCGGGGGTGTCGAACCGGAGCAGCACCCGTTCTGGCCGTACTACCACTGCCTGCAGGCCGGTCAGGGAGAGGCACCCCTCGAAGAACGCGGCGCTTTCCGTTCCGACGGCCGTGTAGTGCGGGTTGATGATGGTGAGGAACTCCAGCGGGCTACGGTGCCGCAGTGCAGCGGCCTCGGGGTCGACGTCGTACTGGTCCTCAAGGACTGCCAGCTGCAGCGGGATTCCGAGTTGCGGGGCGGCCAGCCCCACACCAGGGGCTTCGTGCATCACGTCGCGCATGAGGGCAATCAACTGGTCCAGCTCGGCGGCGCTGATCTGGCCGTCGAAGGACGCGGCCCGCTGGCGGAGTACGGGATTCCCGGCCTGGACGATGGGCGGCAGCGATCCCGCAGACAGGATTTCCTGCACCCGTTCCCTCAGGTGCGCAGGAGTGAATGAAGTGGGCGGTGATACAGCGGTCATGCGGAAAGCCTAGCGGCGGACGCCGCAGGGCGTCGGCCGCGTCGGCTAATGTCGATGCCATGGCTGAACTGATTGCGTCCGAACCCAACGCACTGGAACTTGTCCTGGACTTTATCCGGACCCTGGAAGCCGGCGGTGACGGCGGGGCCATCGGCCGTTTCCTCGCTGCGGACTTCGTGTTGGTCGAGGCGCCGCATCTACTCGCGGCTGAAGGCTCCATGCGGACGCGGGACCAGGCGATGGCTGGCCTCGATCAAAGCGGCGAAGTAGTGGCGGACCAGAAGTTCGAGATCCGCCGCACTACCTGCGAAGGCGGTCGGGTTGTGGTGGAGGCCGACTGGTCGGCGCGGACGCTGATGGACCTGCGGTACTGGGATGCCGGGGAGACCATCCGCGCCCGGACGTCGTCGGTCTTTGAAGTCCGGGACGGCCTGATCATCAGCCAGGACAGTTACGACTGCTACTTCGTGAATTCCTGACCCGGAGCCCTTCGGCGCGGGGGTTACTGCATGGTAAACCGGCGGGCCACCAGCCTGTTGGCCGCCGGAAAGCCGGACACGGCGCTGACTGCCCGGTTCCTCAAGGCCACGAGCGGCCGCCCCAGCGGGCGCCCCAGCGTCATATTCACTTCGGACTGCCATCGTGCCACCGACGCGGCCTTACGACGCCGGGCGGAATAGGCGTGCAGGCGCTGGCCAACCGGTTTCCCCGCCAGGGCATCACAGATGATCGGCGCGAGTTCCGCCGCGTCCAGCCAGCCAAGGTTCATGCCTTGGCCGCCGATGGGGCTTATTTCATGGGCAGCATCACCGATCAGGACGGCCCGCCCCGAGACTGATCGGCACGCCACCGTGGAGCGCGGGCTGAAGCTACTGAGCATGGTGTTGGTGGCCGGGTCCGGCCGGATCCCCGTGCGGTGGTGGACCAACCGTGCCAGTTCGACGGCGTCCGGGACCGGTTCGGGCCGGGGAACCCTCACTACCCAGCGGCGGAGACCGCCCGGCAGCGGAAAGGATTCCACTATCCCTTCGGCTTCGAGGTACAGGACGGCTTCGTTCAGGTTTTTGCCGGTACCTTCGAAATCACCCATCACATAATGGTCGGGATAGGTTCGGGACGTGGCCGGGATGCCCAGCAGGCTGCGCATCAGGGACCGAGAGCCGTCGGCGGCGACCAAAAACCGTGAGGTGATCCGGGTGCCGGCACCCCCTGTCTTGGTGGCGGCAGCACGGACGGTGACCAGTCCGCCGTCGTCCGCTATTTCCGTCACCCTGGCGCCCCTGACGAGCGCCGCACCGTCGAGTTCGTCTACACGCCGCTCCAGCAGGGATTCCGTTGTGACCTGGGCGAGCGACAGGACAAACGGGAAGCGCTCCGAGACCGACGCGAAAGACATTGACCCTACGGTCTTCGCGCCGCTGACTGCAATGCCGCCGCGGATCTGCACGCCGGCATCAACCATGGCGCTGGCCACCGATGCCCTGTTCAGCGCCGCGAGGGCGGGGGGATGGATGCCGATGGCTCGCGAGTGGTGTTCCCGGTGGAGCCGCTGTTCAAGGACCTGGACCGCGACGCCTTCCTGAAGCAGCAGGGCGGCGAGATACAGACCCACGGGTCCGCCGCCGACGATCACCACGTCAGCCATCGGGATGGTCCGGACCGTGCATGAGGACCTGATGGAAAGGGGAGTGGCGCGCCACCTGCCAGCCGGGGGGAGCGGCGGCGGTGAGTTCCGCCGGGGTGTAGCTGCGCCTGATCGAGGTCAGGCCGTCCGCACGGATGAACGAGCCGCGGAAGGGGAGGGCCGCCAGGGAGAAAAGTGCGTAGGCTGCGATGTTCCGGCGGAGGTCGTTGTGCAGGGAAATCCGGCGCGCCAGGGCTTGCGAATCTGCCAGGAGCTGAGCCAGGTCCGCTGGTTGGAGGTGGTGGATGACGTGGTTCGAGATGACGACGTCGAACCGGCGACCTTCGCGGACCATGTCGGCACTGTCCGCCTGGCGGAACCGGACTGAGGCGTGGTGGGGGCGGCGTAACGAGTAGCTGTATGCCCTGGCGTCCGGGTCAATGCCGGTGACCTCGAGCAGCAGTTTGTCCCGGGCGGACCAGAGGGCGAGCTGGCGTGCCAGGTCCCCGCCGCCGCATCCTATGTCGAGGAGCGTGGTTTCAGAGTCGTGGGAGAGCAGAGGGCGAAGCTCGCGGCAGTACAGCTGCCGCCAGCCGGAGAAGAGCCGGTTCACCAGTCCGAATTGCCGGTACGTGAGCTCCAGTTTGGTGGGATCACAGTCCGGCAGGTCCATCATTTCCACTGCGTCCGCAGCCCTTTGCCGCATCAGGGACACAGGTCAGACCAGCGACGAGGCCGCCTCTGGCTGCACCGCCCGTTTCCCGGTGGCTGCCTGGCGGAGTTTCGTGAAGAGCCCGGTCTCCACCGTGAGTCCGGGGCCGAACGCCATGGAGCAGATGCGTTCCTCACCCTCCACCGGCGGCTGCTCCAGGATGTGCCTGAGGACAAACAGCACGGTGGCACTGCTCATGTTGCCGTAGTCCCGCAACGTATCCCGTGCCGGAACGAGTTGCTCGTCGGTGAGTTCAAGGCGCGTCTGGACCTTGTCAAGGATGCTCCGGCCGCCGGGATGGATGGCCCAATGGCGGATGTCCCGGTAGGGGAGTCCGCGCAGCGAGGGATCCCGGGCCAGCAGCGGCGCGAGGGCGCCGATGATGTGATCGTCGATGATGTGGGGGACGTAGTTGCCCAGCACCATTTCGAAGCCATGGTCGCCGATGTTCCAGGCCATGGATTCCTCGCCCACCGGCGTAAGGACGGTTTCGAAGTGGTCCAGTTGCATCAGCGCAGGCGCGTCCGGATCGTTCCGGGCCGTAATGATGGCTGCCGCCGCGCCGTCGGCGAACAGCGCCGAACCCATGATGGTGTCGGGATCGTTCGAAGTCCGCACGTGCAGGGAGCACAGCTCGGCACAGACCACCAGGACAACGGCCTGCGGATCTGCTTCGCAGAACGACTTGGCGGCCCGCAGCGCCGGAAAGGCGGCATAGCAGCCCATGAATCCGAGGTGATAACGCTGGACGGCAGGGTCCAACCCCAACGCACGGACGATCTTATAGTCAGGACCGGGGTTGAAGAATCCTGTGCAGGAGACGGTAATGACGTGGGTTATGTCAAGCAAGGACAGATCCGGGCAGGCGTTCACGGCAGCCCGGGCGGACTCGATGAAAAGTTTGGTGACCTCCCGTGCGAAGAACTCGTTGCGCACCTTGGTGGTGGGGTTCAGGAGCAGGCCCGTAGATGGATCAAAGAACTGCGGATCGTCCGAACGGAACGCCATGGTCATTTCTTGGACGGCGGTATGGCGCGTATCGATGGCGGCTGAATCGAAGCAAGTACTCACCAGTCGCGAGCCCAGCCTGGTCAGGCCAGGCTGAGCTGCAAAAACGTCCCGGGCTTCGGTCTGAACCAGCACGGTGGGCGGAACAGCAGTTTCGAGTGAACGCACGTAGACCGTCATTGGTTCATTCTTGGCGAGCACACCGGATTAGACAATGGCCGGGCTGGCCGGGGAGCCGTTTCCTGTGCCGCCGGCCGGTGTTCCGGACACAAAAGCGGGGGCCGGCGAATTTGTGATTCTCTGCGCTATTTGGCGTGTTTTTCGCGGCGATATTTGGCGCGGTCAGTCGCTGTAGAGAACATCGGGCAGACCCATGACGGGCCAAGCCGGGTGATTTTTGCGCTGCACGGCCTGATGAAGGGCCAAGGCTGTCTGCAGCGCGGTCGGCGCCCCGGTGAAGACGGTGTAGCCGGCTATGGCGCGGGAGTAGTCATCGAGTACGACGGTCAGCCATGGGCGGGCGGAGGCGCCGGCGGTGTCGACGATCTCGATGTCCAGCTCGGTGTGGTCGCATTGCCACTGCTCGTTCGCGCGCCTGGCGGTGCGCCGATAGACCAGCTCGAATCTGTCCCGGTACGCGGCGTCGCCTTCGAGCGCCAGGGTTCGCAGCCCAGGATCGATGGCGGCAACGACCGCCCGGACCGTCGAGTAGCCGGGGGCAGGCATGCCGCGGTCGAGCGCGACGGCACTAATCCGTCGATGGATGAACGCGATGGTTGGTGCCGGGCGGCGAAGCGCGAGGCCTTCGATCGCGCCAACGATCTCAGGCGGGACCGAATGGCTGCCTCGGTCCGAGCGTGGCCGGCGGCCCAGTGCCCTAACCGAGCCGTCGGCGCGGAGCACAGCCGTCCACCGCTGTAGCGTGCGGAGGGGGACGCCGGCCTGACTGGAGATCCTGGCAAGGGGAACTCCGTCGTCGAGGTGCTGCCGGAGCAGCGACGCGCGGTCTTCGGCCGACAGCCCATGCTTCATAACCGGGAAGCCGCCTGTTGATGGCGGTAAAGCGTTGCGCGGCTCCAGCCCACCAAACGAGCCGCGTCCTCAGCGGTGCGTCCCTTCGCGCGAGCGTCCTGGGCGATCTTGAGCTTGTCGGCGACGACCAGCGGATCGGACATGGGCCGGCCAAAGCGGGTGCCGCCCTGGCGCGCCGCGGCGATGCCAGCGTTCACGCGTTCGACGATCAGCTCCCGTTCGTACTCAGCCAGCGTCGCGAGCATATTCAGCATCAGGCGGCCCGACGTTGTTGTGGGATCAATTCCGTCCGAGACAGACCTCAGGTACACGCCGCGATCCCGCAGCAGGTTCACCGTGTTCAAAACATCAATCAAGGATCGCCCGAGCCTATCCACCCGCCAAACCACGACGGTATCGCCCGGCTCCACATATGCAAGGAGCTTCTTCATCCCGGGCCGCTCAATAGCGGCCTTACTTCCGGAGGTGACGTCGGCGAACACGTCACGCTTCTGCACCCCGGCATCGACCAGTGCATCGAGTTGCAACTTCGCATCCTGGCCCGAGGTACTGACGCGCGTATACCCGAGATGTCTCACCCCGGCCATTGTGCCTCAGAAACCCCCGAGCGGCACCCTCCTGAGACGATTCACGGTGAGACACCTTTACAAGACGCTGGACGGCCCGGCATGGCGCAGATTCCTGTGACCCTCTCGAAGTGAGACGCCGGTGTCTCGAAAAGCTTTAGGTTACGAGACGGAGGCTACCGCCAAGATCTCTCGGGCGAGTTAGACGCGGGCGGTGAAAAGCTGCCCCAAATTTGGCGCCGTACAACTCTTCATTGTCACGGGTTCTGTGCCGGAGGAGACTTGAGGCGACGGCATCCCACCTCGGGGCCACCCGGCTGCGGGGCCTCACAGTACCCTGTAGCGGCTTGGTGGATCGATGAGCTCCATGACACCCCTCGAAGGTGAGCAGAAGGTGTGGAAGTGAGCAGCGGGGTGTGTCGTAAATCAGGGCGTCAGCGGGTAGCGGCGCTCATTGTCAGCCTGGGATTGGCGTTTTGGGTCGGCGGCTGCACCTATGAGGAGCCGGATGGGGAGCATCCGCTTCCCGGTTCGGCCTTTCCGGTGCCTTCGACTTCGGAATCTGAATTATCTGTTGCCCCACGCGAAGGCTGGGGCCCTGATGCCCTGTTCTACACCGATGCGGGAAACCTATATGTCGGGGAAAACAGATGGCCACCGGCTCGCGTGGCGTCATTCACAACGACTTCCACTGGTGTGGTCTATGTGGATGCCGAGACATCGAGGCTTGTTTGGGCAGACTGGGAAAACAGCATCAGGAGGCTCGGCTGGCTGGAACCCAAAGAAACCCGCGCGGGCCGTCAATGGGGTGAGTTTCGGGACATTCGGGACATAGTCGGTAACCCCAGCCATGACCTGGTCTCTTGGGTCCAAAGGGGCGAATACAGCGGGGACATCGTCGTCGTGCGTCCAAGCACCGGGAAGGTGCTCGCCCAGGCAGCGATCCCGTCTCTAGCCGCCGAAAAAAGTGTGGTTTACGGATCAATCGATGATGCCGCTGTCTACTACGCAACCTCGCCCGGTGGAGGGGCCACGGGGGATGTGTGGGTTTGGCGGTGGGCCGCCGGCGAAGCTCCTCAACTGAGCGACCGGCCCGTTGCCGATGTCAGTGGAGACATTTGGGCGGTGGAGAGGGAGGATCGCATCGATTTCGAGAACGCTGACGGAACCGTCTTGTCATCGGTCCACTCTTCCTATGGAGACCGAACGGCTTTCGGCAGTGGCCTCAGCCCTGGTGGCCACTTTTGGTACGCCCCGGCCTATGACCTGATTGTCGAGACTGCGACCGGGGCAGCAGTCAAGATCGGGCGCGGTTTCCAGCAGCGCTACGGCTGGGCCGGGCCTGAAGAGTTGGCCCTGATCGGTCCAGGTATCTCGGTTTGCTCGGCGGTATCGGGAAAATGCGAGGGACCATTCAAGTCCATGAACACGACGGGCTACACCTACCACTTCGGACTTCCACTCAACTAAGAGACCGGGCTAACCATCCCTCCCAAAAGCGTTGACGTCAGGCAGCCATGCATGCCCAAGGGCCTGGGCAGAGTGCCCGGGCCCTTGCGCAGCATCCCGCTTGGATGCCAAGGAGATGCAGGTCAAAACACCACTGGAGGCAGCACGAATCGCCAGATATTGAGGGCCATACGAGGCGCAGGGTGTTTCGCGGTTGCGTCTCGAATCCCTGGCATTACAAGACAGTCGACGGAGCAGACCGCCCGACCTTCTGACAGTGCGGGGATGCCGTTCTGCAGCAGCTGAACGGCACCAAACGTGCCTTTTAGCGCTGCGAAAATAACGCCATTTACCGCTGCGATTCACAGGCGAATTGTCCGCCAGCTTGTCGGGCTGGGTGCTAGAGCTGGCTTCAACGCCGGCGTTGGCCAGCCCCGATTACTGAGCGGATGAGTTCGGGACGCCGGTTATGGCGCCATCGGACCTGACGTGCGGCAACATCCAACGGAAGCCCCGGAGTCACCCGCTAAACGTCGGCTTAATGCAGGCCACTCTCCGCTCTCCGATAACGCCGATAATCTACATTATGTAAAGTTGTACTCTGCGTATCTCATCGGATGAATCATTCAGGCCCTCTCCCGCGGAATTCCGCGCCGCGCGTTGGACCCGCCTTGCGCCGCGGCGTTCAGGGGTTGTATCCGACTCCAATCGATGTTCCCAGTCATGACTGGGCGGGCCGGGTCAGTGCGCCGAATGACAGAAAAAACGCCTCTGACCTGCGGATTTGCTGAGATGATGCATTTAATGAAACATTGATTCAGATTTTGGAGCAGGTTTAGGAGGCGGAATGGCAGTCGATGGATCCGGACGGGTGCACCTTCTGGGCTCCGTCCAGCTGCTTCATCCTGAACAGCAGTCCTTCGATCAGATGCTCGATGGCTGGCGGAACCAGCAGCTGTCTCGGAACCTGAAGTTCGACACCATTGACCAGCGCATCCGGTATGTTCGCAGGTTCGTGGATCATGTGAATGAATTTCCGTGGCATTGGACGCCGGCCCATGTCGAGGAGTATTTCGGGGACCTGCGCTCGATCCGGCACTTGAGCCACTCGACGCTTCGGGCCCACCAGTCCGCGCTGCGTCACTTCACGTCGTACATCGCCAATCCCGATTATGGCTGGGACCGGGTCTGCGAAGAGCGCTTTGGTACCCATCCGGCCCAGGTCTTCTATGAGTGGAACACGGCCACCCATGTGCAGGAATTCGAAGGCCGACCCTCCAAGCGTGCCTACACGAAAGAGGAACTCCAGAGGCTTTTTGACCACGCCGATGACGAGGTTCAAGTCATTGAGGCCTCGGGCAAGAAGGGTTGGCAGGCGGCCTACCGCGACGCTGTGATGCTCAAAATGGCTTACTCCTACGGCCTTCGGTTCAATGAGCTGCGGCACCTGCAGACCGTCGATTTCGCAACCAACCCGCACGCGCGCAAGTTCGGGAAATTCGGTGTTTGCAAGGTCCGGTTCGGCAAGTCCCGCAAGGCATCACCGCCCAAGCCCCGCAGCGTCCTGACGGTCTTCGACTGGACCGCCGGCGTCCTTGAGGATTGGCTAGCCAACGGCCGAGGGACCCTTCACACCCTCGATCTCTTCCCCAGCGAACGCGGCGGCCTGATCGTCGAGTCCACCCTGCTGCGGCGGCTCCGGCGGTATCTGGACGAGCTGGGGATGCCTGCGGACGGGTTGGATCTGCATTCCCTGCGGCGCTCTTATGCCACGCACCTGTTGGAGGCCGGATGGGATCCTAGATTCGTGCAATATCAAATGGGCCACGAGTACGCCTCGACCACAGGCATCTACCAATTTGTCAGCGACGACTTCCGCAGCACCACGCTGCGGGCGTCCCTGGACCGCACGATGGACCAGGCACTCGGCAACAAATCGGGAGGTCAGCGATGAAGCGCGAGGTCGAATACACGTGGCGGCTGTCCGAGCTGATGGCAGCACGCGGTCTTCACAACACCACCGATCTCATCCCCCTGCTCGCCGAGCGCGGAATCATCCTGTCCCGGCCCCAGGTCTACCGCATCGTCAACCAGAAGCCCGAGCGGGTCGCTCTGCAGGTCATCGCTGCGATATGCGACATCTTCTCCTGCGGCCCCGAGGACCTCATCACCGTCACCGCCGCCGACGTCCGGGCACGCAAGACCGGAACCGGCAACTCCCCCAACGTCGTCGACCTGAACCGCACCGTCCGCCCGCGCCGGGCCCGCATCATCGACGATGACCACTGAACTCCCGGAAGGACTCATCCCGCGCAAAACCGTCCGCGGACGGCCTCGCACAAGCGGAACCGTCCAGTGCGCCCGCTGCGGCCGCAACGCCGGCAAGACCCGGGCGAGCTGGCCGGAAGGCAAGATCTGCGGTCCCTGCTTCACCGTGGCGACCCGCACCCACGGCACCTGCCCCGACTGCGGCCACCACAGGCTACTCCCCGGCCCACCCGCACAGGATGGAGGACCACGGTGCGCCCCCTGCGCCGGTATCCTCCACAACTTCCACTGCGCCCGCTGCAACCACGAAGGTGAGTTCTACCGCCGCGGCATCTGCGCCCGCTGCGCACTCAGGGACGACCTCACCGCCTTGCTGCTCACGAATCCGGCGGATCGGACACCCGCAAACCGCCTGGTCGATGTCCTCTGCCAAGCTGATCGACCGGAAAGCATCATCACCTGGAAACGCTCCGCCAAGGTCCAGGCGCTCCTGACGGCCGTCTCGAGCGGACAGACTCCCCTGAGCCACGAAGGCCTCGACAGTCACCGCGATACGGCGGGACGGGCAGCCGACCATCTCCGGGCCCTACTCGTGCATCACGGGCTCCTCCCCCACCAGGACCCCTATCTGAGCCGCTTCGAAGCCTGGATCGACGTCAAGCTGCGCCCCATGCCGGCCGAAGTTGCCAAACCCGTCGAGCATTTCGCCAAATGGCACCACCTCCGACGCATCCGTGCCATGGCAACCCCGGGCAAAACGGCCCAGGGGCCGGTGCACTCCGCCAAACAGGAAATCACCGAAACCATCAAGTTCCTCGACTGGCTCTGGCAGACCCATCACCGCACAGCCGCCACCTGCACCCAGCAGGACGTGGACACCTGGCTCACGACCGGGCCGACCACGAGGAAAGCCATCCGGACTTTCTTCATCTTCGCGAAAAAGACCGGCACGAACTTGCGAGTCGAAATCGGGCACTACGCCGCTAAAGGCCGGCCTGCCATCCCGCAGGAACAACGCCTTGCCTGGCTAAAGGAACTGCTCACCGGCACCAGCGAGTCCCTGCCCTACAGAGTCGCCGGGACATTGCTCCTCCTCTATGCCCAACCCCTGGTCCGGGTGGCCGCGCTCCGCACCGACGCGGTCAACATCAATGACACCACCGGCACGATCACGATCTCCCTAGGCACGCATCCAGTGCCTGTCCCGCAGCCTTTCGCGGAACTCCTCAGCCATCACCTCCGGAACCGCCCCAACCTCCGAACAGCATCAGGTACAGAAAGCCACTGGCTCTTCCCCGGAAGCCGGGCAGGCCAGCACCTCCACCCGAACACGATCATGCTCAGGCTCCGTGGCCTCGGAATTGAACTGCTCGGATCACGCAACACGGCACTGGACGAGCACCTCTCCGTCACACCGCCACCCTTGGTCGCCGACGCACTCGGCTACAGCTACCAGGTCACCTTCCTCCACGCCGACGCAGCAGGTGACGCATGGTCCCGCTACGTCGGGCAAACGAGGCCCAAATAGAGAAGCTCCAAACTAGATGGCGTTTCTGTGCGAGGCTGGAATATGCGGCCAATCACAAACTCCGAGCAGCAAATCCTCGACCGGCTTCTGGCACTGGATTTCGAAGGCGCCCGGGAACTCCGCAAGCAAGCGATGCATATTCAGGGAGTCGAACCGAATTGCACATGCGGTTGCCCCTCTTTCACACCATTTGTGGATCGTTCACAGGCGCCGCCGGCATCCGGGTCCCGCCTCCTGCCAGTCGAACTTCAGGAGTTTGGGCGGCCCTCCGGTATCGAGCGCACAGTGATTTGTTTCCTTGATGACAATGGATACATCGGGAACCTCGAATGCGTGTACTACGACGATGCGATCGCCGAGTGGCCGCCGATGGACAGCTCCGTGGTGCTACTTTCCGACTCCGATCACAACCTGACCTCTGCGCTCCTGCCCACTGGCGCCCAAGTGAGGCCAGGCGATGCCAACGACTACTGGGTCTCCTTTAACCACGTGGATTCGGGATACAGCGCCGTGACGCAGAGTGGATGGGCTGAGACCTTCAACTCCAGCGGCAGGCTGATCTCCCGAGCCCGTTCCACATAATGCGCCGACGTCGATGACGCATGCCGTTGCTGAGAATTCGACCAGCGAATGCGCACAAACCTGATACGCAGGGGTGCCAGTAGACTCAATCGCCATGGAGCACCACGGCCTTGCTGTTCGGCTTTCAGAACTGCCATGCCACCCAGCCTCGGCCTTCTATCCATGAATAATTGTCACGTGGACAACAATTTATCGCGCATCCAAAATGCCGTGGCGCATGCGCCCTCCATCAGCGGCATCAAGATAGTCGGAATCGACGGGCCCTCGGGGTCTGGCAAGAGCACCCTCGCGGGCAAATTGGCTTTCTTGCTGAAAGCACCGGTCATTCAAATCGATGACTTCGTTTCCTGGAACGACTTTTCCGGGTGGTGGCCCAGACTCGAGGCCCAGGTTCTGGACCCGCTACTGCGCAGGCGGCCTGCCGTCTACCAGCAACGGGACTGGGAGAGCGACGAATTCGGCGATTCTCTTGGGATGTGGGCCACGGTGGACTGGAGTCCGGTGGTAATCATCGAAGGAGTCACGTGTACTCGCCAATCGAGCGTAGGAAAAATCGCGGTCACCATTTGGGTGGAGGCGCCGAAAGAGGAGCGTCTCCGACGCGGCATAGAACGAGACGGAGAAGACCACCGAGGACTGTGGGATAAATGGATGGAGACAGAGCGCAAGTTCTTTGACTGGGACGAGACTCGCAGTCGAGCTGACATCATTGTGCCTGGAACTTAGCCAGACAATTCCCATCGCCGAGCAGGGACAGAACACGAGCGATCTCAGTCTTCGGAGCCGACACCAGTCCATCCCAAAAGGGAGATTACCTCTGAAGCGACATCTTTCACGCCGCGGTCGTCCGTAGATATCCGGTGCACCCATGCCGGCGTCGAGAAGTCGAGTTCGCGGGCTGCGGCAATACTTCGCTCGAGATGGTCTTGGAAGTCGCTTCCCTGGATGCGTCCTCGCAACCGGGCTGCGGCTGCCTCGTCGCTGGAAGTCAGAAGCACCGCTGTCACCTTGGGATCGTCACCCATGGCGGCGGCCAACTCCTCCGTGAATCGGACACTCACAGTATTGGTGTAGATCATCCGCAGGTAACCAAGATCCCGATAATTTCCCCAAACAGCAGCCAGATTCCGTTCGGCCAGTTGATATTCCCACGGAGGCGGGAACGCCAGGTCCAGGTTGTCGCCTTCAATCACGCAATGTTTGATTTCAGCTTGAGCGAGCTCGGCATGGAGCTCAAAGGCCAGCGAACTCTTACCCACGCCGGCGCGGCCACCAATGAAAAGAACCTCACTGCGCATGTTCACCATCCGAGTATCGTCCAAAATGGGACGCCCCTGAAATCAGTAAGGAATTACCCCCGGGCCGCTGCAGCGGCGAACTCCCTACCAACGGCTTTCAGGTTCCTCGGACGGATTCCGCAAATCGAAGCTTCGTGTCACAGCCGACTCATAATCCGATACGGATGACCTTCCGCTGTCGGTTGATCTAGGCTTCGGAAATGGACAATTTTGTCGGAAGTATCTTCCTGAATGGAACAGTCGGCGCCGGCAAGACGACGGTAGCTGGTTGTATCGGGAGGATCTTGCGACAGAAAGCCGTTGCCCACGCCATCATCGATCTGGATTCGATACGCCAGGCCTGGCCAGCACCACCGAGCGATAGATTCAACCATGAGCTCGAGATGGTCAATCTCGCATCGCTGGTCGGAAATTATGCTGACGCCGGCGTCGAGGCATTCGTACTTGCTGGCGTCATTGAGGATGCCACCGAAATTCCGCGCTATCGAAAGGCGTTGGGAGGCAGGCCACTTGAAATCTGTCGGATTACCGCCGATGAATCGGTCCTCCGGACCCGCCTGAACGCCCGCCACCAGAATGACCCCGACGGGCTTCTCTGGCACTTGAACCGGGCTGTCGAGCTAGAGAACATCCTAGTGAATCAGTCACTGGATGACTTCGTGGTGGATTCTTCGGACAAGTCAGCAGAAGTGGTGGCACGGGAAGTCTTGGAGCTGGCCGTCCAGGGTCCCCTAACGGCAGATTGCACTAGGAACAAGTGCATACTTCGCGGATGATCGCAAAGATCGGGTTCTACGCTTTGGGCCAACTGTGGTGAGACAGCACCGGCATATCTGTCTCGCCACAGTCGGCCCACCCGCACGCTTTGGGCGCTCGTTGGGTCACTTTAGATGAGACAGGACACCCGCAGCCGTTGTCCTGTCTCACCTAAGGTGACGCGATCTCAAGATAGATGAAGCATTGGCCTGGTACGTCTCAAGTTGAACCATTGGCTGGCGCGTCTCACTTTAGATGACGCATCCTGGCCGCCGGGATGGCTAGAATCCGGGCTATGGCAAGCCCAGTGGTCCCATCCGGACCACGCCCCCGAATGCACAATCCGGAAATGTTAACTGAACGGGATTCGGCTTAGCCCTCGTCGTTGTGATAATCGAAGGTGACCGTTGCCGGTGGGGGTCCCTCCAACATTTCCTGCGTCAATCCGTGGACGTCCATGATGCGTTCCCGGAACCACACGTCGTAGGGATCGTCCGACTGCGCGAGCCCTTGGAAGGCCTTGGCGAGATCCTTGGCCTCTTGAAAGAGGCAGACGAAGTCCCCCTCCGGAGTCTGCATGAGCGATGCGACTTCGCGAACCACTCCCATGCGCTTTCGGGACCGGTCGTGCTCTTCCCACCTTGGCCCCTTGGCTTCATCATCGAACGCCTTCCAGGCCTCCAGTTTGCCGGGCAGAATCGGGGCGAACCAAGTAATGCACTCCATGACAGTTTCCCTTTCCTAGGATCGATTACGGGCCGATCCTATTCCTTTCGGGGGGAGCGGTACATAGCAGCTTTGGTGCACTGTCCACGCCGGCAAATAGTGCCGTGACGCACATTCAGGGATCTCGACCTTGCAACGAGCCTTTTGTAGAGCGCCCGGCGCACGGTGGTGGCGGAACGACCGACACCTCGATCATGGCGCTGGCGGCAAACTAGTATCGGAGGCCCATGGCGCCGAAGCCGAGGATAAAGACCACCGGACGGCCGGACGCTGCTAAATCAAGAAACCTTAGAGCCGCGGTGTTTCCGCCACTCCGACTTCTCTCAGCATTCCCCCGGCTTTCTACGTCAGGCCGCCGGGGCCGGGGTGATCCACGACGGCAAATGTGTTTCAGGCTACGGCAACGACCCGTTGCCGGGGAGGCCCGGACTGCCCCGAGCTTCCTAACCGTCATAAGCCGTCTGAAGTGCGGCGATATCAAGCTTCTGCATCCCGAGCATGGCCTGCATTGCCCGCTGGGCACCCTCCGGATCCGGACCGCCAATCAGTGAGCCCAGGACCGACGGCACGATCTGCCAGGACACGCCGTAGCGGTCCTTCAGCCAGCCGCACATGCTCTCCGCCCCGCCGTCCGTCAGCGCCGACCAGTAGCGGTCCACTTCCGCCTGGTCGGAACAGTCGACCACAAATGAGACGGCTTCCGTGAAGTTGGCCGGCGCTCCCCCGTTGAGCGCCATGAACTTTCGGCCTTCGATCTCAAACTCCACTGTGATGACTTGCCCGGCCTGACCGGGACCGCCCTCGCCGAACCGCGAGACGTCCAGAATCCTGGAGTCGCCGAAGACTGACACATAGAACTTGGCGGCCTCTTCGGCCTGGTTCTCGAACCACAGGCATGTGGAAATCTTCTGCATGGTTGCTCCCTTCCGGCTAGAGCCTAGTCCGGGGCCGCATCCGGCACAACGGCCGGTGGATGCCGGCTGACCAGCCCCACCGTGTTCCCTTCCGAGTCACGGATGAAGGCCATCCACTCATCGGTTCCCGCCGGACCCAGGGTGGCGTCTCCATGGTGGAAGATCACCTGCGGCCGCGCAACTACTTCCACTCCCCTGCCCTGCAGGACGCTGATGCTAGTCCGGACGTCCTCCACCTCCAGATACAGGACCGACGACGGTGCGCCGCGCTCCAGCAGGAGCCGGACGCCGTCGAGATCGAAGAACAGCAGTCCCGGCGGGTCGTAGACCGCCGCTGGCTGCACCCCGAGCAGTTGTGAATAGAACTCTGCGGCCCGCTGGAGGTCATGTGCCTGCTGGGCCACCTGGATCAGGCGCACTGTGCCTCCCGCTTGATAAACACCGCTGTTGTCCCACCCATCTTCCGTAATCCCCCGTAGCCGGGCAAGCATCAGGACCAGGCCGCTGCCGTCGCCGGGTTAGGCTCGAAGCCATGACCTGGACCCAGCACCAATCCTTGACCGGCGGCAGGCGCGCCATCACCGTGGCGGCACTGTCCGACGTCGTCCTCATCCTCGTTTTCGCGGCCATCGGCAGGGATGCCCACCAGCGCGGCGACGTCGTCACCGGCGTGTTCCTCACCGCATGGCCGTTCCTGGCCGGGGCCGCCATCGCCTGGTTGGCGGGGCGGGCCTGGCAGCGTCCGCTGTCCATGGCAACCGGCGTCGTGATCTGGCTTGGCGCCGTTGCCGGCGGCATGATCCTGAGGGCAGTGACGGGACAGAGTGTGGTGGTGGCGTTCGTGGTTGTTGCGCTCTTGAGCCTGGGGCTGTTCCTGGTGGGCTACCGGGCACTTCTTGCGCTGGTACGCAGGCATAGAAAGAGGTGAAGGCACCGCCGGCCACGCGTCCGGTCCACGCCTGTTGGACACGGCGCATGTAATAGGCTGGCATCACCACAGAGTCTTGCCGGGCACAGCTACGGCCAACAGATCCGGAAGGATTGAACAGTGATCACCGCATTCGTTCTGATCAAGACCGACGCCGCGCGCATCCCGGAAACCGCCGAGGAAATTTCCGCGATCCCAGGCATCAGCGAGGTCTATTCCGTAACGGGCGAATGGGACCTCATCGCCGTTGCCCGCGTCGCCCGGCACGAGGACCTGGCCGACGTCATTGCCGACAAGCTGTCGAAGGTACCAGCGGTGGTTCACACCACCACACACATTGCGTTCCGTGCCTACTCGCAACACGATCTCGACGCGGCATTCTCTCTCGGCTTCGAACAGTAGGAACACTTCCCTAAAAAGGATGCGGGCCCGGCTGTAAAGCCGGGCCCGCATCCTTTCCTGTACCTATGTCAAGGCCGCGTCAGGGAAACCCACTTATCGAGGACCGCAGCGGCAGCACCGGTATCAATCGACTCCGCGGCCCGGGCAAGCGCCGAACGCATGCGCTCCAGGAACGGGCCGTCGGACAACTCATCAAAAGCCACCAGCCCGGCGGCCGCATTAAGCAGCACGGCATCCCGCGCTGCACCGCTCTTACCGGCCAGGACATCACGGACGACGGCGGCGTTCGCCTGGGCGTCGCCGCCACGGAGTTCCTCCACCGTCGCAGGACGGATGCCCAGCTCGGCCGGCTCAAAATTCAGCTCAGTGACAGCGCCGTCACGGATTTCCCAGACGGTTGAGGGGCCCGTGGTGGTCAGTTCATCCAGTCCGTCATTGCCACGGAAAACCAGGCCACGGCTGCCGCGCTTCGCCAGGACGCCCGCCACCAGCGGAGCCATCCGGGCATTCGCCACTCCCACGGCGGAGGCCTGAACAAGGGCCGGGTTGGTCAGCGGGCCCAGGAAATTAAACGCGGTGGGGATGGCGAGCTCCCGGCGGGGTACGGCGGTGTGACGGAAGGACGGGTGGAATACCTGTGCGAAGCAGAAAGTGATTCCAGCCTCCCCCGCGTTGCGTGCCACCTGGGCCACCGGGAGATCGAGCCTGACCCCTAGCGCTTCAAGCACGTCAGCCGATCCGGAGGACGATGACGCTGCTCGGTTGCCGTGCTTTACGACCTTCGCTCCGGCGCCCGCAGCAACGAGGGCGGACATGGTGGAAATGTTGACCGTATTGAGCTGGTCACCGCCGGTACCAACGATGTCCAGCTTCTCACCAGGGATATCAATGGGTGTTGCATGGCGCAGCATCGCTTCCACCAGGCCCGAGATTTCGTCCACGGTTTCACCCTTGGCACTGAGGGCAACCAGGAATCCGGCGATCTGCGCGGGGGTGGCCTCCCCGGACATGATTCTGTCCATCGCCCAAGCGGTATTGTCCGCAGTGAGGTCAGTGCCGTTGATAAGAGCCGAGATGAGCCGCGGCCAGGTGTTGCTGTCCGCCGGCGCGGTTGCCTGAGAAGTCACCTTCTGATGCTATCGAGCCACCTCGGACCTGACCAATGTGAACGTCGCCGGGAACTTTTCACAGTGATTTCGCGTCTTTGTAGAAAAAGTCCCCCGAAAAGGCGGTTCGCGTTGGGAACTACGGACTTTTATAGACATAATGTCTATGTGACATCTGCGACCCATGCCCCCAGTACCCCGGCGCACCCCACGCTGAACCGCCCCAATATGGTTTCTGTCGGAACCGTAGTCTGGCTGTCCAGTGAGTTGATGTTCTTCGCCGGTCTCTTCGCCATGTACTTCACGCTGCGCTCCACGAGCGGACAGATGTGGGCGGAAGAGACAGCCAAGCTCAACTTCCCCTTTGCGCTCGTCAACACGATCGTCCTCGTGGCCAGTTCCTTTACTTGCCAGATGGGCGTCTTCGCCGCCGAACGGCTGCAGCCTCGCAAAACAGGCGGCCCGTTCCAGTTCTCCCGCTGGGGCATGAACGAATGGTTCACGCTGACCTTCATCATGGGTGCGTTCTTCGTCGCCGGCCAGGCAACTGAATACGCAATGCTTGTTTCAGAGCACGTTTCGCTCTCATCCAACGCCTACGGCTCAGCGTTCTACATGACCACCGGCTTCCACGGCCTGCACGTCATCGGCGGCCTCATAGCTTTCCTCTTCATCATCGGGCGCTCGTTCGCAGCAAAGAAGTTCGGCCACTTCGAAGCAACTTCCGCGATCGTCACGTCTTACTACTGGCACTTTGTGGACGTTGTCTGGATCGGCCTCTTCCTGGTCATCTACGTACTGAAGTAGTCAAGCTTTGATTCCTTTTCTACAAGAGGCAGAATTTCAAGAAGCGGCTCACGGAGCCGGCGCACGATCGAATAAAGGAACCACCACGTGAAGGCTCTCTCGCAAAAGCGGCGTCACCCACTCGCAGTAATCGCGCTGCTACTGATGGGACTCCTCGTCACTGGTGGGCTGTACGCCGTTGCCACCACCGTCAACGAGGCCAAGGCATCCACCACCAGCTTCAGCGCCAATGACACCGCCGAAGGCGAAAAGCTCTTTGAAGCTAACTGCGCCACCTGCCACGGCATGGGCGCGAGCGGCAGCCAGGATGGCCCCTCGCTGGTTGGCGTCGGTGCCGCGTCCGTTGATTTCCAGGTGGGTACCGGGCGGATGCCCATGCAGATGAACGGTCCCCAGGCGTACAAAAAGCCGGCCCAGTTCAACGAGGCCCAGACCCACCAGCTTTCAGCCTACGTAGCTTCCCTGGGAGCCGGCCCGGCAATTCCTGAAGAACACCTGCTTGATGAGCAGGGTGACGCCGCCAAGGGTGGCGAGCTCTTCCGCGTGAACTGCGCGATGTGCCACAACGCAGCAGCAGCCGGCGGTGCACTCACCCGCGGCAAGTTCGCTCCCGCCCTTGCCGATGTATCCGGCAAGCACATCTACGAAGCGATGGTCACCGGGCCGCAGAACATGCCCGTCTTCAGTGACACAAACGTCACCCCTGAGGGCAAGCGCGACATCGTCACGTTCCTGAAGCAGATCGAGGCCAACGGCTCCCCCGGTGGCGCTGACCTCGGCGCCCTCGGTCCCGTCTCTGAAGGCCTCTTCGTCTGGATTGCAGGCCTGGGTGTCATCATCGCCTTCACCATCTGGCTTACTTCCCGGACGTCTTAGGCGCTACGGGAATCTTAAGAACTTCTGCTGCCCAGTCAGCAGTTTGAAATTGAAAACTAACCCGGCAGACGCCGGGACGAGAGAAGGATGAGGCGAATTATGGGCAACCATAGTGACGGCAGTCCGAACCACTCGGGCACCGTAGCTACGGCTGGTCAGAATGAGGTGGAGAAGTTCCAGGATCCTGGAATTCCCCCGCACCGTTTGCGCCTGGCCGACACGGACCCGAAGGCCGCAAAGCGTGCAGAACGGCAGGTCGCCGTACTTTTCGGCGCGTCAGTTGTCGGCACCCTGATCTTCCTGGTGGCGTACTTTGCCATCGACTTGGGCGATGGCACAAGTATCGCCACCATACGGCTGCAGAACGCCCTGCTGGGCCTTGGCACCGCGTTTGCGATGCTCGGCATCGGCACCGGTATTGTGCACTGGGCCAAGGCCCTGATGCCGGACCATGAAGTCTCCGAAGAACGCCATCCCATCCGCACCGAAGAAGACCGCTTGGCGGCAGTCCGGATCGTGGATGACATCGTGGAAGAGACCGGCATCAAGCGCCGCCCGCTCATCCGCAACACCCTGCTCGGCGCTGTGGCCCTGGCCCCGCTTCCCGCAATTGCGGTTTTCGGTGACCTCGGCCCCCGCCCCGACCGGGCGCTGGCCCACACCATGTGGGCACCGCAGGAAGGCAAGCTCAAGCGCCTCACCCGCGACCCCGACGGCACACCCATCAAGGCCTCTGACGTCACCATCGGGTCGGCTTTCCACGTTATTCCTGAGGGCCTGAACGAATTGCATGAAGGCAAGCTCAACGAAAAGGCCAAGGCAGTTGTACTGCTGATGCGCCTGGATCCCGCCTCGCTGAACCCCTCGGCGGGCCGCGAAGACTGGAGCTACAACGGGATCGTTGCCTACTCCAAGATCTGCACCCACGTCGGTTGCCCCGTTGCTCTGTACGAGCAGCAGACGCACCACCTGCTGTGCCCGTGCCACCAGTCCACTTTTGACCTCACGAACGAGTGCAAAGTGATCTTTGGCCCCGCCAGCCGGCCCCTCCCCCAGCTGCCGATTGCAGTGGACGCCGAGGGCTACCTGGTCGCAACCAGCGACTTCAATGAACCTGTAGGACCGAGTTACTGGGAGCGTGATGAGCATGAGCGCAGCATCAAGAGCTGAAGCCCCCGCCTTCGTCGCCAAGACTAAAGCCGGACGCATCACTGATTTTGTTGACGCGCGAGTTGGCGGATCAGGAATCCTGCGCGAATTCGGACGCAAGGTCTTTCCCGACCACTGGTCGTTTATGTTTGGCGAAGTAGCCCTCTACTCCTTCGTTATCCTCTTGCTTTCGGGCACCTTCCTGACCTTCTTCTTCGATCCGTCCATGGCGGAAACGCACTACGACGGGTCTTACCTGCCGTTGAAGAACGTCGAAATGTCCGTGGCGTACAGCACCTCGCTGGATATTTCCTTCGACGTCCGCGGTGGCCTGTTCATGCGCCAGGTGCACCACTGGGCTGCACTGCTTTTCGTAGCGTCGATCGCCGTCCACATGCTGCGCGTCTTCTTCACGGGCGCCTTCCGTAAACCGCGTGAAATGAACTGGGTTGTTGGCAGCGTCCTCCTGATCCTCGCCATGGCAGCCGGCTTCACCGGATACTCCCTCCCCGATGACCTGCTCTCCGGCAACGGCCTGCGGATCATCGACGGCGTTATGAAGGCAATCCCGGTTGTCGGGACCTATATTTCCTTCTTCTTCTTCGGTGGCGAGTTCCCGGGGACGGCTGTGATCGGCCGCCTTTACATGCTGCACATCCTGCTCGTACCCGCGCTCATCCTGTTGATGATCGTTCTGCACCTGTTCATGGTGGTTGTGCACAAGCACACCCAGTACCCCGGCCCGGGCCGCAACGACGGCAACGTTGTTGGCTACCCGCTTGGCCCCGTGTACGCAGCCAAGGCCGGCGGCTTCTTCTTCATCGTCTTCGGTGTAATTGCCCTGATGGCTGGCTTCTTCACGATCAACCCGATCTGGAACTACGGCCCGTACGATCCCTCGCCGGTGTCTGCCGGTACCCAGCCTGACTGGTACATCGGGTTCGTTGACGGTGCCCTGAGGCTTATGCCCGGTGTCATCGGTGATTTCCAGTTCGAGTACGTTGTCTTCGGCTACGTGCTGACGCTGAACGTCCTGTTGCCGGCCTTGATACCGGCAGGCATCCTGTTCACGGTGATGTTCATGTACCCGTGGATCGAAAGCTGGATCACCAAGGACACCCGCGAACACCACGTCCTGGACCGTCCGCGGAACGCCCCCACCCGCACCGCCATCGGCGTCGCCGGTTTCGTCTGGTACTGCGTGATGTGGGCAGCCGCTGGCTCGGACCTTATCGCCACACACTTCCACGTGTCCCTGAACGATGTGACGTACTGGCTTCGCGCGTTGTTCTTCATCGGCCCGGTCATCGCGTTTATGGTTGCCAAGCGGGTAGCCCTCGCCCTCCAGCGCAAGGACCGCGAAATCGCCCTCCATGGCCGGGAAACAGGACGCATTGTCCGCCTTCCGCATGGCGAATTCATCGAAGTGCATGCGCCCCTGGATGAGTACAAGCGCTACAAGCTCGTTGGATTCGAATCCCCCTCGCCGCTGCCAGCGGTCCCCAACGACCACGGCATTGTGACGCGCAAGGAAAAGCAGCGTGCTTTCCTGTCCAAGTGGTTCTTCGAGGACCGTGTAGCACCGGCCACGCCTGCAGAGCTGGAGGCCGCACACGGCCACCACGCCCACCCGGCAGTTGAGGCCGGCGAGGAAACCAAGAGCCTCAGCCACTAACTCACAGCAGCTATGCTCCAACGGGAAAGGCCCGGTCCACTTGGACCGGGCCTTTCCCGTTGCTGGCTGCCGCCGCTGTTGTCAGCTGGCGGCCCGCTACTAGTGGTTGCGGTAACCCAGCGACTGGTTCCGGGCAGGCCTCGCACCTGGCCGCTGGAGGGGTACCCATAGCTTGTAGCGGTCGGCCCGGTAGTACGAAACTGAGTAGTCCACCATCGCCCGGGCAACAAAGGCGTGCCTCTGAATCTTGAGCAAGGGGGTGCCGACGTCGACGTTGAGCAGGCGCGCCGTAGAGGGGGAAGCGGCCGTCGCCTCGATCATGTCCTCCCCCCACTCCATCACAAGGCCGAACTGCTCACTCAGCACGTTGTAGAGCGATGTTGGGGGCTCGCCGTCCAAAAGTCCCGGGACGCGCTGCGCCGGGATGAAGTTCTCGTCCACGCTCATCGGCTCACCGTCCGCCAACAGCAGCCGACGGAAACGCACCAGTGGCGTCCCCTCCTCCACCTGCAGTTCGCGGGCCAGGAAGGCGCTGGCGCCGATCTGTTCAAAGCTCAGGACCTTGGCGGCCGGCACCATGCCGCGGCGTTGCATCTCTTCGCTGTACGAGGTGAGCTTTACCTGAAGGTCCAGTTTGGGCTTTCGTACGAACGTGCCGAGGCCGACAACCCGCTCGAGGACTTCCTCGCCGACCAAAGCGTCGATGGCCTGCCGGACAGTCATCCGGGCCAGGCCGAACCGCAAGGCAAGATCCCGTTCCGAGGGCAGCGCAGAACCTGGCGGGCAGGAATCGCTGATGTAGGCCCGGAGGATCTCCCTGAGCTGGATATAGATGGCGGTCCCGCTGCTGCGGTCGATCTCGCCGGCAACGGCGCCGGCATCAGCAGCCACGGAGGTACGTCCTTGCTTCAGTTTTCACTATCCAAGCTTAAGGCAAGCAGCACCGCTGGACTAGACCAGTTCCAGCAACCGACCGGTCCCACTCCCCCGTTTCGTCGCGCGGCCATCCAGCCGGATATATTGGACAGGAAATTCAGCGATGACGGTGTGGGGTCCGTCAGGAGATCGGAGACCCCTTGCCAGTGCATAAGGCCGTTGTGTCAGCGTCAGTCGGCTTGCATGCCCGTCCCGCAGCAATGTTCGTCAGGGCAGTGACTGAAACCGGACTTCCCGTCACCATCCGCAGGGCCGGCATCCAGGGTGTCGACGCCCGTTCCCTGCTGGAAGTCATGACTGCCGACTTTCCCTTCGGCTGCGAAGTAGAGCTTTCAGTCCCCGAAGGCGCCCTCAGCGGTCCCGTCAGTCACCGCGACGCCGAGGAGGCCTTACGGATGCTGGCTGAGATCCTGGAGTCACAGGGAGCCCGCTAGCCCCTCCCAGGGGCCATTGTCCCGTGACTCCCGCGCCAAATCGACGCTCCAACCGAATTGACAAGAACGACGTCGGGCCCCACCAGAAGGTGGGGCCCGACGTCGTACTTTGCAAAATCTCTGCTGAAGCTCAGCGGCTCCTAGTGGGCGTGGTCCCCACGGCTGTACTCGAAGACCCAGCCGACGAGGGCTACGACTGCGAGGCCGGCTGCGATGAAGAGGATCCACCAACCCACTGCAAGGCCAAGGAATCCCCCCGCACAGGCGAGGCCCAGGACCAGCGGCCACCAGCTCCAGGGGCTGAAGTGCCCCTGTTCGCCGGCGCCCTCGTGGATCTCGGCGTCATTGCGGTCCTCGGGACGCATCCCGATGCGCTTACCGGTGAAGCCAAGGTAGCCGCCGATCATTCCGGAGAGTCCGCCCACCAGGAGGATCCCGAGGGTTCCTACCCACTCATGCCAGTTGGTCAGGAAACCGTAGACCAGGGAAACCGGTACGAAGAAGAAGACTCCGGCTCCAAATATCCATGATTCGATTTTCACTTGGCGGTGTCCTTCTGGTCGGCGTTACCGAGCACCGCTGCTGCGGCTGCAGGCGATTCAACGGTATGTACCTGCGAGAGCTCCGGGTGGTGGAGGTCCAGGGCGGGACGCTCTGAACGGATCCGGGGCAGCGAGGTGAAGTTGTGGCGCGGCGGCGGGCAGGAGGTAGCCCACTCAAGCGACGCTCCGAAGCCCCAGGGATCGTCCACCTCGACGCGCTCGGAGCTGCGCCAGGTGATGTAGACGTTCCAGAAGAAGGGAATCAGGGATGCGCCCAGCACAAACGAGGAGATGGTTGAGAACTGGTTCATCCAGGTGAAGTTGTCCTCCACCAGGTAATCGGCGTAGCGGCGGGGCATGCCTTCAACGCCCAGCCAGTGCTGGATGAGGAACGTGCCGTGGAAGCCGAGGAACAGCAGCCAGAAGTGGATCTTTCCGAGGCGTTCGTTGAGCATCTTCCCGGTCCACTTGGGCCACCAGAAGTAGAAGCCTGCGAACATCGCGAACACCACGGTGCCGAACACCACGTAGTGGAAGTGCGCCACCACGAAGTAGGAGTCAGAAACGTGGAAGTCCAGCGGCGGCGAAGCCAGGATGATCCCGGTCAGGCCACCGAAGAGGAACGTGATGAGGAAGCCGATGCTCCACAGCATGGGAGTCTCGAATGTAATGGACCCCCGCCACATGGTGCCGATCCAGTTGAAGAACTTCACGCCCGTAGGTACTGCGATCAGCATGGTCATAAAGGCGAAGAACGGCAGCAGCACCGAACCGGTCACGTACATGTGGTGCGCCCACACGGTCACGGACAGGGCCGCAATGGCGATGGTGGCGTACACCAGGCCCTTGTAGCCGAAGATCGGTTTGCGGCTGAAGACCGGGAAGATCTCGGACACAATGCCGAAGAACGGCAGCGCAATGATGTACACCTCGGGGTGGCCGAAGAACCAGAACAGGTGCTGCCACAGGACCGCCCCGCCGTTCTCCGGATCGAAGATGTGGGCACCGAAGCGGCGATCCGCGCCGAGCGCGAACAGTGCCGCAGCCAGCGGCGGGAAGGCCATCAGCACGAGGATGGACGTCACGAGTGCGTTCCAGGTGAAGATGGGCATCCGCCACATGGTCATGCCCGGAGCACGCATGCAGATGATGGTGGTGATGAAGTTGACCGCGCCCAGGATGGTGCCGAAGCCGGACAGCGCCAGGCCGAAGACCCACAGGTCACCACCGATGCCAGGGCTGAACGTCGTGTTGGACAGCGGCGCGTAGGCGAACCAGCCGAACGACGCCGCACCCTGCGGGGTGATGAAACCGGACACCGCGATGGTGGAGCCAAAGAGGAAGAACCAGAAGGCCAGTGCGTTCAGCCGCGGGAACGCGACGTCGGGGGCACCGATCTGCAGGGGCATGATGACGTTGGTGAAGCCGGCGAACAGCGGCGTCGCGAACATCAGCAGCATGACGGTGCCGTGCATCGTGAACAGCTGGTTGTACTGCTCTTTGGTCTGCAGGATCTGCATGCCCGGTTCGAACAGTTCAGCCCGGATGAGCAGAGCCATGACGCCACCGAGGCAGAAGAACACAAACGACGCGATCAGGTACATGTACCCGATGGTCTTGTGGTCGGTGGAGGTGATCCAGTTGACGACGATGCGTCCCTTGGACTTAGGAACTACGGGAGCCTCAAGGGTTCCGGCAGGTGCGGTCTGGGTATAAGTAGCCACGTCGCTCCCCTTACTTAATTTCGTTCAGGTTCGGGTTGCGGTCATACTCTTCGCCGAGGAGTCCCGTGTTGCCATCTGCCTTGAGCTTGTCCATGTGAGCCTGGAATTCGGTCTCAGAGACAACCTTGACGCGGAACAGCATTTCGGAGTGGTACTCGCCGCAGAGCTCGGCGCACTTGCCGTCGTAGGTTCCCTCTTTAGTGGGCGTGAACCTGATGTAGTTGGTCTTGCCGGGGATCATGTCGCGCTTCTGCAGGAAGGCGGGAACCCAGAAAGAGTGGATGACATCGCGGGAGTTCAGTTCGAGGTCAACGGACTTTCCAACCGGCAGGTAGAGCGTCGGCAGCGCTTCCTTGTCGATGGTGTTGCCCGTCAGGTGTGCCTGGACTCCAGCTTCGTGGACATCCTCGGTTACGACCTCGCCGGACTTGTAGTTGAAGTCCCAGGCCCACTGCTTGCCGCGTACGTCAACAACGACGTCGGCCGGCTTGGAGCGGTCATCGATGGCCTGCTGGTCGCGGTCGGTGAAGTAGAAGAACACCAGGACCATGAACAGCGGGATGGTCAGGTAAAAGACCTCCAGCGGGAGATTAAAGCTGGTCTGCCGCGGGAAACCCGTGGTGCCCTTGCGGCGGCGGTAGGCGACAAGGCACCAAACGATCAAACCCCACGTGATGATGCCCACAACAAGGGCTGCAATCCATGAGTTGACCCAGAGGTCCATGATCCGGTCAGTGTGATTGGTGGTGCCACGCTCGGTGGGCAGCCACCCCTTCTCTACCTCTGGCGAACATCCAGTCAAAACCAACGCGCCGGCAACTGCCAAGCCTGAGATCGTAGTGATCGTTTTGCGTCGGCTGCCGGTTCGGTTCTGCGAACTCACAGACGGCCCTTCCTACTTGTTGCTGTTGCCCGGCCACCCAAGGGGCCGTCCGGGCACACTAAAAGTTTTACTACTCGGTGTAGAGCTTACCGCTCTGCCGGGCGTTTCGCCCACATGTCGGCGCCGTGCCTCCGTGCCGTTTTTGGCAGACGGAAAGCAGGCGCCGGCATCGGGCGAAAGAACCGGGTCAGTGGAAGGAATCACCACAGGCGCAGGAGCCACCGGCATTGGGGTTGTCGATGGTGAAGCCCTGCTTGGAGATGGTGTCCTCGAAATCGATGCTGGCACCGCTGAGGTACGGCACGCTCATCTTGTCCACCACAACTTCGACGCCGTCGTAGTCACGGACGGCGTCTCCGTCAAGGAGTCGCTCGTCGAAGTAGAGCTGGTAGATGAGGCCGGAGCAGCCGCCGGGCTGGACGGCAACGCGCAGGCGGAGATCGGTCCGGCCTTCCTGCTCCAGGAGGCTGCGCACCTTGCCTGCTGCGACGTCGGTCAGTTTGACCTCATGTGCGGCCAGTTCATCGCTGGCAGCGCTGGTGGTCTCGGTGATGTTCTCGTTGGTTGCGGTGCTCATTTGGCCTACCTTAGGACGGTCCTGGCGGCCCCGCGTCAGCGGTGCCTGCCCCTACGGATACGGTACGGGCTATAGCTACATGCTACTTCGGTCAGCCCTGTAGCTCTAACTCCTGACGTAACCAAGCCTGCCCGCTGATTGTTCCCAACGGTGGAGGAATGCCGGCATCAGAGGGACACGGGATTCAGGCCACGCCTTCTGCGTTCAGCCGGGCGAGCAGCAGCGCCTCGGCGACCACGGCGTTCTTGAAATCACCAATGTGAAGGGACTCGTTGGCACTGTGGGCACGGGAATCGGGATCCTCAACACCGGTCACGAGGATCTGGACGTCCGGATAGACGTCCAGCAGGTCCGCAATAAATGGAATCGAGCCGCCGATCCCCATCTCCACCGCCGGAACACCCCAGGCCTCCCCCAGCGCCCACATGGCGAACGTCGCCGCCTTGGAGGATGTATCAGCGAGGAACGACTTTCCGCTTTCCCCGGGAGTGAACACCACCTTTGCCCCAAAGGGCGCATTGGCCTGGACGTGGCGTTGAACGGCTTCCATCGCTGCCGCCGGATCCTGGCCGGGCGCCAGGCGCAGGCTGAACTTAGCACGCGCCCGCGGCAGGAGCGTGTTCGAGGCCACGTCCACGGCGGGCGCATCGAAGCCGATGATGGACAGCGCGGGCTTAGTCCACAGCCGTGCGGCGATGCTTCCGGTGCCGGCCAGCCGGACGCCGTCGAGAACGGAGGAATCAGCACGGTACTCCGCTTCGGTGAGCTCCACGCCGACGTTGTCATTCGATACGAGGCCTTTGATGGCCACGTTGCCGTCAGCGTCGTGGAGGGTGGCAATCAAACGGGACAGCAGGGTTGGCGCGTCCAGCACGGGTCCGCCGAACATGCCCGAGTGGACAGCATGCTCCAGCACCTGGACTTCAATGGTTCCGTCCACAAGGCCGCGCAAGCTGGTGGTCAGGGCGGGAATGCCCACCTTCCAGTTGCTGGAGTCGGCCACCACGATCACATCGGCCCGCAGCAGTTCCCGGTGCGTTTCCAGGAAGGAACGGAAGGTGGGAGAACCAGCTTCCTCCTCACCTTCGAAGAAGAACGTCACACCAAGGCCGAATTCCGTGCCCAGAACCTCGATCGCTGCAGCATAGGCGGCCACATGGGCCATGATCCCGGCCTTGTCGTCAGCAGCGCCACGGCCGTACAACCTGCCCTCCCGTTCGACGGCGGCGAAAGGCTCCGTTTCCCACAGCGCCGGATCCCCCGGCGGCTGGACGTCGTGGTGGGCGTACAGCAGAATGGTCGGCTTTCCTTCGGCCGCCTGTCGGCGTGCGACGACGGCAGGTCCGCCGGGGGTGCCGTCCTCCTTGTTACTGCGAAGGACCTGGACATCCTCAAGGCCGGCGGCGCGCAGCAGTTCCGCTACGGCCTGCGCGCTGGCTTCCAAGGGCGCAGGATCGAAACTCGGCCAGGCGATGCCGGGAATGGCCACAAGTTCCTTGAGCCGGTCGAGGGTAGTGTCGAAGGAACCTGCCACGGAGAGCCTGAGTCCGTCCGCGTCGATGGCCGGTGCAGGGTGGCCGGGGCCGGGGGTGTTGGCGTCGGACGGACTGGCTGCTGGAGTGGGAGTCATGGCGAACACAATACCCGCGCCGAATCTCCTTGGGCCGCAAGGTATTCTGTTCACGTGTTCGGACGTAAAAAGGAAGCGCCAACGGCGCAGCAATCAATAGACCAGCAGGCCGCTGAAGCGGCAGCCCGGCAGGATGCCGCGTTGGGCAAGGGTGCGCCCACGCCCAAGCGTAAAGCCCAGGAGGCTGCCCGCAAACGGCCCCTGGTGCCGGAGGACCGCAAGGCGTCCAAGGCCGCTGAGCGCCAGGCCATCCAGGACCAGCGGACCAAAATGCGCCAGGCGCTCGACACAGGTGATGAAAAGTTCCTGCCCCTGCGCGACAAGGGTCCACAGAAGCGTTATGCCCGCGACTACGTGGATGCGCGCTTCAGCCTGGGCGAATACCTGATGTTCGGCGCCCTGGTATTTGTCATCATTTCCCTCATTGTTCCGGCTTCCAGCGAGCAGATGGTTTATGTCCTGGGCGGTTTTTGGGTGATGTTCCTGGCCGTGTTTGTGGATGTGTTCATTCTGTCCAGGCAGCTCCGCAAGAAGCTGACCGAGAAGTTCGGCGGGGTTGAGCGTGGCACGGTTTGGTACGGCTCGATGCGGTCCCTGCAGTTCCGCAAGCTGCGCCTGCCCAAGCCGCTCGTGAAGCGCGGCCAATACCCGTCCTGACGTGCAGGCCGGGTCAGACCCGGCAGCGCTCCTCCCTTAAACAACGAAAACCCCGGTGGTCCAACCACCGGGGTTTTGTTGTGTGAGTCAACGGTTGCGTCGCGCTTTCGCCAGGTCGCGGTTGATCCGCGCCGCCCAGAACGGCCCCTCGTACAGGAACGCCGTGTAGCCCTGGACCAGCGTGGCCCCGGCATCCAGACGGTCCTGGACGTCCTTCGCCGTCTCGACGCCGCCGACGGCCACCAGCGTGATCGCGCCCCCGGTGGCCTCCTTGAGCCGGCGAAGGACTTCCAATGAACGCTGCTTCAGCGGTGCCCCGGACAGGCCCCCGGCGCCGCATTCGACCACTTTCGCAGCCGGCGACGCCAGCCCCTCACGCCCGATCGTGGTGTTGGTGGCGATAATGCCATCCAGCTTAAGGTCCAGGGCCAGTTTGGCGACGTCGTCGATGTCCTCATCGCTGAGGTCCGGTGCGATCTTGACCAGCAGCGGGACGTGCCGGCCTGCCGCCTTGTCCGCCTCGTCCCCCACCGCGGTCAGCAGCGGGCGGAGTGTCTGGACATCCTGGAGAAGGCGCAGCCCGGGCGTGTTGGGTGAGCTGACATTGACCACCAGGTAGTCCGCGGCCGGCGCCAGGCTCCGGGCGCTGATCAGGTAATCGGCCACTGCGTCGTCGAGTTCCACCACCTTGCTCTTGCCGATGTTAACCCCGATCACGGGTCGCACGTTAGGGTGCCTGCGCTGCAGGGCGGCGCGTGCCGCTTTGAGGCGCGGTTCGACGGCGGCGGCGCCATCGTTGTTGAACCCCATCCGGTTAATGACAGCCCGGTCCTCGATCAGCCTGAAAAGGCGTGGCTTCTCGTTGCCCGGCTGCGCCTGCCCGGTGATGGTCCCTACTTCGACATGGCCAAAGCCAAGTTCGGTGAGGGCCTCGATGCCGAATCCCTCCTTGTCGAACCCGGCTGCGAGACCGAACGGGGATGGGAAGGTCAGCCCAAAGGCAGAAGTCTGCAGTGAGGCCGCGGGTGCCGTGAACCGGTGCAGCAGCCGTCCTGCGCCGGAAGTATTGGCAAGCTTGATTCCCTTGAATCCGATCTTGTGGGCGCGTTCCGCGTCCATCCACGAAAAGGCCAGCCTGAAGAATGTCGGATATACGCGCATGGCTCTAGTTTTCCGTCTCGGACGGTCCAGACCAAACCGGGCCGCCATACATGCGGCTCCGGCTAGCATAAAGCCATGAGGTGGCAGCCAGATATCCTCGGTGCTGGCTTCGAAGCCTGCACCTTCGAGGCCGGGGGCGAAGACGGCGTCCAGCGCACCGCCACGCTGGTGCGCTTCCGTCCGGCGAAGGAACCGGCAGCCACCGGCCGGCGCCGGACAGTGCTGTTCCTCCATGGTTGGAGCGACTACTTCTTCAATGTGGACCTGGCGCAGTTTTGGACACACAGCGGCTACGAGTTCTACGCCCTCGACATGCACAACCACGGCCGCAGCCTGCGCCCGGAGACGCCGGGCGGCTACGTGGCGAACCTGGCGGACTATGACGCCGAGATCGAAGCGGCCATCGCCATCATCCGGGCCGACACGCACACGCCGGAACCGGAAGCCAAGGCCTCCCTCACGCTGATGGGCCACTCCACCGGCGGCCTGGTGGCCGCCCTCTGGGTCAGCAACCACCCCGGAGCGGCATCCCAGCTGGTGTTAAACAGTCCCTGGCTGGAGATGCACGGCAGCTCGCTGGTCCGCCGTGCTGCGTCCACGATGGTGGGACCCGTGGCGCGGTTCCGGCCGGAGGCTGTCCTGCGGCTGCCCGAGCGGGGGTTCTATTGGCGGACCATCAGCAGTTCAGCCGACGGCGAGTGGCCGCTGGACGACAGGTTCCGTCCGCCCATGGCATTTCCGCTCCGCGCGGGCTGGCTCAGCGCCATCCTGGCCGGCCACACCAAGGTGGCCCGTGGCCTGGACATCGACATACCCATCCTGGTGCTGCTGTCCCGGGGAAGCGCCACCGGGCCGTTCTGGTCCGAGGAAATGCGGCGCACCGACGCGGTACTGGACGTCAACATCATCGCCCTCCGCGCCCTGACACTGGGGCGCAGTGTCACGGTGGAACGGATCGACGGCGCGCTCCACGACGTCTTCCTCTCCCCTGCCAAAGTGCGGGCAGACGCCTATGCGCGGCTCGCCCGCTGGCTCCGGGGTTACGGTACGGCTGAACCCGGTGCGGCGTCGACGGCGCCGCCGTAGCGCCGGTCCCGCTGGGCGTAGATTTCGACGGCGTCCCACAGGGTCCGCCGGTCGACGTCGGGCCACAGCGTGTCCATAAAGACGAACTCGGCATACGCGGACTGCCAGAGTAGGAAATTGGAGAGCCGCTGCTCCCCCGAGCTCCGCAGGAACAGGTCCACGTCCGGCAGGTCCGGTTCGTCCAGGTACTTCTGGATGGTTTTCTCGGTGATGGCCCCGGGTTTGAGCCGGCCTGCGGCAACCTCGGCGGCGATAGCCGATACGGCGTCCGTGATTTCCGCCCGGCCGCCGTAATTAACACACATGTTCAACGTGCACGTGCTGTTGGCCGCGGTAAATTCCTCAGCCTCTTCCAGTTCGCGGATCACCGAGCCCCACAGCCTGGGACGCCGGCCGGACCACCGCACGCGGACACCCCAGTCGTCCAGCTGGTTCCGCTGCCTTCGTAGCACGTCCTTGTTAAAACCCATCAGGAAGCGGACCTCTTCGGGTGACCGGCGCCAGTTTTCGGTGGAAAACGCATAGACGCTTACGTATTCGATGCCGAGTTCGATAGCGCCCGCCATCACGTCCAGCAGGGCGGGCTCGCCGGCTTTGTGTCCCTCGATCCGCGGCAGGCCCCGCTGGTTGGCCCAACGGCCGTTGCCGTCCATCACAATGGCAACATGGCGGGGGATGAATTCTGCGGGGATCGCCGGGGCAACCGCGCCGGACGGGTGCGGATACGGTGCCACCACAGGGGTGGTCCGCTGCCGCGAAGTACTCTTCTTTTTTCCCAAGGCCACTGTCAGCCACGCTCCACATGTTTGAGGGATTTCAGGACACGTTCAAGGTGCCATTGCAGGTATACGGCCACCAGCCCCGCAGCTTCCCGTCGGTGCGGCACGTCCGAGCCATCCGCCGTCGTCCAGTCCCCGGTCAGCAGGGCACCCAGGAGCACAACGGTCTCCGCGGCCGGCGCAGGCGAACCGGGTGGCCTGCAGTCAGCGCAGACCATACCGCCGAGCGGAGCCGAAAAAGCCGTATGCGGGCCGGGCCGGCCGCAGCGGGCGCAGTCGGTAAAACTCGGAGCCCAGCCTCCGGTGGAAAGGGCCCGCAGGAGATACGAATCCAGGATCAGTCCCGGCGCGTGCTCGGCCCGGGAGAGCGAGGCCAGCGCCCCCACCAGCAGGTTGTACTGGGCGGTGCCCGCTTCGCCGTCGACGTCGGTGAGTTTTTCCGCAGTTTCGGTCATGGCTGCTGCAACGGTGTAGCGGCCATAGTCAGCGGCGATGTTGCTGCCGTAGGCGCCCTTGGCAACAGCCTGCGTGACGATGTCCAGTGTCTTTCCGGAGACCAGCTGGAGGTCGGCAACCATAAATGGCTCCAGCCGCGCCCCAAACTTGCTGCTGGTCCGCCGCACACCCTTGGCGACGGCGCGGATCTGGCCGTGGTGCTTGGTCAGCAGCGTGATGATGCGGTCAGCCTCGCCCAGCTTGTGGGTACGGAGCACCACGGCGTCATCCCGGTAGGACCGGGCAGCAAAGGATTGTTGGGCCACGGTTAATCTTCGCACTGAGTTCCGGAAAGCCGGCAACGCCGGTGCGTTGCGCGCCGGGAATCCCGGCGCGCAACGTGTTCCGAATCAGGCCCGGGAATCCCGGATGGCACGGTTGACTGCGGAAATGACGGCCTTGAGCGAGGACATGCTGGTGTTTGCATCAATACCGACGCCCCACAGGACCCGCTCCCCCACGGCACACTCGACATAGGCTGCGGCCATGGCGCTGCCGCCTTCCGAAAGGGCATGCTCGCTGTAGTCCAGCACCCGGACATCGACGCCATCCTCGCGCAGGATGCTCAACAGCGCGGCGATGGGCCCGTTTCCGGTGCCCGTGCGACGGGCCTGGACACCATCAACGGTGAGCGAGGCGTGCAGGGTCATCCCGCCGTCGTCATCGGTTTCGGTGCTGACGGAACCGAGTGAGTAACGGCCCCACTGGCCCTCCGCCTGGCTGGAGGGCAGGTACTCGTCCTGGAAGTGCTGCCACAACTGGGCGCCGCTGACTTCGCCGCCCACGGTATCGGTCTTCTTCTGGATCACGCCGGAGAATTCCATCTGGGCACGGCGCGGCAGGTCCAGGCTGTGTTCGTTCTTGAGCAGGTAGGCCACGCCACCCTTGCCGGACTGCGAGTTGACGCGGATGACGGCCTCGTAGCTGCGGCCCAGGTCCTTAGGGTCAACGGGCAGGTACGGGACCTGCCAGGTGAAGTCCGCGACGTCCTTGCCGGCGGCGGCAGCATCCTTCTCCAGCGCCTCGAAGCCCTTCTTGATGGCGTCCTGGTGTGAGCCGGAGAAAGCGGTGAAGACGAGGTCGCCGCCGTAGGGGGAACGCTCGGCGACGGGGAGCTGGTTGCAGTACTCCACGGTGCGCCGGATCTCGTCGATGTCGGAGAAGTCGATCATGGGATCGATGCCCTGGACGAACATGTTCAGGCCCAGGGTGACGAGGTCCACGTTGCCGGTTCGCTCGCCGTTGCCGAACAGGCAGCCCTCAATCCGGTCCGCGCCGGCCAGGTACCCCAGTTCGGCGGCGGCCACGCCGGTACCCCGGTCATTGTGCGGGTGCAGGGACAGGATGATGCCTTCACGCGGGTGCAGGTTCCGGCTCATCCACTCAATGGAATCGGCGTACACGTTCGGAGTGGCCATTTCCACGGTGGCAGGCAGGTTGATGATGACCTGGCTGTCGGCGGATGCCTCGAAAACGTCGGCGATGGCGTTGCAGACCCGGACGGCATAGTCCAGTTCAGTTCCGGTGAACGACTCCGGCGAGTATTCATAGGTGACGTGCGTGTCAACGAGGGTTTCCTCGTACTTCTTACACAGTCTGGCGCCCTGGAGCGCGATGTCGAGGATGCCGTCCTGGTCCTGGTTGAACACCACACGGCGCTGCAGGACGGACGTTGAGTTGTACAGGTGGACAATCGCCTGCTTGGCGCCGACCAGGGACTCGTACGTCCGCTCGATCAGGTGCTCGCGGGCCTGGGTGAGGACCTGGATGGTGACATCGTCCGGAATGTGGTTACCGACGATGAGCTGGCGGACGAAGTCGAAATCGGTCTGCGAGGCAGAAGGGAAGCCGACTTCAATTTCCTTGTAACCCATGCGGACCAGCAGATCGAACATCTTCATCTTGCGGGCCGGGCTCATCGGGTCGATCAGCGCCTGGTTGCCGTCACGCAGGTCTACAGCGCACCAGCGCGGGGCCTTGGTGATGACCTTGTCCGGCCACGTGCGGTCAGGCAGTTCAACAGTGATCTGATCCTGGAACGGACGGTAGCGGTGGGCTGGCATTCCGGAGGACTTCTGTGCGTTTCGCATTACTATCGGGGCCTTTTCTGTGGTTCTTATCTGAAAGGTGGCCGGGCAACACAAACTCCGCGACGAGGGTGGGCCTTGCGCTAAATCGCGTCTGAGGCCTCGCCGCGGCAGCTAAGAAGAAGGAGCTCTGCGCGCACCATTTGAGGGTAGCACGCGTGCGTAAGATGAGAGGGCACCACCGTCCTTATCGTCCAACATGCAGACGCCGCGCCGGTGCCAGCGCCGGCCGCGGCACGTCACACGAAGGAGCATCTGTGCCCATCTCGGGGATCGATCTGTCCAACATTGACCACACCGTCAGGCCGCAGGATGACCTGTACCAGCACGTGAACGGGTCCTGGCTCAAAGCCACGGAAATTCCTGATGACCGGCCACTCGAGGGAACTTTCACCGCGCTGCGCGACGGAGCGGAGATCGCGGTCCGGGACATCATCGAGGAAGCAGCTGCCAAGGGTGAAGCCGCCAGCGGGATAGAACGAAAAGTGGGCGAACTCTACAACAGCTTCATGGACGAAGCCACAGTGGAGGCCAAAGGCATGGAGCCCATCCGCGGGCGGCTTGCCGAGGTATTTGCCACCACCACGGTTGCTGATCTCGTGGCCCTGGCCGGGCGGCTGTTCCGGTCAGACGTGTCCGGGCTCTTCTACATCTACCCGGCTCCGGACGCTGGCAACCCGGACCGCATCCTGCTCTACACCGGCCAGGGCGGCCTGGGACTGCCGGACGAGTCCTACTACCGGGAAGAGAAGTTCGCTCCCATGGTCAAGGCCTATGGCGAGCATGTCAGGACCATGTTCACTCTGGCCGGAGTGGCCGATCCGGAGCCTGCGGCCGCACGCGTCGTTGCCCTCGAAACCAGCCTCGCATCCCACCACTGGGACAACGTCACCCTGCGCGACCCGCAGAAGACCTACAACCTCAAGTCCGCTGAGGAAGCGGCCACCCTGTTCCCGCTCCTTAACACCTGGTTCGAAGCTGCCGGGATCGACCCCGACAAGCGCAACGAGATCGTCGTAAGCACACCGGACTTCTTCAGCGGGGCCGCCGGCCTGCTGGAATCCGAACCGCTCTCCGTGTGGCAGGAGTGGCTGGCCCTGCGGGTCGTCAACGGCGCCGCGCCGTACCTGTCCTCCGAGTTCGTGGATGCCAATTTTGCCTTCTACGGAACAACTATCAGCGGCACGCCCCGGAACAAGGACCGCTGGAAGCGCGCCGTCGCCGTCGTCGAAGCTGCACTCGGTGAGGCCGTTGGGCAGATTTACGTCTCGAAGCACTTCCCCGAAACCCACAAGGCCCGCATGCAGACCCTGGTGGCCAACCTGATCGAGGCCTACCGGCAGTCCATCACCGGTCTTGCCTGGATGGGTGAGGAAACAAAGGCCGAGGCGCTGCGGAAACTGGAGGCCTTCCGCGCCAAGATCGGCTACCCCGACAAGTGGATCGATTACTCCGCGGTGGAAATCGACCCGCTGGACCTTTTAGGGAACGTCGAGCGGGCACACAATGCCGACGTCGATCGCCACCTGGATGAGGTGGGCAAACCGGTGGACCTTAACAAGTGGCTCATGACACCGCAGACGGTCAACGCGTACTACCACCCGATGCTCAACGAGATCGTCTTCCCGGCCGCTATCCTGCAGCCACCGTTCTTCACGGCCGACGCCGACGACGCCGTTAACTACGGTGGCATTGGAGCGGTGATCGGCCATGAGATCGGCCACGGTTTTGATGACCAGGGGTCGCAGTTCGACGGCGGCGGCGCGCTGCGGAACTGGTGGACCGACGATGACCGGACGGCCTTTGAGAAGCTCACTGCCAAGCTGGTGGCACAGTACGACGAGTTGTCCCCGTATGCGGCGCCGGGGCACAACGTCAACGGCAAGCTGACGCTCGGGGAGAACATCGGCGACCTTGGTGGCCTGACCATCGCCTACAAGGCTTACCTGCTCAGCCTTGACGGCAAGGAACCGGAAGTGCTGGACGGACTGACGGGGCAGCAGCGGTTCTTCGCGTCTTGGGCAGCCGGCTGGCGGCAGGTGATCCGGTCGGAAGAGGCCATCAGGAGGCTCGCCACGGATCCCCACTCCCCCAACGAGTTCAGGACCAACGCCATCGCCAAGAACCTGGACGCCTTCCACCAGGCCTTTGGTGTGACCGACCAGGATGGCATGTGGATGCCGCAGGACGCTCGCGTCAGCATCTGGTAATCACCCTCCAGGACACACAAGAGACGGGGCCGTCTGGCCCCGTCTCTTGTGTGTCGACTGTGGTGCTGTCTTCTGTGGTGCGGCCGTCAGTCCTGGACGATCAGCACCGGGTTGGCCTGCTGGCACACGGTATCGCCGGCTGTCTGGTTGACGATGTCCTCGGGCAGGGCGCCACCAGCACCGGCTCCGTAGGTTGCCCCGGTGGTGAAGTCAGTTCCAAGGTAGACCTGGACTCCGGCGACGCGAGGTGCCAGCTGGACCTGCGCGGCCGGGATCCCCAGCAGCGCAGCCACGTCAGCTGCGACGTCGGCGAATTCCGTACCATAGTAGACGACGCTCTGCGCCACCGCCGTGGCTTCAAACGGCCCGGATTGGGTGAAGCCGCCGGTGATTAACGCCTGCACGATTTCCTGGGCGCGTCCCGGGACGCCGCTGCCGTTGGCCACGGTGACTGGTTGCAGCGCCTTGTCATACGGCGGCACCGCCGGGGCTGTTTCTGTTGGGGTGGCTGTCGTTTCCGTCGGCGCCGGGGACGGCGTGGTGGGCGCCGTTGGATCCGTGAGGTCCACGTCCTCGCGGAGGGCCGCAAAGAGCTGAGACCCTGCGGGCTCGGCAATCTGCAGGCGGTTGATGTCCGTGACTGCCGGCGTGGTGGGCACGGCCACAAACGCCACCTTGCTGATATCGATGTCCCTAAGCCGGCTACCGATACTCAGGAGCGACGGCACGGAAGCCAGCCCCTCATCCACCGTGAGGTTCTTGGTCACAACATCGGCAATGGTCAGCATTTTAGAGGGGTCAGACAGTGTGCCGTCGTCCTTGATCTTGCGCGTGAGGGAGGACAGGAATCCCTGCTGTGCCCTGATCCGGCCCAGGTCGCCGCCGTCGGCAAAGGCATGACGGGTCCGCAGGAAGGCAAGGGCCATTTCGCCCTTGACGGCGGACGTACCCTTCGGCAGGCGCAGCCGGGAGTCAGGATCATAGACCGCGTCACTGATACACACGTCAACGCCGCCCACCGTGTTGGAGAGTTCCTTCACGGCGGTGAAGTCCGCCATCATGAAGTGATCGATCTCCAGTCCAGTCAGTTTGTTGACCGTGTCCACGGCGCAGCCGATGCCGGCTTCATTCATGGCCTCGTTGATCATGACACCGCTGCGGGCAGGAAACGTCCGTTTGGTCTTCTGGTCGGTGCACTCCGGAATATCGACCAGCAGGTCCCGGGGGAAGCTGATGACGCTGACGCGCTTGTTGTCGGCCGATACGTCCATCAGCATCATGACGTCGGACTTGCCGTAACCTGTCGAGTCGTCCACAGCGCCGTACTCCGCGTTTGCGCCGTCCCTGGTATCCGAGCCGAGGATCAGGATCTGCATCCGCTCCGATTTGTCGTCCGATGAGTTCGCCGCACCACCGGCGTTCAGCGGTGCCGTAGTGATGTTCGACTGAAACCGCAAATACCAGTAGCCTGCGAAGCCAAGACCGCCGACCACCAGGATGGTGACCACCGCAGTGGTCACCTTCAGCCAGGCCGGCATCCGGCTCCGGGATCCGAGATGCCGGGCAACGCCGACGGCGGTAGCATCAGCGTGGCGGGACACCGGACCGGTCCCGGCTGACGCGTCAGCTCCGTACTCGCGATTGTCGCGGCCTCGCCCCATGTGTGATGTACCTTCCTCGAAAAAATTGAATCCGGCCTATTTTAGTTGCCCAGTCTGGGAACTTCCCGACGACCGGCCGGGTAAAGCAAAAAGGCAGCGTCAGAAGCCGAGCTTGACCAACTGCTTCGGGTCGCGCTGCCAGTCCTTGGCCACCTTCACATGCAGGTCAAGGTAGATGCGGGCACCGAGCAGCGCCTCGATCCCCTTGCGTGCATTGGTGCCGACTTCGCGGAGACGTGCACCGCCCTTGCCGATGATGATGGCCTTCTGGGACGAACGTTCCACATAGAGATTAACCCGGACGTCGAGGAAGGGCCTGTCTTCGGGCCGGCCCTCACGCGGAACAATCTCATCGACGACGACGGCCAGGGAGTGGGGCAGTTCGTCGCGGACGCCTTCGAGGGCAGCTTCCCGGATGAGCTCGGCGATCATCACGGCTTCGGGTTCGTCCGTCAGGTGACCGTCCGGATAAAGGGGCGGCGACGCCGGCATGTGGCTGATCAGGACGTCTGCGAGGGTGTCCACTTGGAAGCCGTCGGTGGCGGAGACCGGGACGATGTCCTTCCAGCCGTCCTCGCCGATGACATCCCGGCCCAGTGCTGCGACGGCGAGCAACTGCTCGGTGAGCGCCTGCCGGTCCACTGTGTCCGCCTTGGTGACGATCGCGATGACCGGCTTGTTGCCGATGGCGGCGAGCTGGGCGGCGATGTACTTGTCGCCCGGGCCGATTTTCTCGTTGGCGGGCAGGCAGAAGCCGATCGCGTCGACCTCGGCGAGGGTGTCGGCGACGAGTTCGTTCAGCCGCTTTCCCAGCAGCGTGCGGGGGCGGTGCAGGCCCGGGGTATCCACCAGGATCAGCTGGGCGTCATCGCGGTGCACGATCCCCCGGATGGTGTGGCGCGTGGTCTGCGGCTTGGCGGAGGTGATCGCCACCTTCTGGCCCACCAGTGCGTTCGTCAGGGTTGATTTTCCCGCGTTAGGCCGCCCCACGAGGACCGCAAAGCCTGCCCTGTAGCCGCCGAAGTCTTTGGCGGCCGAATCCGGGTTGGCCGGACGATTACTTTTCTTGCTCACGTGGAACTCCCTGCTGGGTTGCTTTCGCCTCGTCGAGGAGGTCTTCAAGGTCAGTGTCTGCTTTTGGTACTGCTGAGGCAATGATGTGGCTGACGCGGTTGCGGCGGCCCTCGAGCCGTTCGGCGAGCAGCGAGATGCCGCCCACCTCCACGCGGCTGCCCACAATGGGAACGCGGCCCAGGGCCTTGGCCAGCAGCCCGCCCACAGTGTCAACCTCGTCGTCGTCGAGCTCTATGTCGAACAGTTCTCCGAGGTCGTCGATGCTCATCCGGGCGCTCACCCGGTAGGAACCGCCGCCCAGGGCCACGGCCTCGGCGCTTTCGGTGTCATACTCGTCCACGATTTCGCCGACAATTTCCTCGATGAGGTCCTCCAGGGTGACAAGGCCGGCCGTGCCGCCGTATTCGTCGATCACGATGGCAACGTGTGTTGACTCCTTCTGCAGTTCCCGCAGCAGATCGCTCACCGGCTTGGACTCCGGGACGTACCGGACCTCGCGGGCCAGGGCTTCGACCGGGGGCTGTTCGTCGTCGGGTCCGAGCTCATGGAGTGTCGCCGCAACGTCCTTGAGGTACACGATTCCGAGGATCTGGTCCGTGTTGTCGCGGATCACCGGGATCCGTGAATAGCCCGACCGCAGGAACATTGACATGGCCCGCCTAAGGCTGGAGCCGGCGTCGATGCTGAGGATATCCGTCCGGGGCACCATCACGGCGCGCACCAGGGTGTCGCCGAAGTCAAAGACTGATTGGATCATTTCAGCTTCGGTGTCTTCGATCATGTCCGATTCGGATGCGCGGTCCACAAGTTCGCGGAATTCCTGTTCGCTGAAGAACGCGTCATCACCCGCCGGAGCGCCGGGAGCGGCGGCACTGCCCAGCGCCACGAGCCACCCCGGGATGGGTCCGAGGACCCACGTCAGGTACCTGATCAGCGGTGCTGTGGAGCGGACGACGGCGGCCGAATGGAGCCTGCCGAGCTGCCGCGGGGAAACGCCGACGATGACGAAGCCGAGCAGGGCCATGATCCCAGTGGCGGCCAGCCCGGCCAGCCAGACGTTGTCCAGCAGGCTGTGGAGCAGGACGGCCACCGCTACGGCTGAGGCCATCTCGAACCAGACCCGCCAGAACCGCAAGGCCCGGATGTGCGCCACCGGCTGGGCCAGGATGCGCTTCATGGCGTTTCCGCGGCTTTTCAGCAGGGCGTCTTCGGCGTCATGCCGGGAAAGGAACGTGAACGCGGCCTCGGCTGCGGTCAAGAGTGCTGCGGTACCGAGGAACGCCAGGGCCATGCCGACAAGGAGCAGGGGCGTCACTGCGTGGTCTCGGCAGGTGCTTCTTTGCCGGTGAAGCCGGAAAGCAGCTGGCGCTGGAGGCCGAACATTTCTTCCTTTTCCTCTGGCTCTGCGTGGTCATAGCCGAGCAGGTGGAGGATCCCATGCGTGGTCAGCAGCAGCATCTCATCCTGCAGGGAGTGCCCGGCGTTGACGGCCTGCACCTGCGCCACCTGGGGGCAGACGGCGATGTCACCCAGCATCCCTTGGGGAGTGGGCCGGTCCGGCGTGCCGGGGGTCAGCTCGTCCATGGGGACCGAGAGCACGTCGGTGGATCCCGGCTCGTCCATAAGCTCGATGTGGAGCTTTTCCATGGCGGGTTCATCCACCAGGAGAATAGAGAGTTCAGCCTGCGGGTGGATGTACAGCTGCTCAAAAACGTACCGGGATAGCGCCACGAGCTCCGATTCATCAACCTGGATGCCGGATTCGTTGTTTACTTCAATGCTCACGCGCTTTCCCCCCGCTTTTCCCGGCTTACCGAGTGTTTTACTTTGTTCCGCTGGACATCATCCCAGAGACTGTAGGCACGCACGATGTCGCCCACAAGCCGGTGGCGGACCACGTCAGTGTCGTCCAGGAGCGTGAAGTTTACGTCCTCGATCCCCTGCAGGATCTCCTCCACGATCCGCAGCCCCGAGCGGGTGCCGAAGGGCAGGTCCACCTGGGTGACGTCTCCTGTGACCACCATTTTGGACCCGAAACCCAAACGCGTGAGGAACATCTTCATCTGTTCAGGTGTGGTGTTCTGCGCTTCGTCCAGGATGATGAAGGCGTCGTTGAGCGTGCGTCCACGCATGTAAGCCAGCGGCGCCACTTCGATGGTCCCGGCGGCCATCAGGCGCGGGATGGACTCGGGGTCCATCATGTCGTGCAGCGCGTCGTACAGCGGGCGCAGATAGGGATCGATCTTGTCGCTCAGGGTGCCCGGCAGGAACCCGAGCCGCTCGCCGGCCTCGACTGCGGGCCGGGTCAGGATAATACGGCTGACTTCTTTCTGCTGCAGCGCCTGGACGGCCTTGGCCATCGCGAGGTACGTCTTACCCGTGCCTGCAGGGCCAATCCCGAAGATCACCGTGTTCGCATCAATCGCGTCCACGTAGTTCTTCTGGTTCAGCGTCTTGGGCCGGATGGTCTTCCCGCGGCTGGAGAGGATGTCATGGGTGAGGACGTCCACAGGGTTCTGCAATGACTGGCTGCGGAGCAACGCGACGAGCTGGCGCAATACCGCGGGGCTGATGACTGTGCCACGGGCCACGAGGCCTCGCACTTCATGCAGCAGCCGCATGATGCGGGGAACTTCGTTGGCAGGGCCGCTGATGGACAGTTCGTTTCCGCGGACGTGGAAGTTGACGGACGGGAACTGCTCTTCGATGTAACGCAGGGCCTCGTCATGGCTGCCGAGCGATTGGACCATCTGATCGGAGTTGTCAAAGAGAACCACCTCCGTCCGGACACCGGCAAGTGAATGGGGGAATTCTCCGGCGGCGCGGTCAGTATTGAGCCGGCGCTTTCCGTTCGCTGATTCAGTCATGGTGCTGGCCCGCAGGCCCGTGGTCCCCTCCAGTTCGAAAATTAAGTGCGCCGGCTGCTGCGTGGGGGCTGTTGCCGAGCATGCAGGAGCCAGCGGAGTCCTTCCATCTTACGCCAGGAGGCACCTCCCGGCAGCGTCAGGCGGTCTCCGGAGAGGGTGCCCGTCACCGGCTTACTGCGGGACGGTTGGCGTCATTAGGTATCAACTTCATATCGGGCTCATATCGTTCCCGTTGCAGTTGGGCCGGCAGCCCGGATTCGGTCCTTTGGCGGAGCTGGCTATGCGATGCTGGAAATCACAGCCGTCCGGGGACCGGCTCACGGGGGCCCAGGCCTCGCCATTTCACAGCCGGAAAGGACAGGCCACGAGTGCCGGAAACAGCGACCCCCCTCAGTGCCAGGCGCGTCGCGCCACGTTTGCGTCCGCAACGTCTCCTGAGCCTGCTGCCAGCATTCCTCCTCCTCACCGGTTGTATCGCGGACCCCAGCCCTGAGCCCAACCTGACGGCAAACTCCAGCGCTGCCGCCACCGGCTCCCCCGGGGCACCTTCCACCAGCGCGCCCCTGGAAACTACACAGTCCTCGAATAAGGCACCGGTCTACTGGATTGGCCGAAGCAACAGCAATGTGTTCCTATACCGGGAGTTCCGGGACGTGCCGGAGCAGGAGAATCCAGTGACCCGCGCCCTGCGGGCCATGATGTCCGAGAAGCCGCTGGACCCGGATTTCTTCACGCCCTGGCAGGATCCCGAGAAACTCGCCTCGTCCATCTCCGGCAAGAACGTCATTACCGTCGACGTCTCGGAGGATGCCTTTAACAGCAATGTCGACGCCGACATGGCCGGCCGCGCCATTCAGCAGCTGGTCTTTACCGCTACGGCAGCGGCCGCGAGTTCCGGCCTGATCGATTCCGGCCAGCAGATCCAGGTCAGGATCCTGGTGGATAGCCACACCGATTACGTTGCCTTCGACCACGTCCAGCTTGGCGACCCCATGTCCCGAGCTGCCGGAATGGTGGCGCCCGTGTGGATCATTGATCCGCAGGAAGGGACTGACCTGGCCGGCGGAAGCGTCAAGATCACCGGCCGCAGCACCGTTCCGGGCGGTAAGCTCCGCTGGCAGATCCTGCGGGCCGAAGCGAACGGGAACAAGACACCCTACCTGACCGGGGAGACCACTGCAGCTGCCGAAGCCGCCCAGTCCGGAGTCTTTACGCTTGCCCTTAGCCTGTCCTCGGGGAATTACGAGCTCCGCGTTTCGCAAGTGGATGCGGCCGGCACCAGCCAGGAGCTGAATGTGGACACGCGGAACTTCAACGTCCGGTAACAGCCCGCGTAGCAGTCGGCCTCAGGATACCGGTGCTGTCCAGCGTCCCAGTACATCACTCGCCAGAACAACCGCTGCCGGTCCGGCTGTGGATGACCTCAGGACGTGGTGTCCCAAGAGCGCCGTCACGGCGCCGGCGTCGCAAAGCCGGGTGACTTCGCGGGGACTGATTCCGCCCTCCGGACCAACGATGAGCAGAATTTCCAGGGGTCCGGCGTCAGCTTGGGTGCCCTGCCATGATTCCAGGACAGACCGGAGCGGCCGGACCGCGTCTTCGTGCAGGATTACGGCCAGATCCGCTGCCGCCACGGCCGCCGCAAGGCCTGGCGTATCGACGGTGGCGCGCACCTCGGGGATCCAGGCGCGGCGTGCCTGCTTGGCGGCGGCAGTGACCACGGACTGCCATTTTGCGTGGGCCTTGGCCGCGCGCTCACCCTTCCAGCGGACAATTGATCGCTCGGACTGCCAGGGAACTACGGCATCAATCCCGAGTTCGGTTGCCGTTTCCACGGCCAGTTCATCACGGTCCCCCTTGGCCAGGGCCTGCACCAGCACGAGCCGGATGTCAGGCCGGCCCTCCACAACGAGGGCGGAGCATTCCACGGTGAGCTCCGCGGGCGACGCCGAGACAACAGTTCCCGTCAGCCGCCTTCCGGCGCCGTCGGCAATGTCCACTGCCTCTCCGGGAGATAGCCGTTTTACAGTCACGGCGTGGCGTGCCTCCGGCCCTTGAAGGACAAAACGGGCACCGGGCACCAGATCGTCCAGCGACCCGGCACCGCTGAAGAAAACGGGATTGCTCACCGCTACAGGTTACCGAACCGGTCCCGCAGCTTGGCAAAGACGCCGCCGCTGGCAGCCAGTTTGCCTTCCGTGAACTGCTCGCCCCGCAGCTTCGCCAACTGCCGCAGGAGATCCTCCTGCGCGGCATCCAGCTTGGCCGGCGTCTCCACCTGCAGATGGACCATCAGGTCCCCGCGGCCGTAACCGCGCAGGTGCGTCACGCCGAGTCCACGGAGCGTGATGATCTCCCCTGACTGCGTCCCTGCCTTGACGTCGATTTCCTGCAGCCCGTCAAAGGTTTCCAGTGACAGCTCGGTGCCCAGGGCGGCGGCAGTCATCGGGATGTGCAGCGTTGCGTGCAGGTCGTCACCGTCGCGTGCGTACGTGGCGTCGTTGTTGACGCGGAGTTCCACGTACAGGTCCCCGGACGGTCCGCCGGCCGGGCCTGCTTCGCCCTGCCCGGAGAGCTGGATCCGGGTGCCCGTGGCAACACCGGCCGGCACCTTGATGGTGAGCGAACGCCGGCTGCGGATGCGGCCTTGGCCGCTGCATTCGTTGCAGGGGTCCTTGATGACCGTCCCGAAGCCTTCGCAACTGCCACACGGGGCCGCCGTCATGACCTGGCCCAGGATGGAGCGAACCGCGCGCTGGACCTGGCCGCTGCCACCGCAGATATCGCAGCGCACAGGGTGGCTGCCTTCGCGGCAGCATGACCCGTTGCAGGTGGGGCAGGTGACAGCTGTGTCCACTTCGAGTTTCCGGTTGACGCCGAACACAGCATCGCGGAGTTCGATCCGTACACTGATCAGCGCGTCCTGGCCGCGGCGGACCCGGGAAGCGGGGCCGGAGGTGCCGCCTGCCCCGAAGAACGTGTCGAAGATGTCCTGGAACGCGAAGCCCTGGCCGGAGTATCCGCCGCCGCCGAACCCGTTGTCGGTGCCGTTCTCGTTGCCGGTGGTGTCATAGATCCGGCGCTTCTGCGGGTCCGAAAGTACCTCGTAGGCATGGGTCACGGCCTTGAAGCGGTCCGATGCATCGTCCCCGGGGTTTACGTCCGGGTGAAGAGTGCGGGCCAGCTTGCGGTAGGCCTTCTTGATCTCTTCCCCGGTGGCTTCCGGCGAGATTCCGAGGACGTCGTAGTGGCTGCTCAAAGTTCGTATCTCTTCCTTGTTGTACTGCCGGCAGCCGGGCTGCCGGCACTGCTCTTCGTGCCTGGACCGCGGTGCTGTTACGGACCCAGAATTCTTGAAAGGTAACGGGCTACTGCCCTGACGGCGGCCATCGTGGTGGGATAGTCCATCCGGGTGGGGCCGAGCACACCGATCTTGGCAGTGCTGTCTGGTCCGTAGCCCGTGGCCACCACGGAGGCTTCCGCGAGTCCGTCGTACGGGTTTTCACGCCCGATGCTGACTGCCACGCCCCTCGGATCCTGCGCCATGTCGCTCAGGAGGCGCAGCAGGACAACCTGCTCCTCGAGCGCTTCCAAGACCGGTCCGATACTGAGCGGAAAATCCACATTGGAGCGGGCGAGGTTCGCCGTTCCGGCCATGACCATGCGTTCCTCGCGGCTGCTGTGGGCGAGCGTTTCCAGCCCGTGGGCCAAGGCCTGGGCCGCCGCGCGCTGGCCCGGGCTGACCGACGAAACGACTCCCGGCAGCGAGGGGGTCAGCCGGCTCAGCGAGATGCCCGCGAGTGATCCGAGGAAGTGTGTCCGCAACGCGGCGATGGCGTCGTCGCCGAGGTCCTGGCCGACGTCGATCACGCGCTGTTCGACCTTGCCGGTGGTGGCGATGAGGACCACCAGGACCTGCCGGGGCGCGAGCAGGACGAATTCGATGTGGCGGATGGTGGCGCGGCTCAGATGCGGATACTGCACTACCGCGACCTGGTTGGTCAGCTGCGACAGCATCCTGACGGTCCTGTCCAGGACGTCGTCCAGATCGTCTGCGCCCTCCAGCAGCGACTGGATTGCACGCCGTTCCGCGTGGGAAAGCGGCTTTACCGCTGAAATCTGGTCCACAAACAGCCGATAGCCTTTGTCTGTGGGGATCCGTCCGGCGCTGGTGTGCGGGGCCGTGATCAGGCCGTCGTCTTCCAGGGCCGCCATGTCGTTGCGGATGGTGGCACTGGACACGCCGAGGTGGTGGCGTTCCACGAGCGCTTTTGAACCTACTGGCTCGCGGGAGTGCACATAGTCCTCCACGATGGCGCGCAGTACTTCGAGTTTGCGCGGCTCGCTCATACTCCACCTCCATCCGTGGTCACTGCAGGGTTAGCACTCGACATGCCTAAGTGCTAACAGTCTAATATGAGTCACCCCGTTGTTAGCATTGGTACCGCTCCGGGCGAAATTCCGGGCCAGGATCTAGCGGCAAGGCGGAATCAATCCATGCAGTACCAGAACTGGGGTCCGCAGGAGATCACCGCGCCCGTGAGAAGCGAACTCCCTGAGGTCCCCGTGGAACGTGGCATGGTTCTCGAAGACGCCCAGTCAGGCTGGGTGGGAGCGGTGACCCGGGTGGAGAAGTCCGGTGGCATGCATGTAGTGGCCCTCGAAGACCGGCGCGGCAAGTCCCGGTCCTTCCGGCTGGGCTTCGGGTTCCTCCTGGAGGGGCAGCCCATCCGGCTCCTTCCCCCGGCTCCCAGGCAGGCCGCCCCCGTCGTCGCCGGCCGAACGGCGTCCGGCTCAGTCCGCGTGGCCGGCCAGCGTGCCCAGGTGGCCAAAGCCAGCAGGATCTGGGTGGAGGGAAAACACGACGCCGAACTCGTGGAAAAAGTCTGGGGTGACGATCTCCGCGTAGAGGGCATCGTCGTCGAGCCTTTGCATGGCATTGATGACCTGGCGGGGGCGGTGGCCGCATTTGGTCCCGGTCCGGGGCGGCGGCTGGGGGTCCTGGTGGACCACCTGGTGCCGGACTCGAAGGAGTGGCGCATCGCGGCTGCCGTGATGGCCTCCCCCGGCGCGGTGGGGAATGTCCTGATAGTCGGGCACCCTTACGTTGACGTGTGGCAGGCCATCCGGCCCGCTGTGCTGGGCATCGAAGAATGGCCGGTGGTGCCCCGCGGGCAGGACTGGAAGACCGGAATCCTGGCGGCGTTCGGCTGGCCGCACTCCACCAAGGAAGACATCGGGCTTGGCTGGCAAAAGCTGCTAGGCGCTGTCCGCAGCTACGCGGACCTGGAAGCATCGCTGCTCGGGAGAGTGGAGGAAGTCATCGACTTCCTGACGGTGCCCTGACACCGGATCCGGCTCCTGGCGGCAGCATTTGGTGGCTGAACCAGTATTCTTGGTACTGCGGAGGCTGCAGTTGCTTCAGTCCGGCATTCTCCAACCCAGCACCATTGCACTTTCGAAGGAAGAAAACCGTGGCACAAAACGCACGCGAGCACCGGGACGACCACGGCGGCCAGGGCCGTTCCGAGTACCAGGGCGTTCCGGCTAATGCGCTGCCCCTGACGGCCAGCGAAGACCGCCAGTGGGCCACACTGGCACACTTCGGCGGGATCCTCGGCTGTGTTCCGTCACTGCTGATCTACCTGATTTTCCGTGAGCGCGGGCCGTTTACCGCCCAGGAATCCAAGGAAGCGCTGAACTTCAGCCTGCCGCCCACCATTGCGGCGCTGGTGGCCAATCTCCTGGTGTTCATTCCGGTGGTGGGAAATGTCTTCGCCGTCATCGCCACCCTGATCTGGATTGCCCTGACCTGCTTCTCCGTGGCCGCAGGCATCCATGTCAACAAGGGCCAGCCCCACCGTTACCAGTACAATCTGCGCTGGATCAAGTAGTCCCCACCCGCGCCCTAACCTCGCAAGCTCGGCCAGGGAACCCTGCGGGCGTGGGCCCAGCACCCGCGGTTCAGTCCGGCAGGATCCTGCGGACCACGGCGTCGGCCAGCAGGCGGCCCTTCAGGGTCAATACCAGCGTGCCGTGGAACGCAGCCGGCGGCTCCACCAGGCCGTCGGCAATGAGCCCGGCCACGGCGTGACGGCCGTGGTCGCCCAGCGTTGACGTGGCCAGTCCCGACACGAGCCGGGCCTCAAGCATCACGCGCTCCACGTCGCGGGTTTCGGCGTCGAGCGTTTCCCGCCCGGCCGCCGGTGACAGGCCCTGAGCGAGCCGTCCGGCGTAGGCCGTGGGGTGCTTGACGTTCCACCACCGCACCCCGCCCACGTGTGAATGTGCACCAGGCCCGATGCCCCACCAGTCGTCCCCGCGCCAGTACGCGAGGTTGTGCCGGCATGCCTGCTCCGGCGTCCGGGACCAGTTGCTGACCTCGTACCAGCTGAGGCCTGCAGCGCCGATCAGCTGGTCGGCGAGTTCGTATTTGTCGGCGTGGTCGTCGTCGTCGATTCCCGGGACTTCACCACGGCGGATCTGGGCTGCCAGCTTGGTGCCGTCTTCCACGATCAGCGCGTAGGCACTGATGTGGTCAGGCTGGTAGGAGAGGGCCGTCTCCAGGGAGAACCGCCAGTCCTCCAGGGACTCCCCCGGTGTCCCGTAGATCAGGTCCAGGCTCACGGCCAGTCCGGCATCGCGCGCCCACTGCACCACCTGCGGCACGCGGCTGGGCGTGTGCGTGCGATCCAGGACCTTCAGGACATGGGGAACGGCAGACTGCATACCAAAGGAAACCCGGGTGAAGCCGGCATCGGCCAGGACCTGAAGGGATGCCGGGGTGACCGAGTCCGGGTTTGCTTCGGTGGTCACTTCGGCGCCGGGTTCCAGGCCCCAGTGCCCGACGGCGGCCGTCAGGATCCGCGCGAGGTCTTCCGCCGGGAGCAGCGTGGGAGTGCCGCCGCCGAAGAAGACTGTGCTCAGCGGCCGGTCCGGGAGACCCGAGTTCCGCAGGACTGTGGCGGCAAAGTCGACTTCGGACACGGCCGTGGTGGCGTAGGCGTCCTGTGACGCTCCGCCGCCCAGCTCGGTGGCCGTGTAGGTGTTGAAGTCGCAGTATCCGCAACGAACAGCGCAGAACGGGATGTGCACGTACAGCCCGAAGGCCCGGTCCGCCGCACCGGCCACTGCCTGGGCGGGCAGCAGACCGTCCGACGGCGCGGGGTCGCCGAGCGGAAGAATGCTAGGCATTGCGGGGGCGTCCGGTGTTGCCGGCCACAGTCATCACTACTTCTTGGCCTTGTCCTTGGACTCGTCGGTGGTCAGCGCAGCGATGAAGGCTTCCTGGGGGACCTCAACGCGGCCCACCATCTTCATGCGCTTTTTGCCTTCCTTCTGCTTCTCCAGCAGTTTGCGCTTCCGGGAAATGTCGCCGCCGTAGCACTTGGCGAGAACATCCTTGCGGATGGCGCGGATGCTTTCCCGGGCGATGATCCTGGAGCCGATGGCAGCCTGGATGGGCACTTCGAACTGCTGGCGGGGAATGAGCTCGCGCAGTTTGCCGGTCATCATTACACCGTAGGCATAGGCCTTCTCGCGGTGCGTGATGGCGGAGAAGGCATCCACCTGTTCGCCCTGGAGCATGATATCCACCTTGACCAGGTCGGCCACCTGCTCGCCGTCGGCTTTCCAGTCCAGCGAGCCGTAGCCCCGGGTCTTGGATTTGAGGATGTCAAAGAAATCGAACACGATCTCAGCGAGTGGCAGCCGGTAGCGGATTTCGACCCTGTCCTCGGACAGGTAGTCCATGCCGCCTATAACACCGCGGCGGCTCTGGCAGAGCTCCATGATGGCGCCCACGAACTCATTCGGCGCCAGGATGGTGGCAGCCACCATCGGCTCGCGGACCTCTGCGATCTTGCCGGAAGGGTATTCGCTGGGGTTGGTCACATGGACCACCTTCTTGTCCTCCAGCGTCACTTCATACTCCACATTGGGGGCGGTGGAGATCAGGTCGAGATTGTATTCGCGTTCGAGCCGCTCCCTGGTGATTTCCAGGTGGAGCAGGCCGAGGAAGCCGACGCGGAAGCCGAAGCCGAGCGCGGCCGACGTTTCGGGCTCGTACACCAGTGCGGCGTCGTTGAGCATGAGCTTCTCCAGCGCATCGCGGAGCACCGGGTAGTCCGTGCCGTCCAGCGGGTACAGGCCGGAGAAGACCATCGGCTTGGCATCGGCATAGCCGGGAAGGGAGGCCGTGGCAGGCTTGGCGAGGTTGGTGACGGTGTCGCCGACCTTGGACAGGCGGACGTCCTTCACACCGGTGATGAGGTAGCCCACTTCGCCAACGCCGAGACCCTTGGAGGGGGTGGGCTCCGGGGAGCTCACCCCGATCTCGAGGAGTTCGTGGGTGGCCCGGGTGGACATCATCTGGATGCGTTCACGCGGGTGGAGCATGCCGTCAACCACACGGACGTAGGTAACCACACCGCGGTACGTGTCGTAGACCGAGTCGAAGATCATGGCGCGCGCGGGGGCGTTCGGGTCCCCCACGGGGGCCGGCAGATCGCGGACGATCTTGTCCAGCAGGACCTCGACGCCTATGCCGGTCTTGCCGGAGACGCGGAGCACGTCGTCGGGGTCGCCGCCGATCAGGCTGGCCAGTTCGGCCGCGTACTTCTCAGGCTGGGCTGCCGGGAGGTCGATCTTGTTCAGTACCGGGATGATGGTGAGGTTGTTTTCCATCGCCAGGTACAGGTTCGCAAGGGTCTGGGCCTCAATGCCCTGCGCCGCGTCAACGAGCAACACTGCGCCTTCGCAGGCGGCCAGCGAACGGGACACTTCGTAGGTGAAGTCCACGTGGCCGGGGGTGTCGATCATGTTCAGCGCGTAGCTGGTCCCGTCGAGTTCCCAGGGCATGCGGACCGCCTGGGACTTAATGGTGATACCGCGTTCGCGCTCAATGTCCATGCGATCCAGGTACTGGGCCTTCATATCGCGGGACTTAACCACCCCGGTGAACTGCAGCATGCGGTCAGCCAGGGTGGATTTACCGTGGTCAATGTGCGCGATGATGCAGAAATTCCGAATGATGGCCGGATCAGTCGCGGCGGGCACCGGGGCGGTGCGGGCCATGGGAGACACGCAGGGTCCTTACTGTTGACATTCGTGCGACCCCCGCCAGGACGCACCGAAGGCACCCTGCGGCTGGACCGCACATTAGGAACCTCCAGTCTCCCACGTCCGGACGCATCGTATTGCATTCAGGTCAAACCCGGCACGGTGGCCCGGCGATAGTCTTGGCCCATGCCTATCAACCTCCGCTCCTTGGCCAACGCTGTCCGGACGTCCGTCAGGGTCCTGCAGAAGTTCCGTACCGGGGCAACCCGATCTGCCGGACCGCACACGCCTGCACCGGCCCGCCAGGCGGCGCCGGTGAAGCCGGCCCCGCACGGCGTCTATCCTGGCGACTTTGCCGGCGCGGCGTCCATCCGGTACGCCCCGCAGCCCGAAGGCAGTCCCGACCCCGGCGAGATTGTGTGGACCTGGGTGCCGTATGAGGAGGACCACACCCGGGGCAAAGACCGTCCGGTTCTACTGGTGGGCAAGAGCGGACAGTACCTGCTGGGGGTAATGCTCACCAGCAGGGACCATGACCATGCCGGCAACGGATCCGGAGACTACGTGGACATCGGAACTGGCAGTTGGGACCGCCAGCAGCGGCCCAGCGAGGCGAACCTTGGACGGATCCTGCAGATCAGCCCGGACGCCATCCGGCGCGAAGGTGCAGTTCTGGACCGGAAACGCTTCGATCTGGTGGCTGCAGGCATACGGCGCCGACACGGCTGGAAATAGCCCGCCAAATGGCCAGCTTCCGGGGGGTCTGCTATTCTGTATAGCTGTGTGTCCGTGCAGGTCGACGGCCACTGATGGTTGGCCGCCATAGGTATCCCCACGCCGCTCAGTCAATGGCCAATCTGAAAGCCCTCTAGACCATTTCCGCATTAAAAAGAGAGTTCACACGTGGCTAATATCAAGTCCCAGAAGAAGCGCATCCTTACCAACGAGAAGGCTCGCCTGCGCAACAACGCAGTCAAGTCTGAGCTGAAGACGGCCATCCGCGCCGTCAACACCGCCGTTGAGTCCACCGACAAGGATGCAGCTGCCGCTGCCCTGCTTGTTGCCGGCCGCAAGCTGGACAAGGCTGTCAGCAAGGGTGTTCTGCACAAGAACAACGCAGCAAACCGCAAGTCGGCCATCTCCAAGAAGGTCAACGCGCTGTAAGGTTTCCAGTTCACCTGAACTGATGATTGTGGCCGGCATCCGATGGGTGCCGGCCACACATCTTTAAGCCGCCAGCGTCTCTGCGCCAGAGCCACCTACCGCAGCCGCGATCAGCTGACGTCAGTGCCCGCGCACAGAGGTTGCGATGACGGTCACCGCATGTTCAACGGCATAGACGGGATCACGCGAAAGGCCTTTGACCTGGGCATCGGCCTCGGCGGTGGCCTGGATGGAGCGGACCAGGCCCTCCGGGGTCCAGCGGCGCACATCGCGCTGGGCCTGCTCCACGAGCCAGGGCTGCATGCCCAGTTCCCGGGCGATCTGCGCCGGGGATCCCTGGGCGCCGGCAACTTTGGCCACCGTCCGCAGCTTGGCTGCCAGCGCCGCAACCAGCGGAACCGGGTCAGCCCCGGTGGCCAGCGCGTGGCGAAGGGTGGACAGCGCCACTGGACCGTTTCCGGCCATGGCAGCGTCCGCGACTTTGAATGCCGTGGCCTCAATCCGGCCACCGTAGTAGCGGTCCACCAACTCCGGGGTCACTGCTCCCGTGGCATCCGCGATCAGCTGGCTGCACGCCGCCGCGAGCTCCGAAAGGTTGGCGCCGACGGCATTAACCAGCGTCTGCACTGCGTCCGAGCTGATCTTGCGTCCGGCGGCCCTGAATTCCGTTGCCACGAAAGTGGCCTTATCCGCATCCTTCTTCAGGGGCTGGCAGTCAACTACCGGCCAACCGCCGGCCTTGACGGCATCGAGGAGCTTCTTGCCGCGGACTCCCCCGGCGTGGCGCAGGACGAGCACCGCATCCGGCTCCGGGCGGGCCAGATAGGTCAGTGCGTCGGCCAGGAAGGCATCGTTCATGCCTTCAACGCCTTCGACTTCGATCAGTTTGCGCTCACCGAAGAGTGAGGGGCTGACTTGCATGGCGAGGGTCCCGGCTTCGTACGTTCCGGCCATGAGGCGGCTGACTTCCACATCGGGAAACGCCGTCCGCACCTGGGCGCGGACATGGTCCATGGCACGGATGCCGAGGTATTCCTCCGGTCCGCCCACCAGGACGATTTCGGCAGGCGTCACGTCCCGCCAGGTGGCCGTGTTGGACACCGGAGTCCTGGGTCGTGTGGTCTGGGCTGCGGCCATGGTGGATTCCTCCCGGAAATTCTGGTGCAGTGTCTAAGCCTGCCACGGTGGGCCGCCGCCACCAAGCCGGGGCCACGTTGACCCGGACCGCGTTGGTTCAGGCCGCGTTGGCCCGGGCCGGACCACACCAACGTGGCCCCCAGGTGCCGTTCCAGGAGGTCCAACACCGATTCCGTCCGGGCGTGCAGTGCCAGGACCCGCGGCAACACCTGACGCGGCCGGATGGTCAGCCACACACCGGCGAAGGTCAGCAGGGAGAGCAGCACCATGGTCAGGAGTCCGAACGGGCCCTCGGGCCAGGGCAGCGCAGCCCCCGGCAATCCTGCCGTGATCCGTGCGGTTCCTGCCACTCCGGCGCTGAAAGTGCCTGCCACGGCGATCAGGACGGTGGCCAGCCACGGCGCGGCAACCACCAGCGGGACGGCAGCCGTTCCCAGCAATGTCACCGGTGCTACCAGCGGGGCTGCCATCAGGTTTGCAAGCAGCGAGTACGTGGAAAACTGGGGCTGCAGGAGCACAACCACCGGGCCGCACAGCAACTGCGCGGAGAGCGGGACGGCCCAGGCGGCGGCTGCCCAGCGTGGAATCACTGCCGGGGTCCAGTCAATCATCCGTCGGCCCAGGACGATGATGCCCAGGGTCGCGAGTGCCGACAAGAGGAACCCAAAGCTGGTACCGAGGCCGGGGTCGATCAGGAGCAGGCCCATCACCGCGAGGCAGAGGAAACTGAGTCCGCGGCCCATCCGGCCCCCTGCCAGCGATGCCACTGCGATTGAACCCATCAGCGCGGCGCGCAGGACGCTGGCATCCGGGCCCACAAGCACCACAAACATTGCCAGGCCGGTCAGCGCCAGTCCTGCCGCGGGAAGCCGGGGCAGGCGAAGACTGCGGGCAGCGATCAGCAGTGCACCCAGGACCAGGCTGCAGTTGGCTCCAGACATAGTTCAGTGCAGGGGTGAGTTTCACCTATGCAGATTGAGGCGACGAACCGTAGGCAGGATCGGCTGATCAACGCCGTAAGACACCGTCGCAGTTTTCGCTATAGTCTCTTGCCGTCCGCGAGCCCTCCGGACCCTTGCCCTGATCCACGGCTTGGACAACATGAACAAGCACCGCTCTTCGGCCGACGTGCTCGCACTGCCCTCGGGTCTGCTTCCAATGAGGTTGAAGTCTTGGCCTGATGGCGGTAGGCACCCTGCGGTTATGCGTTCGACGGCGGCTATGGCTTGGGCGTCGGTGAAGTCGTCGGGGTCGAGGGTGCGGCCCACATTGGCGGTAGTGACCAATGCGTTGGGGTGTTTGGGATGAAGGGGCGCTGCCTACGGGCAGGAGTAGTCGTAATCGAGTCCGGCCGACACATACTGCGTCACTGATACCGGGCTGCCGGGCGTCAGACCGGGCAAAGAACAATTCGACTTCGCTCCCCGCAGGGTCTTGGCACCTGCAAGCCAGCTTGGCAGCCCCGTGAGGGGGCTACTGGATGGCACGGTCCCGGCGATGGTTCCCCACTGATAGCCCGTCGAGTAGATCCCGACACCGGCGCCCGCAACTCCGGCAGTGATGCTCTTGAAGTAGGCGACCATCCCTTCAAGGTCCGCCCGGTTCAGGTCGGTACCGGTCTGCCAGCTATTGCCCGTCTCCACATCCAGCCACCAGAAATACTTGCCGGGGCTCGCCACGCCTCGGATAGTAGCGTCGTCATAAGCCTTCGCGTAGCCGTACATGTATGAGCAGGCGAGGTCGACTTCGCCTTCGCATGTCCCATAGGGATTGGCAACCTCCACGTTGGGGTAGATGTTGGACGACGGCCACCAAGAGCCCGCATGTCCTGGGTTGGCAGTGTTCACGTATAGAGCAACCTTGGGCTGCGCAGTTCCCCCGGTAGAGCGAACGGCCCAAGCGAGTTGCTCAGAGAGGCAAGGGTTGGTGTTGTTGGCCAGTCCGCCGGTCACGCCCACGATCGCGAATGCTTGCCCGCTGGGAAGGGTCTTACCGCACTGGGGCCAGGAAACGTCGTTGCCCACCAGGTCCGTATTTCGGGGTGGCGGAGCCGCTGCCAGCGGAGCCATTCCTGTGACCAATAGTCCAAGAAGTGCCAGGAACGTGCATGCCATCTTCATCCCGAAACGAGCCATGCCCAATGGTACGTCTGCTTTCCGAAATGAAACGCCGATGAGGCCCTGGCGTTCGATCGATCGTCTGTCGGTTGCGCTCGACAGGCTTCCGTCATTTAGGGTTCGACGGCGGTCGCGCAGCAGGGGCGGCCGCCGTCGCCTTCGGTCAGAGTTGGACTGGTTGTGGGCGTTGGAGTTCTCGGTAGACGGTTGCGCGAGAGACGTCGAAGAGTTCTGCCAGTTCGGTCTGGGTGTGCGTGCCGGCAGCGTGGACGGCGAGCAGGTGGCGGCGTTTGGCGGCCGTGAGTTTGGGTTGTTTTCCGCGTAGTTTGCCTTTGGCTTTGGCGACTGCCATGCCTTCGCGGCTTCTCATTCGAATCAGATCGGCCTCGAACTCTGCGACCATGCCGAGGACGTTGAACAGCAGCCGGCCGACGGGATCGTCGGGATCGTAGATCGATCCGCCAAGGCTCAGAGCGACGCCCTTCCGTGTCAGCTCGTCAGCGATATCACGGGCGTCTGGAAGAGATCGCGCCAGGCGGTCGAGTTTGGTGACGACAAGAGTGTCACCGGAACGCACAGCGGCCATCGCTTCGCGGAGTCCCGGCCGGGTCCTGTTGGTGCCGGTAAGTCCCTGGTCAACATGGACGTTTTCAAGGGCGACACCGAGGGCAGTGAGGCCTTCCCGTTGTGCGGTGAGGTCCTGGCGGTTGGTGGAAACGCGCGCGTAACCGATTTTCAGTGCAGTCACTGACGATTCACGTCGACTGGAAACTCCGCGTGCTACCGCTAGTTTGCAATCGGGAACTAATCTAATGCATGCGCATAGAACGCTTGGCACGTTGGACAATCATCATCGTCTTGCTGCCTGCTGTCATGGCGGTCATGGGCGGCATCATTTCGGCCGTGATCTGGAGCCCAGCCCCCGAACGCGAAGTTCCTGCGCCAAACCCCTGCCCGAGTCCACCATGTTTTGGCGGCGCTGACGGACCCCTAACCCTTGAAGACATGCCCGTAGTGATTCCAATGGCACTTCTTGCCACCGCGGCACTCCTCGGCGCCCTTGCCTTGCTGCTTACCTTGGCCACTCCACGGACGCGGAATCGGCGCGGCCTGATACTTGGCGCCCTGGCAGCTGCCGGCCCCCTTGTCGTTTTCATAGGAGGCGAGGCACTACCTCACCTACTCAGCCCCTGCGTACCGGCAAATCTGTGGGGAGCTGAAGCTCCAGGATTCTGCGAGCACGCGCCGGAAGGCTGGGATCTTCCAGGCCGATGGCATCTCCTGTACCACGCACTCGTCGGCTTCTTGCCACTGTCGCTGCTACTGACCTGGCGTTGGAAAGTTTCCGCAGGCCGCCAGCCCACAAGGAAGCATCTCGGATCTTGAGGCAACGCCTGCGTTGACGCCGAGTCTTCGGTGAACACAACATTGAAGTCGTTGAACGATGCGGGACTGACTCCTGATCGCGATTCAACGACATTCAGGCGTAGGCGGCTCCCGCATCCTTGACCGTCTCGTTGCGGAGACTGAAGCCAAGAATGATCCAGCCTGCACCGAACAGGGCGGATAGGCCGGTCCCAAATACGTGGGGCAGCAGCGCCAAGGCGTAAATTATCGTCCCCACAGGAAGTGTGGCCATCCCGATGACGCCCAGCAGTATCAGTTCGAGCACTAGTAATCGCTGATGTCCTTCTTGCCTATTGCTGTCTCTTCCCACGCTCAGTCCGGCCAGGAACAGGGCCAAGCCAAGGATTGGTGCACCAAGGCGGAGACCGCCCGTTGTCAGGGGATCGACTTGAATTATCTGACCCGCAGCTGCGACGAGGCCCAAAAGAGACGCCAGCAGCGCAAATACCTGCGCCGCGCGCTTCAGCCCGGTGCGTGCGGTGCGAAGGGTGGTCAGGTACGAAAGGGCGGCCCAGGCGGTCAACAGAAGCGCCAGAACACCCGGCAGGTTGTACAGCAGGAACAATTCAGTTCTGAGGATCTGGGAGTACCCAAGGTCGTCCCGGAATGTGACGTCCAACCCCAAGGGAGTCAGGAACCGGAAGTATCCGAGGACGACCCACAGCACGCCTCCGACAAACATCGCCCAGAGGACGCCAGGGCCGTGGCCAAGCATCTTGTTAGCGAGGTTTCCAGTTGAAGCTTTCATTGAAGGTTCCGTTCAGGCAGCCCGGGAGAGCGTGGCGTTGGATCGTGGGGGTGTACAGCTAAAAAGTGTCATCCTCGAGGGGTCCTCTGACGCCGCGGACCGGATATTGCCATGCGACTCACGCTTAAACAGACACGATGAAACTACCGAAGTGATGAACGCCGGCAGGGCCAGGAGCACAGCCAGCCCAAGGAGCGCTCTCCCGGGCCAAACGTACGTGCGAGAAACCCACCCGTGATGTCGGCCAGTCGCCACCCCCGGCCACGCCATGACTAGGAGCACACCGACCAGGATGAGGACCGCAGCGGGCGGAAAAACCACAGTCGTCAGAACAGCGGTGAGTAGTGGCAAGTATGCCGGGACGGCCCGGCGCGAGGGCAGGGGAAGCCGTTGGCTGTACCAGCCCGCCGCGGCTGCCACGATTGCCCCCTGCAGCACCGCAAGGACGGTGAACAGCAGTACCGACAGCCAGCCAGGGCGAATAAGAGTGAAGTCGACGTTGTCGGTTCTGAAGGGTTCAACACCGGTACCGAACACGATGAGCCCCAGGAGTCCTGCCAGCGGCCCGGACAGTCTTCCCGAGGGGAGCCAGCGGTAGATGACCAGGTAAATCAGCGCTGCCACGAATCCGGTCGGCATGCCGGCGAATAGCAGTAACGCCAAGGTCCCGTCAGGGGTTACAAGTCCGACAGTGGCTTGAGCGTCCGTAATGCGGCCTTGCGCCGAGTCCGGGGAAGTTTCCGCCAGAATACGTATCACTAAACGGCCACCGGGCCATGCCATGAGCAGCCCGGAGATCAAAGCCGCAAAGCAGCCAACATTGGCCCACCAGAAGTATCGGCGAACTGCAGCAGACCGGGCCGCGCGGCGGTTCGGGTATGCCCCGTCATTGACCGGCGGCTGAATGGTCTTGTCGCCCCAGATGACGATAAGCCACGTCCCGGCAAGGAAAAGCAGCGCGGATGCCACGACGATGACTTCAGTCATTGGACGTCCTTTGAGGCCGGGGTGATCAGAAGATAGGATCCCGGGTCGGCCCGTGCGGGGCCGGCCTCGGATTCAAACTCAGGTTTCTGCCCTGTCGCTCCTACCGGTTGACGAACTCGCCAGGGCATGCCGCCAAGGCTGCCGGGCTGCCGAGCACGTACAGCGACAGGTTGTCTCCGGGCACTCCCCGGTGCACAAGAAGGTGCAGCGGATGTGTCAGCCCGTCGGCCTCAACGATGTCTACGTTGGGATTGCCCGCGAATACTGCGGTGGGGAGGTCCACATGGGACTCGCCCGAGCCTTCGGCGAGAACGATGCATTCACCGCTGCCCACGACTTTGACGTGGGTGTGGTCGGCTTGTGACGGCACCGCTGTTCCGAGGAGCAGTAGCGCTGAGGCTGCCGCTGCGGGTACCGCCAGTCCGATAACCTTGTTGATTTTCATGACAAGTCCTTTCAATTCTCCAGATGATTAGGGTCGGAAAAATTTGGTTCAGGGGATGACAGTCAGTCCTTCGTAATTCAACAACGCGTGTTATGCATGCTGAGTACGTACGGGCGTGCCGTCTTGTGTTGGGTGATGACGCGCCGCAGACAACAGGAGGCCGCCCAGGACCATCCACGTCAGCCCGAAGGGAATGACAAAGAGAATGCGATCGTCCTCAGCGTTGAAGCCAAACAGCAACAGTGATGTCAGGACCACCAGCGCACCTGACCAGGCAGGCAGCACCCGGGACCACATCAGTCCTGCGCCCGCGACTGCGAAGGACGGCATGCCCACGAGAAGCCCGGGGAAAACGGCCAGGACGTAGACCAGCGATGAGTCTCCTTGGAAGAAAACCGCCGTGACCACAACTCCCAAAACCGCAATCAGCCACGAGGCTGCGGCGATCAGGGTTGCTATCCGCACGACTCTCGCTCCCCTGCCTTCAAAACGGTGCATCCGGAAGAGACCAACTGCCGTGGCAATTATCAGGCCCAGGGCCGCAAACATCAGGGGTGGTCCGGCTTCGAGGTAACTGACCACGCCGGCAGGTTTCAGTGCCATGATGATTGAGTAGGCGACCAGAAAAAGTCCGCCCAGACCTGCGCAAATAGCAATTCCGCGAACAGTGCCTGGATTTGCTGCCCCGGATGCGTCCGGCGTATTTCCTCGTCCATGCGCCGTTGGCTGTTCCATGACTCTTCCTTTCAATTGAGTTCAGTGGTTGATGGCAAGGGCCGGAACTTGGTGCCGGCTCGCGTTGAGGCTTCCCGTAATGGGCCCTCACACATGCTGAATACGGGCGTGCCATCTGCTGCTGGAGGATGCGGTCGTCGACCACAGCAAGCCGCCCAGGACCATCCAGGTCACTCCGAAGGGAATGACGAGGAGAATCAGCTCGTTCTGATCGTTGTGGACGAGCAGCAGTAGAGATGTCAGGATCAACATTGCTCCTGCCCACGGAGGCATAACCCGGGACCTCATCAGTCCTGCGCCAGTGACCGCGAAGGCCAACATGGCCAAGAGAATGCCGGGGAAAGCAACTAGGAAGTACACCAGCCCTGAATTGAAGAAGACGTTGTTGATCACGAGCCCTAGAATCCCAACCAACATTGAGGCTGCAGCGATGAGGGAGGCTATCCGCACTATTCGCGCTCCCCGGCCCTCGAAGCGGTGCATCTGGTAGAGACCCAACGCCGTCGCAATCATCAGCCCGATGGCCGCTAGGGCCAGGGCTGACTCCAATGGCCCCGCTGCGCGGTAACTTTGACCGACACACTCATCGGCGATACAGCCCCGCGGTTTCACGTTCATAAGGATTGCATAGGCGACCAGCAGAAGCCCTCCGGTCCCTGCAGAAATAGCAATCCCTCGAACAGTGTTTAGATTTGCCCCTGATGCAGCGGGCATGACCTCAGATTCCCGCGGCGATGGCTTTTTCATGATTCTTTTCCTTTCGATTGCTCCGGGCTTCGCCGCAGAGTTCGAGCTGCGACCGGAAGAAGGGTCTGCTGCTCCCGTCCTTGGCTTTCGCCTTCCTCTTCCTTGTGTGAATTCCTCTAATTTCGATGCAACCGGCACTATGTTCTCCCGGCGGGACGAGACTATCGGCCCCCAAGGAACCGTCGGTTCGCCGGAATTTCCCGAACTCGGGCGAACCGACGAGAAATTCGATGAGGTGGTCTGCCTCACAATGAACCTGCAACGCGAGATTCAGCATGATGTCCATGTTCATTGACGCCCAGCGCCTGACGGATTCCGCGCCAAGGCGATGCGGTATATAGCGATTTGGAGAGCGCACAGACATGGCGTCCTACTTTTGTTCGGCCAAGTCGCGGGCGTCCCAGCGCCAACCGTGAGATGATCCGATGTATATTCAGGCATTTGAGAATTCACGCCAGCAACGGCATGAATCTAGTGCTTCTGAGATTGGCCCGACCGCTAGGTTTTGTCAATACGATTGCGTAAGCACCTATCGCTGATGATCTTCCCGCGCTCCTGAAGTCCAGTTTCACTTCTGCCCAGGCGAGGAATTCACGACACTCGCCCAATCATTAGGAGCTCTCGCTCGCTTGATTCTCATTTTCAACAAAGTCCTTTAGATTGTAGTTTCACTTGGAAATAGCCATTGCGGCACGACTTCGCCTCCCCGCGCACATCTGCGTCTTCGGGTGATCGGGGCCAAAACAGGCCTCAAAAATGGCCAAGGCCTTGGCGTAGAGCATTAGGCCTTCCGCCGTGAAGCCTTGCTCGCACCGCAGTGAGGCGAAGTTACAAAGCACCTCACCTATCTCGACGTGGCTTCCGCCGAGCGTACGCTCCTTAATATCCAGGGCCCGGACGAAGTAGACATTGGCGGCGTCTAAGTCACCGGCCTCCTGATGGATGCTTGCCAGGTTATGGAGCTGGACTGCTACCTCGTAGTGCTGCGGGCCGTAAAGGGACTCCCACATTCCAAGGGCCGTTTCCAGAGACTGTTTGGCTTCCTCAAACCGGCCCTGGCCGGCCAGGACTGCGCCAAGAACTGACAGGTCGGCCGCGATTCCGGCCCTGTCGGGAAGCCGGCCACCTCGGCGAAGCTCCAGTGCGGTACGGATCTCAGGTTCCGCTTTGAGGTACAGGCCCTGGATGTGCAACAGGCCGGCGAGGTTGTGATGCAAACTCGCCAATTCAGGTGCATCCGTACCCAGCGTGGTCTCAATCAGTAGTCGTGCCTGGGCGTAATGATGGACCGCTCGTGGGTAGTCTCCCGTGGTTTTCGCAAGTATCCCCAATGCGTTGTGGGCCCCTGCGGTGCGTAGCGGCTCGGTACCGTTCTGCTCGGCGAGAGCGCAGGCATGACGCAGAGCTTCCAGGGCCTCTCCATGGTGTCCGGCCTGGCGCAAGCTATCCCCGAGTCGTGTGAGAACCTCTGCCAGCCAGGTATCCCGTATCGCGGAATTCGGAAAGTCTTCGAGGAGTGTGGCAGCTTCGGTCAGCCAATCAGCGGCTTCTCTGAGGTGTCGTGACGCGTCGGCAACTGAGGCGAGGGTGAGGATCATTGTGACCCTTTCGATCACGTGTCCAAGGGTTGGGTCATTAGTTGGGAGCCGCCGCAGGGCCTGTTCGGCCAAGAGCCCGGCTCGCTGCATGTCGCCCGAAGCCAGGGAATTGAGGGCCAGACGGTGCAATCGCCTGGCCCTCATCCTGCCGAAAGGCATGTCAGCCTACAACGGGCTCGGAATGATTGGTCAGGGCAATTCCTGCCATGGCCGGGGACGCTGCTGCGACTGCCAAACCTACGGCAGCCGCAGCTGCGAGGATCAGGCGCTTGGTTCGCTTCATGATGTTCACCTCGTTTCAGAATGGATGGATCTAAGGCTCAAGTTCAGGTTCACAATGATTGCTCAGGACATACCCGGCCAAGGCTGGTGCTGCAGTGAACGTTGCCAGGCCGACAGCTGCGGCGGCTGTGAGGATCAGACGCTTGGTTCGATTCATCATGTTGTTCACCTGGTTCTTTGGATAGGGATGTATCGGTGCGTTCAGACTCTGTCGGCTAGGGCAGCAGCAGTATCCTTGCTGGTACTTAAATGACTACAAGAGCCCAGCACCGTGACCTCGTCCGCATCCTGGTGCCATACTCTTCCCATGGGCCGGCCGATGGTGCCGCTGCGATTCAGTGGAAGGGACCGGGAACTGGAGGAATTCCGGTCATTGCCGGACCAGGCGCGCGCTGGTTACAGGACGGCCTTGCAAGGGTGAGCCGGGAATCACGGACCACTCTCCTTTCCCTGATTTGGCGGCAGCGGCTCGATTGATTTCAGCTACATCGTCCCGCTCTGTTCGAGAATCAGTAAATACGCACTTGTACGTATAGGCGGCCAGTCCTAATCTTCTTGTACAAATAGGTGGGGGTCAGCCGGCCCTAACCTTTCCGCAGCCCGCCCGCCCCAAAGGGGAGCCATGGACCCTGCAGCCGACTTCGCAGCGCAACTGAACCACCTCGGGGACCGTGACGCCTATCTGGACGCCGCCAGCCAATTCCTTCTGAAGCTCTTCCCGTCAGACCACGCAGCCTGGAGTTCCCTGGACGCCCGAGCAGGCACGGCGGAGGTAGTGGCCTACCCTCACTACTCCGGCGCCAATGTGCAAAAGATGATGCTCGATATGTACGACGAGCATCCGTTCGCCGCCAGCGTCCAAACCGACGGCGTGGGCGGAGACTGGCGTCCCCGCCGCCTGAGCGACCTGGTCTCTGACCTCGAGCTGTACAGAACCCGCGCCTTCCAAGAAGCACTCTCCATCGTAGGCGTGAATCGGCAGCTCGTGCTTTTCACGGCCGGGTGCCGCGTCGACTACTTCCACTGCTGGACCATGAACCGCTGGAACCATGACTTCAGCGACAACGACGCCTCGCTCGCCCAGCAGATCCAGCCGATGCTGCAACTGCTCGATTCTGCATACGCGGGGGGCAACGCACACAGGGTAGCGGAGACAGCGAACGCAGAGGCCTATTCCCTGACCGCGCGCGAACAGCAGGTCATGCGCTTGCTCGGGCAGGGCCTCAAGGCGACCGGGATCGGACGCCTGCTCGGGTGCAGTCCCCGGACCGTCGCGAAGCACATCGAGCACGCCTACACCAAGCTCGGGAGCAACAACCGGGTGGACGCCCTCCGCCGCCTCAGGGGCGAGTGATGGATCCCGCAGCCGATCTCGCAGCGCTCGGCCAAGCCCAAGTCCCGATCATCGGACCTGCTCAGCTTCCTCAAGTGGCGTGCATCGGGCACCCGTTAAGAACACGCGCAGCATCTGCACGCCGAGCGAGGCAACGAACAGCAGGGCCACCCAGTGGTGAACCTGGCGCCGCGAAGAGAGGAACAAGCACCTTCTAGGAGACGCGCGTGGCTGATTACCAACTTCACCGAATGAGCACCCGAGAGTTTGAGCACTTGACTCGCGCTCTTGCTATCGCCGTTTTCGGACCGGGCGTCCGGCCATTCGGGGACGGCAAGGATGGTGGGAGGGAAGCGATCTTCGAGGGTCTTGCCAACTATCCCGATCCAGTTCCGGCGAGCGGGCGGTGGGACGGATACTGCGTCATCCAGGCTAAGTTTCGGCAGCGGCCTCTAGAAGTCGGGAACAATGCGACCTGGAGCCCAAATGGGAAGGTTAACTTCACTGGGCTTAGTCAAGCTTTGGTTTCGAGATGAGGGCAGGCAAGGACCTCGGACCCTACTCATCAACAGACGATTCCGGGAAGATCAGAGTGCTTGCGCCGAGCTGCCACAATGGGATGACACTCTGCGGCTAACCACCCTTTTGACGACAAGCCCGAACCTGAAGGGCTAGTTCTCACAAATAGTTCTCGAAACTGTGAGGTCGAGCTCGGAGTCCGAATCGAGTTTTGAGAAGAGAAGAACCCTCGGGACATGTATTTGGACGGGTGTCCTCCCCCGCAAGAGCTCTGCGCTCGGTCCTGCAGAAGTACCTGATGACTCCAAGCTAATCAGTCTGTCCCGCGCTGCGCCCAGGAACCGGGCGGCGAAGTCGCCCTGTGCCTTAGGTGCGCTACGCAGCCACGGTCGGGCCGCCTTCGGATGGCTTGCCCGCCGGCGCCGGGGCGGGCTGGGTAAACATGCGGGCGGCCCGTGAGCCCGCGATGGTGCTCGCCCCGATACTGATGAGGGCCCCGAGGATCATGGCCGCGGCTTCTCCCGGTTCCAGCAAATGCAATTGGGAGCCAATAGTGGCGGCGGCAACCGGCACTCCCAGCTGGGACGCTGCAAGCACCGCGAGCGGCAGAGGCTGGCCGAGGAGCCGCAGGCTTCCATGGACCAGCAGCGTTCCAAATCCTAGGCAAATCCCGAGGAGAATCATTCTGGGGCTTCCCGCGAGGGTGCGCAGGTCAAGGGATGCGCCCAGCCAGACGAAGAACACCGGCCCTAGAAAGCCATCGCTGACGGCGAAGAGTTGATGAGCCAGTCGCCGGGGTTCTCCCACCGCTGCGACCACCAGGCCGAAGGAGAACCCGGCCAGCATGATGGACACGTGGCCCGCGACGGCAAGCCCGGAGAGCGCGAAGAGCAAGGCAAGTTGGATCCGCAGCTCCAGGGCGAACTTCCGGTCCTCGGACACGTCATGCATCCGTCCGCGCGTGCCGCTGCGCTCCAGCCAGCGAAGGACAAAGAACAAAACCGCAGCGCACGCTGCGACGACGGCTGCCCCGACGGCTGCCCTCGGCGCATTGGGTGGGTCGACAGCAAGCGGAAGCGCCACAATGCAGGCGATGTCCGCTACCGCCACTTGCGCCGTCGTCGTCAGGACCTTTGGTCCCGTCAGCCGCAGCGAATCGACGATCGGCAGGACCAAGGCTGCCGAAGAGGAAGCGAGCAGAACGATGTAAAGGGGAGCATGTCCGGTGCCAAAGGCAAAGGCAATGACGATTCCGACGGCGGCCGCGAGCACTGCGGCGATGCCGGCACGCAGGGCGCCACCACCCAGTGCAGGGCGGATGGCTTGGTCCCGCACGGGGACATGAGTCCCGGCGACGAACATGATGAGGGCGAACCCGACGTCGGCCACAAAGGTGAACGTGGGATCCGAGGAGTCCACCAGTCCCAGACCCGTGCGCCCGATGGCGATACCAGCCAGCAACTGCCCCAGCACCACGGGAAGGTGCCATTTCTGGGATAGCGCCAGCAGCGGACCGAGGAGCGCGACCGCGCCGATCAGCGAAAGCTGAAAGAACGACACGTCCCTCCTTCTACCGGCGTTGCGGTTCGTTTGCGGTGGTTAGCGGGGCGCGTCAGCCAGTTTGAGTGGAATGTCGGTGTTTTCGTCCGTGTAGTAGCTTGCGCACACCCGGTGGTAGCCATCGGCCACCTGCGCGGGAATCCCCCGTGCCAAGTCACCTCTGACCATCAGGATGGGCGAGAGTTTCTTGCCTTCCTTGATCTTCTTCAGGTCCGATGCTACGTGGGCGTTGTCCTCGGGCAGCAGCACCAGCCCCCCGGCCCGGAGAATGTCCTTGGCCTTCCGATGCTGGATGGGGGCGACCATGAGCGACGCTACAATGGTGGCAACGACGTCGTCAGATTCAAGTAAAGACAGATAGTCCGCCGCGCCCGGATAATCTCGCTCCTCCGGCTGCGGCAACCAGCGGACCTCGCCCTTCTTTTCGTCAGGCATGCGTTGTACTCCTTGGGTTGCGGAGATCTTGGAGAGGTCCGCACCAGGGCGCCGTCGTCGTAATTCAAGGGCGAGAGCTTCCTGGCCGCGGCGCCCAAAATATCCATGACTTCATGCGGGGTCCCCGCGCCGCGCCAGACGGTCAGGAATTCGTAGTCAGTGCTGCTCTTGGAATTGCCGCCCATTGCTGCCTCCACAGCGCGGATGGATAGTGGACTCACAGTACTCACGCCGTTGCACCCGGTCAACGGCGGCGCTGCTGTCGGACTGGCTTAATAGGGGCCCTGGCCGGCCGGCACCGATACATCATTGACGCCCCCGTGTTGTCGGCAAAGCGGTTGAGGGCTTAAGGGACATCGCCGTTCAACACCCGGAAGGACCATCTCTCGCCTGACGCCCGAGAATGGCTTCCAGCTTCCACAGCAGCTGCCTGGCCGGATACTCGCTCTCTTCGTTGGCGCGTCAAGCGCCTCCGGGACTGACGTCCATCAACCGACCATGCGGGGTGGCGAGCAGCCTCATCTTCGGTCATTGACCGTCACGGACTCCACTGGCTCATCGGCTACGAACCTGAGACGTGAGCATCCCTTAGCTCCTTGCACAGCTGGCCACGGCTTTCTCAGCAGGATGAGCCGGTCCTTGGATGATCCGCGCACAGCTCTGGCCGGGGCGGACCAGGCACGCCAACGACTGACCACAGGCTTGCGACTTCCGACCGGCTTTTATTTGGTGTTCGCCATCGCGGTCGCGGTGCAGCTTTGCACCGCAGCCTATGGGATCGCCGCGCAGACAGTCGCCGGGCTCGCTCTCGTGCTGGCCGGGCTGGCGGTCTTCCTGGGCGTGGCTTCGCTCATGCTGCACCGGTTTCGCCGGATCAACGGAGCCAGGGTCGACGGTCTCGCTACCCAGGTCGTCCTCGCGGCTGGGGCCAGCGCCTCGCTCCATTACCTTGGCGCCCTTGCTGCCGGGATATGGGCCGCATTCGAATCGCTGTGGTGGCTCGTCGCGCTGGCGTCTGTGGCCGGAGGAATCGCATGCGCGGTCGGCGCCCCTCGCTGGCGGCACGCGTACCGACACGATCCTGCCGCCCACGCGAGTGGCGCCTCCCCGCGGCTACTCGGCGCCCTCGCCGTGGTCGCGTGCCTGGGCTTCGCGGCGCTACTGGTCTTCGGCTGATTGACGGACTCGATCCGTTGATCCACGCCCCTACGCGGCTCCAGCTAATCACGATGTTGTCTGCGGTGTCGGAGGCGGAGTTCGCGACGTGGCGGACCATTCTCGAGGTCAGTGACTCGGTGCTGTCCAAGCACGTCTCGGCGTTGGTGGATGCCGGCTACCTTACAGTCGCAAGAGCACCCACGCGGGGCGGCGGACGACGTGGGTCGGACTGACCAATCTCGGCAGACAGGCCCTGCGCGGCCATGTGGCGGCAGTGCGCCGGCTGATCGACGTGGTCGACTGACGGGGGTGGCCCCGACGTCATCTGCCTACTGCCCTGCCTGGAAATGAGTCGCGGTAGGGGTCGCTCATTGGCCAGTGCCCGCTGCGCACGCTCTCAACCATCTTTCTTCCCGCGGATTCGAACGCCGGACTTTAGCTCAACCGGAAAAATATGTTGGAAGACGTCCTCTCCCGACGGACTCACTGAGCTTCTCAGGACGTAGGCTAACCCGAGAAACACCCCGTCTGAAGGAGTTCCATGGCCGACCTGGTTCCCGAGTACCTGACCTTCGATTACAGCTGCCGGTTCCGCGGGGTTCCCGGGGCGCACCACGACCCGGAGGACTACCCGGTGTCTTGGACCGCCAGGGTTATCGGGACCGTCTGGGATGAGGACGATGACGGCGGGGACGGCACAGAAGTCACTGTCGGGGAAGCCCACCTGTACCTGGTTCCTGACGCGGGCATCATCGACCTGTTCCTCACCCTGGATGCCGTCAACCAGGAGGTGGCAAACGTCGGGGAGATGCTCAGCCTCAAACGTCCAGACCTGATCGAGGACATGGCACTGGGCGGGGACCTGCTGATCCTATCCTCTCTTTGGATCTCGCCGAAGTTCCGCGGGAACAATCTCGGCCACTCGTTCCTGAAGGCCATCCTGTGCACCATTGGCCGCTCAGCAGCCATGGTCATTCTGCAGGCAGCACCTGTTCTCGCGGACGGCGCCCCAGGCGAGGACACACCAGAGTATGAGGCCGCCAAGGCTGCCCTGCGGCGCTACTGGGAAGGCTTCGGCTTCCAGCCGGCCGCCGGCGACTACCTGGTCCTCGACGACATGGCGGACGTCCTGGAGTAGGCGGAGGACGCCTCTTGAGGGCATGGCCCGGATCATTGCTGCGGACGATGACCGGCCTGTAATCTCCACCCCCCACACTTTAGCCCCCAGTCCGGATGGCCCTTGTGTGAGGCTACTTCCGGAGGGCTGCCGAACCTGCGATTATTCAAACAGGCCTCCTGAATGTGGGACCAAAACCGGGCCGGTTGCGTTCCGTCCCACACCGAGGTACCCCCGTGGAGGACCACATGCATCCCCTGACCCTGATCCTTATTGTCCTGGCCGCGGCGGTTCTGTGGATTGCAGTTACTGGGAGTCTGCTTGCCCATCTCGCTCACTCAGAGCGCCGGCAAGGGCTGAGAGAACCCCGTAAGAGTAGGAGTGCCAACGGCCTAGAGCGGGGGCATGGGACCAGAACCACGAGGAGACTGAAAGTGCGGCGCGTTCGCCTGCCTCGGCGGGTAGCCCTGCACGGTCGAAGCAGGTAACCGCTACTCGTGTTCCTGCCGTTCTCGTCCCCTTAGTGTGGTGAACAGGGCCGGCTGGGGGTAGTGCGGACTGAGACCTTCGCCCTACGCCCAGCCACCGCCGGCCTCTCTACTCGGCCTCCTCCAGAGGCATGAAAAGGGTCATCGGGTGGCTTGCGGCAGCGGTTATTACCACGCTCATCTTCGGCAGTGTCTATGTCTCACTCCAGCAGCTCGGCCGCCGCTCAGCGAATGCGGCACCGGCGGCTGCCGCTGCGGCACGGGTCCAGCTGATCGGTTCGGAGCCACCGGGGCGCCGCGACTAGAACTGAGCCCAGATAGCGGAGTCTTCGTCATCGCCTATGGGGAGGACGACAAGCCGACATCCGGGACTGTCACCCTCCACGGGTCACTTCCCGTCCTTCCCGCCTGAGTGCTTCAGGCTGGATCATTCAGCGCCGCTTTCGGGGACAGGGCCGCGGCCACTTCGCTGATGATCGCGCAGGCCAGAAGTATCCACTTCATGCAACATGTCCTTGTAAAGTCGTTGATTTATGTGACTGGCAGTGGCTGCCAGCCTTAGCGGGAGCAGGGCAACGCACCATACCGTCAGTAGGTTCCAGCATGGCGGCCGAAGGCCTCGCCGGGTCCCGGCTCCCCCAATGACGAGCCGCGAGGGCCGTTCAGGCCCCTGCCCGGCGGGCAGTCCCGGCCATTGCCGAGCTGCCCAAATCACTCTTTTCCAGAGCCTGCCGGGCTTCAAGGGCGTCTGCCCAAGCATCAGTGGTGCCAACAGCGGCCCAGTTTGAGTTCAGCAGTGACATCAGAGTGGTGTGGACTGTTTTCGCCTCGGCGAAACCTGCGTCGTTGGCGATGTTGATGGCTCCGGTGGCATCCGAGAGAACTTCGGTATTGAAGCCGAGGAACTCCGCTTCAACGGCCGAGGCCAGGATGCAGTTGTTGGTCATGTAGCCGGCGAGGGTGACGGTGTCGATGTCATGCTGGCGAAGCCAACCGGCAAGGTCCGTGTCAGCGTAGACGGAGCCGTACTGCTTCACGACACCCTTCCAGGCATCCGTCCTGCGGTCTTCAATGTCGGGATGGAGGTCAAATTCCGGTTTCCCGGGGGCGAAGACCGGTGCCCCTTCACCTGCGCTGTGTTGTATGGCCGCAATAGGAATGCCTGCGACGGCCGCAGCGTCGATGGCCCGCACGATCATCGGAAGGGACTCCTGGTGGGGCGGGTACTGGATCTCGAGAGGTCCACTGAAGTACTGCTGCTGGACGTCGACAAGGACAAGGGCGCGGCGGGGGGTGCTCATGGTGTTCTATCTCCCAAGTAATGGTGGCTGGCCGCCTACTGGCAACCCTTCCATCTTTCGCGCTCCCGGCAAGGACCACCAGTGGCACAAAGGCCCATATACGATTGAATCAGGCCAAAACACGAAAGAGGGCTTATGCGGATCGCGGTATACGCCTTCAACGACGTGACAATGTTCCATCTCGCAGTTCCGCAGATGGTTTTCGACGAGGTCACCCGCCAGGGCCTGGCTGAATGGAACACTGTTCTTTTCTCCGACCAGGCCGGCCACGTTCGAACGGCTGAGGGTTATGAGCTGGGAGAGGTCCAGGGCCCTGCAGCAGCGGAAGAGGCCGATGTCGTGGTGGTGCCCTCCTGGTTCGATGATGGCCGCGTGCCCAGCGAAACCCTGCGCAAGGTCCTTCAGCAGGCACACCAGCGGGGCGTGACAATCCTGGGGCTCTGCCTTGGCGCTATCCCCGTTGCCGATGCTGGTCTGCTTACCGGACGTGCTGCCGTCACCCACTGGCAGGCGTTCGATTCCCTCGCTGCACGGCACCCTGATGTTTTCCTCGATCAAACCGTGCTGTACATCGATCATGGTGACGTGTTGACCTCGGCCGGCACGGCCTCCGGACTGGATGCGTGCCTGCATCTGGTGCGGGGCCGACTTGGGGCGGAGGCCGCGAACCAGGTCGCCCGCAGTCTGGTCATCGCCCCGCACCGCGAGGGCGGACAGGCGCAGTACATCGAACACCCCCTTCCGCCGCGTTCCTCAGACGACCCGATGGCACGCCTGCTCGAATGGGCTTTGGGCCGCCTGGGTGAACCTCTCAATATCGAACGCCTAGCCACCCAGGCGCACATGAGTCGCCGAACCTTCATCCGCGCCTTCCGGGCAACAACAGGGACAACACCTTCCTCCTGGATACGCACGCGACGGCTCGACGCTGCCCGGCGGCTGCTGGAAACCACGGACCTGTCCATAGACCAGGTAGCAGCCGACTGCGGCTTTGGCAGCGCTGTAACCCTCCGACAGAACTTCGCAAAAGCCTTCTCCACCACGCCCACCGAATACAGACGCCACTTCGACGCACAGCTCAGCCCCGGGCCCGGACGCTGATTCACGTCACACCCAACCCCTGCCCAGCAAACCGCAACGTTGAGACTAGGTATAACCGCCACAGTCAGCGTGCAGGAGTCGTGTCCCGTTTGCGCGCGTAGGCGCGATTGGCCCGCTGCCTGGCACCGCATCGAGTGGAGCACCATTGCCGCCTTGCATGTGTTCGGACCATAAACCGGTCGCATGGTTCGGCCGCGCATTGCGCGATGCGATGCGCGTCGGGTCCTGTCAATAACGCAGCCGCGTCCTCCGCGATCTGCGCCATCGCGTGGGCGACGAGTTGTGTCAAAGGATGGCTCGCAACCCGGCGCAGTCCTTCATCGGGCTCATATCGCAGCGGGGCGGCGGTAGGCACCGCGGTCAGGGCCTGATTGACCCCTTCCAGGGACTCAAGACCAGGTGCGAGGCCCTCGGTGTGTGACGTCAGCACCGCACGCAGATCCCTTCTCAGGTCGGTGAGCTGAAGCTGGCAGTACGCCAGCAGTCCGGCGCCGTCGGGCACGAGGTCATGCCTAATGAGCCAAGCAGTGGCACTTTCAGGATTGTCGAGTTCATCGGCCAGCTGCCCGCCCGGGAGCGTAACGACGCTGTTGGCCAGTGCCAGGCACAGGTGCTCGGCGGTTCCAGGAGCGGTGGGAAGTGGGACCTTCGTCATGTACTCACGGTATCATTTGCAATTTAACGTGATAGCGAACTAACGTGGATTATCACGTCAAAGCCATCCTTATACCGTGATAGATGAGGCAGTTTCATGATTCGTTCACGTCCTTCCGGCACCGCCCCTTTCGTCCTGTCGGTGCTCGACAATGCGCTCACGGGGGTCGGCTGTTCGGCCCGGGAAGTCTTCGACGACGTCATTGCACTTGCGCAGCTGGCCGACCAACGCGGGTACCAGCGGTTCTGGATGTCCGAGCATCATGCGATGCCCGGCGCCTCCATACCGTCACCTCAGCTCATGGTGGCCCGGCTTATCGGCGAGACCGAACACATCAGGCTTGGCGCGGGCGGAATCATGCTGCCCAACCATGTTCCCCTGGTGATCGCCGAACAGATCGGCATGCTCAACGCGCTGGCCCCGGGACGGATCGATCTCGGCCTGGGCCGGGCCCCTGGCACCGACGGAGCTACCGCGTCGGCACTACGGCGTCATCATGCGGCGAACGATGACTTTCCCGAGCAAATCAGGGAACTGTTCGGGTTTCTTGGAAACGACTTCCCACAAGATCATCCCTACCGGGATGTCCCTGCCGTGCCGGGCCCTTGGCAGGCGGAGCAGAACCGGGTTCCGCAAGCCAAGTCCAGCGCTGATATCTGGATTTTGGGATCCTCTGTCTACTCGGCGCACCTGGCTGCACGGCTCGGTCGACCGTACGCGTTTGCGCTGCAGTTCGGCAGTGCCGATGTCCTCAATGCCATGCGGATCTACCGGGAGAACTTCCGCCCGTCCCAGTTCCTGAACGAGCCGTACAGCCTAGTCAGCGTAGGAGCGGTTGCTGATGAAGATCCAGTTGAGGCGCGGCGCCAGTCCGCAACGTCGGCTATGGCAATGCTGAGAATGTTCCAACGTAAAACCTTTTCACTCCTTCCTCCTGCAGAGGTCGAAGCCTTTCAGGCCAACGTCCACGAGAGGGAGGTCCTTGAGGAATACACCGACCGTTCGCTTCACGGAACGGCAGCAGAAGTGGCAAACGGGCTGGAAGGGCTTCATGACCAAACGCGTGTCGACGAAGTAATGCTGGTCGTCCAAGGGCACTCCCGCCCTGCACAAGCACGCACAGTGGAACTGATCGCGGACCACTACAACATGCCGACCATGTAATGCCATGCCTGGCTGTCGTCGAACCGTCCCCGTGACACGACAAGCCCAGGGTGGATTGGGTGTCCCACTTCCTTCAAACCGGAACACCCTTAAGTGGGACACTCTCCCGATCTGGACCGGGGCATCCCCGTAACCTGCCTGTCCCGGATGTCGTCCCAAAAAGTGCAGCATAACCGTGAGTCACAGTGATGCCTTTCGGTACAGAGCACACATGCAGATGCGCTGCACGCCAGGTAGGGAGGGCTGGGGCAGGTCGGGTGGGAAACTGGATCTTTTAACTGTCGATGGGACTATCGCCTTCCGGGAGCTGTCCTGATGCGATGCTCTCTGCGGTCTTGGCATATGCGGCATCGATGTAAGCAGCCAAATCATCTTCCCGCACGCGCCAGACGTTGCGTCCACCGAACTGCGGTGCCCGCAACTCACCACTTTTCACGAGCGCAAAGATAGAAGGCATGCCGAGGTTCAGGATCTCCTGGACCTGCTCAAGGGACAGCATCCTGGGAAAGGACATCCGTGCCGGGACCTCCATCTGGTTCACTTCTTCGGCCTGCTTTCCCATCGCTGCGTGTCCTCGTTTCGGTGCCGGGTTAGTTATGGTGCCATTGAGTACCACATGAGTTTATTTGGCGGCAGGCTCGACGGGTTCGATGAGCTCGGGCCCATTGTTCCGCACGCTTTTAACCCGCGGGCTGACGATCCGAGGTGTCAGGGTCGGTTCCGGCAAGGAGTCCAGAAGGTGTTGGACATCGTCCTTGTCGGTCAGGTCTGGGTCCAGCCATTCAGCAAAGCGGTCGCGCGGGATGATGACTGGCGATCTGTCGTGGACGTGTCCCAAGGCGTCCTGCGTGGTGGTGGTCAGCACTGTGCAGCTGAGCAGCCACCGGCCCGGGTCATCCTCGGGCAGGGACGGATCAGCCCAGAACTCATAGAGACCGGCGAAGCCCAACAGGGGCTCGTTCTCCGAGTACAGGTAGTTCGGAATCTTTTTACCGTCCTCGCTTGCGATCTTTTCCAATGCACGCCGAGAGTTTCCCAACTCGGTGTCACTCGCTGTCTTTGAGTTGTTGACGCTGCATGCTCAGGGGAAGCGTGACGCTGCCCCTGCAGCGGCGCTAATTCTCATCGCGGACCATGTTCAGACCGAGGAAGTGAAGCGTTACGAGCCGTCGATCCGGGGCAATGCCCCATATCTGGCCAATCTCAAAAATTAAGCCAACCAGCGGTAGTGACAGCGTCGGTAATGCCGCCCACACTGTGTAGCTGCATGACGGGCACAGAGGTCGAGACTGCGTACTCAAAGCGCGCTGCTGAGTACATTGCCAGATTTGGGTCGGTTGAGTCCTTGCATCCAGCTGATCGGAAGCTCATAGCTGACTGGGTCGCACCTCTAGAACGCCGTGCGCACCTGGGCGCGGACATGGTCCATGGCACGGATGCCGAGGTATTCCTCCGGTCCGCCCACCAGGACGATTTCGGCAGGCGTCACGTCCCGCCAGGTGGCCGTGTTGGACGCCGGAGTCCTGGTACGTGTGGTCTGGGCTGCGGCCATGGTGGATTCCTCCCGGAAATTCTGGTGCAGTGTCTAAGCCTGCCACGGTGGGCCGCCGCCACCAAGCCGGGGCCACGCTGGCCTGGCCCGCGCCGGTCCGGCCAGCACCGGGCCAACGAGGCCCCCAGGTGCCGTTCCAGGAGGTCCAACACCGATTCCGTCCGGGCGTGCAGTGCCAGGACCCACGGCAACACCTGACGCGGCCGGATGGTCAGCCACACACCGGCGAAGGTCAGCAGGGAGAGCAGCACCATGGTCAGGAGTCCGAACGGGCCCTCGGGCCAGGGCAGCGCGGCCCCCGGCAATCCGGCCGTGATCCTTGCGGTTCCTGCCACTCCTGCGCTGAAAGTGCCGGCCACGGCGATCAGGGCGGTGGCCAGCCACGGTGCGGTCACCACCAGCGGGACGGCAGCCGTTCCCAGCAACGTCACCGGTGCCACCAGCGGGGCTGCCATCAGGTTTGCAAGCAGCGAGTACGTGGAAAACTGGGGCTGCAGGAGCACAACCACCGGGCCGCACAGCAACTGCGCGGAGAGCGGGACGGCCCAGGCGGCGGCTGCCCAGCGTGGAATCACCGCGGGGGTCCAGTCAATCATCCGTCGGCCCAGGACGATGATGCCCAGGGTCGCGAGTACCGACAAGAGGAACCCAAAGCTGGTACCGAGGCCGGGGTCGATCAGGAGCAGGCCCATCACTGCGAGGCAGAGGAAACTGAGTCCGCGGCCCGTCCGGCCGCCTGCCAGCGATGCCACGGCGATTGAACCCATCAGCGCGGCGCGCAGGACGCTGGCGTCCGGGCCCACGAGCACCACAAACATTGCCAGGCCGGTCAGCGCCAGTCCTGCCGCGGGAAGCCGGGGCAGGCGGAGGCTGCGGGCAGCGATCAGCAGTGCACCCAGGACCAGGCTGCAGTTGGCACCGCTGACCGCGGTCAGGTGGGTCATGCCCACCGTTTTCATCGCCGCATTGAGCCCTTCGTCCAGGGCGCTGGTATCTCCGGTGACCATGCCCGGGAGGAGACCGGCCGGATCGGCGGCAAGGAAGGACGCAGCAGAGACATACCGGACGCGGAGGTCCTTCGCGACCAGCTGCCAGCCCGGGGCGTAGGCATCATCGACTCCGGCGCTGCTGCCGGTCCCGGAGCCGGCACGGGGTGGCAGGGAGGCTGACAGGACAGCGGTTTCCTGCTGGCCTGCGTCCGGTGTCTTCAGCTTGCCGGCGGTCCGGACCACCTGGCCGGGCACCAGGTCTCCCCAGCCCTTGCCGCCCATAACCACCACCGGGGCACGGGTGCGGATGACCCGGCTGCTGACGGTGACCTGCTCCGTCTGCCCCGTTACCGACCACCGTTCGGGCGGCCCCGAAGTTCCCGGGACCGTCAGGGCCCGCGGCGATCCGGTGACTTCCAGGATGGCCACCACAGAGTTGCCGGCGGCTACAGCTTCGGCAAGCGGCCCGTCGTGCCGTTGCGACGAGGAGACGGCCGAATGGGCAGCGGCGGTCGCGGCCAGCAGCACGGCAACCGCGGTGGTCATAAGAAAGCTCCGCCGGCCTGCCACCAGCGCCCGGCCGCGCGAGGCCCGGATCAACAGGCACGTGGCCACTAGCACCAAGCCGCAACAGAGCCCCACCAGCGCCACAGGGCTAAGCCAGACGCCGGCGACGGCGGCACTCCAGACGAGGAGGGCGGGCAGTGCCAGCCTGACGTCGGTGCGCCGGCGCGGCGCGTCCGTTGGTGCACTCGATGGCTCCTGGCCCCGGAGTTTCGTCCCGACGCGTTCACCCAGCCTGCGGACCTTCAGCCCCGCGGCCTGAACCCCGGCGGGCGTAGTCATGGCGGGCGCATCCACGGGTGCCGGGAGGGCTGCGGGAGCTCCCTGGCCCTGCACGGCTGAGTCAACAAAGCGGCTCCACGGGCTGCGCCTGGCCATCTCAGACGCCTACCAGGGGAAGGAGTGTCTCGAGCATCTTTGGACCCACGCCGTCCACGGCGTCGAGCTCCTCGATCGATGTGAACGGGCCGTGTTCCTTGCGCCAGTCCACGATCCGCTGCGCCAGCACGGGCCCAACCTTCGGCAGGGCGTCCAGTTCTTCGACGCCTGCTGTGTTGAGGTTGACCTTTCCTCCTACGGACGCGGTCCCACCGCCGTCAGTCTCCTCCCCCGGTCCCCCGGGTGGGCCGGACGAACCGGCGGGGATTTCTTCGCCGGCCTGGGGAACGTAGAGCTTCTGACCGTCCGCCAGCACGGCAGCAAGGTTGAGGCGGTTCAGGTCTGCTGTGGGCGTGCCTCCGCCTGCCGCGGCGACTGCTTCGTGAACCCGGCTGCCAGCGGGCAACTGAACAATCCCCGGCACAGCGATGGCCCCGGCCACATGGATAATGACCGTGCCGGCCGGTGGACTTTCCGCGGGCAGTTCAGGCGGCCCGGCCCCGTGGGGCTCCTGGCCTTGGGTTTCTTCCCCCGCGCTCAAGCCGCCCTGGGCAGAGATGTCACTCAGTGGCATGACTTCGGGCTGACCGGCGGCAACCTGTGACCAGAACCAGGCGCCGCCCAGCACCGCGAGTGCGGCGATGAGCAGGGCGACCCGCGGGCCCACCCGCCATCTCAGCGCCGGTCCTGTCCTGCCTGTAGCGGCAGCGGCCTCATCAGCAGCCCCCGAAGCGGCGTCGTCACCGGAAAGGTGAGTACCGCCGTCGTACTCAAAGACCTTTTCGCCGTCGGTCAGCAGAAGCCCCGGGCCGACTCCCAGCGTGGACCGCAGCCGGTCCGGGGCATGCCGGGCCCCCTGGCGTGCTGCTCCAGCGTCCCGGCGTGACATGCTCCCAACGCTAGGGATACAACGCCGCCGGTGACAGGCCGGGCCTGCCCTATGTGGAAACCGCTATGCGGAAACTGCGGGGAGCTCCGGCTCAAGGGCAGCCACCGCCCGTTTGGAAGATTCAGGAGGCCGCAGACGGGCTGGGCATGGAGCCGCTAGGATTCGCTTACCCTATACACCCCAATGAGTCTGAAGGTGGGACCAATGCAGCTTGACGAGGTCATCGAGCAGTTTCATCAAGCGGTAAATCAGTTTGCTAAAGGCCACCCGGAACCCGTCAAGGCCATTTTCTCCCACAGCAAGGATGTCTCTCTTGCTAATCCCTGGGGTCCTCCGGTGGTGGGTTGGGAGCGAGTATCAGAGGCCCTCGACTCAGCGGCGGCACGATTCAAAAACGGACGCGTCACGGCTTTTGATGCCCTCACCAAGCACGTCACTACCGATCTCGCCTGCTTCCTGGACATAGAACACTGGCAGGCCAAGGTCGGAGGAGGCGACCAAATATCGCCATTTGATCTACGGGTAACGAGCATTTATCGGCTCGAAGGCGACACCTGGGCACTCGTGCACCGGCACGCAGACCCGATCACCACACCGCAGGCCCCGGACGCCGTCTTACGAAAATGATGCCCGGGAACCACACGATCCGAACGCACCCCCGGCAGGAAAGCATCCCACCAATCACAGGCCCGGCAGGGCTTATGTGGAAACCCCTATGTGGAAACCACGGGGAGCTCCGGGGCAGGCGGGCCGCTCTCCCCCACGATCACCGCGAGCACGCCAAGTCCCGCGTGGGCTGCCAGGACGGCGGGCAAAGAGCTGATTTGGGCTGGCGGACAGCTTGGCAGGTCCGCGGACAGCCTTGCTGCCAAAGCTTCTGCCTCAGCCGGATTCCCGAAGTGGTGGACGGCGAGGCGGGCCTGGCCGCGAGGGCGCGACGCGGCGTCCGCTGCGGCCAGCTCCTCGAGCCGGGCGACAGCTTTTGCAGCCGATCTGACCTTTTCCAGCGGCACGATCTTTCCGTCGTCGACGGCAAGGATAGGTTTGATCGCGAACATGGTCCCCAGCAGCGACGCGGCCGCGCCGATCCGCCCGCCCCGGCGGAGCTGTTCCAGGCTGGGCACGTAGAAATAGACCTTGGTTCGCGCGAACTGCTCCGCCGCCGCGGCGGCTACTGCTGTGGCATCACGCCCTTCGGCGGCTGCTGCCACCGCGGCCTGCACACCCATGCCCAGGGCCATGCCCACAGTGCCGGAGTCGAGGATTACCACGGGGATGGTCACGCGGCTGGCCGCCAGCCGCGCCGCATCCGCGGTCCCGGACAAGCCACCGGAAATGTGGATGGAGACCACGCTTTCGTAGCCCAGGCGTTCGGCGGCCAGGAAGACCTGTTCAAACTGTCCGGGTGACGGGCGGGACGTCTTCACCGACGTTCCACTGGCGAGTGCCAGCGCAATGGTTTCGGTGATGTCGTCTTCGCCCTCACCGTAGATTTCCGCGCCCACCATAACAGGCATCGCGATGACAGTCAGGCGTCCGTCCCCCGCACAGGCATGCACCCAGTCGGCCGGCAGAGCTGAGGCAGAATCGGTCACCACCGCGGTACGGACGACGACGGCGGGCGCCGCCGGGGCTGCCGGCAGTGGCGTGCCCTGGCGCGCCGCGGGTCGGAGGGCAGCCAAACGCTCCCGGAGCCAGAGCCACGCAGCGGCGTCACGGTCGGGCAAGGGTGCCTCCTGGTTTAGGGCCGGCCGCCGGTTGGGCCCGGCGGCCGGTGCCCCGGACTAGGCCGGGACGATGTTGACCAGTTTAGGCGCTCGCACGATCACCGTGCGGATGCCGCGGCCGTCGAGCGCGCGCTGGACGTTTTCGCTGGCCAGCGCCAGTTCCCGCAGTTCGTCCTCGCCGATCCCCGGCGAGACTTCGAGGCGGTCACGGACCTTGCCCTGGACCTGGACCACGGCGGTGACGGTCTCCTGGACCAGCAGCGCTTCGTCGTGCAGCGGCCAGCCGGCGTTCGCCACGGACGCCGGGTGACCCAGGACGTTCCACATGTCCTCCGCGGTGTACGGCGCGAAGAGGCTCAGGATGACGGCGACGGCTTCCGCCGCCTCCCGGACGGCAGGATCCGCCCCGCCGGCACCGGCGGCTGCATCTATGGTTTTGCGTGTTGCGTTGACCAGCTCCATGAGCTTGGCCACCACCACGTTGAACTTGTTGGTGTCCAGCAGCGCGGCGGCGTCCGCGATGGTGCGGTGCGTGACGGAGCGCAAGGCACGGTCGCCGGCGGTCACATCGGCGTCAGGCTCGCTGCTGACGTCCTGCGCCAGGCGCCAGGCACGGGCCAGGAACTTTGCGGAGCCCGAAGGCGAAACGTCCGCCCAGTCGACGTCGTCCTCAGGCGGGGACGCGAAGATCATGGTCAGGCGAACGGCGTCCACGCCGTACTTGTCCAGCTGCTCACTGAGGTCAACGCCGTTCCCCAGCGACTTACTCATGGCTTTGCCCCCGTTGAGGACCTGGCCCTGGTTCAGCAGCGCACTGAAGGGTTCGTCGGCGTCGATCATGCCCAGGTCGTGGATGACCTTGGTAAAGAACCGGGCATACAGCAGGTGCAGGATGGCGTGCTCCACGCCGCCCACGTACTGGCCGACCGGCATCCACTCGTTGATCTTTGCCGGGTCGAATGGCCCCTCGGTGTACTGCGGGGAAACAAACCGCAGGAAGTACCAGGACGAATCCACGAAGGTGTCCATGGTGTCGGTATCGCGCTTTGCCGGCCCGTGGCAGTTGGGGCAGTCAACGTTGACCCAGGCCTCGGCGGCGGCCAGGGGGGACGTACCCTTCGGGGACAGGTCCTCGCCGCGCAGGTCCGCCGGCAGCCTGACAGGCAGCTGCTCATCGGGAACCGGAACCTCGCCGCAGGCAGGGCAGTGGATGATTGGGATGGGCGTGCCCCAGAAACGCTGGCGGCTCAGCAGCCAGTCCCGCAGGCGGAAGTTCACGAACTTCTCGCCGGTACCCTGCTTTTCCAGTATGTCGATGGCAGCCGGGATGGCCTCGGCCTTCGGCAACCCATCGAGGACGCCTGAGTTGATCAGGGTGCCCTCACCCGAGGTGGCTTTGCCGGAAACACTGGGATCCTCTTCACCGGTATCCAGCACCGCGCGGACGGGCAGGTCGAACGTCTTGGCGAAGTCGAGGTCGCGCTGGTCGTGGGCGGGGACGGCCATGATGGCGCCGGTACCGTAGTCGGCCAGGACGTAGTCAGCGGCCCAGACCGGGAGTTTTTCGCCGTTCAGCGGGTTGACTGCGTAGCGGCCGGTAAAGACACCGGTCTTTTCGCGTTCGGTGGACTGGCGTTCGATCTCGGTGAGTGCCTTGACCTGTTCGCGGTAGGCGTCCAAGGCGGCGGCGTGCTCCTCGGTGACGAGTTCGACGGCGATCGGCGCGTCGGCTGCGACAACAAAGAACGTGGCTCCGTACAGCGTGTCCGGGCGGGTGGTGAAGACGGTGACGTCCTTGGCGGGCTTGCCGCCGACGGCCTCGATCACAAAGTTGACGTGGGCACCTTCGGAGCGGCCGATCCAGTTCTTCTGCATCGCCAGAACCCGCTCGGGCCAGTGGCCGCGCAGCTCGTCCATGTCATCGAGCAGCCGGTCAGCGTACTCGGTGATCTTGAAGTACCACTGGTTGAGGGACTTCTTGGTGACGGGGGTGCCGCAGCGTTCGCAGGCACCGTTGACCACCTGTTCATTGGCCAGGACGGTCTGGTCCTTGGGGCACCAGTTGACCGGGGAGTCCTTGCGGTATGCCAGGCCCCGCTCGTAGAAGCGCTTGAACAGCCACTGGGTCCAGCGGTAGTACTCGGGGTCCGAGGTGTGCACCCGCCGGGACCAGTCCGCGGAGATCGCGTATCGCTTGAACGACGCCGCCTGGGTGTCGATGTTGGCGTAGGTCCACTCGCTCGGGTGGGCATTGCGCTTGATGGCGGCGTTTTCCGCCGGCAGGCCGAAGGAGTCCCAGCCGATCGGGTGCAGGACGTCGAAGCCCTTTTGCCGCAGGTACCGGGCCACAACATCGCCCATGGCAAAAGCCTCGGCGTGGCCCATGTGCAGGTCACCCGAGGGGTACGGGAACATGTCCAGCACGTAGCGGCGCTCGCGGGAACCATCATCCACAGGCGTGAAAACCTTAAGGTCTTCCCACACCTGCGGCCACTTGGCCTCCATCGCCGCGAAGCTGTAGGCACCCTCTTCGGGTGTTTCCGCCGCCACTGCTGTTGTTCCGGTCTCTGTCTCCGGCTGAACGCTCACTGCTGCCCTCTTCTGTTCTGTTGTGGCATCGGTGCTGCCACAACGGTCTGACCCCCTCTGCCGCCGGCCCGGAAACATGCCCGGACACACAAAAGCCCCTCTCCATGGAGGGGCAGCCGCACGGCAATCCGGTTGTTTCCGGACACCGGGCGGCTAGCTAAGCAGAAGGATCGCACGCATAGGACTACTTTAGCCTACCTACTGCAGGTGGGCAGGCCCAGGCTAAGGGAATGCGCCAGTCCGGGCCGGGCGCAGGGGCGCGTGCGTGTGGTCGACGGCCCCGAGGATTTCTCCAGTTCCAAGCCGGCGAGATCCTCGTGGCCAGTGCCGGCACCGTCGAAGCGGACAGTGCCGCCGGGCCCATTAGGTAGCCCAGATCTCTTCGCCAACGAGAACCCTGAAACGGGGTGGCTCAATGGGGTAGATTCTACCCTTGCCAACCCAGCGCAATCAGTCCACAGTATTGTCAAGTCTGTGGGGAAACAAGACGGTCTCAGGTCGAGGAGCCTGACATGTATTCTTGGCGTCAATGTCCAGCACAACGATGTGATGGGCTGAAAATTCCGTCCTTCACCCCTGCGAAGAATTAGCGAGGGACTGGCCGTGTTTGGCTGGGTTACCCGGTTCAGCATGCAGTTCCGAATCTTGGTTCTCGCCCTCGCGGCGGGCCTTATTACTTTTGGCATCGTGAACGTTCCACATATGGCCGTGGACACCATGCCGGAGTTCGCCCCCGCACAGGTAGAGATCCAAACTGAGGCCCTAGGGCTCTCCGCGGTTGAAGTTGAGCAGCTTATCACCGCACCGATGGAAGCAGACCTCCTGAACGGGGTGGCCTGGCTGGACGAGATCCGCTCGAAATCCGTCCCGGGGCTGTCGTCCATCGAACTGGTCTTCGAGCCCGGCACGGACCTCCTGCGCGCACGCCAGTTGGTCGCGGAACGGATGACGCAGGCGCACGCGCTGCCTAACGTCTCATCGCCGCCGCTGATCATGCAGCCCATGTCCTCCACCAGCCGCGTGCTGATGGTCAGGATGAACTCCAAGGAGCTCTCCGGCATTGAGATGTCGGTCCTGGCCAGATGGAAAATCAAGCCGCGGCTGATCGGTATCCCGGGCGTGGCGAACGTGTCCATCTGGGGCCAGCGCGAACAGCAGCTGCAGGTTGAGGTCACTCCGACGCAGCTGCGCGATAAAGGAATTACCCTTGAGCAGCTAATTAAGACCACAGGCAACGCGGTCTGGGTTTCGCCGTTGAGCTTCCTCGAGGCTTCGACGCCCGGGACCGGCGGTTTCGTGGAGTCGCCCAACCAGCGCCTTGGCATCCAGCACGTCCTTCCCATCCGCACGCCGGCCGACCTGGCCAAGGTCAGCGTGGAGGACACGGACCCGCAGTTGCTCCTCGGCGACATTGCCCAGGTCAAGGAAGACCACCAGCCGCTGATCGGTGACGCCGTTGGGGCGGACGCCGGCCTGATGCTGGTGATCGAGAAGTTCCCCGGCATCAGCGCCCTGGACGTCACCCGTAGTGTTGAGGCGGCCCTCAAGGACATGGAGCCGGGCCTCACGGGCGTCCAGATCGATACTTCTGTCTTCAGGCCTGCGACCGGTGTTCAGGACTCCGTCAACAGCCTCGGCCTGGCGCTCCTGATCAGCCTGCTGATTGCGGTAGCACTGTTTTGGCTGCTGTTCCGGTCCTGGCGCGTCGCCGTGATCGCACTCGTGGCCATCGCCACTACCGTCACGACGGCGGCGGTGGTGCTGTTCGCCCAAAACGCAACACTTAACATCACCGTCCTGATAGGAGTTCTGCTCGGCACGTCCGTGATCGTGGGCGACATCGTGGAAGACGTTCAGGCCCACCGACGACAGCGCGCCGTCCGCGAGGCGACGGACGCCGAGGCTACCCCGAGGTCGCGCAGCAGCTACATCGTCCGCGGGGTCCGCACGCCGCTGTTCCACGCATCGCTGATGATGGTGGTCGTCCTCGTTCCGACCCTCTTCGTGACCGGAGTAGGCGGCTCGTTTCTTTCGCCGCTTTTCTGGTCGTTGGCGCTGACGCTGGCCGCCGCCCTGATCGTAGGCTTGTCCGTCACACCGGTACTGGCGTATTTCCTCCTCCCGTCCAAGACCGCGACCGACAGGGAACTTCCCGCCGTCGGACGGGGGAAGGCGTACTACGACCGCGCACTGGGTGGGGTCAACTCCCGGAAGCCCCTGGCGATTGTGGCCATCGTGGTCGTGGGGATCCTTGGCGTCGCTGCCGGCTCGCAACTGGCAGGAAACCGGCCGCTCGTTCCCACCATGCCCGACCGGACCCTGTTGGTGCAGTGGGACACCATGGCCGGGACGTCCAATGACGAAGTCCGGCGGATCGCTGCCCTGGCCTCCGATGAACTCAGGGCCCTCCCGGGGGTTTCGGGCGTCGGCGGTCACGTGGGACGCGCCATCTCTGCGGATCAGGTGGTTGGCAACAGCTCTGCTGAGCTGTGGGTGTCGATCGCACGGGACGCCAACTTCGGCGAAACGGAGCGGGCGGTACGGGACGTGGTCCAGGGCTACCCGGGCATCGCGCACAACGTGCTGAACTACTCGCAACAGACCGTCGGCGACATGCGCTCCAGCCTGGAGCCGGGATTCGCGGTCCGCGTCTACGGAACGGAAATGCCGGTGCTCCGTGAAAAGGCAGAAGAGGTCCGCCAGGCCCTCCAGAAGATTGACGGTGTGAACAACCCGACCATCGACGCTGCTGCCATGACCGCGATCGTAGAGGTCCAGGTCAATCTCGAGGCTGCCCAAAAGTTCGGCATCAAGCCCGGTGACGCGAGGCGCGCCGCTGCGACACTGATGCAGGGCATCGTCGTCGGGAACCTCTTTGAGGAGCAGAAGGTGTTCGAAGTGGTTGTTCGCGGCGCGGTTGGCGTCCGGGATGACCTGACCAGCATCCGTGAGCTGCTCCTTGACGCTCCTAATGGCGGCCACGTCCAACTGGGCCAGGTCGCCGACGTTCGCATGGTCCCCAGCGAAGTTGTTATCCAGCACGATGCCAGCTCGCGGCGGATCGACGTCGTGGCTGACGTCAGCGGACGCCCGCTGGCAGATATCCAGCGGGACATCGAGGCGGCCATCCAACAAATCCAGTTCCCGCTCGAACACCACGCCGAGATCCCCACGAAATACAGCCAGCTGCAGGCCGCAGACACCCTGGTTCATGGACTCGGAATCGCGGCCATCCTGGCTGTGCTGCTTCTGCTTCAGACTGCAGTGCGGAGCTGGAAGCTTGCCCTCGTCGTCTTCCTGACGCTTCCCGCCGCGATGGCGGGAGCAGCGGTCGCCGCATGGTTCGGGGCGGAGTCCCTGTCCTGGCTGTCGCTGACGGCATTTGCGGCCGTGGTGGCCATCGCTGCGCGTAATGCGGCGCTCCTGTCCGCGCGTGTTGACGAACTCTGGCGGGAGTCCGAACAGATGTCACGCACTGACCTGGTCATGACGGCGGCCCGGGACCGGATATCGCCGATCCTGAAATCCGCCCTCATTACGTTCCTCGTGCTGATACCGCCCGCCTTCCTCGGCGGCGCGGTAGGCCAGACCCTGATCGTGCCCATGCTGCTGATCATAGCCGGCGGGCTCGTGACCACAACGCTCGTGGGGATCTTTGTGCTCCCGCTGCTCACACTCTGGTTCGGTCCCCGCACCGAGCCGGAAGAGTGGTCAGAGGTCTACGAATCGGAAGTTCCAGTCATCCCTGTTATGCCGGAAAAGGTGGAAGTATCATGACCAGCAAAAGGACCCTGCGGCGCCTGCCAGTGGCGGCCGCTGTATGCGCGGCACTGCTGTTTTCACTGCCCGCCTGTGCTCAACCCTCAGCCATGGCAGAAACCGCATCTGAAGCGGCTGCCAAGGTGGAAAAGAATGCCACCACCGGCATAGCACGCATCACGCTGAGCCAGCGGGCCATCGAACGGCTGGAGCTGCTCACCGACACGGTCAAGCCGGGTCCGGGGGGCGCAGGCGTCCTGTTCCCATACGCAGCGCTGCTGTACGACGCGCAGGGGAAGACCTGGGTCTACATCAACCCCGAGCCACGGGTGTACGAGCGCCAGCCCGTCACGGTGACCAAAATCGAAGCGGGCGCCGTCACAGCCAGTGTCGGCCCAGCTGTTGGAACGCCTGTGGTAACAGTAGCCGCGGCTGAGTTGTTCGGCGCAGAGTTCGTTACGGGCAAATGACATGCGCCGGATAGTCGCGGCAAGCCTAAGGTTCAGATCGATCATCATCGCGATGGCGGCGGCGCTGATGATGGTAGGCGGCGCCCAGCTCAGCAGTGCCTCGGTGGACGTGTTCCCTGAATTCGCGCCGCCGAAAGTGGAGGTCCAGACAGCCTGCCTGGGACTTACCGCCGCTGAGGTGGAAGAACTCGTTTCGGTTCCCATGGAAGAAGCCTTCAACGGCATCGACGGCCTCCACCACATGCGGTCCAAGTCGGTACCGCAGCTGTCCTCGATTGTGATGGAATTCGAGAACGGCACGGATCTGCTCACTGCCCGACAGTTGGTGTCCGAGCGGATGGCGACGGTCATTCCGACGCTGCCCACCTGGGCGGCGCCGCCGATCATGCTGCAGCCCCTGTCCTCGACCAGCCGGGTCATGAAGATCGGGCTGTCCTCGGACACCCGGTCCCTGATCGAGATGTCAATGATTTCCTACTGGAACATCAGGGCCCATCTGCTCCGCGTTCCCGGCGTGGCAAACGTGGCAATCTGGGGCGAACGTCTCCAGATGCTTCAAGTCCAGGCTGACCCGGCCAAGCTGGCCGCAAACAAGGTCAGCCTGGAAACCGTCATGAGCACCACCGCCAATGCCCTCGACGCCGGCCTGCTCCAGTATTCCTCCGGTGCCGTGATCGGCACCGGAGGTTCCCTGGACACACCCAGCCAGACAATTGGGGTCAGGCACGTCCAGCCCATCACCACACCTGCGGACCTCGCGAAGGTGGCACTGGAGGATCGTGAGGGGCAGCCCCCGCTCCAGCTGGGCGACGTGGCCAATGTGGTGGAGGACCACCAGCAGCTGATCGGTGACGCCGTCATTAACGGCGGACCGGGTCTGATGCTGATCGTGGAAAAACTGCCTTGGGGCAACACCCTCGAAGTGACAAAGGGGGTGGAAGAGGCAATGAAACAACTCGAGCCCGGCCTGACCGGAATCGCTGTGGACACGGCCATCTTCCGGCCTGCAACCTTCATTGAGGAATCCCTCGACAACCTGGGCGTAGCCCTGCTGCTCGGATGTCTGCTGGTCATCCTGGTATTGAGTGTCTTCCTCTTCCAGTGGCGGACGGCATTGGTCAGCGTGCTGGCCATCCCGTTGTCGCTGGTGGCGGCGGCCCTCGTGTTGTATTGGACCGGCGGCACGATCAATACCATGGTGCTTGCGGGGTTGGTGATTGCCGTCGGAGTGGTGGTGGACGATGCCATCATCGACGTCGAGAATATCGTCAGACGGCTCCGGCACCACCGGGCCAGTGGCGCCACCGGAAGCACCGCCAGGGTAGTGGTCAACGCATCGCTTGAGGTCCGCGGACCGATTGTGTACGCCACGCTGATTATCGTCGCCGCCACGGTTCCGATCTTCTTCCTGGACGGGCTGACCGGGGCGTTCTTCCGTCCGCTGGCCACGTCCTACACCCTCGCGGTGGTCGCGTCCATGCTCGTGGCGCTGACGGTCACGCCGGCAATGGCGTACATCGTCCTGCGAAATGCCAAGCTGGAGGACCGGGATCCGCCCGTGGTCAGGGTCCTGAAGCGTTGGTACGCCAACGCGCTCCGGCCCATTGTCCGCCGTCCTGTCCCCGGCTACCTGACCCTGGCAGCCGTGGGCGTCATCGGCATCGTAGCGGCGCCGCTGCTGGGCCAATCGTTGCTCCCGTCCTTCAAGGAGCGTGATTTCCTGATGCACTGGCTCACGCAGCCCGGCACGTCCAACGGCGAGGAAGTCCGCGTCAGCCAGCTGGCCTGCAAGGAACTCATGACCATCCCCGGAGTGAACAACTGCGGGTCCCACACCGGACAGGCATTCAACGCCGATGAGGTGGTGGGCGTCTACTTCGGTGAGAACTGGATCAGCGTCGACCCCGGGGTCGACTATGACCAAACCCTGGCAGCAGTGGCGGCGGTCGTGGACGGGTATCCCGGAATCCAACGGGACGTGCAGACGTACCTCAAGGAACGCATTCGCGAGGTACTCACCGGAACCGGTTACGCCGTCGTCGTCCGTGTGTACGGGGACGACCTTGCGACGCTGCGCCAGGAGGCTGACAAGATCAAAACCATTCTGGGCGGCATTGACGGAGCCATCGGCGCGAAGGTTGCCCTCCAGGCCAACATTCCGCAGATCGATGTGGAAGTGAACCTGGAAGCGGCGAACCGCTACGGGCTGAAGCCGGGCGATGTGCGGCGTGCCGCGGCGACCTTCGTTGCCGGTGAAGAGGTAGGCGACATTTACCGGGACGGGAAGGCCTACGACGTCCAGGTGTGGAGCCCGCCGGAGGCCCGGACGAGTGTCACGAACATTGAGAACCTTCCCCTCGATACGCCGAGCGGGGTCAAGATCCGGATGGCTGATGTCGCCACGATTTCGGTCAAGCCCACGCCCAATGTCATTGAGCGTTCGGAGGGATCCAGGCGCATCGATGTCAGTGCCAACGTCAAGGAAGGTGATCTGGCGAAGGTCGTGGAGAAGCTCAAGACTGATATGGAAGCTGTTCAGTTCCCGGTCGGCTACAGCGCGGTTGTCCTCGGCGAATACGCCGAACGCCAGGCCGCAGCCCAACGGCTGCTGCTCTACTCCATTGGCGCGGTCATCGTCGTCTTCCTTCTCCTGCAGGCTGCTTTCAAGAGTTGGCGGCTGGCCACCCTGGCCATCCTGACCCTGCCGGTGGCACTCGTGGGCGGGGTGATCGCCGCCCACCTCAGCGGCGGAATCCTGTCCCTCGGTTCGCTGGTTGGCTTCCTGACGCTCATGGGGATCGCGGCACGCAACGGCATCCTGCTCATCAACCACTGCCAGCATCTGGAACAGTTTGAGGGGATGCCCTTCGGACCTGCGCTGGTGCTTCGGGGGGCTGCAGAGCGCTTGTCGCCGATCCTCATGACCACGCTGGCCACGGCTTTGGCTCTGGTACCGCTGGTGGTGATGGGGAACATCCCCGGCCACGAGATCGAGCATCCCATGGCAGTGGTGATCCTGGGCGGCCTCGTCACATCGACGCTGGTCAACCTGTTCATCGTCCCATCGCTGTACCTGCGATTCGCCAAAGGTGGCCGCGCCCACCGGCACCGGGCACATGAGCTCGAACCCGCGCCTTCGGTTTAGCTGGATCCGCCACGAGTAAGAAAGGCAGGCGAAATGGCTTTCCTGGCACGCCGGTTCACGGCATACGGGTCCGCATTACTGCTGGCCTTCGGATCGCTGACAGTGATGTCGGCAGGGACGGCGGCTGCCGCACCGCCGTCCCCGGAACTCTGCGGGCCCGGGTCCGCGATCAACTTTGACCGTTCGGATTTCCAGGCTTCCCCGCGGATCGATAACAAGTGGTTCCCGCTCAAGCCCGGCATGCAGTACACGACGACGGGGACCGTAACCTCCGCCGAAGGGACCAGCACACGCACCGTCGTGCATACAGTCACGGCGCTGACCAAAGTGATTGACGGCGTCAAGACCCGTGTCCTGTGGGACCGCGACTACTCGGACGGCGAACTGGTGGAATCCGAACTGGCCTTCTTTGCGCAGACTGGAAAGGGAACGGTCTGGCTATTCGGCGAATATCCGGAGGAATACGAAAACGGCGAGTTCGTTGGTGCGCCCAGCACTTTCATCAGCGGGCATGCCAAGGCCCAGGCCGGCATCGCCATGCAGGCCAGGCCCCGGACCGGCACGCCGGACTATGTCCAGGCCTATGCCCCCAAGGTTGACTTCCTTGACTGCGGGACAGTGTTCAAGAAAAACCAGCACGTCTGCGTCCCGACTGGCTGCTACGACGATGTACTGGTGATCGATGAATACAACCCGCTGGAACCGCCTGAGGCAGGCCACCAGCGGAAGTTCTACTCCGCCGGAACAGGGCTGGTGAAAGTCACCGCCGTCGGCGGTCCCGACCAGGAATTCATGGATCTGGTGAAAGTGAAGAAGCTGGGCGCCGCGCAGTTCGCGGCCGTCAACACCCAAGCGCTGGAACTGGATGAGCGGGCATACTCGGTCAGCAGAAGCGTCTATGCGAAGACACCGCCGGCTGAACTCGACGGACCCTGACCCGCACAAGACCAGGGAGGGCGGCACTCCTCGGCCACCCTCCCTGTTCGTTGCTGTCCGGAGACCGGCTCGGAGTGCTTAGCGCACGTCCTCGTCGACCCAATCCATGGACTTCGTCACGGCCTTCCTCCACAGGCGCAGCTGCCGGTCCTGCTCGGCCTGGTCCAGTTTCGGTTCCCACCTCTTGTCCTCGGACCAGTTGGACGAGAGTTCGCCGAGGTCCTTCCAGAAGCCGACGGCGAGGCCGGCTGCGTAGGCGGCGCCCAGTGCAGTGGTTTCCACTACCTTCGGCCGGATCACCGGAACGCCCAGGATGTCCGCCTGGAACTGCATCAGCGCGTCGTTGGCAACCATGCCGCCGTCGACCTTCAGTTCAGTAAGCGGAACGCCGGAATCCGCGTTGACCGCGTCCAGCACCTCGCGGGTCTGGAAGGCTGTGGCCTCCAGCGCCGCACGGGCGATGTGGTTCTTGTTGACGAACCGGGTCAGGCCCACGATGGCGCCGCGGGCATCCGAACGCCAGTACGGGGCGAAGAGCCCCGAGAAGGCCGGAACAATATAGACGCCGCCGTTGTCCTCAACGGCCGCCGCCAGCGTTTCCACCTCCGGCGCGCTGCTGATCATGCCCAAATTGTCCCGGAGCCACTGAATCAGGGAACCGGTGACCGCGATGGAGCCTTCCAGCGCATAGTGCGTTGGGGCATCGCCGAGCTTGTACCCGACCGTGGTGAGCAGGCCGTTCTTCGAGTGAACAATCTCCTCACCGGTGTTGAAGATCAGGAAGCATCCGGTGCCGTAGGTGTTTTTGGCTTCACCGGCCTCGAACGCCGCCTGCCCGAACGTGGCGGCCTGCTGGTCACCCAGGATGCCTGACACGGGAACTTCGCGCAGCAGCTGGGAGGTGTGCACGGTGCCGTAGACCTCGGAGGAGGACTTGATGGCTGGCATCATGCTCAGCGGCACGCCGAAGATGCCCAGGATTTCCTCGTCCCAGGTCAGCGTGTCGAGGTCCATGAACAACGTGCGGGAGGCGTTGGTGACGTCCGTGACGTGCACGCCGCCGTCCACGCCGCCGGTCAGGTTCCAGAGGACCCAGGCGTCGGTGTTGCCGAAGACCAGGTCACCGGCTTCCGCTTTGGCCCGGGCGCCGTCGACGTTGTCCAGGATCCACTTGATCTTTGTCCCTGAGAAATACGTGGCCAGCGGCAGGCCCACCTTCTGCTTGAACCGCTCCGGGCCGCCGTCCTTGGACAGCTCATCAACGATGTCCTGGGTCCGTGTGTCTTGCCAGACAATCGCGTTATAGACGGCCTCGCCGGTGGTCTTGTCCCAGACAACCGCTGTCTCACGCTGGTTGGTAATTCCGACGGCGGCAATATCGTGCCGGGTCAGGTTCGCCTTGGAGAGGGCGGACGCGATCACTTCGCGGGTGTTGTTCCAGATCTCGGCAGGCTTGTGCTCTACCCAGCCCGCCTGCGGGAAGATCTGCTCGTGCTCCATCTGGCCCGAGGAAACGATGTTGCCGCTGTGGTCAAAGATGATGGCGCGGGAGCTGGTGGTGCCCTGGTCGATGGCGATTACGTATTGGTTCATGGTGACGTCCTTGTCTGTATTTTAAGTGTGTTTGAAAATTGGTTACTAGCCGGCGATGGCAGGCATGATCGCGGGAACCCAGAACGCCACCAGACCGGCAAGGCTACCGCCGACCAGCGGCCCCACCACGGGGATCCAGGAGTAGGCCCAGTCACTTGAACCCTTGCCCTTGATGGGCAGGATTGCGTGTGCGATGCGGGGCCCGAGGTCACGTGCCGGGTTAATTGCGTAGCCCGTGGGCCCACCCAGTGACACACCGATGCCCACCACGAGCAGGGCCACGGCCAGCGGCCCAAGCTGCTGGGGCGTCCCGCCGAACGTCAGGATGACGAAGACCAGGACGAATGTACCGATGACCTCCGTGAGCAGGTTCCAAGGCACGGAGCGGATGGCTGGACCGGTGGAGAACGTTGCCAGCTTGTTGGCTTCCACGGGTTCGGCATCGAAGTGCTGCTTGTATGCGACCCAGCAAAGGACAGCACCCAGGAAAGCGCCGAGCACTTCACCGCCGAAGTAGGTGAAAGTTGAGGCCACATCTACCGGGACGCCGGGGGCATACTCCTTGCTTTGCTTGACGAGTAGGCCCAGCGTGACGGCGGGATTGAGGTGGGCGCCGGATTTGGCGGCAACAAAAACACCCGCGAAGACGGCGATCCCCCACCCCCAGGTCACCATCAGGAACCCGCCGCTGTTGCCCTTTGTGCCCTTCAGGGCAACGTTGGCTACGACGCCGCAACCCAGCAGGGTGAGCATCGCCGTTCCGAAGACTTCGGAAAGAAAAACAATTCCAAGAGACATCATTGACTCCTCTATTTTCTATTGTGCGGCCCTTCGCGGGTTGAAGGACCGTTGAACCGGAGCGCTTTGACGCCCCGGCTGCAGCCTGGCCTGCCTAGGCCACCAGGCTGTGGATCTGTACGCCGTGGAAGCGCTCCAGCACCTCCCGTGCACGTTGGATCTCGTCAGCCTTGGCTGCCGCGTCCCAGCCGAGCGGTGCGGAAAGGACATCGGCCACCTCGACGAGGAGTTCACCGGTCACCAGCCCCCTGAAGGCAAGCGACGTGCGCCGGACCAGGACATCGATGAGGTGCCCGATCTGCTCATTCCGGGCCATGAACTCCAACTCACGGACGCTGAGTTCACGGGTGGAACGGAGCAACCTGTCCGGGCCGGCATCAAGGTACCGGATCACGTCGTCAGCCCTCGTGCCGTAGCGGGTCAGCAGGACGGCGGAGCGGTCCGCATCCCGGCCGGCACCCATATGCGCCTTGATCCATTTCTGGATTCCGGCGTCATCCTCGGGGAAGCCGGCGCCGCCTCCGATGGCGAGTTTCGCCGTCGAGACCTTCCGTTCCATCCCCAGCTCGGCGAGCACATCATTTGCCATGTGCTCGGCCAGGGCCCGGAAAGTGGTCCACTTGCCGCCCACCAGGCTGAGTACGACGGCGGTTCCTGCGCCGGGTGCCCCGGCAGCCGGCGTACGCCGTTCAATCCGGTAGTCACGGGACACAAAGCCCGGCTGCGTGGCGTCGTGGCGTGGCAGCGGGCGGACACCCGAGAACGTGTAGACGATCTGGTCACGCTGCACGGTGATGTCCGGGAAGACGTGTCCGATCAGGTCAAAGAAGTACTCGATCTCCTCCTCCGTGCACACTGCGTCCTGCGTCATGTCGGCAAGGACATCAGTGGTTCCCACCAGGACCCGGTCGCCCATGGGATAGATGAGGACGATCCGGCCGTCCGTGTGCTCAAAGAAGATCTCCCGGCCTTTGCAGGCCTCCAGCAGGCCCGGGTGGTCCAGAACTATGTGCGATCCCTTCGTGCCGCCCATAAAGGCCGACGCCGCCCCCATGGCTTCGTTGGTCAGGTCCACCCAGGCGCCGGTGGTGTTAACAATGACGTCCGCGGTGAAATCAAACAGCTCGCCAGTCAGTTCGTCGCGGAGCTGGACCGTGGTGCCTGACTCTGTTGTGCCGGACTGCGTGGCAGCCCCGCCAAGCGAATGGAGTGCAAGGTAGTTGCTCGCCCGTGCTGTTGAGCTTTCCGGTCCGCCGCTGGCTTGCCCGGCTTTCTCGCCGTCCTGGAGCACATCGAGCGTAAGGCGCTCGGGGTTGTGGACCGAGGCGTCAAAGTAGGTGGCTGCGTATTTGATGCCGGGGTGCAGCTGCGGCAGCTCGGCGAGGGCACGCTTGCGTCCGCGGAACTGGTGGCGCGGCACGGAGCCGCCGTCCCGGGAGAACGAGTCGTACATGCTCAGCCCCAGTTTGATCAGGAAGGCGCCGCGCTCCTTGGGCTTGCCCTGCTGTTTGTGCGTGAGGAACCGCAACGGTGCGGACAGGACGCCGGAAAAGGTGCTGAAGATCGGGATGGTGGTCTGGAGGGGCTTTACGTAGTGCGGTGCGATCCGCAGGAGGCGGTTGCGTTCCACCACGGATTCGCGGACGAGACGGAATTCCCCGTTTTCCAGGTAACGGATACCGCCATGAATCATGTGGGAGGACGCACCGCTGGCACCCTGGCAGTAGTCGCCACGCTCCACCAGGGCCACGTCCACTCCCTGGAGGGCGAGGTCCCGGAAGGTTCCCACGCCGTTGATGCCACCGCCGATGACCAATACCTTGGCGTGCGGACGGTTCCGAAGTCCCTGCACCGATGCCCGCGGCACGGGGCTGTGGGCGGGCGTGGCTCCGCTGTGGCCGAATGAATGTTTGAGTCCCAACACTGCTCCCTGGGTTATTGGCGTGCCGGCATCCGCCGGACGCACCGTCGTTCTTCAACTATTGTTTGGAGTAATGGAAAATGGAGTCAAGCACTTTGCACAAACGTGCAGAATGGAGTCAGAATGACGCCTTCCCGGCACTCAGATGCGCTGCGGGCTGCACAGATGTATTACCTCCAGGACCTGACGATGGACGCGATCGCCCGGGAATTGCGGACATCCCGGTCCACTGTTTCGAGGCTTCTGTCGGCGGCCAGGGACACTGGACTGGTGCAGATCCAGATCCGCAACCCGCTTGATACGGGCCCCGAACTCGAAAGCATGATCCGGCGCGAGTACAACGTGGACGTGCACGTTGTCCCGGTACTGGAGTCCTTGAACGAGGCGGAAACCCTGGACCGCGTGGCCATTCAGGCAGCCCGCACCATCGGCCCTTTGGTGGACTCCAATGCGATTATCGGCGTCGCGTGGGGTTCAACGATCAGTGCGGTCAGCAGGCACCTCACGCGCAAGATCACGCACGATACCGTTGTGGTCCAGTTGAACGGCGCCGGCAACATGCACACCACCGGTATCACCTACGCGAGTGACATCATGCGCCGCTTCGGAAGTGCCTACGGCGCACGCGTGGAGCAGTTCCCTGTTCCCGCGTTTTTTGACCATGCGGCTACCAAAACCGCCATGTGGAATGAGCGCAGTGTGCAGCGCATCCTGGACTTGCAGGCCCGGATGAGCATCGCGATCTTCGGCGTTGGATCCGTGCACGCCGATTACCCGAGCCACGTCTATGCGGGTGGCTACCTGGACGAGAGCGATCTCAAGATGCTGGCCCATTCAGATGTGGTGGGTGACGTTGCCACGGTCTTTTTCCGGCGTGACGGATCCTCTGACGGCATCGTCCTGAACGAACGCTCCACGGGTCCGGCGCTCGCCCAGCTGCGCCAGGTCCGGCGGCGGATCTGCGTGATTTCCGGGGCATCCAAGATCAACGGTCTGCGGGGCGCCCTCTCCGCCGGCCTTGCCACCGACCTGATCGTGGATGAAGCCACCGCGCGCCGCTTGGTGGGCTTTGGCGGTGTCGCCTGGCCCAATGGGTAAAGTCAATGCTATGAAAACCTCACCCCGGCTCAGCCTCAACAACGGTGTGCTGATCGACCAGTTGGGATTCGGGCTGTACAAAGTTCCGGCAGCGGAAGCATCCGGCCTGGTGGCCACGGCCCTCGGCACCGGATATCGCCACTTTGACACGGCAGCGATGTACGGCAACGAAACCGGCGTTGCGCGGGGACTGGGCCCCGCCATGGATTCCGAAGGCAGAAGCGGCGGCTCCGGGGAATCTTCGCCCGGCCTGCGGCGCGAGGACGTATTTATCACCACGAAGGTCTGGAACGATGACCAGGGGTACGACTCAACCCTCCGTGCCTTCGATACCTCCATGGTCAACCTCGGCCTGGACTACGTGGACATGTACGTGATCCACTGGCCCTGCGCCAAGCGGGATCTGTTCACCGACACATACCGCGCCCTCGAAACGTTGTACCGCGAAGGCAAAGTCCGCGCCATCGGTGTCTGCAACTTCCAGCCCGCGCACCTGGACCGGCTGCTCGAGAGCGCCGAAGTGGTGCCCGCCGTGAACCAGATTGAACTGCACCCGTGGCTCCAGCAAGCGGAGCTGAGGGACAAGCACCACGCCCTGGGCATCCGTACGGAAGCCTGGAGTCCCCTGGCGCGCGGACACGTTCTGTTGGATCCCGTGGTCCTGGCCCTGGCCGCCGAACATGGCAGGACAGCAGCCCAGATCATTCTTCGGTGGCACATCCAGCTGGGGAACATCGCCATTCCGAAGGCAAGCTCCGAATCCCGGATCCGGGAAAACCTGGACGTCTTCGGCTTTGAACTTTCAGACCGCGACATGGCAGCCCTTGCCGAGCTTGACCGCGGTCAGCGCACCGGGTCCCACCCCGACAACGTCAACTAGGACCGAGGGTCATGAAAACCGCCGATCAACAGCCATCCCCTGCGCCCTCCTTCTTCAGCGCCGGGCTGGCCGCCCGCACCCGGGCCGCCGACATCGTGATTAACGGCAGCACGGTGGCGTACTGGACTTACGAACCGATCCAGGCCACACCGGACACCCGCACCATTCTGGTCATCCATGGTTTCCGCGGCGATCACCACGGTCTGCTCCGGGTTGCAGACCAGTTGCCGGAAATGCGCATCATCATGCCGGACCTGCCGGGGTTCGGCAGCTCCGCCGCGTTTGTGTCCGGGAAACATTCGGTGGAGCAGTACGGCACCTTTGTCACCGATTTTATGGCGGCGCTCGGCCTCGGCCCGGACACCGTGCTGTTGGGGCACTCCTTCGGCTCGATCGTCGCCGCCCATTTTGTCGCCACCCACCCGGGTACCGTCACACCGCTGATCCTGATCAACCCCATCGCCGCGCCTGCCCTGGAAGGCCCCAAGGGCATCATGACCAAGCTGGCCGTCCTCTACTACCGGCTGGCGGCCCGGCTCCCCCGCCCGCTGGGACTGGCACTGCTGCGCAGTCCGCTGATTGTCAGGGGCATGAGCGAGGCCATGGCCAAGACGGCCGACACAGACCTGCGCCGCTTCATCCACGGCCAGCACCATGCCTACTTCAGCGCTTTCGCGAACCGGGAAAGCCTCCTCGAATCGTTCACGGCCTCGGTCAGCGGCCATGTGGCCGAGGTTGCCGGGAAGCTGAGCCTGCCGGTGCTCCTGGTCGCCGGCGAAAAAGACGAGATTGCCACTCTGCCGGACCAGCACCGTCTCGCCGCGCTCCTCCCCGACGGCGTCCTCAAAGTCATTCCCGGCGTCGGCCACCTGATCCACTACGAAACGCCCGGCCCCGCCGCCGGCTTCATCCGCAGCTTCCTTAAGGACCACCCCGCGTGAAGATTGTCATCGATGCACGATTCACCCGGACCGATCATCACGACGGCATCAGCCGTTACGGAGCCAGCCTCATCGCCGCCACGGCAAAGGTGGCCGACGTTTCCATGCTTATCAGCGACACGCGCCAACTGGCGCTGCTCCCGGATGTTCCGTACACGTTGATCAACAGTCCGCTGTCCCCGCTGGAGCTGTTCGTGGCCCGCAGGATCAACCCGCTCGGCGCCGATGTTGTTGTGTGCCCCATGCAGACCATGGGCAGCTGGGGGCGCAAGTACGGCCTGGTCCTGACCCTGCACGACCTCATCTACTACGAGCACCCTGCTCCCCCGGGATTCCTGCCGGCAGCCGTCCGCGTGCTCTGGCGGCTCTACCACAAGGCGTTCTGGCCGCAGCGCGTCCTCCTCAACCGGGCGGACACCGTGGCCACCATCAGCCGGACCACGGAAGCGCTGATGGCCAAGTACCGGCTCACCAAAAGGCCCGTGCGGATCATCAGCAACGCCCCGCAGCCCGCCCAGGAACCGCGTGATCCTGCTGCCGGGGCGGACCATTCGCTGGTGTACATGGGCTCGTTTATGCCCTACAAAAACGTTGAAACAATGGTGGCCGGCATGTCCGAGCTGCCAGATTTCACCCTGCACCTGCTGAGCAGGATCACCGCCGAGCGCCGGGCCGAGCTGGAGATCATGGTGCCGCCGGGTGCCACGGTGGTCTTCCACAACGGTGTCACCGATGACGAATATGCCGTCCTGCTCATGCGGGCCACTGCACTGGTGAGCCTCTCCCGCGCCGAAGGTTACGGTCTTCCGCTGGTGGAGGCCATGGCCCTCGGCACGCCGGTCATCGCCAGCGACATCCCGATTTTCCGCGAGGTGGGCGGCGACGCGGCAACCTACGTTGATCCCGCATCCCCGGCAGAGTTCGCCGCGGCCGTGCAGAAACTGCGGGACGACGCCCACTGGCAACAGGTGTCCCGCCGTTCCGTGGCACGTGCGCAGGAGTTCAGCTGGGACGAATCCGCGCAGCAGCTGGTGGACGTGGCCCACGACATCATGGCGCGGCGCAGCCGCTGACTGATGCCGCCAAAGGAAGCCGCTAGAGGACGTCCACACCGTCCAGCCTGACCTGGACCGGTTCCGTGGTCCTCTTGGCGGCGGCCGCAGCCTTTGTTGCACGTAACACCCGGGTGACAGTGGCTGCCTGCCCGTATGCGAAGAACAGCAGGGTCCGGGCGTCCTCCCCGGCCCCCTGGGCACCCCCGGCTCCCCCGGCGGCCGCTGGACCGGTGAGGACCAGCGGAGCCGGTCCTGCGGTCCGCAGCGTCACGCCGGCGGCGGCCAGCTCCTTCTCCACGGTCCCGGAGAAATGTACGACGGCGGCCCGGGGGCCGGTGACCGAGGCAATCCTGACCGCCGGCGGCAGCTGGAGTTCCATCCGGAGTTCCAGCTCGCGCCTGGCGTACCCGGCCGGGTCCCACCGCAGCAACGCGCCAACAGCAACACTTTCCGTCGCGGTGATGACCACCAGTCCGCCGTCGGACGCCGGGCGCACCAAAGCCGCGGCGTTGAACCAGCGGCGCACCGTGTCTTCCCCGGCGCGGAGGTTCTCCCGGCGGAGCAGGGAGTCGCCGTCGAGGAGCAGCGCCGCTGCGTAACCGCCCTCCGCCACGGGCTCGGCCCCGACGGTGGCCACCACCAAGGCCTTGGCGCTGCCAACGCCGGCCTTGATGTTGCCGCCCGAGGACGTAATGACGGTTTTTCCGGGAAATGCCCTGCCCAGCTCTTCGGCTGTGCGCAGGACGCCGGTGGCGCCCTTACGGAGCTTGCGCCCCGCGCAATGGGCACACTGCCACTCCGGCGCCGGCGTGGAACACCAGCGGCATTGCGGGACCGCAGAGCTGCCGGTGGCTCCGGCCAGGGCAAGGGGACCTTGGCAGGCCTGGCAGCGGGCGGGTTCGCGGCACGTCTCACAGACGAGCGACGGCGCGTAGCCGGCGCGGGCCACCTGCACCAGGACGGGCCCACGTTCCAGCCCGTCCTTGGCAGCCCGCCACGCGGCACCGGGAAGCCGCGCAACCAGGGCCAGGGGGTCGCGTTCCTGTTCGAAGCTGTCCGCCGTGTTCAATACCCGTGGCACGGTCTGTCGTGCGAACGCCCGATCGGCCTCAACGGGCATGGCCCAGCCGGCCTCCACCAGCCGCTGGAGCTCCGTGCTCCTGGAATGACCGGCCATGAGGCAGGCTGTGCCTTCCTGGTCCGCGCGCAGCAGCAGCACGTCGCGGGCATGGGCGTACGGGGCTCGCTGTTCGATGTGGAGGTCATCGCCGTCGTCCCAGCAGGCAACAAGGCCCAGATCCCGGACCGGGGCAAACGCTGCTGAGCGCGTGCCGATGGCTACGCGCGCGGAGCCAGCCAGGAGGCGCAGGAAGTTCCGGTAGCGGGGGGTGGGCCCGTCGTCGGACGTCAGGCGGGCGATATCGTCGGCGGGCAGCACCGCCAGGAGCGCCTTTTCCAGCTGGTCCAGGTCCCGGTAGTCCGGCACCACCACCACGGCGCCGCGGCCGGACGCACGGACTGCTGCCACGGCCGTTGCCAGCAGGTGCGGCCATGCTGCCGGGCCGAATCCCTGGAGCGGGTTGAAGACCGCCCGTGGAGATCCGCCGTCCTTCAGGTGGCGGACAAATGCCGGGCCGTTGCGGTACCCGGTCCAGTCTGCTTCAGTCCCGGCGGGGACGTCCGGGCCGGTCAAGGCCCCGGCGTCGGCGAGCGGATCCGGTGCCGCAGGCTCTGCTTCGGGGGGCGAGAGGAAGTCCTTCTCGAGCCTCGCCATGCGCGGAGGCACCGCGACGCGAAGGACGTCACTGACCGTCCCCGCATACCGGGCCGCGACGGCGGACACCAGATCCCGGACAGCCGGCGTCAGGACGACGACGGGAGAGACCACCTTCTGCAGGGGCACCAGGGTGTGGCCGGCGTCGGATTCGTCAGTCCGTTCAATGATGAACCCGGACAGGTCCTGGCCGTTGAAGCTGACCTTTACCCGGACGCCGGCCTGTGCGGTCCCGTCCAGTTCGGCCGGCACGCTGTAGTCGAAAGGCCGGTCCAGATGCGGCAGCGGCGTCTCCACGAGGACCCTGGCCACCGGAAGGTGCGCGGCCAGCGGGGGCCCGGACGGCCTGGCCTTCGCCGGGAAGCCCTGCAGCAGCGACAACTGGACGGCGCCGGGAGGGACAGACTCATCAGAGGCCATGGCGGACTGGCCTACGCGTTGAAGAAGGCCTTCAGGTCCTCCACCCGGTCCAGGCGCTCCCAGGTGAAGTCGGGATCGTCACGGCCAAAGTGTCCGTGCGCGGCGGTCTTGGCGTAGATGGGCCGCTTGAGGTCCAGGGCATCGATGATGGCACGCGGGCGGAGGTCGAAGATCTCCGCGATGGCGGCGCTGATCCTGGCCGGGTCCACCGTCTCGGTGCCGAAAGTCTCGACGTACGTGCCCACGGGGCGGGCCTGGCCGATGGCGTAGGCAATCTGGATCTCGGCGCGCTTTGCCAGTCCGGCCGCCACGACGTTCTTGGCAACCCAGCGCATGGCGTAGGCAGCGGAACGGTCCACCTTGGAGGGGTCCTTGCCCGAGAAGGCGCCGCCGCCGTGGCGGGCCATGCCGCCGTAGGTGTCCACAATGATCTTGCGTCCGGTCAGCCCGGCGTCACCGACGGGCCCGCCGATGACAAACTCACCGGCCGGGTTCAGGATGTTGGCAGCCCGGGAAATGTCCAGGTTGGCTGCTGCCAAGACGGGCTCAATGACAAAGGCGGCGAGGTCCGCGCGCAGCCGGTCCAGGCTGGTGCCTGCGGCGTGCTGGCTGGAGATGACGACGGTTTCGACGGAAACCGGGAGGTCCTTGTCGTAGCCGATGGTGACCTGGGTCTTGCCGTCGGGGCGGAGGTAGGACAGTTCGCCGGACTTGCGTACCTCGGTGAGGCGTTCGGACAGGCGGTGCGCGATCCAGATCGGCACCGGCATGTAGGACGGGGTTTCGTCGCTCGCGTACCCGAACATCAGGCCCTGGTCGCCGGCGCCCTGGAGGTCGTAATCGTCCTCCTGGCGGCCTTCGCGGGCTTCGAGGGAGTTGAAGACACCCCCGGCGATGTCGTTGGACTGCTGTCCGATGGAGACGGAGACGCCGCAGCGGGCACCGTCAAAGCCGTTGGCCGAGGAGTCGTAGCCGATGCCGAGGATGGTTTCGCGGACGATCTGCGGGATTTCGACGTAGGCGTCGGTAGTGACCTCACCGGCAACGTGGACCAGGCCGGTGGTGGCCATGGTCTCCACGGCGACGCGGGACTCGGGGTCCGCGGCGAGCAGTGCATCCAGGATGGCGTCACTGATCTGGTCGCAGATCTTGTCCGGGTGGCCTTCAGTGACCGACTCGGACGTGAAGAGCCGGAGGGCGGAGGGCGTGGCCCCGTGGGTGTGGGGAATGTGCAGCGGTAAAGTCACTCAACTACCTTACTGGTTGGGAATCGGACGTCCGGCGGCGTGTGTCCCCGTGCTAAGGAAACGGTGCGTGGCTTTCGGTCAGGCGCGTGGCGAAACGTGGTTCAGCTCATAGCCGACCCGGGTGATGACGGCGGCCGAAACCTCTGTTTTGGTTCCGGCGGCCAGTTGTGGTTCGGCGCCGGAGCGGGCAAGGATGACTACCGAGTTGCTGTCCTGGCCAAAAACCTTGTCTGTTCCCACATGATTGACCACCATGAGATCGCAGCCCTTGCGCTTGAGCTTTGCCTCCGCGTAGGTCAGGACGTCGCCTTGGCCGTCACCAGTCTCCGCTGCGAAGCCCACAATCAGCTGGCTGCGGCGGCTGGCCTGGTTTTCGGGAGCGTGGTCCCGGACCTCGACCAGTTCCTGGAGGATGTCCGGGTTCCGGACCAGGGAAATGACCGGGTCCGCGGTGTCATCACGTTTTTTGATCTTGGTGCCGGAGATCTCCGCGGGGCGGAAGTCCGCCACGGCCGCAGCCATGATCACGACGTCGGAATCCGCCGCGGCTGCCAGCATGGCCTCGCGCAACTCCAGGGCGGTCTCAACGGTGACCAGGTCGACTCCGGCCGGCGCCGGAACCTCCATATGGGCCGCGACCAGCCGGACCGTGGCGCCCGCGTTGCGGGCAGCGACGGCCAGCGCCACGCCCTGCTTACCGGAGGACCGGTTGCCCAGGAAACGGACAGGGTCCAGCGGTTCCCGGGTTCCGCCTCCGCTGACGGTGACGGTCCGGCCGGCCAGCGGAAGCTGGTAATCGGACTGGCCCTGGGCGAGTGCCATGGCGGCGTCGAAGATGGCTTCGGGCTCAGGCAGGCGGCCGGGACCGGAGTCGGTGCCGGTGAGCCTGCCGCTGGCCGGTTCCAGGACGGCCACTCCCCTACTCCGCAGCGTTTCAACGTTGGCGCGAGTGGCGGCGTGCTGCCACATCTCCGTGTGCATGGCGGGGGCAAACAGTACCGGACCGCTGGCCATGAGCAGCGTGTTGGTGAGGAGGTCGTTGGCCTGTCCGGTGGCCGCGCGCGCCAGCAGGTCCGCGGTCGCGGGTGCCACCACGATGAGATCGGCCTCATGGCCAAGCCTGACGTGGTTGACCTGGTGCACGTCGTCGAAGACGCTGTTGCTGACCGGGTTCCCGGACAGTGCCTCCCACGTGGCGACACCCACAAAGCGGGTGGCTGCCTCAGTGGGAATCACCGTGACATTGTGGCCGGCTTCAGTAAAAAGCCGGAGGAGCGATGCGACCTTGTAGGCCGCAATCCCTCCCCCGACTCCGAGGACTATGCGCACGTGACCTCCGTCAACAGGGCAGTCTGAACTTACTCTGCGGCTTCGATCGGCGTGGAAACGAGCTTGCCTTCGTTGATTTCGCGCAGGGCGATGGACAGCGACTTCTCGTTCAGCTTGGTGTCGACCAGGGGGCCGACGTACTCGAACAGGCCCTCGTGCAGCTGGGCGTAGTAAGCGTTGATCTGACGTGCACGCTTGGCACCGAAGATCACCAGGCCGTACTTGGAATCAGCTGCCTTAAGCAGTGAGTCGATCGGCGGGTTGATGATGCCTTCAAGGTTCGTGGACACGAATTCTCCAAATTCTAACGGGCTGGCTGCTACCGGCTACTAGTGCGGGTGCGGGGTCAGCCCCATGAGTGAAACAAGCTCGTCCGCTGCCCGGCGAACGTCATCATTGATGACGGTGTGGTTAAACTCCGGTTCAGCGGCAAGTTCCAGTTTAGCTGTTTCCAGCCGCTGCTGCTGCTCCTGCTCAGTTTCCGTGCCGCGACCCACCAGTCGGCGGACCATTTCGTCCCAGCTGGGCGGCGCCAGGAACACGAACTGGGCGTCAGGAACGGCCTGCTTGACCTGGCGTGCACCCTGCAGATCGATCTCCAGCAGGACGGACCTGCCGGCGGCGATGGCCTCGTCCACGGAACTCCGCAGCGTGCCGTAGGTGTTCTGGCCGTGGACTACGGCCCACTCCAGGAACTCGCCGGCCGCAACGAGCGACTCGAACTCTTCCTTGGACTTGAAGAAGTAGTGGACGCCATCCTGCTCACCGGGCCGCGGAGCGCGGGTGGTGGCCGATACGGAAAGCCAGACTTCGGGGTAGTTATCCCGGATGTAGGTGGACACGGTGCCTTTGCCAACAGCCGTCGGACCAGCGAGGACTGTCAGTCCCGGTTTCTTGCTCACGTATTCCTTTGCGGCGGAGTTTGGGTTCGGGCGCCCCTAGGAACGCCCTATTTCTCGTCTATAAAATCTACCAGCGCCTGGCGCTGGTGAATGCCCAGCCCGCGGAGCCGGCGGGAGGCCGCTATGCCCAACTGCTCCATAATGGCTGCAGCCCTGACTTTTCCAATGCCCGGCAGGGCCTCCAACAGCTCCACTACACGCATCCGGGCCAGGGCGTCATCCGCGGCTGCGGCACCAATAAGATCCGCCGCTGACGTCTTGCCGTTTTTGAGGCGCTCTTTCGCGGCCGCCCTGGCAGCCCGCGCGGCGGCCGCCTTGTGCAGGGCCGCCGCGCGTTCCGAAGGAGATAAGGGTCGCAGGCTCATGGAGGACACCCCCGGATTCGTCGGCTGAGTCCAAGGCGACCGCCATTGGACTTGTCCTGAAACCTACCCCTTGGTGGGCGGTGAATCAATGGATGCCAGCTTCGGGCCGCTATTCGCCGCGGAGGCCCTCAAGCGTGCGCAACGCAGCATCACGAAGACGCTGGGTCCCTGGACCGGCAGCCAGGATATCCCGGCTGGACGTCCCCAGGACCTGCGGGTACGCGGCACCGAAGGTCCGGCGCAGGTCTGCCGGTGTGGCCCCCTGCGCGCCCAGCCCGGGAGCCAGGATGGGCCCGCGGACTGCCGGCAGGTCCAGGTGCAGGTCAGTTAACGCTGACCCCACGGTGGCGCCGACGACGAGTCCAACGGACCCCAGGCTGCCGGCATAACGGCTGTTCTCTGCCGCTGCCGCCTCGACGATCCGCCGGGCCACGGAGTCAGCTCCGCCCACATGCTGTACGGAAGCCCCCTCCGGATTGGAGGTCAGCGCCAGGACAAATACGCCCCGGCCGTTGTCCGCTGCCAGGTCAAGGGCCGGGCGGAGCGACTCAAACCCCAGGTACGGGCTGAGGGTCACGGAGTCGGCTGCCAGGGACGAGCCGTCCCGCAGCCAGGCGTCCGCGTAGGCAGCCATCGTGGAGCCGATGTCCCCGCGCTTGGCGTCGGCGATGGTGAGCACCGACTCGTCCCGTGCCGCGGCAAGGAGCTCCTCGAGGACGGCCATCCCGGCCGAACCGTGGCGCTCGTAGAGCGCCACCTGCGGCTTCACCGCGGCAGCGAGCGAACCGACAGCCTCCAGGACCGTCAGCGAAAACCGCCTCAGCCCGGCGGCGTCGTCGGCCAGTCCCCAGTCCTTCAGGAGAGCCGGGTGCGGGTCAATGCCCACGCACAGCGGCCCGCGGGCCGCCATGGCCGCCCCGAGCCGGGAGCCGAAGGACTCCCGGGCGGGGCCTGATGGTGTGGAGGCGGCCTCAGGCATTCTGCGAAACCGCAGACTCGGCCGCCGCGTTCTCCGCAACTGCCTTCTGGGACGCCACCAGGGCGGCGGCGTGCTCCTGCAGGCTGGTCACCGACCACTCGTAGGTGCGCATCGCCTCGATGGCCTGCACCGCCGCGTTGAACTCGGCCACCGTGGTGATGCAGGGGATGCCGATGGAGGTCGCGGCGGCACGCAGGGCGTAGCCGTCGCTGCGGGCTTCGCCGCCGGAGGGGGTGTTGAAGACCATGTCGATCTCGCCGGCGATGACCAGGTCTGCGATGGTGCCCTCACCTTCGGCACTGCTGCCCTCGGCGACCTTGCGGACCGTGCTGGCCTGGATGCCGTTGCGGCGCAGGACGTCCGCGGTGCCGCCGGTGGAGACGATCTCAAAGCCGAGGTCCGCGAGGCGCTTGACGGCCATGATGACCGCCCGCTTGTCCCGGTTGGCCACGGAGACGAAGATCTTGCCTTCGGTGGGCAGGGCATTGTTGGCGGCTGCCTGGCTCTTGGCGAAGGCGGTGTCGAAGTGCTTGTCGATGCCCATGACTTCGCCGGTGGAACGCATCTCCGGGCCGAGCAGCGAGTCCACTACCTTGCCTTCCGGGGTGCGGAAGCGGCTGAACGGAAGCACAGCTTCCTTGACCGAGACCGGAGCGTCGAGCGGCAGTGTGGAGCCGTCACCGGTTTCCGGCAGCATCTTGTAGGCGGTCCGGAGCTGGTGGATGGTGACGCCGGTGCCGATCAGCGCGGCGGCCTTGGCCATCTGGACGCCCGTGGCTTTGGAGACGAACGGCACGGTGCGGGAGGCACGCGGGTTCGCTTCGAGCACGTAGAGAACGTCTGAGGCCAGCGCGAACTGGATGTTGATCAGGCCGCGGACGCCCACGCCCTCGGCGATGGCGCGGGTTGCCGTGCGGACACGCTCGATCACGTTGTTGCCCAGCGTGATGGGAGGCAGGACACACGCGGAGTCGCCGGAGTGGATGCCGGCCTCCTCGATGTGCTCCATGATGCCGCCGAGGTACATGTCGGTGCCGTCGAAGAGGGCGTCGACGTCGATCTCGACGGCGTCCTCCAGGAAGCGGTCGATCAGCACCGGGTGGTCCGGGGTGATTTCAGTGGCGTTCGCGATGTACCGGGAGAGATTCGGCTCGTCGTAGACGATTTCCATGCCGCGGCCGCCGAGTACGTAGGACGGACGGACCAGTACGGGGTAGCCGATCTCGTCGGCGATCTTCTTGGCGTCGTCGAAGGACACAGCGGTGCCGTTCTTCGGGGCGATCAGCCCGGCGTTGTCGAGTACGCGGGAGAACTCGCCGCGGTGCTCGGCGAGGTCGATCGCTTCCGGGGACGTGCCCAGGATGGGGACGCCGGCGTCGGCCAGCTGCTGTGCCAGCTTCAGCGGCGTCTGGCCACCGAGCTGCACAAAGACACCCATCACGCCGCCGGTGCGTTCCTCGGCGGCGATGACCTCGAGGACGTCCTCAAGGGTCAGCGGCTCGAAGTACAGGCGGGTGGAGACGTCGTAGTCCGTGGAGACGGTCTCCGGGTTGCAGTTGACCATCACGGTCTCGTAGCCGGCCTTGCGCAGCGCCATGGAGGCGTGGACGCAGGAGTAGTCGAACTCGATGCCCTGGCCGATGCGGTTGGGGCCGGAGCCGAGGATCAGGATGGACGGCTTGGAGTGCAGCGCAATCTCGTCCTCCTCGTCATAGGACGAGTAGTGGTACGGGGTGTAGGCGGCGAACTCGGCGGCGCAGGTGTCCACAGTCTTGTAGACCGGGCGGATCCCGAGGGCCTGCCGGACACCGCGGACCACGGCTTCTGAGTTGTGCGTGAGCGAACCGATCTGCTCGTCCGAGAAGCCGTGGCGCTTGGCGCGCTTGAGCATCTCCACGGTCAGGGCTCCGGCCTGGCGGATCTCGTGGGAGATCTCGTTGAGCAGCTGGAGCTGGTCCAGGTACCAGGGGTCGATCTTGGTGGCCTCGAACAGCTGTTCCACGGTGGCGCCGCCGAGCAGGGCACGCTGGACCTGGTGCAGGCGTTCCGTGGTGGGCCGCTTGGCCTTCTCGATCAGCTCCGGGACTTCCCATTCGGGGACGGAGCTGAAGTCCAGCTGCGAGCCCTTCTGTTCCAGGGAGCGGAGGGCCTTCTGCAGCGCTTCGGTGAAGTTGCGGCCCATGGCCATGGCTTCGCCGACGGACTTCATGGTGGTGGTGAGGGTGTCATCTGCGGCCGGGAACTTCTCGAAGGCGAAGCGCGGAACCTTGACCACCACGTAGTCCAGGGTGGGTTCGAAGGACGCCGGGGTCTTCTGCGTGATGTCGTTCGGGATCTCGTCCAGCGTGTAGCCGAGGGAGAGCTTGGTGGCGATCTTGGCGATGGCGAAGCCCGTGGCCTTGGACGCCAGGGCTGAGGACCGGGACACGCGCGGGTTCATCTCGATGACCACTACCCGGCCGGTGTCCGGCTCGATGGCGAACTGGATGTTGCAGCCGCCGGTGTCCACGCCCACCTCACGGATGACGGCGATGGAGATATCGCGCAGCCGCTGGTATTCGCGGTCCGTCAGGGTCAGGGCCGGTGCCACGGTGATGGAGTCGCCGGTGTGGACGCCTACGGGGTCGAAGTTCTCGATGGAGCAGACCACCACGACGTTGTCGTTTTTGTCGCGCATCATCTCAAGCTCGTATTCCTTCCAGCCGAGGATGCTCTCTTCGAGGAGCACCTCGCTGGTGGGGCTGTACTGCAGGCCCTGGCCGACGATGCGGCGCAAGTCGTTTTCGTTGTACGCCAGGCCGGAGCCCAGGCCGCCCATGGTGAAGGAGGGCCGGACCACCATCGGGTAGCCGAGGTCCTCGGCGGCGGTGAACGCCTCGTCCATGGTGTGGATGATGTGGCTGCGGGCCGATTCGGCGCCGCAACGTTCCACCACGCCCTTGAACTTTTCGCGGTCCTCGCCAAGCTCGATGGCCGCGATGTTCGCGCCGATGAGCTCCACGTTGTACTTTGCCAGCACACCGTTCTTGTCCAGCGCGATGGCCGTGTTCAGCGCGGTCTGCCCGCCCAGGGTGGGCAGGATCGCGTCCGGGCGCTCCTTGGCGATGATCTTCTCCACCACCTCGGGGGTGATGGGCTCGATGTAGGTGGCATCGGCGAACTCGGGGTCCGTCATGATGGTGGCCGGGTTCGAGTTCACCAGGATGACCCGCAGGCCCTCCTCCTTGAGGACACGCAGTGCCTGGGTGCCGGAGTAGTCGAACTCCGCGGCCTGGCCGATGACGATCGGGCCGGAACCGATGACCAGGACGCTCTTAAGGTCAGTTCTCTTGGGCATTACTTCTTGTCCTCAGTCTTGGAATCGGTGGTGTTCTTCTCTGCGCCGGTTTTGGTGACGGCCATCAGGTCGATGAAACGGTCAAACAGGTAAGCGGCGTCGTGCGGGCCGGCTGCGGCTTCCGGGTGGTACTGCACCGAGAAGGCGGGGATGTCCAGGCACGCGAGGCCTTCGACGACGTCGTCGTTGAGGCTGATGTGGCTGACCTCGACGCGGCCGTAGCGCTCCTCGGGAGCCTGCGTGGCGCCGTCGAGCGGTGCGTCCACGGCGAAGCCGTGGTTCTGCGAGGTGATCTCCACCTTGCCGGTACGCCGGTCCAGGACGGGCTGGTTGATGCCGCGGTGGCCGTAGCGGAGCTTGTAGGTGCCGAAGCCCAGGGCGCGTCCCAGGATCTGGTTGCCGAAGCAGATGCCGAAGTACGGCAACTTCTCGTCCAGGACGGAGCGGAGCAGCTTGACCTGGGCGTCAGCCGTGGCGGGGTCGCCCGGGCCGTTGGACATAAAGAAGCCGTCCGGGTTGACGGCCTTGACGTCCTCGAGGGTGGAGGTTGCCGGCAGGACATGGACGCGGACGCCGCGCTCGGCGAAGCGGATGGGCGTCATGGCCTTGATGCCGAGGTCGATCGCGGCAATGCTGAAGCGCGCCTCGCCGTCCCAGCCGTGGTCCTTGGGGTCCACCACGTAAGCCTCGCTGACGCTGACTTCCTCGGCCAGGCGGGCGCCTTCCATCGGGGCGCTGGCCAGGACCGCGTCAAGGAGTTCCTTGTCCGTGGCCTTGGCGGCCGCACCCGAGAAGATGCCGGCGCGCATGGTCTTGTGCTCGCGCAGGTGGCGGGTGATGGCGCGGGTGTCCACGCCCTGGATGCCGACGATCCCCTGCTCAATGAGTTCCTCGTCCAGGGAGCGTTCGGAGCGCCAGTTGGAGGGGCGGCGGGCGGCGTCGCGGACGATGTAGCCGGCCACCCAGATGCGCCGGGATTCGGCGTCCTCGCTGTTCACACCAGTGTTGCCGATGTGCGGCGCGGTCTGCACCACCAGCTGGCGGGCGTAGGAGGGGTCGGTGATGGTTTCCTGGTAGCCGGTCATGCCGGTGGCAAACACTGCCTCACCCAGGGCAGTGCCCTGCGCGCCGTAGCTGGTGCCGCGGAACATACGGCCGTCCTCGAGGACCAGCACCGCCGGTGTGGGAACTGTGGTGGAAAGGGCTGCTGGTGCCGCAGTCTCTGCTTTTGCTGTCGCTGTTTCTGTCACTGTCTTACTTTCCACTCTGGGGATCTGCCTGGGGGGCGGCGGCGATCAATTGCTGAAGGGAGTCATAGAGGGCGTCCTTGTCGGCGGCCCGGCGGGTCCGGAAGCCCGTGTCGAGTTCGTGGCTCCCGAGGTCCCAGGTGAGGACCAGGAGCCCGTCCTTTTCAACGAACTTGCCGGCCATGCCGCTTTCCTGCCGGACGGCGGTGAGGCTGCCGGCCGGGATATAGAGCGCCGGGGCACCGGTTCTGTCGAAGAGGACGCCGTGCGGGTACACGCTGAGAACGGCGTTGGTCCGGATGCCAAGCCTGTGTACCGCGATGCGGTCCAGCCAGTCTCCGGCGGTGGTGGACGCAATGTACTGGCCGTCGGCCCCGGCGAGCGGCACCCCGGGCGCCTCTGGCACGTCGGGCAACCGGCCGACGTCGGCCTGCCGCCTGAGGCGGTTACGCCAGCCTGCCCAGATCATCAGCAAGACGACGGCGATGAGCGCGACCGTGATGAGGCCGGTGAGTAGTTTGGTGTCCATCAGGAGGCGCCTGCCGCAGCCGGTTCGCGGTACGGCGTGTTGAGCTTGCCGTCCAGGACAGTGGGGTGGCCCTTGTAGAAGGTGGACACCACCTTGCCCGGCAGCTCCAGGCCGGCGAACGGGGAGTTGCGGCCCATGGTTGCCATCTTGGCAGGGTCAACGGTCCAGCGTGCCGCCGGGTCCACCAGGATGATGTTGGCGGGTTCGCCGGTTTCCAGCGGACGGCCCTGGTCCGCCACTCGGCCGATCTGCGCCGCCGCGGTGGAGGTCACGCGGGCGAAATCGGCCCAGGTCATGAGGCCGGTTTCGATCATGGTGTGCTGGACCACGGACAGCGCGGTTTCCAGCCCGGTCATGCCCATCGCGGCCTGCGCCCACTCGCATTCCTTGTGTTCGCTCGGGTGCGGGGCGTGGTCGGTGCCCACCACGTCGATGGTGCCGTCCGCCAGGCCGGCGCGCAGTGCCTGCACATCTGCATCCGTCCGCAGCGGCGGGTTGACCTTGTACACAGGGTTGTAGCTGCGGACCAGGTCATCGGTGAGCAGGAGGTGGTGCGGGGTGACTTCGGCGGTGACGTTGATGCCGCGTTCCTTGGCCCAGCGGATGATCTCCACGGAGCCGGCGGTGGAGACGTGGCAGACGTGCAGGCGGGAGTCCACGTGCTGCGTCAGCAGGACGTCTCGGGCGATGATGCTCTCCTCGGCCACCGCCGGCCAGCCGGTGAGTCCCAGGACGGCGGAGACGGCGCCCTCGTTCATCTGGGCCCCGGCGGTAAGGCGGGGTTCCTGCGCGTGCTGGGCCACCACGCCGTCGAACGCTTTGACGTACTCCAGGGCGCGGCGCATCAGCACGGGATCGTGGACGCAGATGCCGTCGTCGGAGAACATGCGGACCTGGGCGCGGGAATCCGCCATGGCGCCGAGTTCGGCGAGCTGCTCACCAGCCAGGCCTACGGTCACGGCGCCGACGGGACGGACGTCCACCCAGCCGGCCGCGCGGCCCAGGCTGTGGACCTGTTCCACCACACCGGCGGTATCCGCCACCGGGTTGCTGTTGGCCATGGCATGGACCGCGGTGAAGCCGCCCAGGGCGGCGGCACGGGTGCCGGTCTCTACGGTTTCGGCATCTTCGCGGCCGGGTTCGCGCAGGTGTGTGTGCACGTCCACCATGCCGGGCAGTGCCACCAGGCCGGCGGCTTCGATGACGGTGGCGCCGTCCGCGTCTTTGTGGGTGGCTGCGGCTGCGCCACGGGCGGCGATGACGCCGTCACTGATGAGCAGGTCCTCGGCCCCGGCGCCCAGGATCGATGCACCGCGGATCAGGTAGGTTCCGTTGTTCTCTGCCATCAGTTGCTCTCCTTGGTGGAATGGGCGGCGTTTGAACGCGCTGCATTGGTGTGGGCTGTGTTGGTGCGGACTGTGTTGGTGGCCGCGCCCGCGGAGGCGGCTGGTTCGCGGGTATCCCCGGAGAGCAGCAGATAGAGGGTGGCCATCCGGACCGAGACACCGTTGCGCACCTGTGCAAGCACGGTGGAACGGGGCGAGTCGGCGGCGGCGGAAGAAATCTCCAGGCCACGGTTCATGGGTCCGGGATGCATGATGATGGTGTCCTTCAGTCCCAGGCTGTCCAGGGCCCGGAGCCGGTTGTCATCGAAGCCCCAGCGGCGCGAATATTCGCGGGTGGAGGGGAAGAACGAGGCGTTCATCCGCTCGCCCTGCACGCGCAGCATCATCACAGCGTCCACACCCTGCGCCAGGGTGTCATCCATGTTGTAGCTGACCTTGCACGGCCAGTGTTCGACGCCGATGGGCAGCAGGGTGGGTGGCGCCACGAGGGTGACGTCGGCGCCGAGCGTGCGGAGCAGCCAGACGTTGGAACGGGCCACGCGGGAGTGCAGGACGTCCCCGGCGATGGCTACGCGCATGCCTTTGAGGTCCGCCCCGGTCGAGGCGGAGCCAGCCAGCTTGGACCAGTGCCGGCGCATGGTGAAGGCATCCAGGAGGGCCTGCGTGGGGTGTTCGTGGGTGCCGTCACCGGCGTTGATGACGGCGGCGTCGATCCAGTCCGTCGCGGCGAGCCGGTGCGGCGCGCCCGAGGCCCAGTGGCGGATCACGACGGCGTCCGCACCCATGGCTGCCAGCGTCTGGGCCGTGTCCTTGAGGGATTCGCCCTTGGAGACGGAGGAGCCCTTCGCGGCGAAGTTGATGACATCGGCCGACAGCCTCTTGGCGGCCGCTTCGAAGGAGATCCGCGTGCGGGTTGAGTCTTCGAAGAAGAGGTTCACCACGGTGCGGCCGCGGAGGGCCGGGAGCTTCTTGACTTCGCGGTCCCCGACGGCAGCCATTTCCTCGGCGGTGTCGAGGATGCGGATGGCGTTGGCCAGGCTGAGGTCTTCAGTGGAGAGGAGGTGTTTCACGCGCCGCCCTCGATAACCACTTCGTTGACTACGGAACCGTCGGCGGCCGTGTCGGTTTCCTCAAGGCGGACCCGGACCTTCTCGGCGGACGAGGTGGGCAGGTTCTTGCCCACGTGGTCGGCCCGGATGGGCAGCTCACGGTGGCCGCGGTCGATCAGCACAGCGAGCCGGACGATCCGCGGACGGCCGAGGTCGATGATGGCGTCAAGGGCGGCACGGATGGTGCGGCCGGAGTACAGGACATCATCGATGAGCACCACAACCTTGTTATCGATTCCCGTGCGCGGGAGCTGTGTGGGGTACGGCGGCCTGGTGGGCTGGTGGGAAAGGTCATCGCGGAACATGGTGACGTCCAGCTGCCCGACAATGGCGGTGGCGTCCACGGTGGGGTCCGCGGCCGCAATCTTGTGTGCGAGGCGGACGGCCAGCGGGTAGCCGCGGCGCGGGATGCCCAGCAGGACCAGGTCCTTTGACCCTTTGTTGGCCTCAAGGATCTCATGGGCGATTCGAGTGAGTGCACGGTCAATGTCCGCCTGGTTGAGGACAACCCTGGCTGGAACCGGTGCGTTTGTGACAGAAGTCAAACTCTCGTCTCCCCTTTCCCCGCCTCACGGGACGGAATTAAAAAAGGATCATTTGCGTTTCAAAATTACCACATCGGCAGGCGCATCATAGGCTTCCAGTATGTCCATGCACCCTCATCAGCCGGGTTCCGGCCAGGCCGGTGGGCCGGCCGGCCCACCGGATCCTTTCCCCACGCAGGCGAACCCCAGCTGGATGGGCCGGGTTGAGCCGGAGTACTACCGGCCCGCGCCCGGAACCAACGCAGCTCAGCCGCCGCTGGGGCCTCCGCAGGCAACCCTGGCTGGCCGTCGGCCCGCAGGCCTCCTGGCACTCACGGTGGGCGGCGCCGCCCTTGTTTTCCTGAGCTTGTTCCTGGTGGTGCCGTTCTTAGTGGCCAACACCGGCGTGGGCGGGTTCCTGGCAGGGTTTGTGCTGTCACTCATCCCGCTGTCCGCGGTGCTCCTTGCGGTCTATCTGATCGACCGGTGGGAACCGGAACCCAAGCGGCTCCTGGTCTTCGCGTTCACCTGGGGCGCTGCGGTGTCCATCGCGGTCACGCTGCTCATCCAGCCGTTCTTTGCCCTGACTTTCCAGTTCAGCGAGGTGGCTGACTTCCAGACGTTTATGGCCACCGTCCAGGCGCCCGTGGTGGAGGAGTTTGCGAAGTCCCTGGGCCTGCTGCTGATCCTGCTGCTGGCGCGCAAACACTTCGACGGTCCGGTGGACGGCATAGTCTTCGCCTTCACCATCGCCGGCGGCTTCGCGTTCACCGAAAACATCCTCTACTTTGGACGGGCCATCGCCGAATCCGCCAACCCGGGAACGGATCTGGCCCAGATCTTCCTCCTCCGCGGCGTGATGTCACCCTTCGCCCATGCCATCTTCACGGGAACCACCGGCCTCATCATGGGTTTCGCCGCCCGCCGCTGGCACTCCGGAGCCTCGGTGCTGGCCTTTGTCATCGGACTGATCCCGGCGATGCTGCTGCATAACCGGTGGAACAGCATGGGCGCGGGGTTCCTGGCGGAATACATCCTGATCCAGGTGCCCATCTTTGTGCTGGCCGTTGTGGGCATCATCCTCCTCCGCGTCGCTGAAAACCGGCTCACCCGCCAACGGCTGATGGAATACTCCGCGGCTGGCTGGTTCAGCCCCGCCGAGGTGGAACTGCTGGCCACCCCGCGCGGCCGGCGGACCGCCCTGCAGTGGGCGGCCGGCTACCACCGCCGCCCGCAGATGAAGGCGTTCCTCCACGCCGCCACCCAGCTCGCCTTCATCCGGCAGCGCATCCTCAGCGGCCGCGACGTCCGGCTGCACCAGATGGAGGAACAGCAGCAGTTGCAGCGGATTCTGTCCCTGCGCGCCGCCGTCGCGGGCTGACGCGGGCGCCGTTCGGTTCCTCCGGCTAGGTTCCCCGGAGAGCCTCCTGCAAAGCCGTCATTGACAGTGCCTCATCAAGGACTTTGCCGAAGTTCGCCGAATCGTGGGCGAACCGGCCCAGGAAGAGCCCGGAGACGCCGTCGAGCGCGGGCAGCAGCCCTGGCTTGGCCGACCCGCCATAGATAACTGGCGGGTCCCCCAACGCGTCGCCTGCCCCGTGCGAATGGGCAGCCAGCAGCGTCCGCAGTGAACGCACGACGGCGGCGACGTAGCCTGCGTCGGCGGGCTCCGTTGCGCCAATGGCCCAGACCGGTTCGTAGGCGATCATGAGCCGGGATGCCAGGGCCCAGTCACCGCCGACCGCCTCGTCGATCTGCTGATGGACAAATGCAGCCGCTCCGCTGGCTCCGGTCCCGCTTTTTTCATTGCGTGTTTCCTCGCCCACGCACAGCAGCGGGGTGATGCCGGCGTCGTCGGCTGCCCTGACTTTCCGGGCGATCATGGTGTTGTCCTCGCCGAAGTGCCGCCGCCGTTCGGCATGGCCGATCTCCACGACGCTTACCCCAAGCTCGGCCAGAAGCGACGGCGACACCTCACCTGTCCACGGGCCGTCCGCCCAGCCGCAGTTCTGGGCCCCCAGCAGAAGCGGTGATCCTGAGATGACGCCACTGGCGGCCGGAAGGACCGGGAAGGAAGGGATCACAAACGGGACCACCCGCCCGGCCGCAAGGGCCGGACGGGAGTCCACTTCATGCTGTATGCGGGCGAGCCAGTCCAGGCAGTCCCGGTATCCCATGTACATCTTGGTGCTGACGCCGATGTAGAGAATCTCCGGGGTGCCGCTGTGGTCAGCGCTGCTGCATTCAGTCATGGTGTCCGGTCACTTGTTGTCGAGCAGATCGTCGGCCTTGTTGCGGAACCTCTTGGTGGCGTACATCATGATCGCCGCCACGAACGGAAGGACACCCAGGGCGTACACGCCCATGGTGCCGGTGTCCGATGCGGTGACCTGGTTGACCGTGGTCCGCAGGATGGGGGCCACGAATCCGCCCAGGTTACCCAGCGAGTTGATCAGGCCGATGCCCGCAGCGGCCGCCGTTCCGGTGAGGAACGCCGTCGGGTAGGACCACGCGATGGGACCGATCGAGAGGAAGCTGCACACCGCCAGGGTGATGAAGATGATGCCCAGCGCCGGCAGGTGGCTGGAGCCCGCCCAGGCGGAGCCGAAGATGCACAGGCCGGTGGAGATGAACAGGCCCGTGCCCCAAATGCGGCGGCGGACGATGGTGTTGGCCGCCTTGCCGATGAAGTAGCACGCGAAGATGCCGAAGAACCATGGGATGGCCGCCAGCAGGCCCACTTCGATGCCCACCTTCTGCCCGGTGAGCTGTGCCACCTGCTGCGGCAGGTAGAACGTCACGCCGTAGACGGCAATCTGGAGACAGAAATAGATGGCGGTGAAGTACCAGACCTTGCGGTTCTTCATGGCGGCGAGGACACCGCGGGGGCCGTCCTTTTCCTTGACCCCGTCCTCGAGGGCCATAACGTCCAGCAGCGCCTTTTTCTCGTCCTTGTCCAGGAATTTCGCGTCCTGCGGGGAATTGATGAGGAAGAAGTACGCCGCAATACCGGCGAGTACCGCCAGCATGCCTTCAACGAAGAACATGACCTGCCAGCCGGCAACGCCGGGAACCTGGTCGCCGATGTTGATGAGCCACCCCGACAGCGGGGCGCCCATCATCTGGGAGAACGGCTGGGCCAGGTAGAAGATGGCGAACATCTTGACGCGGACCTTGTTGGGGAACCAGGCCGCCAGGAACATGATGACGCCCGGGAACAGGCCGGCCTCGGTCACACCGAGCAGGAAGCGCAGGATGATGAAGGACGTCTCGCCCTGGACGAAAGCGAAGCAGGCGGAGACGATGCCCCACGTAATGGCGATGCGGGCCAGCCACATCTTGGCACCGAACTTGGTCAGCAGCAGGTTGGAGGGGATCTCGAACAAGGCGTAGCCGATGAAGAAGATGCCGGCGCCCAGGGCATATGCGCCGGCGGTGATGCCCCTGTCCACTTCCAGTGCTGCCTCGGCGAAGCCCACGTTGGTGCGGTCAAGGAACGCCACGACGTACAGGATGACGAGCATCGGCATCAGCCGGAAGGAGGCTTTGGAGATCGCCGATTTGAGGACCGGTGAATCCAGTAACTCCTTGGTGGCAGTTGTTCCAGTGGTGACAGTCATTCAAACTCCTCGTTGAGTAAGCAGGTGAGCAAATCAGTGGAAGGTGGAGCGATTAGAGCGAGAAGGCGATGAGTATTGCGCCGACCAGGCAGGCGAACACGCCCACGGCCAGGTAGATTCGGCGTTCCTTGGTCCAGGAGCCCATGGTGGTCCTTCCTAGTGCATGTAGAGTCCGCCATCCACGTTCAGCGTCTGGCCGGAGATGTATCCGGCGTCCTCGCTGATGAGGAAGGCGATGGCTGCTGCGATGTCGCGGGTGGAACCGACGCGGTTGACCACGAGGTCCTTGGTGAGTTCGTCTTTGCGTTCCTGGCTGAGGGTGCCGCCCATGATGTCCGTGTCGACGGGGCCGGGGGAAATGGCGTTCACCGTGATGTCGTACTCCCCCAGCTCGCGGGCGGTGGCGCGGGTCAGGCCGATGACCCCTGCCTTGGCCGCGGAGTACGGCGTTTTGGAGAAGGTGCCGCCGCCGCGTTGGGCGGACACGGAAGAGATGTTCACGATGCGTCCGATCCGGTTCTTCGCCATGGATTCGGCGACGCGGCGGGTGGCGTAATGGACACCGTTGAGGTTGATGCTCATAACGCGGTCCCATTCAGCGGCGTCCAGTTCAAGATACGGAACAGGTGAGCTGACGCCGGCCACGTTGGCCAGTGCGACGACCTGCGGCAGCTCTGCTTCGATCGAGTCGATAGCTGCGCGGACGGATGCTTCGTCGCCGATGTTGGCGCCGACGCCGTGGGCCTTCACGCCGTACTGCGCGGCGATTTCCTTGGCGGTGGCCTGGGACTGGGCGTCGTCCAGGTCGATGATGCCGATGTTCCAGCCCTGGGCGGCAAGGTAGCCGGCCGTGGCGCGGCCGATACCGCGTTCGGAGACGGCGCCGGTGATGATGGCGGTGCGTTCAGCGGGGAAAGTGGCCATGGAAATGCTCCTTAGTTGATGGGGGCCGGGCCGAGCTCGTCGATGAGCTTCTGCATGGCCACGTAGGCCCTGTTGCGGTAGGCGATGAGTTCCGGGGTGCGTTCGGCCGGGACGTTGAGGAAGCCGGCGCCGGTCTTGGTGCCGAGTTTGCCTGCTTCCACCAGGTCACTCAGGATCCTGGGCGTGGCGAAGCGATCCGGGAATTCGGTCTGCAGTGACTTGTAGCAGAAGTTGTAGACGTCCAGGCCGGCCATGTCTGCGATGGCGAACGGACCGAAGAACGGCAGGCGGAAGCCGAAGGTGGTGCGGACCAGGGTGTCCACGTCCTCGGCGGTAGCGATTTCCTGCTCCACGAGCTGCGCGGCCTCGTGGAAGAGGGCGTACTGCAGGCGGTTCAGGACGAATCCGGTGACGTCCTTGACCACCGCGGTCTGCTTGTTGGCGGCATGGACCAGGTCCCGGACGGCGCCGATGGTGGCGGCCGACGTGCCGGCATGCGGGATGATTTCCACGCCAGGGATGAACGGGGACGGGTTCGAGAAGTGCACGCCCAGGAACCGCTCCGGGTTGGCGACCGGCTCGGACAGCTCCGCGATGGAGATGGTTGACGTGTTGGAACCGATGACGGCGTCCGGCCGGGCGGCGGCGCTGATCCGGGCCAGCGTCTGGTGCTTGATGGCGATGACTTCGGGCACGGCTTCTTCGATGAAGTCGGCGTCGGCCACCGCTTCCTCGATGTCCTTGGCGGCCCACAGATTCTGCTTGAGGATGGCAGTTGAACCCTCGGGGAACAAGCCGTCGGCGACGAACTGGTCCGATTCGGCCAGCAGCCGCTCATAGTTGTTCTGCGCCACCTCGGCGGAGACATCGGCCAGGGCAACCCGGGCTCCGCCCAGTGCCAGGACCTGGGCGATACCGCCGCCCATGTAGCCCGATCCGACGACGGCGATCTTGCGTGCGCTGTTGGGTGTTGTGGTCATGATCAGACTGCCTTCGTGTATTCGGGCTCATAGGAGCAGATGGCGTCGACCTTGTCGGCGGACGCTGAACTTTCATCAAAGCGGTACTCGAGCCACTCGCCCACGAGCTTCTTGGCGAGCTCCAGGCCGATGACCCGCTGGCCCAGCGTGAGGACCTGGGCGTTGTTGCTGAGGACGGAGCGCTCCACGGAATAGCTGTCGTGGGCCGTCACGGCACGGATTCCGGGTACCTTGTTGGCCGCGATGGCCACGCCCAGTCCCGTGCCGCAGATGAGGAGTGCGCGGTCCGCCTCGCCGTCCGCCACCTTGCGGGCGGCATTGACCGCGACGTGCGGGTAGGCGGTGGCATCGTTGGCCCCAACCCCGATGTCCAGCACGGCGGCAACGCGGCTGTCTGCCGTGAGCAGCGCCTTCAGGGCTTCCTTGTACTCGACGCCGGCCTCATCGTTGCCGATGACGATGCGCCAACCTGCGTGGGTGTTCATGTTGTTGCTCCTTTTCCGGCCGCGTAAGCCAGTTCAGAATGGACCAGCCCTGGCTCCGTGAGGTTTGGCTCCGCCAGGCCAGAGTGGATGTATGCGGCAACCCGTTCGGCGATCAGTCCAAAGGAGACCGCGCCGGGGTCGGGGTGCCCGAGGCTCTTTTCGGCCAGCGGACGGGCGCGGCCCTTGAGCGGGCGCAGTTCCGCCGTTTTCGCAGCCGCCGCCCTGGCAGCGGAGGCGGCAACGGTGAGGGCCTGGGCCAGTGTGGTGCCGCCGTCGAACTCCCCGAGGAACGCCTCCCGGAAAGGCAGGAGCGCATCCACCATGGTCTTGTCGCCCGGCTCGGCCTTGCCGAGTTCAGTAATGGCGCCCACGAATGCGGTCACAGCGGTAATCGCGTCCTCATTGGTGTAGGTTTCCCGGCTGCCCAGGGCAAGTCCCGACGCGATGACGGCAGATCCCCACAGTGCGCCCGAGGTGCCGCCGGCCCGTTCGCTCCAGGCTTCACCGGCTGCTTCAAGCACCCGCCCTACCGACGCGCCGGACGCTGCGGCCTGTGCCGCGGCGTCGGCTGCGGCCTCCACGCCGCGGCGCATGCCGATGCCGTGGTCGCCGTCGCCGGCAATGGCGTCCAGGTTGCCCAGTTCCTCTTCGTGTTCGACGACGACGTCCCGCACTTGGGCGAGCACGGCGGCTGCCAGCCGGCCCAGGTCCGCTGCTGCCGCCGTCGTTTCTTCCACTTCGCCGGCCACGGCGTCTTCCGGTCCGGTCAGCTGGCGGCGGGCACGCGGAGCCAGGTTGCCCTTGCGGTAGGCCGGTGAGTCTGCTGGCGCGGCCCAGTAGTGTTCGAGTTCCTCATCCAGCCAGAGCAGCGTGAGGGATAGCCCGGACATGTCCAGGCTCGTGACCAACTCGCCGCATTCCGGTTCCACCACGGTCAGTCCGGCGTTGACGAGGAGTTTCTCGATCTTGCCGAACAGGAGGAAAAGTTCGTCGTACTTGACGGTACCGAGGCCGTTGACGATGGCCACCACGCGGCTTCCGCGGTGATACGGGGTGTCCGCGAGGAGGCGCGAGACCAGCAGTTCGGCGAGTTCGGACGCCGTGGGCATGGGATGTTCCGAGATGCCCGGTTCCCCGTGGATGCCCAGGCCCAGGGACATCTGGCCTGCGGGCACGTGGAAGAGCGGTTCGGCGGCGCCGGGCAGGGTGCAGCCGTCGAAGGCCACGCCCAGGGAACGCGTGCGGTCATTGGCCTTGATGGCAAGCCGCTCCACCTCGTCCAGGCTCAGGCCCGCCTCGGCGGCGGCGCCGGCAATCTTGAACACCGTGAGGTCGCCGGCGATGCCGCGGCGCTTTCCGATCTGGTCCAGCGGTGCACTGGCGATGTCGTCCGTGACGGTGACCGTGCGGGTCTCGATGCCTTCGGCGTTCAGGCGCAGCTGCGCCTGGCCGAAGTGCAGGACGTCGCCCGCGTAGTTGCCGTAGCTCAGCAGCACTCCCCCGCCGGCATTTGCCTCTTTGGCCACGCGGTAAATCTGCCCGGCGGCCGGTGAAGCGAACATGTTGCCGCAGGCGGAGGCTGTTGCCAGCCCCGGCCCAACCAGACCGGCGAAGGCCGGGTAGTGGCCGGAGCCGCCGCCGACGACGAGTGCGACCTGGCCGGCGGGCACCTCGGTCGAGCGGACCACACCGCCGTCCACGCGGGCAACGTATGCGCGGTTGGCAGCGACAAAGCCGTCCAGCGCCTCATCCGCGAAATCAGCGGGATTGTCAAAGATCTGCGTCATGGCTCTTCCTAGACTCCTGCCAGTTCCGCGGCGGGCTGTTGCCGCCCCTGGGACACCTGGCTCTGGCCCAGGGCGTAGCCGTCCCGCTTCGGCAGGACATGGCGGCGGAGGTACTCCTGGTTGCGTGCCGTAACGCTCAGGCCGTCCCCGCCGTAGTGCTCGGCGCAGATGATGCCCTGGTAGCCGGCGGCGAGTGCAACCTTGAAGGCTTCGCGGTAGTTGATGAGGCCGCTCTCCATCGGGGCGGGCATGGTGATGTAGCTGTCCCGCGCCACGTCCTCGTCCCGGATGTAGTTCTTCATGTGCCAGTAGTTCGAGTACGGCATGGTCTTGGCAACCATTTCGCGCCAGTCCTCGATGGGCCGGTGCAGCCGGATCAGGTTGCCGAGGTCCGGGTTGAGCCCAACATTGGCCAGGCCGATGTCCTGCACCAGCTGTACCGAGGAGTCCGCCGTGCCGAGGTAGGTATCCTCGTACATCTCCAGGGAGAGCAGGACGCCGGCGTCTGCTGCGTGCTTGCCCAGCTCACGGATGCGGGAGACTGCCTTGCCCCACACTTCCTTGTCACCCACCGGGTCCTTGTAGCCCTCAACGGTCCAGAACCACAGCTGCTTCTGCTGCTCCGGGGTAATGGCTTGGTGCAGTCCGAAGGAGACGACTTCGCAGCCGAGCTCGGCGGCTGCGTCGATGGTCCGGTGGCTGTAGGCGAGGTTGTCTGCCCAGTCCTTCTCGTGGATCACGCTGCGGCGGATGGCGGAAATGACCGGGATCCCGATGCCCACATTCTCTGCGGTCTGCTTGAACTCGGCGAGCCGCTCTTTGCTCAGATCGCCGGGACGGACCCAGCTGTCAGTCAGGTCAGCGTTGGCGAAGCCGGCTTCCTTGACCTCGGTCAGGACTTCCGCCCAACTGGACGCGTCGGCATCGTTGATCTGCGTGCCCTGGGCATCAGTTCCCGGAAACTGCAGCAGTGCTGCGGTGATGGGCCAATTCTCAGCTGTGTAAGCCACGGTGCTTTACTCCTTCGTAATCCTCTTTCCTATAGGATCTACTATCAAAAAAGAGTTGTCAAGATCACATCCCTGAGTGGCGCCGCCCATCCCTAGATGGGGCCGGGATCAGCTTTCCGGGGCGTCCGCAATGGCCCGGGAACGGACCTTGCGGATGTGGTCCGCCATGGCTGCGGCTGCTTTGTCGGGATCGCCGGTGGTAACGGCAGCCAGGACTGCCTCGTGTTCCGCGATGGCGTGCTCGGCATCCGTAATGCCCACGCCGCCGAAGAGCCGGAACCGTTGGACCTGTCCCCCGAGGGCTGAGTATGCGGCCTCCATAAACTGGTTCCCGGTTTGCCGCGCAATCAGCTGGTGGAACCGCTCGTCCGCCTCGAGGTAGTCCTTGAACTCGGCAAACGAAGGTCCCCGGGGTGCGGATTTCAGGTCCTCGACGGCCTTCCCGAGCTCGGCCAGGCCGTGCTGGTTGATGCGTTCACAGGCCAGCCGGGCGTTAACGGGCTCGATTGCCAAGCGCGCCTCCATCAGCTCCGCAAAATCCTCCTGCGTAAAAACGGGAGCCACGCGGTAGCCTTTCAGGGCCACCCTCCGGACCATTCCGGTGTGCTCAAGCCGTGCCAAGGCCTCGCGGACCGGAGTGGGAGAAACGTCCAGCTCGCGGGCCGTCCCGTCAATGCTGACCACGGCGCCGGGCGCCAGCCGGCCATCCATAAGGGAGGCCAGGAGCTCCGCGTAAACGTGGTCCGCCAGCACCTCGCGGCTGACCGCGCGGCCGGTCCTGCGGGGGCCGGTCCGGTCATCTGTGCTGCTGCCGGCGCGGGGGCCTGTGGACGCGTTTTGCATAGTCAGATCCTATAGGAAGCGCCGGTCAGCGATCGTTTCCTGGGACGCAAAGAGCCCCGGCCAGGTGGACCTGGCCGGGGCTCTTCACGACGCCGTGCGTGGGCTCTTGGCCCGCGCCATAACAGCTCAGGCCAAGAGGGAGGGCTTCAGCTGCTGCAGCCGGCCGAGGAGGCCGTTAATGAACGACGGCGATTCATCCGTTGAGAGCGTCTTGGACAGTGCCACTGCCTCACTGACCGCGACACCGTCGGGAACGTCGTCGTTGTACAGCAATTCCCAGGTGCCGATCCGCAGGATGATGCGGTCCACCGAAGGCATACGTTCCAGGGTCCAGCCCTGGGAATAGGTCTCAAGGAATTCGTCGATGGCGGTCTGCTGTGAGACAACGCCTTCCACGATTTCCAAGGTGTACGGGTTCACGATCTGGTCTGTCAGTTCGCGCCGGGACCTGAGTACATCGAAGGCGGAAACCGAGCGCTGCTCGGCCTCGAAGAGGACATCCAGTGCCCTGTTACGGGCCTTACCGCGTGCGCTCACTACTCGCTGACCCGGCCGAGGTAGCTGCCGTCGCGAGTATCGACCTTGACCTTGGTGTTGTTCTCGACGAACAACGGAACCTGGATCTCGTAGCCGGTTTCCAGCGTTGCGGGCTTGGTGCCGGCCGAGGAGCGGTCGCCCTGCAGGCCAGGCTCGGTGTAGGTGATCTCCAGGACAACGCTGGGCGGAAGCTCGATGTAGAGCGGGTTGCCTTCGTGGATGGCGATGTTCACCATCTGGTTCTCCAGCATGAAGTTGGTGGCGTCACCAACAGTGGCGCCGGAGACGGTGAGCTGGTCGAAGTCCGAGGTGTCCATAAACACGAAGTCGGCGCCGTCCTGGTACAGGTACTGGTAGTCCCGGCGGTCAACCGTGGCGGTCTCGATCTTAAGGCCGGCGTTGAACGTCTTGTCTACAACTTTGCCGGACATCACGTTCCGCATCTTGGTCCGCACAAACGCGCCACCTTTGCCGGGCTTGACGTGCTGGAATTCAATGATGTTCCAGAGCTGGCCCTCGAGCTTCAGGACCGTTCCGTTCTTGATGTCGTTAGTGGTTGCCACTGGTATCCTCTGGTTTCTATCTGTCTGGTCAGTTGTCAGACGTTCTATGCCGGCCAGGCAAGCCGAACGGCCCGCCAGCGCGTGTTTATCAAAAATCCAAGAACCATTCTACCGGTAAAACCCGGGCGGCTTGCGTCCGGGCCCTCCCGGCCACGCACCCCAGAACGTGACAGGCGTGTCAGCAGGCGAGATCCAGGACGTCGCGGGCCCGCTGAAGCGCCACGGTGGACGAATAGATCAGTGCGGCATCAGCCGATTGCGCAACCCTCAGATCCAGCGCCCGGGCAAAGGCTTCCACCGCGGCGGACGTGTGCCCGGCGGCGTACTGGGTCTTGCCCAGGTATTGCAGGACCAGGGCTTCACGGTCGGTCCCCTGGAACTCCGCGAGCAACTGCCGGAACAGGTCAAGGGCACGGTCCGTGCGGTGGGAGACGCGCAGCACCTCGGCCTCGAACGTGCGGAGGCGGAAGGACTCAGGATCCTTGAAGCGGGCCTCCGCAAGCAGTTCGGCCGCCTCCGCAGCATGTCCCTCCACGATCAGGACGAAGATCTGGTCTGACGGGTCCGTGGACGCCGCCAGGGCCGCGCGGCAGGCGTCCTCGTTGACGATCTCCGGCAGCAGGGAGACCGGGTTGATCCGGATTCCGGGGAAGCCAGCCTCGGGCCAGTCGCTGGTTCCTGCCACGTCGCCCTGCATCAGGAGGCGATTTCCTGGTAGGCCGCGAAGAGCAGCGACGTGTCCGGGACATCCAGGATGCCCGGCTTGGCGATGCCGTCCAGGACCACAAAGCGGAGGAGGTCCCCGCGTGATTTCTTGTCCCGCCGCATGCCGTCCAGCAGCCCCTGCCAGCGGTCCCGCCGGTATGTGACCGGGAGTCCCAGTGTTTCCAGGATGCTGCGGTGGCGGTCGGCGTCGGCGTCGCTGAGCCGGCCAACGCTGCGGGCAAGTTCAGCGGCGAACATCATGCCCACCGATACCGCGGCGCCGTGGCGCCAGGAGTACCGTTCCACCAGTTCGATGGCGTGGGCCAAGGTGTGGCCGTAGTTCAGGATTTCGCGCAGCCCGGATTCCTTGAGGTCTTCCGAGACCACTTTCGCTTTCACCGCGATGGCGCGTTCAATGAGTTCGCGCAGGGCGTCCGATCCTGGGTCGGTGGCCGCCGCCGGGTCCTTTTCGACCAGGTCAAGGATGGCCGGATCAGCGATGAACCCGCATTTGATGACTTCAGCCATGCCGGAAATGATTTCGTTCCTGGGCAACGTGTTAAGGGTGTCCAGGTCCACCAGCACTCCGGCCGGGGGGTGGAAGGAGCCCACCAGGTTCTTGCCCTCAGCCGTGTTGATGCCGGTCTTTCCACCCACGGAAGCATCCACCATGCCCAGCAGGCTGGTGGGCATGTGGATGACCTTCACGCCGCGGAGCCAGGTAGCCGCCACAAAACCGGCCAGGTCGGTGACGGCCCCGCCGCCCACTGCCACGATGGCGTCCGAGCGCGTGAAATCGTTCTGGCCCAGGACCTGCCAACAGAAAGCGGCGACCTGGATGTGTTTGCCTTCTTCGGCGTCCGGGATTTCCGCGGTCAGCGAGGTGAAACCCGCTGCAGCCAGCTCATCGCGGACCGTGTCACCGGTGAGCCGCAACGCACGGGGATGGATGACCAGCACACGCCGGACCCGCTCCCCCAGCAACGCCGGAAGGTTCCCCAGCAGACCGCGGCCAACTACGACGTCGTAATTCTGCCCAGCGGATTCGCCGGTGACCTTGATGACTGTTGAATCGACGCTCAATTTTCAACTTCCTGTTTGGCGGCCGCGTAGTCACGCAGCGCAACTTCGAGCCGGTGTCCCAGCTCGCTGACCGAGCCCTGGCGGACATCCACCACAAGGTTGGCCAGCCGTTCGTAAACGGGTTTCCTGGTAATAAACAGAGCGGACCATCGGGCCATGGCATCGCCGGCGAGCAGCGGCCGGCCCGAGTTCCGGGCGATGCGGCTGGCCACGGTTTCCTCATCACATTCGAGGTACACCACAGTGCAGCGGCCCAGGAGCTGCTGCGTGCCGGAATCCAGCACGGCGCCGCCACCCAAGGAAATCACGCTGGCCGCGCCTTCTGCATGCTCCACCGCGCTGGCAACGGTCCGGGCCTCGATCTCCCGGAACGCGTGCTCGCCGCGGCCGGCAAAAATTGAGGCGATGCTGCCATGGGCGTCCACGATCATGTTGTCCGTATCGACGAAGGGCACGTCCAGCAGCTTGGCCAGCTCGTGGCCGATCGCGGACTTTCCCACCGCCATGGGTCCGATGAGGACAATGGGCCGGTTGCCAGGCATACCGGCCTTACGGCTCCCAGGCACTAGTGGCCGATCGAGTCCAGGGATGCCGGAATGTTGTCCAGGTAACCCTTGATGTTGCGGGCGGTCTCCGCCACGGAGTCACCGCCGAACTTTTCGGTGACGGCTTCCGCCAGAACCAGCGCAACCATCGCCTCGGCCACCACGCCGGCAGCCGGCACGGCACAGACGTCGGAGCGCTGGTGGTGCGCCTTGGCAGGCTCCCCCGTGCTGACGTCAACCGTGCGCAGGGCGCGGGGCACCGTGGCGATGGGCTTCATGGCCGCCCGCACGCGCAGGACGTCGCCGATGCTCATGCCGCCTTCAATGCCGCCGGCCCGGTTGCTGGTCCGGATGATCTTGCCGTCCGCGTCCTTGACGATTTCGTCGTGGGCAGCGGAGCCGCGGCGCGCAGCTGTCAGGAAACCGTCGCCGACTTCCACACCCTTGATGGCCTGGATGCCCATCAGGGCGGCGGCGAGGCGCGAATCAAGCCTGCGGTCCCAGTGGACATAGCTGCCCAGTCCCGGCGGCAGTCCGTACGCGAGGACCTCCACCACACCGCCCAGGGTTTCGCCTTCCTTGTGGGCGGCGTCAACCTCGGCCACCATGGCGTCTGAGGTCTCGCGGTCAAAACAGCGCAAAGGATCGGCGTCGAGCGCAATCACGTTGGCTGGAACGGGCAGCGGACGGCCCTCGGGCACGGTCACACTGGCGATGGAGACGGTGTGGCTGACCAGTTCGATGCCGAGCGCCTTGAGGAACTGGGACGCCACGGTGCCCATGGCAACCCGCGTGGCGGTCTCCCGGGCGCTGGCGCGTTCCAGGACGGGCCGGGCCTCGGTGAACCCGTACTTCTGCATCCCGGTGAAGTCTGCGTGGCCCGGACGGGGCCGGGTCAGCGGTGCGTTGCGGGCCTGGTCCGCCAGGATTTCCGGATCCACCGGATCGGCAGCCATGATCTGCTCCCACTTGGGCCATTCGGTGTTGGCGACCTGGACGGCCACCGGACCGCCCTGGGTCAGGCCGTGGCGGACGCCGCCGAGAATGGTCACGACGTCCTGCTCGAACTTCATCCGGGCGCCCCGGCCGTAGCCAAGGCGGCGGCGTGCCAATGAATCGGCGATCTGCCCGCTGGTGAGTTCAACACCGGCGGGGACGCCTTCAATAATTCCCATCAGGGCCGGACCATGGGATTCACCGGCAGTCAACCAACGCAACATAATTTCCATCCTGCCACGTATGGCGGTCAGAACGCCCGTCGGGGAAGGCCGACTGAGTCGCACATCACATCTATGACAGACGCATTAACGTCGTCACCGCGGCCGGTGAACAGGCGTACCTGTTCCACCGCCTGGTACAACAACATTTCGAGCCCGGGCACCACCGCACCGCCGCCGGACTGCCACGCCGACGCAATCTGGCTGGGCCACGGATCATAGGCCACGTCCAGGAGGACACCGGGTGTTCCGGTTCCCAACGCGGCGATCTCCGCCGCCAGCCCGTCCGCTGCGCGCGGCGGGAGCGTGGAAATTACGACGTCGGCACTTGCGGTCGGAACGGCGGCTTCGGTCAGCGGCCGGACGACTATGGAAAGGCCTACTCCGGCCGCGGCGGCGCGTGCTTCGTCGGCCCGGGAGATATCCCGGACGAACACCTGGGCGTGCTGCGTGCCCAGATCCTTCAGCGCGGCCACTGCGGCAGCGGCTGTACCGCCGCCGCCCAGGACCACGGCAGCGGGGCTGGCCGCCACTCCGGCGTTAAGGACAGCGTTGACGATGCCGGCGACGTCGGTGTTGTAGCCGATGCGCCTGACGGAGCCGAGGTCTTCCTCGAAGGCGACGGTGTTGACCACGCCCAGCGTCCGTGCCACGCCACGGACTTCGTCCACTTCGGCAAACATGCCTGATTTCAGGGGCATGGTGACTGAGAGTCCACGCCAGCCCTGCTGCGTCCTGACCTGTTCCATAAAGGCGGGCAGAGCCTGCTCGGTCAGGTCCAGGGCCGTGTAGCCGATGTCCATCCCGAGTTTGCCGTAGGCCGCCAGGTGCAGGGCCGGGGACTTGGAGTGGCTGATCGGATGGCCCAGGACGGCGGCCCGGAGACTCATGTGCAGCGGCCCACGTTGGCCTGGCACCAGGTGTTGTACTGGTTGACGTAGACGTTGTGTTCGTCGAGCGTCTTGGAGAACTTTGTCTCCTTCGTGTCCAGGTTGATGGTTACCCAGTACAGGTAGTCGTTGGTTTTGGGCTTCGCCGCCGCGTCGATGGCGGTCTTGCCCGGGGAGCCGATGGGGCCAGGCGGCAGGCCCGGGTTGGCGTAGGTGTTGTACAGGTTGGATTTGTCCTGGCGCTCTTCATCGGTGAAGTTGAAGCTCTTGGTGCCCAGCCCGTACGTCACGGCCGAATCCACCTGCAGGTAGCCGTAGGTCTGGTCATTCGGCTTGAGCCGGTTGTAGATGGCACCGGCAACGTCACCGTACTCAGCCTGTCCGCCCTCAGCCTGAACAATGCTCGCCACAATCACGGCTTCGTACTGCTTCGCCGGATCGGAGATGCCCTGTGCCACCAGTTCGTCGGTGGTTCCCTTGACCAGAGACTGGAGGATCTCCTTCGCCGGTGTGCCGAGCGGGAAGCGGTACTCCCCCGGAGCGAGGAAGCCCTCAAGGTTTTTGGCGTTGGCCGGGAGGCCGAACTGCGCGGGAGCGTCGCTGAGTTCCTTCAGCTGCTGCAACGACACACCGGAGCCCTGGGAGATGGCCTGCAGCGACTCTCCGATCCTGAGACCGGCATTCAAGGCGAAGTAGATGACCTTGCTCTTGTCGGTGCCAAGCAGGATGCTGACGGCGTCGGAGTTCTTCATCTCCATCTTGAACGTGTAGTCGCCCGGCGACAGCGTCCCGCCGGAAGAAGCAAAAGCCTGCAGGAAAGTGTCAGCGTTGGCCACTACTTTCCCGCTCTCCAGTTTGGTGGCCACGGAGCGGGTACCTTCACCGGGCTGGACCGAAACAATGACTTCGCCCGTGCCGGGACCGGGGTAGTCGGCCGCTTTGTCGTTTCCAAGCAGGGGCTTCAGGAACTGCGCGCCCACGGCGATCGCCGCCACGAAGACCACAAGGGTCAGGAACAGGGCCAGGAGGCGGCGCCGGCGCCGCACCTTCTTGGAGGGCTTCGCCACTACGGAAACCGCGGCTGCGCCGGCGAACAGGCCGGCGTCGGGGTGGTGATCATCAGGGTAGTGGTCATCGGCATGGTGATCATCATGGTGGCCTGCATCGTGGTGTTCTTCGTCCGGATAGTGGAGCCCGGCGTCGTGCGCTTCGTCAGGGTGGTGGTGCCCGGCGTCGTGCGCTTGATAAAAGTGCTGGTCTTCGGGGTGGTATTCCTGAACCTGGGCGTCGTCCGGCTGGTGGTCTGCGGCCGGACCGGCGTCCTGGATGGAAGGCGGCGTTTCCGGGACTGTGGGGACAGCCGGCTGCGGCTCCGGATCCGGTTCAGGCGCCTGAACCAGTACGGCCGCCTGAACCAGTACGGCCGCCTGGACCGGAACGGGGGCAGGCGCCGGAGCGGGTGCAGCTTCGGGAACAGGAGCCGTGGCAGGTGCGGGCGCATCCTGCCCCGTTTCGTAGGCCTGCTCGGGAACCACATCGCTGCTTCCCGTGTGCTTCTCCAGGGCGCGGAGCTCTTTCCGGGTCAGCGGCCTGGCACCATCGTTGCTCGTGGCGCCTGAGGCGTCGTCGTTATTGGACGGGCTCACTGTAGCCTTCCGTGTTCTGAGATCGGGTCGTGCCTTCCGGGGCCGCATGCTCGGGCTGGACTGCCGAACCTGCTCCGGATGGCCGAGTACGGGGCGGCGCAGTCACGCGGCTGCCAACGTCCGTTCCCCTGGCTTTTTGCATGTCGATGGCGTGCTGGAGGATGCCTGCCGCCGCGACCTGATCCACCACTTTACGGTGGTTCCGGCTGCTCATGCCAGCTTCGTGCAGGCTACGGTGCGCCGTAACACTGCTCAGGCGCTCGTCGACCAGGTTGACCGGAACATCCATTCCCCGGGCAACGAACTCCGCGACCAGCAGTTCGGCGTAGTCGGTGGCCATCCTGGCAGAGGCGTGTTCCTCGCCCTTCATAGTGCGTGGCAGCCCCACGAAGACCTGGACGGCGCCCAGTTCCCCAGCGAGGGACGCGATGACACGGACGTCGGAATTCTTCTTGACGTTGCGGTCCAGGGTCTTGTGCGGAGTGGCCAGGATTTCGTCCCGGTCGCAGAGGGCCACGCCCACGCGGACGGTGCCGACGTCTACCCCCAATTTGATGCCCTGGGGGTAGACGGCGGCGCCAGCGGATTCTGTCACGGGTTCCCTAGCGCCGGGAGATGGCGTCCACAACGGCGGCCAGCGCCGGTGCGACCTTGGCGGCGTCCGTGCCGCCACCTTGGGCGACGTCGTCCTTGCCGCCGCCGCCGCCGCCGAGGATTCCGGCCGCGAGCCGGACCAGGGCCCCGGCCTTCACGCCGGCTTCCCGGGCTGCCTCGTTGGTGGCCACCAGGATCATGGGCCGGTCATTGCTGACACCGGCCACTGCCACGGTGGATGCTGCCGAACCGAGGCGGTTGCGCAGGTCGAGGGCAAGGTTGCGGATGTCGTCAGCGCCGCCGATCTGGCCGGCGTCGTGTGCGATGACCTGGACGCCGGCTGCGTCCCGGGCTGTGCCCACGAGGTTTCCGGCCGCCGCGGCGATCTGTTCCTTGCGCAGGCGGTCGAGTTCCTTCTCCGTGGCCTTGAGCTTGTTCAGCGTGCTGGCGATTCTGTCGGCGAGCTGACCGGAAGGCACTTTGAGCATCTCGGTCAGTTCAGTCACCAGGGCGCGCTCGGCGGCCAGGTGGCGGAAAGCATCCATGCCCACGAACGCCTCCACACGGCGGTTTCCTGAACCGACTGACTGCTCGCCGAGCAGCGACAGGCTGCCGATCAGGGACGTGTTGGCTACGTGCGTGCCGCCGCAGAGTTCCCGGGACCACGCGCCGTCGATCTCCACAACACGGACTTCGCTGCCGTAGTTTTCGCCGAAGAGCGCCATGGCGCCCAGCGCCTTGGCCTCTGCCAGGCCCATGACCTTCGTGTCCACGCGGAAGTTGTTGCGGATGGCGAGGTTGGAGACTTCCTCGATTTCCGAACGCGTGGCGGTGCTCAGGCCTTCGCCCCAGGCGAAGTCGAAGCGCAGGTAGCCGGCCTTGTTGTAGGAACCGCGCTGGGTGGCTTCGGGGCCGAGGATCTGGTGCAGGGCGGCATGGACGATGTGCGTGCCGGTGTGGGCCTGCTCGGCGGCGTGGCGCCGCTCGCGGTCCACGGCTGCGCGGACCAGTGAGTCGGAGCCGATCTCGCCTTCGCGGACGATTGCCTTGTGGACGCTCAGTCCCTTGATGGGGCGTTGGACGTCCAGGACCTCGACCACGAATCCGTCACCGGTGATGAGGCCGGTGTCAGCCGACTGGCCGCCCGCCTCAGCGTAGAACGGGGTCTCCGCCAGGACGAGTTCAATCTCGTCGCCGGTGGCAGCATGCCCCACGTTCTGTCCGCGGCTGAGGATGCCCCGGACCCGGGACTCGCCATCCAGGTCGGTGTATCCGGTGAAGACAGTCTCGCCCTGGGCCAGCAGCTCCTGGAAGGCGCTGAGATCGGCGTGGCCGCCCTTCTTGCCCTTGGCGTCCGCCTGGGCACGCTGGCGCTGTTCGAGCATCAGGCGGCGGAATTCCGGCTCGTCGACCTTGAGTCCGGCTTCTTCCGCCATCTCCAGGGTGAGGTCGATCGGGAAGCCGTAGGTGTCGTGCAGGGCGAAGGCATCTGCACCGGACAGCGACGTGCCGGCGGCCTTGGACTCCGTGACGGCGTCTTCGAGGCGGGCGGTACCTGAAGCGATGGTGCGCAGGAAGGCCCGCTCTTCGGCATAGGCGATCCGGCTGATGCGGTCAAAGTCCGTCGCCACGATGGGGTAGACGCCCTTCATGGCATCGCGTGAGGCGGGGAGCAGATCCGGCAGGCAGGCCTTTTCGACGCCGAGCAGGCGCATGGAACGCACGGCGCGGCGGATCAGGCGGCGCAGGACGTAGCCGCGGCCCTCGTTGGACGGGGTCACGCCGTCGGCGATCAGCATAAGGGCCGAACGGATGTGGTCACCGACAACGCGCATGCGGACGTCGTCCGTGTGGTGCGGATCCTCAGGTGTTTCGGCCGAGGTGTACTCCCGGCCCGACAGCTCGGCAGCCTTGTCGATCACAGGCCGGACCTGGTCGGTCTCGTACATGTTCTCGACGCCCTGCAGGATCATCGCGAGGCGCTCCATGCCGAGGCCGGTATCGATGTTCTTTTTGGGGAGCTCGCCGACGACGTCGAAGTCGTCCTTCGAGCGGACGTTGTCGATCTGGTACTGCATAAACACCAGGTTCCAGATTTCAACGTAGCGGTTTTCGTCGGCGATGGGACCGCCCTCGACGCCGTAGGCAGGGCCCCGGTCGTAGTAGATCTCCGAGCAGGGGCCTGCCGGGCCCGGCTGGCCGGTGTGCCAGTAGTTGTCGGCCTTGCCCATCCGCTGGATGCGCTCGGACGGGACGCCCGTGTTCGTCAGCCACAGCTCCTTGGCTTCGTCGTCCTCTTCGTAGACCGTCACCCACAGCAGTTCCGGCGGAAGGCCGTAGCCGCCGTCGTCCACGCTCTTGGTGAGCAGCTCCCAGGCGTACTTGATGGCGTCTTCCTTGAAGTAATCACCGAAGGAGAAGTTGCCGCACATCTGGAAGAACGTGCCGTGGCGGGCGGTCTTGCCCACTTCCTCGATGTCACCGGTGCGGATGCACTTCTGAACGCTGGTGGCCCGGTCGAAAGGGGCCTCCTCGCGGGCAGTCAGGTAAGGGATGAACGGGACCATGCCGGCCACGGTGAACAGGAGGGAGGGGTCGCTGGAGACCAGCGAGGCGGAGGGAACCGCTGTGTGTCCTTTGCTGACAAAAAAGTCCACCCAGCGCTTTGTGATCTCCTGCGACTTCATGAGCTGATTACATACCCTTCTCGGTTCACGCGTTATGCCACGCATGACTTATTGATTCAGACGGCAGTGCCGGCAAGCGGCGGCTGCTGGTTTAATTCTCGCGCGTTTTTCCCGCGCGTTCAGCGGCGGGCTACATCCTGGGAGTCGATCCCGAGGGCGGCCCGAAGGTCCGTCTCACGCTCACTCATTCCGGCACGCACGGCATCGGCGAAGTCGTACACACCGTCAGCCAGCCGGCCCACCGCGCGGTTCAGGCCCTCGGGCCCCAGGTTGGACTGGGCTTCGCTGATCTTGCGGAACGCAATGACTCCGATGGCCACGCCGATCCCCATCCAGACAAATCGTTTCATTTCAGTTCTCCGGTGGCTTAGCGGCTGCGGCGGCCGGGTGCGGGCTTCTTGCGGTTGGCGAGGGCGGAACGCACGCCGTAGCTGAAAGCTGCCACCTTGATCAGCGGTGAACCGATTGTCGCTGCAACGAGTGAGGACAGTGCGGAAAGGTTTGCCGACGCATCCGAAACGTTGGAGGCGATGCCATCCACTTTCTTCAACTGCTGGTTGGTGGTGGTCACAGTCGCGGTGACTTCGTCCATCAGGGGCGTGGCGCCATCGCTGAGGGAGCGGATGGAGGTCCGAATTTCCTCCAGCACACTGCCGAGCTTCAGGATGGGCACGGCGAGCAGCAGCACCAGGAGCGCGAACACCCCGGCTGCGATCAGGCCGGCAATATCGCCACCAGACATAGACGTTCATCTCCTTGAAACTGACGTGGATCTTTTACCTCCGCGCACGCTGCCTAGATGCGTTCCGCAGATGTCCCCCAAGTACCTTACATACAAAGAAGCCCGTGGCGCTTGCCACGGGCTTCTTTGGATACGCTGCTGGGATTTAGCGTGCGTAGAATTCGACGACGAGCTGCTCTTCGCAGGTTACGGGAACCTCGGAGCGCTTCGGGCGACGGACCAGGCGGGCCTGCAGGGCGTCAAGCTTGACGTCCAGGTAGGCCGGAACCTGGGGCAGGACGTCGCGGTGTGCGCCGGCTGCTGCAACCTGGAGCGGAACCATGGTTTCGCTGCGGGTGTGGACGTGGACAAGCTGGCCTTCGCTGACGCGGAAGGACGGGCGGTCAACGCGGATGCCGTCAACCATGATGTGGCGGTGCACAACGAGCTGGCGGGCCTGGGCGATGGTGCGGGCGAAGCCGGCACGCAGCACGAGGGCGTCGAGACGCATTTCGAGCAGTTCGATCAGGTTTTCACCGGTCAGGCCCTTGGTGCGGCGGGCTTCTTCGAAGGCGCGGGTCATCTGGGCTTCGCGGATGCCGTACTGGGCGCGCAGACGCTGCTTTTCGCGCAGACGTACGGCGTAGTCGGAGTCCTGCTTCTTGCGGGCACGGCCATGCTCACCGGGGCCGTACGGGCGGCGCTCCATGTACTTGGCGGCCTTGGGGGTCAGAGCAATGCCGAGTGCACGCGAGAGGCGTGCTGTACGGCGAGCACGAGTGTTGTTAGCCACTTGTGTCCTTCCAATATCTGCGGTGTGTCAGTGTTACTGGCCTCCATAATGGAGAGCATCGGCCAACCGCTGCCTTTTGCTACTGGGCACAGGGCTACCCCAACGAAACAGCAGAAATACTGAAGGATGGGGAGATTGCGTCCGCGCCTTGCCAGACAACGAACAATCTTAGCAGGATTCGGCTGCATTCCCACACTCCGCCGGCTCCGGCCGCCGCTCCCCCGGTCACTCCCGTGGCGTCACTGCCCGGGTCCACTCCACCGCCGAGGCCGGTCAGTTGCCGCGGATGATCTTGCGCAGCCGTTCGAGGCGCACGGCGATGTCCCGTTCCGCGCCGTTGGCGGTGGGCTCGTAGTAGTCCCGACCCACCAGGTCATCCGGCGGGTACTGCTGGCTGGCCACGGAATGGGGGGCATCGTGGGCGTACTTGTAGCCGAGCCCGTGGCCCAGCTGCTTGGAGCCGGGGTAGTGCGCATCACGCAGGTGCGCCGGGATCCCGTTGCCCAGGCCGGCACGGACATCCGCGACGGCCTTGTTGATTCCCATGTACGCGGCATTGGATTTTGGCGCGGTGGCCAGATGCACCACGGCCTCGGCCAGGACGATCCGCCCCTCGGGCATGCCGATCAGCTGGACTGCCTGGGCGGCGGCGACCGCCGTCTGCAGCGCTGTGGGGTCCGCCATTCCCACGTCTTCCGCCGCGGAGATCACGATGCGCCGGGCAATGAACCTCGGGTCCTCCCCTGCCTCCAGCATTCTGGCCAGGTAGTGCAGTGCGGCGTCGACGTCGGAGCCGCGGACCGATTTGATGAAGGCGCTGGCGACGTCGTAGTGCTGGTCCCCGGCGCGGTCGTAGCGCACGGCGGCCACATCCAGGGCGCGTTCGGTGTGCTTGAGTTCCACGGTGACCAGCGAGTCGGCAGCGGCGTCGTCCGCATCGCCGAAGGCCACGCCCGCTGCGGCTTCGAGGGCCGTCAGGGCGCGCCGGGCGTCGCCGCCCGCGAGCCGGACGAGGTGCGCCACGGCCTCCGCGGTGAGCTCCACTTTTCCGTTCAGGCCGCGTTCGTCCGCCACGGCGCGCTGCAGGAGCCCTTCGATATCCGCCTCCGTCAGCGGTTTCAGGGTGAGCAGGAGGGAGCGGGACAGCAGTGGCGAGACCACCGAAAAGGACGGGTTTTCGGTGGTTGCCGCCACGAGCACCACCCAGCGGTTTTCGACGCCGGGCAGCAGGGCATCCTGCTGGGCCTTGTTGAAGCGGTGGATCTCGTCGAGGAAAAGCACAGTGGTGGTCTTGTACAGGTCCCGCGCTGTCAGGGCTTCGTCCATAACCCGCCGGACGTCCTTGACGCCTGCGGTGATGGCGGACAGCTCCACGAACTTCCGCCCCTTGCCCTTGGCGATCACGTGCGCCAGCGTGGTTTTTCCGGTCCCGGGCGGTCCCCAGAGGATCAGCGAGCTGGGGCCTGCGGGACCCAGGGCGTCTGTGCCGGCGGCCAGTTGCCGCAACGGCGATCCCTGCCCCAGCAGGTGCTGCTGGCCCACCACGTCATCCAGGGTGCGTGGCCGCATCCGCACGGCCAAGGGACTGCGGGGCGCGGCGGTACGGCCGGACGACGACGGTTCGTCAGTGTCGTCGTCGTCATTGCCATGCCCTTGGGCGAAGAGATCATCCACATAGATAGGCTACTCATTAGTTCACTGCCCCACTTCCGCCCTCCATGCAAGGGATCCCGCCATGAGCGCACGCAGTACCCCCGGCGCCGGCCGGCCGGGGTCCGTCAGGACCGCGTTTGTGTCCGGCGGACGCCTGGCCGGCTGGGCGGAACGCTTCGGTGCCTCGCACGGCGGCTTCCGGATCAGCGATGACGACGACGGCGTGCGGCTGCTGGCGGCCGACGGCACCACTGCGCTGCTTCACGCTCCGTGGCCACCTGACGGACGGCCTGGACGCGGCGCTGATCCCCTGGAGCGCCTGGCCTCCGTCGCCGCCCAGCCACGGACGGCTGGCCTGGTGCTTGTGCGGCGCGGCGGCTATGCGGTGGGCGTGGCCCGGGAAAGCATCCTGCTCGCGTCCAAGGCGGGGTCCCGCTACGTGCAGTCCCGCACCGCGGCCGGCGGCCAGTCCCAGCAGCGGTTCGCACGGCGCCGGGCCAACCAGGCTGATGAGCTGGTGGAGAAAGTGGCGGCCCACGCCGCAGCGGTCTTCGGCGGCCAGCCGATCGAGTATCTTGCTCCGGGCGGGGACCGGACCCTTGCGGGACTGGTCATGGACCAACCTGCCATGAAGCTGTACGCCTCAGTCCCCCGGCTGGACTTCCTGGATGTGCCCGATCCCAACGGCTCGGTGCTGCGGAAGGCCGCCGCGGATGTCTGCGCCGTCCGGATACACGTGGCGGACGCACCGCCATAGTTTTCCACAACCGGCCGTCGGTGATCACCGTGCACCTGGACGCCGGCTACGACTCGGCCAAGACCCGCGGCCTGCTCGACGAACTCAGCTGCGAGGCCGAGGTCGCCACCAAGGGCAACGAACCTCAATCTCGGGGTTGTACTCCGTGACCCACTCGGCCGTCCGACGCTTCCGTCCCGCGATGAACTCCAGCGTGGCATCCCGGTACGTCACGTACTCCTCGGTCGTGGCCGGTGCCTCGGAACGCTCGAAGTTGTCGAAAGGCAGGTAGAACCGAACCTCTTTGTAGTCGGGCGTCACGAGGTCTTGAAAGTGGAAGAAGTCCACGAACTCCGCGAACCCGTCGAAGAGCCTGAAGAAGTCCTTATAGGCGTTGATGACATCGGCGAGGGGGCTTCCTGGTTCTCCTGCATAGTGACGCCGGATGCACTCAAGGGTGAGGTCCATGCGGTCACAGATCTGTTTACCTTCGGGACCGAACCCTCGTGCCTTGTTCATGGTGGGTTGGTCCTTCGTCCTGACGGGCCAAATCATCGAACTGCCGATGGTGTACGGAGGCTTCAGGTAACGGGACTTCTGGTCCTCGTTCAGCCCCGGCGATAGCGTTGACCAGAGCCTTCGGCTTCAACCAGGTGGTGTAGGAGCTGGTGATGGCGTCGCTGCCTTAGCAATGCCTCGTTCCGGAGGGGTCAGTAAAGACGAGGTACTCGTTCCGTCGAGCTGATGAAATGCTCTGGGCGAAAACGACCCCGGAGCGCAGTCTCTTCGTCCACAGCAGCTCATGGTCCAACCGGAGCCTCGGACTGTCCCTGTCCGCGTCGGGTCTGGTCCTCGCAGGCTTGTCGGTCTTGTAGTGGAATGAAGTATCGAAGACGCGCATGTTGGAAGTGTGCGCACGTCAAGGTTTTGAGACGGATTCATCGTTGTTTTTGGTTACGCTGCTTCCCGCGCAGCCGGCCCTTGCCCTACTGAGTTTCACTTCACGTCCGGGGAAGTCATCGGCAATCTCAGGGGCGTCCTGGACGGCCCTGGCCAGCCGGTCCAGTTTGGTGACAACCAGGGTATCGCCGGCGCGGCAGGCGGCCAGCGCTTCACGCAGGCCTGGCCGGTACCTGTTTCTGCCCGTGAGCCCGTGGTCGACGTAGATCCGTTGGGGATCATACGGGACGCTTCGTGGCCCGGAGCAAGAGCGCCGTCCGCCAACGGTGCGTCCGGTGGCGGACCGGCTTGCGGGTGGGTCGAACTAGCTAATCTGGTTGATGAAACGGGTGTCAATTTCGGGGTCAGCAACTCGATACATGATGGCCCGGTGCATCGTGAGCGACTGAAGCGCCATTAGATGGGCAAACCGCCGGCTCTCTCGGACCCAAGGAAAAAGGTAGTGCCAGCCCAAAAGACAGGTACCGACTACCAATGACCGGAGGTTTGCCTGGTCTATAAACTCCGGATTGAGCCGTTATATCGGCACGAACGCGACACTACAGACTTCGCTTTCCACATGCAGGAGGACCTGATGCGGTTCTTAACAGGATTGTCCCGGCGGTACCCGGGGCGGCGTTCCGCCCCGGGCATGAAACAACTGGGCGGCGGCAAACGCCGTTTCCGGCGGGGTAGACCCGCTTCCCTTCGGTTCCGGCGGCGTGCGGCCATCATCAGCACGATCCTGGCGCTCATGCTGGTCGGTAATCTCCCGGCAACTGCCGCGGGCGGGGTGACCTCCACGATCCCGGTCGGGACGTATCCGAGGGGTGTTGCGTTCACCCCGGACGGGTCGACAGCCTACGTTACCAACGTCGGTTCCGACACGGTGTCGGTCATCGCTGTGGCGTCGGGCACGGTGACCTCCACGATCCCGGTCGGGTCGTCTCCGTACGGTGTTGCGTTCACCCCGGACGGGTCGACAGCCTACGTCGCCAACTTCGGTTCCGACACGGTGTCGGTCATCTCTGTGGCGTCGGGCACGGTGACCTCCACGATCCCGGTCAGGTTCGGGTCGGGCCCGTACGGTGTTGCGTTCACCCCGGACGGGTCGATAGCCTACGTCACCAACTACAGTGCCGGCACGGTGTCGGTCATCTCTGTGGCGTCGGGCACGGTGACCTCCACGATCCCGGTCGGGTTCGGGTCGGGCCCGGTCGGTGTTGCGTTCACCCCGGACGGGTCGACAGCCTACGTCGCCAACTCCGGTTCCGGCACGGTGTCGGTCATCTCTGTGGCGTCGGGCACGGTGACCTCCACGATCCCGGTCGGGTTCGGGTCGGGTCCGTACGGTGTTGCGCTCACCCCGGACGGATCGACAGCCTACGTCACCACCTACGGTTCCAACACGGTGTCGGTCATCTCTGTGGCGTCGGGCACGGTGACCTCCACGATCCCGGTCGGGACGCATCCGGTCGGTGTTGCGTTCACCCCGGACGGGTCGACAGCCTACGTCACCAACTCCGGTTCCAACACGGTGTCGGTCATCTCTGTGGCGTCGGGCACGGTGACCTCCACGATCCCGGTCGGGCCGGAACCGTACCGTGTTGCGTTCACCCCGGACGGGTCGACAGCCTACGTCACCAACGCCGGTTCCAACACGGTGTCGGTCATCGATGTGAACTCGGCACCCCCGGTGTTCACCGCGGACACACCACCGACCAAAGCGACCACGCGTGCCGCCTACAGCTACACGTTCACCGCCACGGGTGACCCGGCCCCGACCTTCTACGTGTCCTCCGGTGCACTGCCCGCAGGGCTGAGCCTGGACTCCAGCACGGGGGTCCTTTCCGGGACCCCGACCAAGACCGGTAAGGCAACGTTTACGGTGACCGCCACCAACAGCGTCAGCCCCGACGCGGTCACCCCACGCATCACGATCACCGTGACCAAGGGCAAGGGCCGCTGAGCATGAAGATGTCTGGTTGACGAATCGTTCATGCATGTCTGAGGGACGCTGATGGCAGCTCAACTCCACTCGGTTCGCTGTCCGGTGAAGGATCGGCCAATGGGCATCTATGGTGACATTCAGCGCTGGACCTCACCTCACTCAAACAGGAGGACCTGGGTGTTTACGCCATCGGGACCGCGGGCGAAAAGTTGCTGATCTCCGGCGTCACCGGGCCGCCTGATGGGCGCAAACCCCTTGGGATAAGCGTTGATGTACCGGAGCCATGATGTACCTGAGCCCTTGATGAACCCATGCCGTGGATGCGCCCGTGCATTGCAGCGGCCGCACACACCGTCAACAGCCGGTCAGGTGCCGCTTGGGCCGTTCCTGCCGGTAAAGGTAGCGGCCGGCTTCCTGGAATCCCGCCTTGGCGTAGAGCTGCTGGGCCCTGGAGTTCGCTGCGGTGACCAGCAGCCAGTAGCCGGCCAGGTTGCGGGCGGCGCCTTCCTTCAGGAGCGCCTGCATGATCCGCAGGGCATGGCCGAGCCGCCGGGCGTCCGGGCGGGTGGCCATGCTGTACAGCCCGCCCCAACTGCCTCCTGCCTCCCCGGCGGGAGGGACAGCCAGCCGACCGACGGCGGCGGGAACGCCGTCGTGGGACCTCACCAGCGCATAGAGCGACGGGCAGCCTGCAAGGATGCTGCGTGCGGTCTCGCGCTCGGCCGGGCCGCCGCGGCCATCCACGCTCCACCACAGCTTCAGCCATTCATCGCTAGGGACCGTGGAGATCTCGACGCCGGGTTGGGCCGCCGCAGTTTGAAGCACAGCAGGTTGGTCCATACTCTGCGGGTCCGCCGCCTGGGCGCCGCTGCTCCGGCACATCACCAGCGTTTCGGATTGGCGGGTGAAGCCTTCCCCGTCCAGGATGGCATTCAGTCCGGTGGAGCGGGGATCATCGAAGACCTGGAAAATCAGCGGCAGGCGCCGGCCGCGGTACCAGAGCCGCGCCGCACGCAAGGCCTCGTGCTGCTGGCGTGTATCGCCCTCTGGCTCGCGCGGCCACACCGAATTGGCGCGCTGGGTCACGCCGGAGGCTGCGCGAAGCACCCAGCCGTCGGATTCCTCGCGGTCCGGCGCCGGCCAGGCGGCATCCATCAGCGCCTCAAGCCCAGGCAGGGCCAGGGCTGGTGCAGGACGTGAAACTGTCATGGCGTACCACTCTTCCAATGCGAAAGGCCCCCCGGTTTCCCGGGGAGCCTCTCGACTGCGGTGCTTGGATTACTCGGCCTTTTTGGGCTCTTCCGTTTTCGTTTGGGGCTTGAAGTCCACGCCGGCTTCCTTGCGCTGCTGCGCCGTGATCGGCGCGGGAGCCTGCGTCAGAGGGTCGTAACCGTTGCCCGTCTTCGGGAAGGCAATGACGTCGCGGATGGACTCAACGCCGGCCAGCAATGCCACCACACGGTCCCAGCCGAACGCGATGCCGCCGTGCGGAGGAGCGCCGAACTTGAAGCCTTCCAGCAGGAAACCGAACTTGGTCTGGGCGTCTGCCTTGTCCAGCCCCATCAGTTCAAATACGCGTTCCTGGACGTCACGCTCGTGGATACGGATGGAGCCGCCGCCGATTTCATTGCCGTTGCAGACAATGTCGTAGGCGTAGGACAGGGCCGATTCCGGGTCATTGTCGAACGTGTCCATGAACTCGGGCTTGGGCGAGGTGAAGGCGTGGTGGACGGCCGTCCACTTTCCGGCGCCAACAGCCACATCGCCGGACGCCACCGCTGCGGCGGCCGGTTCGAACATGGGTGCGTCAACCACCCAGCAGAACGCCCAGGCGCTGGGGTCGATCAGGCCGGTGCGGTGGCCGATCTCCACGCGGGCAGCACCCAGGAGGGCGCGGGCCGCTGACCTCTCACCGGCGGCGAAGAAGATGCAGTCGCCCGGCTTGGCGCCCACGGCGTCGGCGAGGCCTGCACGCTCGGTTTCGTTCAGGTTCTTTGCAACAGGGCCGGCCAGTTCGCCGTCTTCCTTGAAGAGGACGTAGGCCAGGCCTTTGTGGCCGCGCTGCTTGGCGAATTCCTGCCAGCCGTCCAGGGTGCGTCGCGGCTGGGAAGCGCCGCCGGGCATCACCACGGCGCCGACATACGGGGCCTTGAAGACTCCGAAGCCGGTGTCCTTGAAGAATTCGGTGAGCTCAGTCAGCTCCACGCCGAAGCGGAGATCGGGCTTGTCCGAGCCATAACGCGCCATGGCGTCGGCGTACGTGATGCGCTGGATGGGCGTCGGGATCTCGACGTCGATCAGCTTCCACAGCGCCTTGACGATGCTTTCGCCCAGGGCAATGATGTCGTCCTGGTCCACGAAGCTGGCTTCGATGTCCAGCTGGGTGAATTCGGGCTGGCGGTCGGCGCGGAAGTCCTCGTCGCGGTAGCAGCGCGCGATCTGGTAGTACTTCTCGAAGCCGCCCACCTGCAGGAGCTGCTTGAAAAGCTGCGGCGACTGCGGCAGTGCGTACCAGGAACCCGGCGCCAGGCGGGCGGGGACCACGAAGTCGCGGGCGCCTTCCGGCGTCGAACGCGTCAGCGTGGGGGTTTCGATCTCGACAAAACCGTCCTGGTGGAGCAGTTCACGGGCAATCCGGTTGGCTTCGGAGCGCAGCCGGAGGTTACGGGCCGGGCCGGGGCGGCGCAGGTCGAGGTAGCGGTGCTTCAGGCGGGCTTCCTCACCGACCTCCACGTGCTCGTCGATCTGGAACGGCAGCGGATCGGAAGTGTTGAGGATAACAACCTTGTCCGCCATGACCTCAATGGCGCCGGTGGCCAGGGCGGGGTTCTCGTTGCCCTCCGGGCGCTTGGAGACGGTGCCGGTGATCTGCAGGACGTACTCGTTGCGCAGGCCGTGGAAGACCTCTTCCTCACGGACCACAACCTGGGCCACGCCGGACGCATCGCGCAGATCCACGAATGCAACACCACCGTGATCACGACGGCGGCCCACCCAGCCAGCCAGGGTTACGGTTTGTCCAATGTGCTCGGAGCGAAGGGATCCGAGGTCATGTGTGCGCAGCACAGCACGCCTTTCTGAAGACGACAGCAGGAAAACAAAAGATAAAACTGCATAGGATCGTTCCGGGAACAATCCCGTCTGAGTTTACCCGCTGGAAAGGCCCGCCTCCCCCATGCCCGAACACCAGCAGCTTCAACGGAGGCTCGGCGTGCTGGACGCCGCGTCCATCGGCCTGGGCTCCATGCTCGGGGCCGGCGTTTTTGTGGTCTTCGCCCCCGCCGCGGGTCTGGCCGGAAATTTCCTGGTCCTGTCGGTCCTGATCGCGGGTGCCGTGGCCTACTGCAACGCGGTGGCCTCCGCGGAACTGGCTGCACGGTATCCGGCCAGCGGCGGAACGTACGTGTACGGCCGGAAGCGCCTGGGGAAATGGCCCGGTTTCCTGGCCGGCTGGGGATTTGTCAGCGGCAAGACGGCCTCCTGCGCCGCCATGGCACTGACGTTCGGCCACTACGTGTCACCGGGCTACGCGGTGCCGGTTGCCATCGCTGCGGTGGTGGCACTGACCGCTGTGAACCTGTTTGGCATTACCCGCACAGCACTCCTGACCCGGATCCTGCTGTGTGTTGTCCTGGCCACCCTGGTGTTTGTTGCCGTTGCCGCGATTGTGGGGCCGCATCCTGGCGGTTTTTCGGCTGGCGGAAGGTCCGACGGCGGAGCTGCCGCCGGCTTCGGGGGCGTGCTGCCGGCCGCCGGCCTGATGTTCTTCGCCTTCGCGGGGTACGCCCGCATCGCCACCCTCGGAGAGGAAGTCAAGGACCCGGCCAGGACCATTCCGCGTGCGATCCTGGCGGCCCTCGCCGGCGCCTTCGTCATCTACCTGGCGTTGGCGCTGCTGCTCCAAAACCACTTGACCGAAGGCAAGCTGGCCGCCACCACGGCCCCGCTGCTGGACGCTGTAGTGAATTCGCAGTTTGCCGCCGGTGCGCCGCTCGTCCAGGCCGGCGCGGCTGCGGCGTGCCTTGGTGCGTTGCTGGCACTCATCACCGGTGTCGGCCGCACCACCCTGGCTATGGCGCGCGAACGCGATCTGCCGGCTCCCCTGGCCCGGGTGGGCGGCAAGCACACGGTGCCGTTCGTGGCAGAACTGGCGGTGGCCGCCGTCGTAATCTTCCTGATCCTGACCACCGACGTCATGACGGTGGTGGGGTTCTCCAGCTTCGGGGTGCTCATCTACTACGCGGTGACGAACGCCGCGGCGTACACCTTGGAGGAGCACCCGGCCCACGGCCCGAGGTGGCTCAATGTGGCCGGCTTCATCAGTTGCCTGCTGCTGGCTTTCACACTGCCGCCCGCTTCGGTGCTGGGGATGGCCGCAGTCCTGGCCACCGGAGCGGCCGGCCGGTTCGTGGTGCTTCGGTTGCGCCGCTAACCTCGCCAGCCTGAGCCGGTTAGGCGGGCTGGGCTGCTGCTGCCTCGAGCGCTGTAGTGACCTGGACTTTAAGGTCTTCCGACGGCGGCATCCACGTTGCGGGATCGGCGTCGGCCTGCTCGCCGGACCGGATGTCCTTGACTTGGTGCTTGCCGTCGTCGTCGGTGAACCAGACGAAGGGGATGCCGCGGCGGTCCGCGAATTTGATCTGCTTGCCGAACTTCTCGGCCTTGGCGGCCACTTCGGTGGCGATGCCCCGACTGCGGAGCTGGGAGGCAACGTCCTGCGCGGCACCCCAACTCTCGTCAGTGGTGAGCGTCACCAGCACGGCGGTGGGCACCGAACGGGAGGCCTTGGCCAGGTCCTGGCTCAGGATGCGCGACACCAGCCGGGTCACGCCGATGGAGAGGCCGACGCCGGGAAACTTGCGGTTGCCCTTGCTCGCCAAGGCGTCGTAGCGGCCGCCGGAGCAGATGGAACCGAGCTGTTCGTGGCCCACCAGGACCGTCTCCACCACCGTGCCGGTGTAGTAATCCAGGCCGCGGGCGATGCTGAGATCGGCAACAACCTTGCCCGGCGCGCGCTGCACGGCGGCTTCGATCACCTGTTCCAGTTCATTGAGGCCCTCCTCGAGGAGGTCGTTCGTCACGCCGAGTGCGCGGACCTGGGCCACAAACGAGGTGTCCTCCGTACGGATTCCTGCCAGGTTCAGCGCTGCCTGCGCCTGGTCATCGGAGGCACCGAGTTCGGACTTGAGCAGCTCCGCGACCTTGGCTGCGCCGATCTTTTCCAGCTTGTCGATGCTGCGGAGCACGCCGGCGGTGTCGTCCAGGCCAATGCCGCGGTAGAAGCCTTCGGCAAGCTTGCGGTTGTTGATCCGAAGGCGGAAGTCCGGAATCGGCAGTGCGCTCAAGGCTTCGGCGATGACCAGGGCAATCTCCACGTCATAGCGGAACGGCAGCTCGCCGTCTCCCACAACATCGATGTCTGCCTGCGTGAATTCACGGGCCCGGCCTTCCTGCGGGCGTTCCCCGCGCCAGACTTTCTGGATCTGGTAGCGCCGGAACGGGAACGCGAGGTACCCGGCGTTCTCGACGACGTACCGCGCAAAAGGCACCGTGAGGTCGAAGTGGAGCGCGAGGGCGTGGGGGTCAGCTTTGCCGGCCTTGCCCGCCTCGGAGCTGTCGGCGTCGTCGTCCTGAAGGCGGCTGAGGCCGTACACCTCCTTATCAATCTCACCCTTGCGCAGGAGCTGGCCCACGGTTTCCACGGCACGGGTCTCGATGGACGCGAAGCCGTGCAGCTCAAAAACCTTACGAAGGGTGTCCAGCACGTGCAGCTCCACCAGCCGCTCCTCGGGAAGCCACTCGGGGAATCCGGACAGGGAGGCGGTGCGTGCCATGGTGGAAGTTCTCCTCTTGATGAAGGGTGCCTGGGACTTTGCCCGGCATTCCACCCGAAACGGGCGGGGAACGGCGGCAGTCCGGCAACTCATGCATAAACTATGTGCGGCAGTCAGTTTATGCGTCTTCCGCCGGCATCTCTAATACGGCGGCCGGCAGCGCAGAAGGCTGCCGCAGACAACCGACTCCGGATTCAGTAGCGACCGGACGCGGCCCGACATACAGGAGGACCAGTGGCGGCCAGTTCACGCAGCGCCCGCGAAGCCAAACGGCGCATCCAGCAGATGGAGGCAAAGCGCGAGCTGCGGCGGGACCAGGAGAAACGGCGCAAACGCGACAACCTCATCGCCGCCGGTGCCGGAGCCGCCGCCGTCCTGCTCGCCGTCGTGCTCCAGCTGACTGCCTTTGCCGGCAACCCCACGGAAGACGAATTCGCAGCCTTAGAGGCCGGCCTGACCAGCCCAACGGATTCCCCCACGCCTTCCGCGCCTGCCACGAACGGTCCGAATATCCCGGCGCCGGACACTGCCGCGGGCAAGGTGTTCACCGGTGAACTGGCACTGAACGGGAACGTGCTCGGCGTCGAAATCGACGGCACCAAGGCACCCCAGGCCGCCGCGGTCTTCAAGGCACTGACGGATGAAGGTTTCTATAACGGCAGCGCCTGCCACCGCCTGACCACGGGCGAGACCTTTGCCCTGCTGCAGTGCGGCGGCGCCTCGGCCTCCGCCGACCCGGACTACACCTGGGGACCCCTCGAAAACACCCCCGCAGACAACATCTACCCTGCGGGCACGATTGCCGTAGCCCGGTCCGGCGACAACGCCTACGGTAACGGCAAGCAGTTCTTTGTGGTCTACAAAGACACGGTGATTCCCGCCGACTCTGCCGGGGGCTATACGGTGGTGGGCAAGGTGACCTCCGGCATGGAAGCAGTGACCGCCATCGCCGCCGCGGGAATCAAGCCCGGCTCCAGCGCATCAGACGGCGCACCTGTGCAACCAGTCACGATAGACTCGGTTTCTCTGAAGTAGGAAGCCAGGCCTGAACGGCCGCGGTGCAGTACGTGAGTATTTCCCTCCAAGCGAAAGACTTTTAGCGGTGACAGACAGTCAGAAATCCGACGAAACAGCAGCAGACCTGACCGAGGTAACGGCCCCCGTGGCTGACCAGGCAGACGCTGTCCAGGCAACCGCCGAACAGGCCACGGTTGACGAAACCGCGGCTGAAGCGGACGTGGATCCGGAGGGCGTGGCCGTCCAGGCCGAAGATGCCGAGGCCGCGGCGGCCCCGGTGGAACGTACCGAGGTCCCGGCCGCCCCGGTTGAAGAGAGCGCGGCCGGTGACGAGAGCGCGGCTGACGAAGCTCCGGCACCCGCGCCTGCTGCGGCACCTCGACCCGCCCCGTCACCGGCAGCCTTCGCTGCCCGGCCCAAGCCGGCAGCAGCCGCACCAGTGGCAGCACCGGCACCCGTCGCCTCCGCGACTTCGCTGGCGGAAGCTGCAAAGTGGGGCCGTGTCGAGGGTGACGGCCACGTATTCCTGACGATCGACGGCGACGAGCACCCGGTGGGCCAGTACCCCGGCGTCAGCAATGACGAAGCCCTTGCCTACTTCGCGCGGAAGCATGACGACATTGTTGCGCAGGTCCTGCTCCTGGAGCAGCGCATCAGCTCCAAGGCGCCCAGCACCGATATGCAGAAGACCGTCACGCACCTGCGCGAGCAGCTGGCGGAGCGGAACATGGTGGGAGACCTCCGTTCCACAGAAGCACGGCTGGACGCTGTTTCCGTGCAGATCGCAGAACTCGAAAAGGCAGAGAAGGCAGAACACGACGCCGTTCGCTCCGCCGAGCTCGCGGCCCGCGAGGCCATCGTGGCCGAAGCCGAAGAGATCTCGGGGCAGGATCCCGCACAGATCCAATGGAAGACCTCCAGCGCCCGGATGAACGATCTTTTTGAAAGCTGGAAGACAGCCCAGAAGGGCGGCATCCGGCTTGGCCGCAGCAACGAGGACGCCTTGTGGAAGCGGTTCCGTGCCGCCCGCACCGTTTTCGACCGTCACCGCCGCGCCTACTTCTCCCAGCTGGACAGCACCAACTCGGCCGCAAAATCGGCCAAGGAGAAGCTCATCGCCGAAGCCGAGGCCCTGTCCTCGTCCACCGACTGGGGCTTTGCCGCCGGCGAATACCGCCGGCTCATGGATGAATGGAAGGCCTCACCGCGCGCCAGCCGCAAGGACGACGACGCCCTCTGGGCCCGTTTCCGTGCCGCCCAGGATGTGTTCTTCACGCACCGGCAGGCAGCCAACGAGGAGATCGACCAGGAATACGCTGCCAACCTCACGGTGAAGGAAGCGCTCCTCGTCGAAGCGAACACCATCCTGCCGGTCAAGGACCTGGCTGCGGCCAAGAAGGCGCTCCAGTCTGTCCGGGACCGCTGGGAAGAAGCCGGCAAGGTCCCCCGCGCCGACATGGGCCGCATCGAAGCCGGCCTCCGCAAGGTGGAGGACGCTGTCCGCAACGCCGAAGAGGAAAACTGGCAGCGCTCCAACCCCGAGACGAAGGCCCGCACCAACAGCGCCCTGTCGCAGCTGGAAGCAGCCATTTCCGGCCTGCAGGACGATCTCGCCAAGGCCGAAAAAGCCGGCGACCAGCGCAAGATCAAGGGGGCCCGCGAAGCCCTCGAGGCGAGGCAGGCCTGGTTGGACCAGATCCAGCGCTCGGCCAGCGAGCTTTCCTAGTCAGTAGTTTGTAGGACGCCTTTCGTAAGGCGCCTGTCGCAGGACGCATGGGCCCGGTCCCGGTTATCCACATAGCCGGAACCGGGCCTGTGCGCGTTAAGGGAAGGCGCGGCAGGATGGGGGGATGGCCACCTCCCCACCACCCCAATACCCGGACCTGTATTCCCCGGGCAGGCCTTTCGCGTGGCCCGAACTCCAGTCGCTGGCAGCGGACGGTGTCCTGGCGCAGTTCCACCAGCGCGGCTTCACGTTGCCGGATGCTCCCGCGTCACCCCAGGTGCGGGCCAGAACGGTGGCCAACGCGGTTCCGGCGGCCGTCAGGCAACGCGTGGTGGCCGGGCGGATGACGGCGGCCTGGATCTACGGCTGTGCGGCTGAACCGGACCGGCTGGCCTTGCTTGTGGATGCGAAACGGCGGATTTCGAGCCTCCGCAACACAAGGGGCTGCACGCTCCATGAAGTCCGGCTTGGTCCGTTCGACGTTGTCAGCATGGGCGGGCTGATGGTGTCGAGTCCACTGCGCACCGCCGTCGACATCGCCCTGCATGTCGACGCCCACCGGGCCTTGCCGGCGCTGGCGGGGTTGCTGGCCCGCCCGGAGCGGGACGTGCGGCTGCGCCTGCTGATCCTGGCCATTGAGGCCAGTCCGCGAGTCCCCCACAAACGGGCCGCACTGGAAAAGCTGGCCTTGCTAGCTCCGCCGCTTGTTACCGGTGGTCCGGTAGACGTCGAACACGCCGTCGATGCGCCGCACGGCACTGAGGACGTGGCTGAGGTATTTGGGGTCGCCCATCTCGAAGGCGAACCTGGAGATGGCCACCCTGTCGGTGGACGTGTTCACGCTGGCAGCCAGAATGTTGACGTGGTTCTCGGACAGGACACGCGTGACGTCGGAGAGCAGGGACTTCCGGTCCAGCGCCTCAACCTGGATCTCCACCAGGAAAACACTTGACTGGGTGGGTGCCCAGTCCACCTCGACAATCCTGTCGGGCTGGTCCCGGAGATCCGAAATGTTGGTGCAGTCCGTGCGGTGCACCGAAACCCCGGAGCCGCGGGTGACAAAGCCGAGAATCGGATCAGGCGGAACGGGCGTGCAACAGCGCGCGAGCTTCACCCAGACATCGCCAACGCCGCGCACCACCACGCCGGAATCGGAGAACTTGGTTTTGGCCACCTGCGTGGGGATGCTGACTTCAGTGATGTCGTCGTCAGTGCTCTCGTTGCCGCCCAGGCTTTCAACGAGTTTCTCCATGACCGACTGCGCTGACGTATGACCGTCTCCCACACCGGCGTAGAGGCCCGAGATGTCAACGTACTTGAACTCTGCGGCTACCGCCGCGAGTGCCTCGTGCGTCATCAGGCGCTGCAGAGGCAGGTTCTGTTTACGCATCGCCCGTGTCAGGAGTTCCTTGCCACGGTCGATTGCTTCTTCGCGCCGTTCCTTGCTGAACCACTGACGGATTTTGTTCCGGGCGCGGGCGCTCTTGACGAAGTGCTGCCAGTCCTGGCTGGGCCCGGCACCTTCGGCCTTGGAGGTAAAGATCTCAACCCAGTCACCGTGGTTTAGCTCGCTGTTCAAGGGCACGAGCTTGCCGTTGACCCGTGCGCCGATGGTGCGGTGTCCCACTTCGGTGTGGACGGCGTAGGCAAAATCCACCGGAGTCGATCCAGCGGGCAGTGCCATGACTTCACCCTTGGGGGTAAAGACAAAGACTTCGCGGGCATTGATCTCAAACCGCAGCGAGTCCAGGAACTCTCCGGGATCGGACGTTTCCTGCTGCCAGTCAACCAGGGACCTCAGCCAGCCCATGTCACCGTCGCGGGGGCTGCCCGGCCCGACAGCCGTACGGCTGGGCTGATCCTTGTACTTCCAGTGGGCGGCCACACCGTACTCAGCACGGCGGTGCATTTCGTGGGTCCTGATCTGGATCTCCACGGGCTTGCCGCCGGGTCCGATCACCGTGGTGTGCAGCGACTGGTACATATTGAACTTGGGCATGGCGATGTAGTCTTTGAACCGCCCCGGCAGCGGGTTCCAGCGCGAATGCATGGTGCCCAGGGCGGCGTAACAGTCCCGGACCGAATCGACGAGTACACGAACGCCCATGAGGTCGTTGATGTCGTCGAAATCCTTGTCCCGGACGATCATCTTCTGGTAGATCGAGTAATAGTGCTTCGGCCTGCCGGTAATGGTGGCCTTGATCCGGGCAGTACGGAGATCCTCAGTGATCTGGTCCCGGATGACGCCGAGGCTTTTCTCCCGTTCCGGGGTGCGGTCGCCCACCATCCGGACGATTTCCTCATAGACTTTTGGATACAGGGCCGCGAAGGACAGGTCCTCCAACTCCCATTTGATGGTGTTCATGCCCAGGCGGTGGGCCAGGGGCGCGAATATTTCCAGGGTTTCGCGGGCTTTTCGGGCCGATGACTCCGCGGAGACGAACCGCCAGGTCCGGGCGTTGTGGAGCCTGTCCGCGAGCTTGATCATAAGGACGCGGATGTCCTTGGCCATGGCCACAACCATCTTGCGGACGGTCTCTGACTGCGCGGCTTCACCAAAGCTGACTTTGTCCAGCTTGGTGACGCCGTCTACCAGCATGGCAACCTCTGGACCGAAATCCCTTTTGAGGTCCGCCAGTGTGTAAGGGGTGTCCTCGACCGTGTCGTGCAGCAGCGCCGCGGCGAGTGTGGTTCCGCTGAGGCCCAGCTCGGCGAGGATGGTGGCTACGGCCACGGGGTGGGTGATGTAGGGATCACCGCTCTTGCGCTTCTGCCCACGGTGGCTCTGCTCAGCCACCTCGAAGGCGCGCTGGATGAGATCAAAATCTTCTTTTGGGTTGTTCGCACGGACGGTACGCAGCAGCGGCTCAAGAATGGGCGAATAGGTTGCCGTGCCGCGGCCGGTCAGCCGGGCCAGGCGGGAGCGGGTACGTTCGCGGCGTCCGGGAAATGTAGGGCGGGCGCCCGATTTGTCCACGGGAACAACTGGCGCCGGGCGTGCGGAAGCGGTCAGTCCGGTCTGAACTCCGTGTCCCGGACTGTTATCCCCGCCGGCCGTTGGCACCGACGCCGAACGTTCTTCCAATGAAGCACCCCTCACGACTGTTTAATTACCCCAGTCTATTCCCCCGCCAGTTCACTTATGTAACCGGCGCCTAAATGCGAAACGGACCGGGCGACGTCGGTATTCCGACGCCGCCCGGCCCGCTTTGATGCAAAAGGTCAGGCCTCTGCGGGCTCAGCCGATTCTTCGGTCCGGGCGTTGTTGGCGGACCTGCGGTGTTCGACGCGCTTCGCCTGCTTCACCAGGTCAGGTTCGTTCTGGCGCAGCCAGGCATACATCGGGGCAGCGATGAATATGGTGGCCGCCGTACCTATCAGAATTCCGACGAACAGTGCCAGCGACAGGTCGCGCAGCGTGCCTGCCCCCAGGAGGCCGGCCCCGATGAACAGGATGGCACCGACCGGGAGGATGGCCACCATCATGGTGTTGATGGAACGCACCAGGGTCTGGTTGACGGCGAGGTTGACTTCCTCACCGAAAGTACGGCGCGTGGACGCATCGAGATCCGCGGTGTTCTCACGGATCTTGTCGAAGACCACCACCGTGTCATAGAGGGAGTAGCTGAGCACCGTCAGGAACCCAATGATGGCTGAGGGCGTCACCTCGAAGTCACTGAGGGCATACACGCCGGCGGTGATCATCATCGTCACCAGCATTCCAGCCATTGCAGACAGTGACATCTTCCAGGTCCGGAAGTACAGCGCCATCAGCACCGCGGCCAGGGCCACAAAGACGATCAGGCCAATCAGGGCCTGCTTGGTGACATCCGCACCCCAGGTGGGTCCGATAAAGGTTGATGTCACCTCGTTGTCAGTGACGCCGTAGGCCGAGATGAGGCCTTCCTTGATCCGGAGGGTCTCGTCATCCGTGAGCTTGTCCGTCTGGATCCGCATGGTGGTACCGGCGACATTGGCGACACGCGGAACGCTGCCGGCCACAACGTCTTCGACAACTTTTTCACCAAGGGCCGAGTCTGTGCTTTGCACGTTGGAGACGGTGAACTCCGAACCGCCGCGGAATTCGATGCCAAGGTTGAAGCCACCCTTGGCAACCGGAATGAGGATGGACAGCGCCACCGCCACCGCCGCGATGATGAACCACAGTTTCTTGGCACCGACGAAGTTGTAGGAGCGCTTCCCGGTGTAGAGCTCGTTGCCGAAATTGGCGAAGCTGCTGGACATTACTTGTTCTCCTTGGCTGCGCTCTTGGAGGAGCCGGTGAGCTGCTCCTGCTTTTCCGCGAGGCGGCGTTCTGCGATGGTCATGCGTCGTTCAGCCTCGGCCGCCGCGCCTGTGTTCTTGGCGCGGACCACGGACGGCTTGGCCTCCGGCGTGCGCAGGCGCCCGGCGCCGCGGTAGAGCGGCACAACACCCAGCCGCTTGGGATCCAGGCCGGAGAGCCGGTGGCCCTCCCCGAAGAACTTGGTGCGCGCCAGGAGCTGCAGCGTCGGGTGCGTGAACATAAAGACCACGATGAGGTCGGCAATGGCCGTCAGACCCAGCGTGAAAGCGAACCCACGGACGTTGCCGACGGCCACAAAGTAAAGCACCAGCGCGGCCAGCAGGTTCACGGCCTTGGAGGCCAGGACAGTGCGCTTGGCCCGCTTCCAGCCGTTCTCCACCGCAGAGACCAATCCACGGCCTTCGCGGAGTTCATCGCGGATGCGTTCAAAGTAGACGATGAACGAGTCAGCGGTCTGGCCGATGGCGACGATGAGGCCAGCCACGCCGGCCAGGGAAAGCCGGTAGTTTTCGGTCCAGCCCAGGAGGGCGATGGCCAGATAGGTCAGGGCGCCGGCCACCACCAGCGATGCAATGGTCACCAGGCCCAAGGCCCGGTACTGGAAGAGTGAGTAGACCACCACCAGGAGCAAACCGATGATGCCTGCAAGGAGGCCCATACGGAGCTGTTCGCCACCCAAGGTGGCGGAGATCTGCTGGTCGCTCTGGATCTCGAAGCTGATGGGCAGTGCACCAAAGCGAAGCTGGTCGGAAAGGACCTTGGCGGTCTGTTCGGTGAATCCGCCGGTGATCTGCGGACGTCCGTCGGTGATGACGGCCAAGGAGCGCGGCGCGGAAATGACCTGGTCGTCGAGAACGATGGCGAACTGAGCCTTGGGGTCGTTGCCGGTTTCGCCGCCGGCTGCCACATAGAACTGGTTCAGGCGTTCGGTGACCGACTTGAACTTGGCGGTGCCTTCGTCGTCGAACTGGATGTTGACGGCCCAGTCGTTGGTCACAGCGCCCTGCGCACCCTGCTGCAGCTGGAAGGAGGACGTGACAATGTTGCCGCCCTTGACCTCCACCGGACCCAGGATGTACTTGATGGCCGGCGTGGTCTCAGTTGCCGGTTCACACGTAACCAGGGGTTTTGTCGGATCGGAGGCCTCCGGGCTCTCCGGCGCAGGATTGTTGCAGTCCATGGTTTCGAACTGCCGGTAGATGTCCGCGGTGATCCAGTTGATATCGCTGCCGTTGGCGGGCTCCGCCGTGGGCTTCGGAAGCTGATCTTCGGGGGTGAGGGATTCCGTGGGAACGGGCGCGCCGTCCCCGTTCAGCAATACGGGACGGAAGTTCATGTCCGCGGAGGCCTGGATCAGGTCGCGGGTTTCCTTCGTAGGTGTACCCGGAAGGCTGACCACTACGTTGCGGCCTGACTGCGTGCTGATTTCCGCTTCGGCAACACCTGAACCATCCACACGTTGGCGGATGATGGCTACGGCCTGGTTGAGCTGCTCTTCATTGATGTCCGAACCGCCCTCAACCTTGGGCGCCAGGATCATCTGGGTGCCACCCTCGAGGTCCAGTGCCAGCTTGGGTGCCCAGCTTGCCTGTCCGGCAAGGGTGCCGCCGGCCAGGACGGCGGTCAGCACGGCGAGGACTACGCCGAGCCACACCAGTACCCTCAGGCCTGAGTTGTTAGGGCCAGTTCGTGCCATTGTCGATCTTTCTCTTATTTACGGAGGAACCACCGGCGGGAGCTATCTGTCCCACCGGCGGTTGTCCCCAGCCGTAGAGGTGTTGTAACGCGGGCTGCCGTGCGGCGTGGACTAGTTGTCCTTCTTGCCCTCGTCGTTGAGGCGCTTCAGGGTCTCGTCCGGGGTTTCGGCGGATGCTGCCGGGGTGCCTGCTTCTTCAGTGGTGAGTGAGGAGGCGTCATCCGGGACGGCCGGAGTCTCGGCTTCGACGGGCGGTTCCACAATCTTGGTCACAGCCTGGCGGTGGACAGTTGCCAGGTTCCCGGGGGAGAGCTCAAGGACAACTTTGTTCTCGGCGTCGTCCATGGAGACAATCCGACCAAAGAGTCCGAAGCTCGTCATAACCTCAACACCGGGCTCGAACTGGGACTGCAGCGTTGCCTGCTGCTCCTTGGTCTTCTTGTTGCGGCGGAACATCATGAAGATAAAGATTCCGAGCATTGCGAACAAGACGATGTTCATTGGATCCACAGGGAAGATTCCGTTCTGTACTGGCGTATCGGGTGTTTGGCAGCGTCCGCGTCGTTCCCCGTTGCAGAGAATCCTGCCTGGCAGGCAGCGGCTCCTCGAAGCCGTCGCGGGAACACAGACCCGAACGTGCCGGGTGTCATACCAGTCTAAAGGGAAAAGCTGGGAGGACAGTGCTATTGACCGTTCGGTGCCCATTCGGCCGCGGACTCGGCGCTGTCCGGGTCCGATTCGAACAGATCCAACGGCTCCTGCCCGAAAACTCCGGCCGGTACGGCGAAGCCCAAGTGGGTCCAGGCCGGAGCCATGGCGATGCGGCCCCGTGGCGTCCGGCCCAGCAGACCTTCGCGCACCAGGAACGGTTCCGCCACCGTTTCCACGGTCTCGGTCTCCTCCCCCACCGCAATGGCAAGGGTGGAAAGCCCCACGGGTCCCCCGCCGAACTTCGTAATGAGTGCTTCGAGGACAGCGCGGTCCAGCCGGTCCAGGCCTCGCTTGTCCACTTCATACATGTCCAGGGCAGCGGAAGCGGCGCGGGCATCAATCTGCTCAATCCCATGCACGAGTGCCCAGTCCCGGACCCGGCGGAGGAGGCGGTTGGCGATACGTGGCGTACCGCGGGACCGGCCGGCAATTTCGCTGAAGCCCGCAGAGTTGACCTTGAGGTCCAGCAGGCCGGCGGAGCGCCTGAGCACCAGTTCGAGCTCGGCCACGCTGTAGAACTCCAAATGCCCGGTGAACCCGAACCTGTCCCGGAGCGGTCCTGGCAGCAGACCGGCGCGCGTGGTGGCACCCACCAGGGTGAAGGGCGGCAGTTCCAACGGAATGGCGGTGGCCCCGGCGCCCTTGCCCACCACAATGTCCACACGGAAATCTTCCATGGCCATGTAGAGCATTTCCTCTGCCGGCCTGGACATCCGGTGGATCTCGTCCAGGAAGAGGACCTCCCCTTCGGAAAGGGAGGAAAGGATGGCGGCGAGGTCGCCGGCGTGCTGGATGGCCGGACCGCTGCTGATCCGCAGTGGCGCGTTCATTTCAGCGGCCACTATCATGGCCAGGGTTGTTTTGCCGAGGCCTGGAGGGCCGGAAAACAGCACGTGGTCCGCGCTGCGCCCCCGCATCCGGGAGGCCTGCAGGACCAGCGAGAGTTGCCTGCGGACCCGGTGCTGGCCGACGAAGTCATCGAGGTTCTTCGGCCGGAGGGCGGCTTCGATCGCCCGTTCCTCGGGTTCCTCCCCTGCTGCCACCACCGAAGGCTCAGCCACGGCTGCCTACGCGGTTACCGGCCCGCGCGCCGTCCTGGCCCAGCCAGCGCAGCGTGGTCCGCAGGATCTCGGCCACATTGCCACGGAATTCCACCTCGGGATCGTCTGCAAGGGCCTTCTCGATGCTGGCACCGGCATCCTTTTCCGACCACCCGAGGCTGGTCATGGCCGCCACCACCTGGGGCTTCCAGGCCGCTTCGGCCGGAGTGGACACGCCGGTGGCACCTGCCGTTCCGTGGGGCACCAGCTTGCCGGCCAGTTCCAGCACAATCCGGCCGGCCACTTTGGGGCCGATGCCGGGCACCGTGGTGAACGTCTTGCTGTCACTCGTGTGCGCGGCAACCCTGATCGTTTCAGGCTCGTGCACGGCGAGCACCGCCAGCGCGAGCCGCGGACCTACGCCGCTGACGCTGAGCAGGACATCGAAGACCTCGCGTTCGTCGTCGGTGGCAAAACCGAACAGGGTGAGGGAATCCTCGCGCACGATCAGCGACGTGAAGAGCTTGCCTTCCTCGCCGGTGCGGAGGCGGCTGAGGGTCTGCGGCGTGGCGTTGACGCTCATGCCCGCCCCGTTGAGGTCGATCACGGCAGCGGAAAGGCCAACGTGCGCTACGGTTCCGCGAAGGAAACTGATCAAAGCCGGGCTCCTGGTGTACTGCCGGGCTCTTGGGGGTAGGACCGGCTATCCGAACATATCTACGAATACCCTAGCAAGCGCCCCGGACATTCAGCGTGCGCGGCGCGCTTTCGCCTCGGCATCGGCCCACGCGCGCTGGGCCGGCGTCAGCGACAGGCTGCCGGGGCCGGTGGTGGCCACCGCGGCTCCGCTGCCCGCGCGCCAGGCGTGGGTGATGGCAAGGGCCAGGGCATCTGCGGCGTCCGCCGGCCGCGGCGGCGCGTCCAGCCTGAGGATTTTTGTGACGAGTTTGGTCACGGCTTCCTTGTTGGAGGTACCGCTGCCGGTCACCGCTGCTTTCACTTCCGACGGCGTATGCAGAGCCACCGGGATCCCGCGCCGGGCGGCGGCGGCAATCACGACGCCGGAGGCCTGCGCCACGCCCATTACCGTACTGACGTTGAGCTGGGAAAAAACGCGTTCGACGGCGAGCACCTGGGGTTCGTAGCGGTCCAGCCACTCGTCGATGGCCAAGGCAATAACCAGCAGGCGCTGGTCCAGGGTCTCCTCGGGAGAGGTACCCACCACTCCGACTGCCACCATTGTGGCGCGCCTGTTCCGCTCGACGTCGACCACGCCGATGCCACACCGGGTGAGGCCCGGGTCAACACCTAATACGCGCAGGGTCACCCTGGGACATCCGCCTTAGGCCACAAAGCGAAAGGTCACTCAGCTTCCAGGGCGGCCTGGACTTCGTCGCTGAGGTCGGCGTTGCTGTACACGTTCTGGACGTCGTCGAGCTCTTCCAGGGCGTCCACGAGCTTCATGAACTTCTTGGCGGCATCGAGGTCCAGCGGCACCTGCATGGACGGCACAAACTCGGCCTCGTCGGTCTCGTACTCGATTCCGGCTTCCTTGAGGGCATCGCGGATGGCCTGGAGGTCGGTGGGCTCGGAGTGGATCTCGAAGCTTTCCCCGTTGTCCTTGACTTCCTCGGCTCCGGCGTCGAGGACGGCCATCAGGACGTCGTCCTCGCTCAGGCCGTTCTTCGGCAGCGAGACAACGCCCTTGCGGCTGAACAGGTAGCTGACCGAACCGGGATCGGCGATGGTGCCGCCGTTGCGGGAGATCGCCAGGCGGACCTCGGAGGCGGCGCGGTTCTTGTTGTCCGTGAGGCACTCGATCAGCAGCGCCGAACCCTGCGGGCCGCGGCATTCGTACATAATCTCGGTGTAGTCAACCACTTCGCCGGTGAGGCCGGCACCACGCTTGATGGCACGGTCGATGTTGTCGGCTGGAACGGAGGTCTTCTTGGCCTTGGTGACGGCGAGTTCCAGGCCCGGGTTGCCGGCGAGGTCCGGTCCGCCCATACGCGCGGCGACTTCGATGTTCTTGATCAGTTTGGCGAACGATTTTGCACGGCGACTATCGAGGATGGCCTTCTTGTGCTTGGTAGTCGCCCATTTGGAGTGTCCTGACATGCTTTACGCGTCTCCTCTGATCATGCGGATAAAAAGTTCATGTACGCGTTTCTCCCCAGTCACTTCCGGGTGGAAGGAGGTGGCCAGCAGGTGGCCGGAACGCACTGCAACAATTCTAGCTGTCCCCGGCAGAGTCGCCGCGTGGGACGCGTGCTCAGGGTCTGCGGGCTCCACCTGGGCCAGTATCTCCACGCCGTCGCCGACGCGTTCCACCCAGGGGCCGCGGATGAACACGGCGTGTACTGGAGCGACACCGGATTCCGTGGCGCTGAAGTCCAGGCCCTTGAAATCCAGGTCCGTTTCGAACGACTCGCGCTGCCGGCCGAAGGCGTTGCGCCGCACTGTGATGTCCAGGCCACCGAAGGTCTGCTGCGGGTGGCCGGCCAGGTCTGTGGCGGGATCGGCGATCTCGTCGGCGAGGAGGATCATGCCGGCACAGGAACCGTAGACCGGCAGTCCGTCGCGGATCCGGTCCTTCAACGGTCCGGCCAGCTCAAAGGCGCGGGCCAGCTTGTCGATGGCCGTGGATTCTCCGCCGGGAATGATGAGGCCGTCCAGGCCGTCCAGTTCGGAGGGGCGGCGGATTCCGACGCCGGCGGCACCCGCGGCTTCCACGGCCCGGAGGTGTTCGCGGAAGTCGCCCTGAAGTGCCAGGACGCCGATCCGGAGGCCCGAGCCCACGCGTGCAGAAGCAGCCGAAAGGGGGTTTGTCATCCAATCAGCATAATGTGCGCTGGTCCCGGGGCGGCGCCGGAAGCGCTTCCGGGAAGGGTTCTATGCCGTTGCTGGGATATATTACAGAGCATGCTTTACATCAGTGTTCCGCTCGGCAAGCTGGTCCGCCGGGTGTCCCGGCTCAGGGGCGGAGGGTCCGCGCTGCCCGGGCTGGTGGTCGAAAAAATCGATCCCGGCTTTATGCAGCGGACACTCTCCACGCTCCCTCACGGCGTCGCCGTGGTGAGCGGAACCAACGGCAAAACCACCACCACCAAGATGGTGGTGGAACTCCTGGAAAGCCAGGGCCTGAAGGTCTTCACCAACCGCACCGGCAGCAATTTCACCCGCGGCGTGGCGGCCGCCCTGCTGGGCGAAGTGGACTGGCGCGGCAGGCTCAGGGCCGACGTCGCCGTGCTGGAGCTCGACGAAGCCCACGCCACGCATTTTGTGAACCGTGTTCCGCCGCGGTACAGCCTCCTGCTCAACGTCCTGCGTGACCAATTGGACCGGTTCGGCGAGATCGACAAGACGGCCCAGCTGCTGCAGCACATCGCCGACAAAACCACCGGAACAGTAGTCCTCAACCGGGAGGATCCGCGGGTGGCCCGCATCGCGGAAACCCTCACCGGCCAGGACGTCCAGTACTTCGGCCTGGACGATTCGCTCCTGAGCACCTTCCCCAACGACGACGACATGCGGGCAGCGCCCGGCAGCCCCGCCCCCGCAGCGCTCCCCCACAAGCCAGCGGCCGACGTCGTACTCCGCAAAGTGGGGCCGGACACCGCCGATTTTGAGTACGACGGTGCCACGGTCACCACCGCGATGAAGCTCCGCGGCGTCTACAACATCTTTAACGCGGCTGCGGCGCTGACCCTGGCCCGCAGCATCTGTGGTGGCGGTGCCGCCACAGCCGACCACGCCACCCTGCTCACCGCGCTGTCCCAGGTGGAGCCGGCGTTCGGCCGCGGCGAAAGCCTTACGGTGGACGGCCAGCCCCTGGACCTCGTCCTGGTGAAGAACCCCAGCGGTTTCCGGCTGGGACTGAAGTCCTTCCCCGCGGGCGGTTACGCCACCATGATCGCCATCAACGATAACTACGCCGACGGCCGTGACATGTCCTGGCTCTGGGACGTGGAATTCGATTCGCTCCGCGACGGCGGTGTGGACCAGCTGACAGGTTCCCGCGCCTACGACATGGCGCTGCGGCTGCAGTATGACGACGTCCGGATCGGCGGGGTCCAGCCGGAGATCGCGCCCGCACTCGCCGCGTTTATCCGGGACGCCAAGGGCAAACCGAAGCGGATCTTCTGCACCTACACAGCCATGCTGGCCATCCGCCGCGAGCTGTCCAAAATCACCACAGTGGAGGTGGTCTCATGACCGCTGAATCAACCGGCATCGGGCCGGACGGCGTCGAACAGAATTCCAAGGGAACCATCCGGGTCCTGCAGCTCTACCCGCGGGACATGAACATCTACGGCGACTGGGGCAACGCCCTGGTGCTCAAGCAGCGGATCAGCTGGCACGGCTACACCCCGGAGCTGCTGGAGTACAACGTCGGCGACGAATTTCCCGCCGACGTTGACCTGATTGTCGGGGGCGGCGGCCAGGACAGCGGACAGCTGGTCATCAAGGACGACCTCCAGTCGCAGGCCGGCGTCCTCACGAAGCTGGCCGAGGACGGCGCACCCATGCTGGTGATCTGCGGGCTGTACCAGCTGTTCGGGCGCTTCTTCAAGACCCGTTTAGGCTCGGTCATACCGGGCATCGGTGTCCTGGACGTGGAGACACACGGCACGGACGAGCGCCTGATCGGCAACGTCAGGGTGGCCACCGAAGAGTTCGGCGAGGTGCTGGGATACGAGAACCACAGCGGGCAGACCACGCTGGGTGCGGGCGTCCGGCCGTTGGGGACCACCGCGAAAGGTACCGGCAACAACAGCAGCGACGGTCACGAGGGCGCACGCTACAAGAATGTGGTGGCCAGCTACCTGCACGGTTCGCTGCTGCCCAAGAACCCTGCCATCGCCGACTTCCTCATCAGGACCGCCGCCGAGCGTAAATACGGCACCTTCACGGCCGGCGCCCCGGACGACCGCTACGCGGTGCTGGCCCGGGAGCACGCAACGCGCCGACCGCGCTGATCGTTGCCGCGCTGAGTAGCGCTGCGCGGACGATTTCCCCGTCGAACTGTCTCAGGGATCCTTGGTGATCAGCAGTTCATGCGCGCCGGCAGCAGCCGCGCCCATCGAGTCCACCACCGTGGCGGTCCTCAACCTCGTCGCGGCGTCGGCCTCGGGAGTTGCACAGACGCCCTGCGGTGCATCGGTTGCCACCGAGCACCAGCGGTACGGATCGCGGACAATCACCGAGGGGGCCCAGGCCAGGTCCGACGCCGTCCACTTCCCGGCTGCGTCCTGGCTGAACTGTGCCCGCACCAGCAGGCCCTCGTTGTTCACCACATACCAGGGCGACAGTTCGGTTACCCCGTTGCCTAGCCCATAGACGATCCAGGTTCCCTTGTAGTTTTCGATGGGCAGCACCGAGTGGGTGTGGTGGCCGTAGATCATGGTGAACTGGCCGCTGTCCACCAGGGCGTGGGCCACCTCCTGCTGCTGGGCGTTGGCTTCACTGGCATACTCGTCGCCGGCGTGCATGGCACCGAGCACAATGTCCGCACCGAGCGCCCGTGCCTTCACGGCCTTGGCGATCATGGCGGGCGCATCCAGCATGTCCACCTGCCAGCCGTATTCAGGGTACTGGCCGTTGAGCCCGTAGGTGCCCGCGATGATGGCGATCTTGGCGGCATTGGTCTGCAGGATCAGGATTCCCTGCGACTCGGTCTCGGTGCGGTAGGAACCGGTGTGCTTCAGCCCCGCCGCATCCAGGGCGTCCACGGTACGCAGTACTCCGTCCGTGCTTCGGTCGATCGTGTGGTTGCTCGCGGTGGTGCAGGCCCGGTACCCCACCGCCTTAGCGGCTGTGATGATCTGCGGCGGGACGTTGAATGACGGGTACGCGGAGAACGGGCCATCGGGCCCGGCCACAGGCGTTTCCTGGTGGCAGATAGCGAGGTCGCTGGCGTGGATGTACTTTCGTTGGCCTTCGAGGAGCGGGGTGAAGTCCAGCCCTGGTTTGCCTGCTGCGGCGGCATCGTCGCGGGCCTGTTGCCAGAGTTGGGTGTGGACCAGCATGTCGCCGGTCACGACGACGGACGTGCACCGCAGCGTGGGGCAGGCCGGCCCCGCGCCGGGGGTGGGAGTGGGCGTCGGGGTGGGGGACGCCGTCGGGCTTGGCTGCCTTGTCCCGCCGCCGGTACTGGCAGCACCGGAGGACGGAACAGTCTGTTCGGCGACCAGGCCGCATCCTGCCAGCAGGGCAGCGGCCAGGACGCCGGCGGACACCGCAGCAGCGGAACGAACAGCAACAGCGCGCACCGAAGCAGCGCCCAACCTTTTCCCCATAGGCGTCATTGTAGGTCTGGCCGCCGCGCAAATTCGACAAAGCCGCGCGTTGAGAAGCATGCGCCAGTATGAAAGGTTAGCGTGATGACGAATCCCCTCCTCAGCGCCAGCGCCCTGCCCTATGGGCTGCCGCCTTTTGCCCGGATCAAACCATCCGATTACGCCGATGCCATCGACGCTGGCCTGACGGAACATCTGGTGGAAATCCATGCGATCGTGGACAACCCGGCGCCGGCGGACTTCGAGAACACGGCCCTGGCCATGGAGAAGTCCGGCCAACTGCTCCAGCGGGCGGCCGACTCCTTCTTCACCCTTGCCTCAGCCGACGCAACAGACGAAATCCGTGACCTGGAAACCGAACTCTCACCCCGCATTTCGGCGCATCAGGACGAGATCTACCTCAATCGGGCACTGTTCGACCGGTTCGCGGCGATTGATACCTCCGGGCTTGACCCTGAGTCAGTCCGGCTCGTGGAGGAGTACGTGAAGGAGTTCCGCCAGTCCGGGATCCAGCTCGAAAAGCCGGGCCAGGAACGGCTGAAGGAAATCAACGCGGAGCTGTCCAAACTGGGCACGGAGTTTGGCCAGCGGGTCAAGGAGGCCATGAAATCGTCTGCCTTGCTGCTGGACACAGCAGCCGAGCTGGCCGGCTTGCCGGCAGACGATGTCGCCAGCGCCGCTGAGGCGGCCCGCGCCGTTGGCCACGACGGAAAATTCCTGCTGACGCTGATCCAGCCCAGCAACCAGCCCGCCCTGGCTGCCCTCGAAAACCGGGACGTCCGCCGTCGGCTGTTTGAAGCTTCCATCGGCCGGGGCAGCGGCGGCAGCCTGGACGTCCTGGAACTGGCCAGGTCGACGGCACGCCTGCGCGCTGAAAAGGCAGCCCTTCTGGGTTTCGCCAACTATGCCGAACTCGTGGTGGACCGCCAGACAGCCCGCGACTTTGACGCGGTCCAGTCCATGCTGACCAGGCTGGCCCCGGCGGCTGTGCGCAATGCCGACGCCGAGGCTGCGGCCCTGACCGAGGCGGCAGGGCATCCGCTGGAGGCCTGGGACTGGGCGTTTTACTCAGCCAAGGTGCAGCGGGAAAAGTACGCCGTGGACGAGCAGGCACTCCGCCCCTATTTCGAGCTGGAACGCGTACTCCGGGACGGCGTCTTCTTCGCCGCCACATCCCTCTACGGCATCACGTTCCACGAACGCAAGGACCTCGCAGGCTACCACCCGGACGTCCGCGCCTGGGAAGTCCGGGACCAGGACGGCAGCGGACTGGGATTGTTCCTGGGCGACTACTACACCCGCGAATCCAAGCGGGGCGGCGCCTGGATGAACTCGCTGGTGGACCAGTCGGGCCTGCTGGGCACCCGGCCCGTGGTGATCAACAACCTCAACATCTCCAAGCCGCCGGCAGGCGAGCCCACACTCCTGACGCTGGACGAGCTACGCACCACTTTCCACGAGTTCGGACACGCACTCCACGGCTTGTTGTCGAACGTGACGTATCCGCGGTTCGCCGGGACTGCTGTCCCCCGCGACTTTGTGGAATACCCGTCGCAGGTCAACGAGATGTGGATCCTGTGGCCGGAGGTGCTTGCCAATTATGCCCGGCACCACGCCACCGGCGAACCGCTTCCGCAGCAGGTGGTGGACAAGCTGAACGACTCACGGCTCTGGGGCGAAGGCTTCGGGACCACGGAATACCTCGGTGCTGCGCTGCTGGACCTGGCCTGGCATGTGCTGGACGAAACCGAAATTCCCGACGACGTCCTGGCGTTTGAGGCGAAGTCCCTCGCGGCCGCGGGCGTGGCTCATGCCATGATCCCGCCGCGTTACCGCACCGGCTATTTCCAGCACATCTTCGCGGGGGCTGGCTATGCGGCCGGCTATTACTCGTACATCTGGAGTGAGGTGCTGGATGTCGAAACCGTGGACTGGTTCACCGAAAACGGCGGCCTAACACGCGACAACGGCGAACGCTTCCGCCAGGAGCTGCTCTCCCGCGGCAACAGCAGGGACCCGCTGGAATCCTTCCGCGCGCTCCGCGGCCGCGACGCCCGGCTGGAGCCCCTGCTGAAACGCCGCGGCCTGGAGTAGTACCCGTTAACTGACGACGCCGGCCCCTCACCAAGAAAGGTGAGGGACCGGCGTCGTACTTCAGAGACCCCAGGCGCCCCTAAGGCGCCCCAATAAAGCGAGTTACCAGCCGCGCTCGGAGAGGCGGTGCGGCTGCGGGATCTCGTCCACGTTGATGCCGACCATGGCTTCGCCGAGGCCGCGGGAGGCCTTGGCGATGACGTCGGGGTCATCGAAGAACGTGGTGGCCTTGACCACGGCAGCGGCGCGCTGGGCCGGGTTGCCGGACTTGAAGATGCCGGAACCGACGAACACGCCGTCGGCGCCGAGCTGCATCATCATCGCAGCGTCGGCCGGGGTGGCGATGCCGCCCGCGGTGAACAGCACCACGGGGAGCTTGCCGGCGGCGGCAACTTCCTTGACCAGTTCGTACGGGGCCTGCAGTTCCTTGGCCGCGACGTAGAGCTCGTCCTTGGGCAGGGCGGCAAGCTTGGCGATCTCGGCGCGGATCTGGCGCATGTGGCCGGTGGCGTTGGAGACGTCGCCGGTGCCGGCCTCACCCTTGGAACGGATCATGGCCGCGCCTTCGTTGATGCGGCGCAGCGCCTCACCAAGGTTCGTGGCGCCACAGACGAAGGGAACCTTGAAGTTCCACTTGTCGATGTGGTGGACGTAGTCGGCCGGGGTCAGGACCTCGGACTCGTCAATGTAGTCCACGCCCAACGACTGCAGGACCTGGGCCTCCACGAAGTGGCCGATCCGGGCCTTGGCCATGACCGGGACGGACACGGCTGCGATGATCTTGTCGATCATGTCCGGGTCCGACATGCGGGACACGCCGCCCTGGGCACGGATATCGGCCGGAACGCGTTCCAGCGCCATCACTGCAACGGCACCGGCGTCTTCGGCGATGCGGGCCTGTTCAACGTTGACGACGTCCATGATGACGCCGCCCTTGAGCATCTCAGCCATGCCGCGCTTGACGCGGTTGCTGCCCGTGACGCTGTTCGCGGACGAACCGGCTTCGCTGCTTACATCAGGTGTAGACACAAAAACCCCTATGGGTAGATAGATGATCTTCGCCGGGCGTGAGGGCGGCAAGAAACCGAAAGTACACGCACCGGGTTGCCGGATCCATTGACCGGGCAGTCACAATACTAGTCCCACGGCAGGCGGCGGGCTTAATCAGGCTTAATCCGAAGCGGCGGACTCCGCAAAGGCCTGGCGATGGACGGTGGCTACGCGCTGGATGATCGTGATGAGGCTGGCCAGGGCCAGGAGTCCAAGCGTCACCAGAAGAACCACCGGGGGCAATCCCAGGCCGGTAAATCCGGTGACCACCAGCACCGAAACCAGTCTCTCGGCGCGCTCGGCGATGCCTACATTCGCCGTGAAGCCAAGGGATTCGGCCTTGGACCGCGCATACGAGACCACCATGCCCAAAACGAGGCACAGCATGGCGGCGACGGCGATGGCGTAATCGTCGCCCCCGGTGAAAAACCAGATGGCCACACCCGCGAACAGCGCGCCGTCGGCGATCCTGTCCAGGGTGGAGTCCAGGAAGTTTCCCCAGCGGCCGCCGGTGTCCCGCAGCCGGGCCATAATGCCGTCAAGCACGTCCGAGAAAATGAACGCGGTAATGAACAGGGTCCCCCACCAGAGCTGGCCGAGGGGGTAGAAGACCAACGCACCCACCACCACGCCGGCGGTTCCGATGACCGTCACAGCATCAGGGGAAACACCGATTTTCAGGAGCCAGCGCGCAAGCGGAGTGAAAAGCGCGGTGAAAAACCCGCGCGCATGCCTATTCAGCATCCGTCTCCCCGGGCCAGGCCTCTGCAACCTGCTGGCGGACTTCATCCAGGGTCTGCGTGATGGCCTTGGTCTGGGCAATGATGGGGAAGAAGTTGCCGTCCCCGCCCCAGCGCGGCACGATGTGCTGGTGCAGGTGCGCGGCGATTCCTGCCCCGCCCACTACGCCCTGGTTCATGCCGAGGTTGAACCCGCCCGGGTTCGCCACCTTGCGCAGGACCCGCATGGCCGTCTGGGTGATCTCCGCAAATTCCGCGGTCTCCTCCACCGTGAGGTCCGTGTAGTCCGGGACATGCCGGTACGGGCAGACCAGGAGGTGCCCCGGATTGTAGGGAAACAGGTTGAGGACCACGTAACAGGTCTTCCCCCGGTAGACGATCAGGGCTTCCTCGTCAGTCCGGCCCGGACCTACGCAGAAGGGACAGTCGTTCTCGTTCTTGAACTGGTGCTGGCCGCCCTTGATGTAGGCCATCCGGTGCGGAGTCCACAGGCGCTGGAATGCATCCGGCACGCCCGCGAGCTCAAAGTCATCTGTCACACCGGCATCCCCTGGATAGCCTGCGCCTGTGTTCTCCTGCACCGTGTTCTTATCCGTTTCCGCTAGCTGGTCCGGTTACGGACGGCTTCCGTGATCCGCTTGACGGCCTCGGCCACCGGCACGCCGTTGTCCTGGCTCCCGTCACGGAAGCGGAAGGACACCGCGCCCGCCTCGGCGTCGTCGCCGCCGGCGATCAGGACAAAGGGGATCTTGTCCTTGCTGGCGGTGCGGATCTTCTTGGGGAACCTGTCCGAGGACGTATCCACCTCGGCGCGGATGCCCGCCGCCTTGAGCTGGTCAACGACGTCGAACATGTATTCGTTGAACGTTTCGGCCACCGGGATGCCCACCACCTGCACGGGGGAAAGCCACGCGGGGAACGCGCCGGCGTAGTGCTCGGTGAGCACACCCATGAACCGCTCGATGGAACCGAAGAGTGCACGGTGGATCATCACAGGACGCTGGCGCGTGCCGTCGGCTGCCTGGAATTCCAGCTCGAAGCGTTCCGGGAGGTTGAAGTCCAGCTGGATGGTGGACATCTGCCAGGTTCGCCCGAGTGCATCCTTGGTCTGGACGGAGATCTTCGGGCCGTAGAAGGCCGCGCCGCCCGGATCCGCGACCAGTTCCAGGCCGGATTCCTCAGCCACTTCGGCGAGGGTCCGGGTGGCTTCTTCCCAGGCTGCGTCTTCGCCGACGTACTTCTCCGGGTCCTTGGTGGACAGCTCCAGGTAGAAGTCGTTCAGGCCGTAGTCCTTCAGCAGGTCGAGCACGAACTTGAGGGTCTTGGTGAGTTCGTCCTTCATCTGCTCGCGGGTGCAGTAGATGTGGGCGTCGTCCTGTGTCATGCCACGGACCCGGGTCAGACCGTGTACAACGCCGGACTTTTCATACCGGTACACCGAACCGAATTCGAAGAGACGCAGGGGCAGTTCGCGGTAGGACCGTCCACGCGAGCGGAAGATCAGGTTGTGCATGGGGCAGTTCATCGGCTTCAGGTAGTAGTCCTGGCCGGGCTTGCGCACGGTGCCGTCCTCGTTGAGTTCCGCGTCCACATGCATGGCCGGGAACATGCCCTCCTTGTACCAGTCCAGGTGGCCCGAGACTTCGTAGAGGTGGCCCTTGGTGATGTGGGGCGTGTAGACGAACTCGTAGCCGGCGTCGACGTGGCGCTGGCGGGAGTAGTCCTCCATCTCCTTGCGGATGATGCCGCCCTTGGGGTGGAACACCGGCAGGCCGGAGCCCAGCTCGTCCGGGAAGGAGAACAGGTCAAGTTCGACGCCGAGCTTGCGGTGGTCGCGCCGCTCAGCCTCGGCGATGCGCTCCTGGTAGGCCTTGAGCGCGTCCTTGGTGGGCCAGGCGGTGCCGTAGATGCGCTGCAGCTGCTGGTTCTTCTGGTTGCCCAGCCAGTACGCGGAGGAGGACCGGGTCAGGGCGAAGGCGTTGGAGATGAGCTTGGTGTTGGGCAGGTGCGGGCCGCGGCAGAGGTCGCACCAGACCGTGGTGCCCTCTTTGCGCTCGACATTGTTGTAGATGGTGATGTCGCCGGCGCCTACCTCGACGTTGACGCCCTCGCCGGCTTCGGCGGCGTTGTTCTTCTTGCCCAGGAGTTCGAGCTTGTAGGGCTCGTTCTTCATGGCCTCGCGGGCCTCGTCCTCGCTGACCACGCGGCGGACGAATTTCTGGTTCTGGTTGACGATCTTGAGCATCATCTTCTCGAGGGTCTTGAGGTCCTCGGGGGTGAACGGTTCTGCGACGTCGAAGTCGAAGTAGAAGCCGTCGGTGATGTACGGGCCGATGCCCAGCTTGGCGTCCGGGCGCAGCTGCTGCACTGCCTGGGCCATGACGTGGGCGGTGGAGTGGCGGAGGACGTCCAGGCCGTCCGGGGAGTCGATGGTGACGCCCTCGATCTCGGCGCCCTCGGGCAGCTCCTGGTCCAGGTCCTTCAGCTCGCCGTTGACGCGGGCAACAACAACATCGCGGCGCTCAAAGAAGAGTTCCGCACCGGTTGTCCCGGTAGTCACCTTGGTCTCTTCGCCATCGACGATGAGGGTGATCTGCTGGGCATCTGACACGGGTGTCTCCTATTCAAAGTTTTAGGCTTCATAGCTTGTGGCGTACGGGGACCACAGCCAGCCATCGTCAATGCTATCGGTTTCCCGGGAGGCCGACCAACGGGACCCGCGGCCGTTCAGCCGCCCATTCCGGTAATCGCAAGGCTTCGGCTGATCCCGTCCAGGGGATGCGGTACATCGGTGCGTTCCACCCGGTCCGCCGCGAACGGCAGGGATTCCACCCGGCTCAGGTCCCAGGCCATGCTGGCGCTCAGGCTGATTCCCCGGGGACCTGTCCGCCGGGTGGTGCCCCGGATCAGCAGCAGCCTGGTGCCGAACAGCAGCAGCCCCGCCTGTTCCTGGGCTTCGTGGAAGAACACGGAGTCGACGCAGCCGGTGCCGTCGTCGATGCTGATGAACACCACCCGCCGGCCGCCGCGCATGGGCGGTGTCTGGGTGGCGATGCGCACCCCTGCCACCAGCACCTCGGTGTTGTTGCGCAGGCTCAACAGTTTGTCTGCAGTGGTGACCCCCAGCCGGTCCAGCATGGGCCGGTGGCTGTCCATCAGGTGCCCGCTGACATCCATGGCCATCAGGTCCAGTTCGGCCCGGACGTTTTCCACCAGGGTGGGTGCGGGAAGCCCTGGTTTGACGTTCCGCAGTTCCACATCCCCCAGCGGAAGGGACAGCTGCCCTTCCATGATGTCGACGCCCTTCCGGGTACCGCCCGCGGCCTGGAGCTGTTGCAGGTGCTGGACGAGGTCTGCACGGTTGGCGGCGCCGCCCGATTCCCGGTGCAGGGAATCAAAGGCACCCAGCTGGGCGAGCCTTTTGATGCTTGGCTTGCTCAGCCTGGACCGTGCCCGGAGGTCAGCCAGGGAGTCGTAAGGCTGGCCGGCGACAATCCGTTTAAGCTCGGTCCCGGACAGGCCATAGATGCCGTTAAGGCTCAGCCTGATCGCCAGCTTGCCGGCATCCGGCCCGTCCGCGACCCGTTCCACCCGGTACTCGGCCTGGCTGCGGTTGATGTCCAGCGGCAGGATGGGGATGCCCAGCCTGCGGGCCTCTGCCACCAGCAGCCGTTTGGGGTACATTCCGGGATCGTGTTCCCACAGCCCGGCGAGGAAAGCCTCGGGGTGGTGCGTCTTGAGCCAGGCGGACTGGTAGGTGGGAACGGCAAATGCCGCGCCGTGCGCCTTGCAGAAGCCGAAGCTGCCAAAGGCTTTCAGGGTCCCCCAGACCTTGTCCACCACTTCCGGGGAGTACCCCTTGATCCGGGCCTCCTTGCGGAAGAACTCTTCCACTTTCAGCTCGTGGACCTCGTTGCCGAGCGCCCGGCGAAACTCATCCGCGCGCGCCAGGCCGCAGCCGGTCATCACGTGGAAGGTTTTCAGGATCTGTTCATGGAAGACAGTGACGCCATGCGTTTCCTGCAGCACGGGTTTCAGGTCGGGGTGCGGGTAGACCTCCGGCGCGAAGCCGTGCCGGTGCTCCAGGAAAGGCCGCACCATGTCCGATTTCATCGGGCCCGGCCGGAACAGCGAAATGTCGATGATGAGGTCATTGAACTCACGCGGCGCCAGCTTGCCGATCAGCTCGCGCTGTCCGGGCGACTCGATCTGGAAGCAGCCCAGGGTGTGGGTACTGCGGATCAGTTCGTAGGTTGGCTCATCATCCAGCGGCACGGCATTGAGGTCGATGCGGCCGTTCTCGGCGATGTAGTCCGGCCCGGTTCCGTCAGGACCTGCAGGGTGGGCCCCTGCCGCCACCACTTCCGCCTTGGAAGGATGGATCCGGATGACTTCCCGGACGGCAAACGCCATGGCGCTCTGCATCCTGACCCCCAGGACATCAAGCTTGAGCATGCCCATGGGATCCATGTCGTGTTTATCGAACTGGCTCATGGGCAGCCCCAGCCCGCTGGGCTGCACCGGGGTCCGGTCAAGCAGCGTGGCATCGCCCAGGATCACCCCGCAAGGATGCATGGAGATATGGCGGGGCAGCCGGTCCAGCCGTTCCGTGAGGTCCACCAGCAGGTCAAGCTGCTGGTTTTCGGTGAAGTCCCGTTGTTCCACCCGGCCAGCGAACTCCCGTAACTCAGGTTTCTCAACCAATGCCTCACGGAATTTCCGGGCCGAAAAACGCCACAGCTGCTTGGCGATCTCACCGACGTCGTCATCGTCCATCCCCAGGGCCATCCCGGCGTCGCGGACGGCACCGCGGGCGCGGTACCCGTTCTGCATGCTCATCAGCGTGACGCGCTCGGAACCGAAGCGGTCAAAGATCCGCCGGTACACGTTGTGCCGTTCGGCGCTTTCGACGTCGATGTCGATATCCGGCAACGTGGCCCGGTCCCGGGACAGGAAGCGTTCGAAGATCAGGTCGTGTTGCAGGGGGTCCACCTGGCTGACATCAATCAGGTAGTTGACCAGGCTGGAGGCCCCGGAACCGCGGGCGGCTGCCCTGACCCCCATGTCCATGATCATCCGGGAGACCTCCGCGACCGTGAGGAAATAGGAGGAAAACCCGAGGTTCCTGATGATTCCCAGCTCGTGCTCCAGCCGCGAGCGCATGTCCTTGCGGGCTGAGCCTGATATTCCGGGGAACCGCCTGCTGATCCCGGCCTCACAGCGCTGCACCAGTTCATCGTGCGGGTCCTGGCTGATGCCAATGACCGATGCCTCGGGGACCACCGGCTGCTTCCAGCCCATGTCAGTCACCGGGTCAATCCGGCAGAAGTCGGCGAGCGCCTCGGTCTGTGCCATCAGCTGTTTGAGGTCCGCTGCGCCATACCCTGCGGCGCGGATGATTTCCTTGCCGAGCTGAAGCATCTGCGCTGATGATTTGAGCCAGGCCTGCCCGTTGGGCTGGAGCAGCGGTTCGGCCGCGAGTTCGGGGAGGGACTTCAGCGTCCGGGCGGAGTCGAGCACGTCAGCTGTGGCGGCCCCGTCCTCTGCGCAGTAGCGGACCGCGTTGGTGAGCACGGCCGGTACGTGGTGTTCTTCCGCGAGTTTGAGCATACGCACTGCGTGGGCGGTGCTCAGGGGCGCTCCGGGGGCAGTGAGCTGGGAAACGACTTCCGCCACCAGGGTTCTTGGGGGCATGGCGTCCAGCCAGCTTTTGAAAAGGGTGCGCGGACGGAGGTAACGCCGGCCGCTCATGGCCCGTCCGACGTCGGAATCCGGGCCGATCAGGACCGTCAGGACCGGTTTCAGGGTTTTGGGGTCGAGCGTGCGGGAGGCGAGTTCGGCGCGGGTGACCGCCACGGGCACCGCTCCCCCGGCTTTGCCGGAGGTGCGGGCATGGGCATCGGACACCAGCCGGCACAGTGCGCGGTAGCCCGCCCCGTTGTTGTGGCCGCGGGCGAGCACCACTACCCTGCCGGCGAGCTGGGTGCGGTGGTCGCCGTCGTCGTCGAAAACCGCAAGGTCCACCCCCACGATGGGGTCGATGCCGGCTTCCATGCAGGCTTTGAGGTGTTTGATGGTGCCGTAGAGGCCGTCCCGGTCCGTGCAAGCGAGCGCGGTTGCGCCGTCCGCGGCGGCAACCTGGGCCAGTTCGTCGGGCCAGGCAACGCCATAGTGTGCGCTGAAGGCCGTGGAAACGTGAAGGTGGGAGAAGCTCATGCTGTTTGTGGCCGGAGGGCGTCGTGGATCCGCAGGAGCCTCCAGCGGCCGCTGCCGGTATGCCTGCTCAGGTCCAGGGTGAGCGGCTCTCCTGCATCCCGGGGGCCGGTACTCCGCGGGTCCGCCTGCACTTGGACGCGCCAGATTTCGTGGTCCACCAGCCCCGGCCCGCTGCCGAGCGGCGCACGGCGTTCCTCGGCCCACCACTGCCGGCGTTCATACCACCGGACGGGTTCGGCGCACACCGTGTAGTGCCGTCCGGCCCACTGGAGGTTCAGCGGCTGGCCGGCGGGGGTGCAGACGACGTCCACGGACTCGCTGAACATACCCATGGGCGCCTCCCGGAACTGAACGGAGCTGATGCAAAATGCTGATGCAAAAGCAAGGTATTCGAATACATGTTCGAATACCTCGAGTCTACGACGACGCTCCGACAAAACCTAGACAGGGGTGGACGGACGGGCAGCAGGGAGGCAGGATTGTGGCATGAGCACCAATGACGCACTCCTCAAGCACGTAAGCATCAAGGCCCAGGACGAAAAGCTCGTGGCAACCTTTGATATCGACGGCAACATACCGGGGGCAGGTGCGTACGTAGTGGGACTGGTGGCGGCGAGCCCTGATTACTCATCGCAAAGACGCTTGGGCATTGAGTTCATGAACGGGGAGGCCATTGCCTTCTACTCGTTCAGCCATGACCAGAGCGCCGAGGAAAACTATGATCTTGGCGGCGTGACGCACTCGGGCAGCACCATCACCGGCAACTTCCCCGTCGCGGCCGTCCATGGCCTGGGCAAGGGCCACATCATGTCGGCCTTCAGCGAGGCTGACGGCAGGGAGTTCCAGTCGGGCGTCGCCGTCGACGAAGCGCTCTAAGTCGACGAAACGCTCTAGGTCGACGAAACGCTCTAGGGAACACCGAGCAGGTGCTGCCGCAACCGTGTCCGGACAGCACCTGCGGCAGCGTCAGCTGCTTTCTCTGTGGACCTTCATTTCGAGTTTGATGAACCCCGAGATCATGGCCCGGTAAGTTGATTCCACAATGTCCGGATCAATGTCCTTCTTTTTCGCGGCGGCCCGGACATGCTCGATCACCCGTTCCACCCGGCCGGGGGCGCGGACTTCAGCGTCGTCCCCCTTCAGGGTTCCGGCGATCCGGATCAGGCGTTCACGCCGCGCAATGAGGGTGACAATCTGCTCGTCAACTTCGTCTACCGCAATCCGAACGGCAGCGAGCTGTTCTTTGTCGGCCAAAGCGTCCCTATCGTTTCCTTGAATTGTTGCCATCTTCTGACAGTATCGAAGCATGCAGCCCAGAGTCGACTTCATCTCACTAGGCGTTCGCAGTGTTGACGCCTCCCGCCGGTTCTACGCGGAGGGCCTCGGCTGGCCTGTCCACCGCGAGTTTCCCGGTGATGTGGTGTTCATCCAGGTCAACCACGGCCTCATCCTTTCCCTGTGGGACGCAGCGCAGATGCACGCCGAGGCGGGGGTAGGTGTCCCCGGCCCGGTCCCCTGCATCACGCTCAGCCACAACCTGCCCAGCACCGAGGCGGTGGACCGGGTCATGGCGGAAGCGGCATCGGCCGGGGCCACTATCGTCGCCGCGCCGGTCACCCAGCCCTGGGGCGGGTACAGCGGCTATTTCGCCGATCCGGACGGCTTCCGCTGGGAAGTTGCCTACAACCCCACGTGGACAGTGGACGACGCCGGCAAGGTCACCGTTTAGGGGCATGCCGCCCCGAATGCCGGTTTAGAACAAGGCTTCCACCGGCCGGATCAGTTCCGGGGAGTTGTTGCGTACGTTGCCCACCTCGGTGCCGACCGAATCCACATGCCAGTCGGCCGCGACTTCCTTCACGTGGGCCCGGACCAGGTCCACGAGGAAGGCGGCGTCATCGATCTGCGGATCAAGCCACGACGCCATCGTGGCCCGGTCCATGGGCAGCGGCACGCGGTCGTGCAGGGCGGTGAGCTTGCCGAAAATTGTGGACTCGGCACCGGGCGGCGGCGTATCTGCCGTCAGGATGGATGTGGAGAGCATCCACCGTCCGGGATCGCCCTCGGCCTTGGACGGATCCTTCCACCACTCATACAGGCCCGCGAACACCAGCCCGCTGCCTTTGCCTGGATGGACGTAGTAGGGCTGCTTGGCTTTGCCGGTGCCCTGCTTCCATTCGTAGTACCCGTCCGCCGGGACAGCGCAGCGACGTGACTTCACGGCCTTGCGGAAGGCCGGCTTCTCCAGCACAGTCTCGCTCCGCGCGTTGATCATCTTGGGGCCGATACCAGGATCCTTCGCCCAGGACGGCACCAGGCCCCAGCGGGCAACATGCAGCTGCCGCACGGGGCCGTCGTCGATCAGCCGTTCCAGGACGATCGGCACGTCGTCGGTGGGCGCCACGTTCCATGACGGGGGAAGATGCACTTCCTCCTCCAGCTGGGCATCAAAGTCGGCCAGCAAGTCACCCACGGCCCGTGCCATCACATAGCGTCCACACATGGCTCCAGCATGCCATCAGCGTTATGTGCTGTCATCCGGCACCGCATCTGCCGGGGCCGGCTCAGGGAATAGCCCGCCCCGGGTTACCGTTGACGGGAACGAACCCCCTCAACGATTTCAGGAGAGCTCCGTGGACTTTACCCCCGAGAACGGCACCATCACCATGTTTTCCACCACCTGGTGCGGCTACTGCAACCGGCTGAAGAAGCAGCTGGACGCGCAGGGCATCGGCTACACGGAAATCAACATCGAAGAGGTGGAGGGCACAGCCGACCTCGTGGAGAAGCTCAACGGCGGCAACCGCACCGTCCCCACCGTGCTCTTCCCGGACGGCACCGCCGCCACCAACCCCTCCGCTGCCGAGGTAAAGAGCCGCCTCGCAGCCTGACCACGGCAGCTCGTGTGGTAGACAGAACGGGACCAACATCCGTGTTGGTCCCGTTCTGTCTATCTGCATTGAGGGAGCCTTTCGTGGTCCATAAAGTCAAAGGTGTCGTAGCCCGCTCCAAAGGGGCCCCGGTCACTCTGGAGACCATCCTGGTCCCGGAACCGGGCCCGGGCGAGGCCCTGGTGGACATCATCACCAGCGGCGTCTGCCACACCGACCTGCACTACAAACTGGGCGGCATCAGCGATGACTTCCCGTTCCTCCTGGGCCACGAGGCCACCGGAGTGGTCAGCGCCGTGGGCCCCGACGTCACCGACGTCGCCCCGGGCGACCGCGTGGTGCTCAACTGGCGGGCCGTCTGCGGCAACTGCCGCGCGTGCAACCGCGGCCAGGCACAGTACTGCTTCAACACCCACAACGCCACCCAGAAGATGACGCTTGAGGACGGCACCGAACTGTCCGCCGCCCTGGGCATCGGCGCGTTCATCGAAAAGACCCTCGTGGCCGCCGGTCAGTGCACCAAGGTGGATCCCGAGGCCGATGCTGCCGCCATCGGCCTGCTCGGCTGCGGCGTCATGGCCGGACTGGGCGCCGCCATCAACACCGGGGGCGTCAAGCGCGGTGATACGGTCGCCGTCATCGGCTGCGGCGGTGTGGGCGTGGCCGCCATCGCCGGCGCCGCGCTCGCCGGCGCAACCACCATCATCGCCGTCGACATCGACGCGAAAAAGCTGGACCGCGCCAAGGGCCTCGGCGCCACCCACACCGTGGACTCCTCCGCAACCGACCCCGTGGAGAAAATCCGGGAACTCACCGGCGGCTTCGGCGCTGACGTGGTGATTGACGCCGTCGGCCGTCCCGAAACGTACAAGCAGGCGTTCTACGCCCGCGACCTCGCCGGCACCGTGGTGCTGGTGGGCGTCCCGACGCCGGAGATGACCCTGGAGCTGCCCCTGCTGGACGTCTTCGGCCGCGGCGGCTCGCTGAAGTCCTCCTGGTACGGTGACTGCCTGCCGTCCCGGGACTTCCCCATGCTGATCAGCCTTTACAAGCAGGGCAAGCTGGACCTGGATGCGTTCGTCACCGAGCGGATCACCATCGACCAGGTGGAGGAAGCGTTCGAGAAGATGCACTCCGGTTCCGTGCTGCGTTCGGTGGTGGAACTGTGAGCGTCCGGATCGATCGTCTCGTCACGTCCGGAACGTTCTCGCTCGACGGCGGCACCTGGGATGTGGACAACAACGTCTGGATCGTGGGCAACGATGAGGAATGCGTGGTCATCGACCCCGCGCACGACGCCAAGGCCGTTGCTGCCGCCGTGGGTGGCCGGAAGCTCAAGGCGATCCTGCTGACCCACGGCCACGACGACCACATCCGGTCAGTAGCTGACTTCTGGGACCTCGTCCAGGCACCGATCCACCTTCACCAGGACGACTGGATGCTGTGGCACAGCGTCTACCCTGACGTGGAACCCGATGTCGCCATCAAGCACGGCGACGTCATTGAGGTGGCGGGTGCCAGCCTGACGGCCCTGCACACGCCCGGGCACTCGCCCGGCTCGGTGTCCTTCCACCTGGCTGACGGGCCCGACGGCGAGGGCTCGCTCTTCAGCGGGGACACCCTGTTCCAGGGTGGCCCCGGCGCCACTGGCAGGTCCTACAGCGATTTCCCCACCATCATCGAGTCGATCCGGACGTGGCTGCTGCCGCTGCCGGCCGAAACGGTGGTCCGGACCGGCCACGGCGACAGCACCACCATCGGGGCCGAATCCCCGCACCTGGACGAGTGGATCGCCCGGGGCCACTAAGAGCCCCGGCCGGCCCGGCAAGCGCGGGCTACGCCTCCCGAGTATCCAAACCTGCATAGCTGCTGAAGTCGGCATGCTGGAGGGAGGCGTGGCCCGCGTACGCGGCAATAACGGCGTCCTCAACATCCTGGACCGTGAGGCCAGGCACCAGATCGTTGGCCGCGCCGGCGGTGGCCGGGTCCCAATCCAGGCCCAGGGCTGCATAGCTGTCCGTCAGGACGCTGCGGATGGGGGCGGAATTTTCCACCACGATCACGGAACTGAACAGCCACCCGCCGCTCACCACGCGCTGCGCTGTGCCCACGAGTTTGATCCGGTGCGCCGGGTGGGCCGGGTGGGTGCCGTGAACGCTGAACTCCCCGGGGCAGTACTCCCCCGGAATTTCGCCAACCGCTGCCTGCACACCGACGTCCCGCAGGGACTGCGCCAGCAGCTCACCAAAGAAGCTGAACCGGCCTTTGGAACCGGCAATGGCGTCCGCATGGGGCATCACGTGGTCCACCACCAGCGTGCCCTCGTGGTAGGCGGCGGCGCGTCCGCCGGCCTTCCGCACCAGGGGTTCAAATCCGTGCTCGCGGCAGGCCCGGGCGGCCGCGTCGAAGCCGGGCAGGCGGGTATCCCGCTGGCCGAAGGCAACAGTGGGCGCGGGCCGGTACAGCCGCAGCGTGGGGCCGATCCTGCCGGTCTTCGCCTGGGTCAGCAGTTCGAGGCCGAATTCCAGGTCACGTGCGGCGCCGAGGGAATGATCCTGCCGCACCACAGTGAGCGTCCGGAGTCCCGCTTCGGCGTCCTGCATATTGCTAAGCTCCCTTATGGTCATATTGCAATTCCTTGTCGTCGCGGCTGCGTTCGCGGTCATCGACGCCGTCTGGCTCAAGCTCATGAACCCGTTCTACCGCAGCCACATCGGTGACCTGCTCGCAGACAAGCCACACTTAGGTTACGCCGTGGCTTTCTATGTCATGTACATAGCGGGGATTGTCTTCTTTGCGCTGCGGCCGGCGCTCGACGGCGGCAGCTGGCTGACCGCCGTCGGCTATGGGGCCGCCCTGGGCGCCTTTGCCTACGCGACGTATGACCTGACGAATGCCGCCACGCTCAAGACGTGGCCGCTGCAGCTCATTGTTGTTGACATCCTGTGGGGTGCCGCCCTAACGGGACTGTCCACCCTCGCCGGCTGGCTGGTGTTCCGCGCCACCTGACATCCAGCGGTGTATTGCTGCACCGTCCCCCATCGGGTGGCTAAACTCAGGAACTGGGTCCACCCGCTACTCCTCAGAAGAGGTAATCCACTGATACGCGTCATTAGCTACAACCTCCGCAAGCACCAGGCCAGTGGGGAACTGGTTGATCTTGCCCAGAATTTCGGCGTCGATGCCTTGTGCCTCCAGGAGTGTGACACCTCGGACCTGCCGGACACGCTGGGTCCGCTGCGGCTCGCCGACTCCACCAAGGGCAACCGCCTTGGGCTGGCCATCTACTACCGGCCCGACCGGTTCACGGCCCACGGCACCAAGACCTTCGCACTCAAAAAGTCCCTGCACGACATGGTCCTGGCGCCCGCCCATGAGCGCCTCATCGGCACGCGCGTGCGGGACAACGAGACCGACCACGAACTGGTTATCGCCTCGTTCCACGCCGCTCCGCTGACCGCCACCAACTCGCTGCGGCGCAACCAGATCCACGCGGCCCACGCCGAACTCCTGGGCATGGGCACCGGCCTTATGACTCTGATGGTGGGTGACTTCAACTACCCCTTCTTCACGAAAAACCTCAACGAACACATGAAGAACACCGGCTACGAACTCTCCCTCAGTGACCGCCGGACCTACACACGCTACAAAGTATTTAAGGGCCACTTCGACTTTGCCACGTCCCTGGGACTAAACATCGAGAATGTGGAAACCCTGCCCCGCGGCGCCTCCGACCACCTGCCGATCCTGGTGACCGCCGAATATGGCCAGGATTCGACGCCGTTCCAGGAGCCCCCCGCGTCCTGATTTCACCAATTTGGAGGCCCGAGTGCGGCACGACTGGATCAACAAGGCGCTACCCGGCGTTGGTGTTGCGCGTGGCTACAAACGGTCTTGGCTGAAGTCGGACCTGGTGGCCGGGGCAGCCTTGAGCGCAGCCCTGGTGCCGGCAGGGATGGCGTACGCCGAGGCCAGCGGGCTTCCTGCGGTGAACGGGCTGTATGCCTCCGTGGTGCCCATGATCTTCTATGCCGTGTTCGGGCCATCCCGGGTTGTCATTGTGGGGCCGGATTCAGCGCTGGCACCCATGATCGCGGCCGCCATTCTTCCGCTGGCGGGCCGGGATCCGGAGCAAGCGGTGGCCATGGCCGGAGTGCTGGCCATCCTGATCGGCGTCTTCCTGATAGCAGGCCGGATCTTCAAGCTGGGGTTTGTGACGGGATTGCTGTCCCGGCCTATCCGCGTTGGATACCTGAACGGCATCGCACTGGCCGTCACCGTCAGCCAGCTTCCGCGGCTGCTGGGGATCGACGTCTCCGCCGATGGCCTCTTTGAACGCCTCACGTCCCTGGCCGGGGCGGTCTTCAGCGGCGGTATCAATCCCGTCGCCCTGGCTGTGGGTGCGGGCAGCGTGGCCGTCATTGTCGCCGGCCGCTTTCTTCCGTGGAAGGTGCCCAGCGTCCTGTTCGCGGTGGCCGGCTCCATCGCCGCAGTGGCCGTACTGGGCCTGGCCGGACAGCTGCCCATGGTCGGCGCCCTGCCGCAGGGACTCCCGGCCCCTGCGCTGGGCGGAATTGGCACGGACGACGTCCTGGCATTGGTGGGCCCTGCAGCAGGCATCGCGCTGATCGCTTTTGCGGACACCTCCACCTTGTCCAAGAGCCTCGCCGCGCGCCGCGGAGTGAGGGTCAACGGCAACGAGGAAATGGGGGCACTGGGCATTGCCAACGTGGCAACGGGGGTGCTGGGCGGCTTTCCGGTGTGCGGAAGTTCCTCCCGCACACCGATTGTGCTCGACGCCGGGGCGAAGACGCAGCTCAGCGGTGTGGTGGCAGCCTTGCTCGTGGTCGTTTTTATGGTCGTCGCACCGGGGCTGACGGCTTTCCTTCCCACCGCCACGCTCGCCGCCGTGGTGATCGTGGCGGCGTCGTCGCTGGTTGATGTGAGAACGCTGGTGCGCCTCGTCAGGATAAGCCGGATCGAGGCCCTCCTCCTGGTGGTGACGTTCCTCGGCGTCGCCTTTGTAGGGGTCCTGCCGGGAATTGCCGTGGCCATTGGGCTGTCCCTTCTGGCCTTTGTCCAGCGCGCCTGGGATCCGTACCGCACCGAGCTGGCGAGCCTGGCGGACGTTCCGGGCTTCCATGACCTGGACCGGCATCCCGAAGGCCGGCGGGTGGAGGGGCTGGTGATTGCCCGCTTCGATGCACCGCTGTTCTTTGCCAATGGGGACGTTTTCGCCGAGCACATCCACGGCCTGGTGGACGCCGCACCCTGGCCGGTGAAATGGGTCATCGTGGCGGCGGAGCCGATTACCGGCCTGGATACCACGGCGCTGGATGAGCTCATCCGGCTCGACGATGAACTGGCGAAGGACGGCATCAGCATGGTCTTCGCGGAAATGAAGGGACCGATCAAGGACCGCCTGATCCGGTTCGGTGCCAGCGCACGGTTCACTGCCGACCATTTCTTCCCCACCCTGGACAACGCGGTGCACAGCTACAAAAGCGTCACCGGCGCCGACTAGTCACACAGGTCAGGTAGTCACAGCGGTCCGGTAGTCAGGGCAAGGCCGTCAGGTCCCGCGAAGCGTGAGGATCTGTTCGGCGCGACCGAAGGGGCCCTGGAGATCGTGCAGGACGGTGGACGTGAGGCCAATCCCGTCGGTTCCGAAGGAGACGGCGTTGTCCAGGCCCAGCCATTCGCCCTCGGGCCTGCGGTACATGTGGATCTGCAGGTCCAGGTTGGGGAAGGCATAGCTGTCTTTGCCCGGCGGAACCCTGGCCGCGATGCCGTTGGCCGTGTCCACGAGGCCCATCAGGCGGGCCAGGTCGCCGCTGTCGGCTTTATCCGTCAGGGGGTGCTGGGTGCGGAGCCAGACGATGCCGGCGCCGGGCCGGTGGCCCTCGGCCACACGCATCTCCAGGGACCGGATGTAGCCGCCTGGCCAGATGGCAGGGCCGTCGAGCGGTTTGCATTCATCCGGTGCCGGGATAGCGGTGTCCTCGACCGCGGCAACCGCGGCCGTGTCGCTGGTGATCATTCGCCATGCGGTGGCGCGGATGGCCACCCGGCCGTTGGCAACCAGTTCTGCCTGCAGGAGCTCGATGGTACGGCCGGGGCGGAGGGTGGTGGTTTCGATCTGGAACCCGCCACCCGGGATCAGGCCCAGGATCTCGTAGCTCAGCCGGGCCATCCGCATGTCGGCGCGGGGCTCGTGGCGCTCCAGGCTGTCCGCCATCAGGCCGGAGGCGGGCGCCATGTGCTGTTCGTGCTCGTTCCAGGCCCCCTGGGCGTGGATGGTGGAGCGGAAGTGCCCGCCGCCGAGCGACTGGTAGTAGTAGTCACCGTCGGCCAGGTCCGGGAGTGCAGCAGTCAACATTGACCCTTTCGCTTGTTCGTGTGCGGCTCTTCCCACCTTATCTGCTGTGCCCGCCTCCGCCTGCTCGGCAGCGCTCCCCTGCGGCTGGCGCCGCCGTCGTACCAGCAGCCACGCGATAAGTCCCGCGGCCGCGGCGGCCAGCACGGCAAGCCCCCACGGGGACCTGGCTACCAGCGCCAGCCACGCCTCAACCGCGGCGAGCCCGATGGTGGCATAGATCAGGGCCCAGAGGATGGAACCGGCGACGGCGGCGGGAAGGTAGCGCCGCAGCGGCATCTTCGCAGCACCGGCGGCGAGGTTGACGGCCGTCTGCAGGCCGATGGTCAGGAACGAAAGGGTCACGGCGAACGGTCCCCACCGGCGGACGAGCGCCTTCGCCTGGCCGGCCCGCTGGCCGTTCCAGGACGACGCGAACCGCGTGTGTTCCATCCCGGCTGCCGCTCCCCGGCCGATCCAGTACGTCGCATTCACGCGCAGCATAACAATGGCGAACAGGCTGGCCGCCGCCACGCCGAAGGGCAGATCCAGGAACTGGTCCATGGGTCAGGCCGCGGGCTGCGGTCGGGCCCCGACGGCGAGCTGCAGGTCCGCGAAGATGTCGCCGTTGAGCCGGAAGGCATGGGCGGCGTGCGCGAGCACCTCCTCGGTCCCGTCCTTGTCCAGCGCCAGGGCGTCCAGCCGGAGCCGGTAGCCGTCCTTGTACTGCTTCATTTTCCCGATACCGGGAAAGAGGTAAAAGTTCAGGCCGTCGTCCGGGATTCCGTAGTGCCGCTGGACCAGGCGGTGGATGATCTGCCCGCCCGACAGGTCCCCGAGCAGCCGGACGTAGTGGTTGGCGAGCATAAACTCGGCACTGTGGTGTTCGCGGATCAGGGTGGCGTAGGCCGTGGTGGCCGGGACGGTGACAATCCGGCCGTCCGCCAGCCGGTCCTGCCAACCGGCACCGTAATGGAACGCCATGTCCGCCTCGAGGGCAGGCATGCGTTCCAGGGCGGGGTCCAGGCACCCTGCCAGCAGCGGATCAGAACCGTACTCGGACCGCGCCACCGATTCCATGGCACCGTACACCGTGTACAGCTGGGCAGTGAGGGCAGCGACGGCGGCCGCGTCCAGCCTGCCCTCGAGCAGGTCGCCCATAAACGGGGACGACTCGGCCTCTTCGTGGGCCGCACTGGTGGACTGTTTGAGCAACACGGAGAGCGGGGCGGTCATGTTCTTCCTCACGCGCAGCAGGGGGTCGGAACACCATTATGGCGCACCGCACTTAGGCAACCCTAATCCCGCCCTTCCAGCATGCGCGTCCGCAGGTCCGGCCACGATGTTGCAAAACCGGGATGGAGCTCCTTTGCGTCCACCTCGTCCAACCGAACCCACTGGAGTTCGAGGCTTTCCGGATCGCTGATCACGGGCTCAAAAGGCGCGGTCACCAGCACCACAACGGTGGTGTAGGACCAGTAGCCGACGTCCAGCACAGACGTGAAGAGGACTCTCACATCCGCGGCCGGTACCGCGGCTTCCTCGTGCGCCTCGCGGAGGGCCCCGGTGACTGCGTCCTCGCCCTGGTGCAATGCTCCGCCGGGCAATCCCCAGGTACCACCGTTATGGCTCCACAGCGCGCGGTGCTGCAGGAGAACGCCCTTGCCGGGGTCATAAGCCAGCACGCCGGCGGCACCGAACCTGCCCCAGAACTTGCCGCGGCCGCCCTCCACCCAGGCGTCACCGGGGTCCCGCGGACCGGTCCGGACCGGCGGAATTGTGAGGTTCGCGTCAGGGGACGTGGCAGCCAAGGAGTGATCCATGCCACCAGTCTGACAGGTGCCCGGTGGCCCGGACGCGCGGCCGCCCGCGGCGGGTCAGCCGGCCTGTCCCGCGTGTCCGCGTTCGACGGCGAAATCACCGCCCGGGTACATAACGGTTTCGTGTCCGTCGTCGAACCTGACCAGGTAGGGCGGATGACCTTCCTGACCACGGACTTCCACGATCACGCCGTGCCGGTCCGAAGATCCAACGGTCCTCCCCCGGACGATAATCCTGTCGCCCTGCGCTGCCTCCATGGCAATCACCTCCAAGCCCCAGAGTACGACTGACGGGGACCGGGGAACAGGGGTCAGTCGCGTTCCGCGCCGCGGTTCCCGGAAATGCGCTGCAGGTCAGGTCCCTGAGACGCGATGAGCCGGGCAGCGTGGCGCAGCGCATCGTCGGGGTCCTGGTGCCAGCGGGTGATGACGACGTCGGCGCGCTGGCGGCCGCTTTCGCCCAGTCCCTGCAGCAACGGAACCACAACGTCGGCAATCAGGGGGTCCACCAGCTCACCGGTCTGCGCGGTTCTGATGAAGCCCTCCAGCCGGGTCAGGTCAGAGTGGCGAAGGAGGGCAACCTTGGACTGCAGCAGCACCACGGCGGCGAGCCGCCTCTCATAGACCGGCCGCCTGCCGGCACCGGGCCGGCCCCAGAGGAGAGATGCCAAAGCGGTCACTTCATCGTGGCCAAGATCCTTGAACTTCCTGCCGGCGTCGCGGACGGTGCCGCGTACGGCTCCCACCGACGATCCGTAGGAGCCTAGGACACCGCCAACCCGGGCCTCCACGTCCTCCGCCCGGTACCAGGCGCCCTCATTCTGCAGGGTGGCATCGAGAAGCCGGCAGCCTCCTGCACACGCCCGTTCACAGCACCCTCCCGCTCACGGCACTTGAAGTCACGGCACTGGAGTTCACGACACCTGGGTTCATGGCGCCGCTACCGTCCCTGCCGGCCGGCCGCGGCGTGGAGGATGCAGAACGGCGTCGACGGGCGGGCTTCGAGCCGTCCCTCCGCGATGGGGTCCCCGCACACGGCGCATGTGCCGTAGGTGCCCGCCGCAATCCGCGCCAGGGCCGCGTCCACCTGGTCAAGTCCCGCAATGCTCTGTTTCAGGAGCGCCGAGGCCTGCGATAGCTCGAACGCAATGGTGGAACCCTCGGGGTCGTGTTCGTCATCCACGTTGGAATCCTGGCGTGCGGCGTTCGCCGAGGAGATGTCCGCACGGAGCGCGGGGAGCAGCTCGAGTTTCCGGGCGCGCTCTTCTTCCAGCAGGACCCGGAACCGTTCAAAATCGGGCATGGGAAAAGCCTAGTGGTTTGGGTCTCGACAAGCGCCGCCGGCGGGAGGATGCTGGCAAGCGTAAGCGCCTCAGATGCGGTCTGGCAGCCAGGGACAGAAAGCTGCCGGACACAAAACCAACAGAGAAAGTCTGTGTGTCATGCCTACAAACATCGTCACAGAACTGGCAGTCAAGTCCCACAACACACCGGATGAGAAGCGCCGGCCGGAGAAAACCGAAGTGGATGTCGTCAACCTGGGCGACTACACGGTCGGCCGGTTGACGTTCAGTCCCGGCTGGCGCTGGTCGGACTGCATCAAGCCGGTGGTCCAGACCGAGTCCTGCCAGAACAACCACGTCGGATACTGCGTTTCCGGTGCCCTCAACGTCGAGACCACCGGTGGCAACCGGATCAGCATCAGCGCCGGCGATTCGTACACCATTCCACCCGGGCATGACGCCTGGGTGGACGGCGACGAAGCCTTCGTCGGCATTGAATTCTTCAGCGCCGCGGAATTCGCCAAGCCCCCGGGAACGTGACCCGGCTGCCCTCCCCCGGCAGGTCAGTACCAGTTGTTGGCCACGGAATGGTTCCACGCGCTGCACGGTGACCCGTAGCGGTCAGCGATATACGACAGGCCCCAATTGACCTGGGTCCGGTAGCTCGTGAGCCAGTCGCTGCCAGCGCTGGCATACTTGCTGGCCGGCAGCGACTGGGCGATGCCGTAGGCGCCCGAGTACGGGTTGGTGGCGGTGGTCAGCCAGTTCGACTCCTTGGTCCACAGCGACGCCAGGCACGGAAACTGGTCCTGGCCCCAGCCGTAGGCGCCGAACTGCCCGGCTGCGTAGTTCTTGGCGCCCGCGGGGTCGTTGACAGCGCCGCCCGGAACGGAAGGCACGACGACGACGGGCGGCGGGACCGGCGTCGGGCTCGGGACTGGAGGCGGGGCGGGCACTCCCGGTACAGCAGGTGGGGCCGGAGCCGGTTTCTGTGCAGCGGCGAGGGCCGCCGCCTTGGCTGCCGCCTCCGCCTGTTGGCGTGCCTGTTCCTGCGCCGCGGCCCGCTTGGCGGCCTGCGCCGTTTCGTATGCGGCCAAGGCCACCTGGCCCTGCCGGAACTCCCCCTCCACCGCAGCGGTGGTGCCCTTGAGGGAGGCCAGCTGCGCGGTCAGTTCCTGGCCGTGCTCCTGCTGCTCCGCGATCTGCCGGGACATGGCCTGCCGGGCGGACTGGGCGGCATTGAGCTTGGTTCTGGCTTCGCCGGACAGGCGCTCGCGCTCGGCCCTGGCTGTCTGCTCCTGATCGGCCAGGGCGCGGGAAATGCGTTCGGCGGCTGCGGATTTGTTCACCAGGGCGGCAGTCTTATCGCTGACGATCTGGACGATATTCAGGCCTTGGATGCTGTTGTTCTGCACGGCGTCGAGGGCAACGAAGAAGCCCACGTTGGTGCCACCGGTCTTGTACGACTGGGCGGCAAGAGCCCCGATTTCCTTCTTGTACTGTCCTAGTTCGGCCGCGGCGCGTGCGGTCTGCGCGGTCAGTGCGTCCACAGTGGAAGTGGCGGACTGAAGCGCCGCTTCGGCCACGGCGTACTCCGCGGCGGACGTTACGGCCGCATTGCCCAGCGCCTCCGCTTCGGTCTGGAGTCCGCCCAGCAGCCCGTTGATCCTGGTGACCTCTGCCGCTTTGCCGGCCTCGCTTTGCTTGGCGTTCTCCACGTCCTGCCACGAGGGATAGCCGCCCGGCGGCGCGTCATCGGCGGCATGTGAGGGAAGCAGCGCAGCCGACCCCGCCAGGGCGACCGCCAGCAGGCCGGCGAGGGCGGGCAGCCGCATTTTTTGAACAATCCGGGACATAGTTGGTGAGCTTACCGGGCATATACGGATTACGGGGCCTGACCTGCAACATCGTTACCGATGAGGAGGGAATCCACGCTGAAACACGGGTGGATTTCACACCTACATTCCGTTACCGGAATGTGACATTGCCGATAATTGGAAGTTATGGTCGAACGGTGGCCCGGCTCAAGCCGGACCATTCCCGCCAGTATGCCGAGCCCTGCCGCTGACCGGGATCCAGTCGCTTTCCAGCTGGCAGGGACGGGGGAACCACGTTTCCACGGCTTCTTGCGAAGCCTTGGGGTTAAGTCGGTATCGCTCCGTTCCGTGCGGCGCCGCTACCGGCCGGGTATCTCCGACCCGAACCCGACAGCTCACCCCGCAGGCATGGGAGAGGCGATCAACCGTGTCCAAGAATTTCACTTCCGCACGCCACCGTGCTGTTTCTAACCGCTCAACCGTGCTTGTAGGCCTGTCTTCGACGGCCAAAGCGCGCGCCCTGACGTTCGGCCGGCCGGCCCTTGTGGCCGTTGCTGCATCCGGCCTGCTGTTCAGCGTCGGCGCCCCGGCACAGGCCGGAGTCCACGGCCCGGACAACTTCGGGAGTGTCAACGTTCAGGGCCAGGCCAGCGCACCCGCCCCGGCCGCAGTTGCCCCGGCTCCCGCCGCAGCCAACGTCCACACTGTCGTTGCAGGCGACACACTGGGCGCAATCTCCACCCAGTACGGCGTCGCACTCAACGACGTGCTGGCTGTCAACGGTCTGTCGCTGACCACCATCATCTACCCCGGCGATCAGATCCAGATCCCCGGTGCTGGCTACACCGCACCGGCACCGGCACCGGCACCCGCGGCACCCGCCGCGGCAGCACCAGCGGCTCCGGCGAACACCGGCATCCGCCTGGCCTCCACCGCCGCACCGGCGGCCCAGGCTCCGGCAGGTTCACTCGGCGCGCCCATCCTGGCCTCCGCCTATTCGCAGCTCGGAGTGCAGCAGGACTGCACCGCGATGGTGGAGAAGGCACTGCGCTCCGTTGGCAAGAGCGTCGGAGACCTCGCACCCGGCCAGTTCTACCAGTACGGCACCGTGGTGGGCACTCCGGCCGCCGGTGACTTGGTCATCACGGCCGGCCACGTCGGCGTCTACGCCGGCAACGGCCAGGTAGTCAGTGGCGGGGTGGACGGTTACAAAACCGAAGTGCACTCCATCAGCTGGCTCGCCGGAGCGTCCTTCGTCCGCGTAGCGTGATCCGACCATGCTCGACGGCGGCGGGCGGCACCCGGCCGCGCGCCGCCGTCGTCCATCCCTGGTGTTCGCTCAGGTCCCGCAGAAGGTCCGGTAGCTCCCGAAGTCTTCAGGGGCGGGGCCGGCGTAGCGTTCCAGCCCGGGGCGCTGCGTGTACGGATCGGCCAGGACGTCCACCAACCGGTTGAATGGGTCCAGGTCGCCCGCAATAGCAGCATCCAGAGCCTCTTCAACCAGGTGGTTCCTGGGGATGTAGACGGGGTTGACCCGGTCCATCAGGTCCGCGTCCGGCGCCAGGGCCAGCCACCGTGCGGCCCAGGCGTCGAAGGCGCCCGGGTCCGCAAACATGGACCGCGCAGTTTCCGGGGTGCCGCGGGCCGCCGAGCCGAGGCGCCGGAAGAAGGAGGTGTAATCCACCTGGCCTTCCTGGAGCAGCGCCAGCACGCCGTCCACCAGGGGCGACGCGACGTCGTCGTGCGTGTCCGGGAGCAGCCCAAGCTTGGACTTCATGCCGGCTGACCAGGCAGCGCTGTACAGCGTGCGGAAGGCGCCGAGGGATTCCACGGCGAGCGCCACGGCCTGGTCCTGGTCTTCATGGAGCAGGGGCAGGAGTGCTTCGGCGAGCCGGGTGAGGTTCCACTCGGCAATGACCGGCTGGTTGGCGTAGGCGTAGCGTCCGTCCGCGTCGATGGAGCTGTAGACCGCGCCGCGGTTGAAGGCGTCCATAAACGCGCAGGGACCGTAGTCGATGGTCTCGCCGGAGATGGCCATGTTGTCGGTGTTCATCACGCCATGGACGAAGCCCACCAGCATCCATTGCGCCACCAGGGACGCCTGCGCGGCTATGACCGCCTCGAAGAACGCGAGATAGGGCTTGCCGGCGAGCGCCGCGTCCGGGTAATGGCGGCTGATGGCATGATCGGCCAGACGGCGCAGAAGGTCCGTCTCGCCGTTGACGCGGGCCAACTGGAAGCTGCCGACGCGCAGGTGGCTGCTCGCCACCCGGGTGAGCACGGCACCGGGCAGCATGGTTTCGCGGCGGACGGGTCGGCCCGTGGCCACCACGGCGAGGGACCTCGTGGTGGGGATGCCCATGGCATGCATGGCTTCGCTGACGATGTACTCGCGCAGCATGGGACCGACGGCGGCGAGACCGTCACCTGCGCGGGCGAACGGTGTCCGGCCGGAGCCCTTGAGGTGGATGTCCCGAAGCTGCCCGTGGATGTCCGTGACCTCACCCAGCAGGAGGGCCCGCCCGTCGCCGAGCAGCGGTGAGTAGCCGCCGAACTGGTGGCCGGCATAGGCCTGGGCCACCGGTGTGGCACCTTCAGGAATCTGGTTGCCGATGAGCAGCCGCGTCCCCTCGGGCGTCCGCAGCGAGGACGGGTCCAAGCCCAGCTCGGTGGCCAACGGCTCGTTCAGGACCAGCAGCTGCGGGTCAGGTGCTTCTTCCGCCTGCCAGGGAACCGCCAGCTCCTCGAGTTCCCGGGCGAATTGCCCGCCGAAGGTGAGCGTTAATGGGATTGCGGTGCTCATGTTTCAAGACTACCCGCGGCCGCGGGTGAGTGCCCCGCCCTCCCAGCTAAGTAGCGCTATCTGTCGTTCTGGAGGATCAAAACGTCAGATGGCGCTACTCAGATCCGACGTACTGGCGTCACCCCTCAGACGTGCTGTCCGAACCAGGCGAGGGTGTCGTTCCAGGCAGCCGTGGCCTGGGTTTCGTTGTAGCGCTCGCCGGTGTCGTTGTGGAAGGCATGGTCCACGCCGGGGTAAACGGTGAGCTGGTGCGTCACCGTGGTGGCGTCCAGGGCATCGCGGAGGCCCGGCATCGCGCCGGTGATCCGCGCGTCGCGTTCGGCATATACCCCGAACACCGCGGCCTTGATGGCCGGCACCTTGTTCAGGTCCGGCGCCGGACCATAGAACGCCGCAGTGGCCTTCAGCCCGGCCAGCTCGGTTGCCGCCTGCCAGGTAATGCCGCCGCCGAAACAGTACCCGTTCATGGCGATGCGTCCGGAGTCCACGAAGTCCTGGCCCTGAAGGTAGTCAAAGGCCGCGGCGAAGTCAGCAACATGGCGTGGGGCCCCGGCGCTGGTCAGTGCACCGGAGACGGCGTCGGAATCAAGGCTGGCGGTGCCGCCTTCCCTGCTCAGCAGGTCAAGGGCCAACGCCGCATACCCGGCCTTGGCAAAGCGCCGGGCAACGTCCTGGATGTGCGGGGTCAGTCCGCGGTTCTCGTGGCAGACCAGCACCGCCGGGCCGGCTGCACCGGATTCGGGCCGGGCGAGGTAACCACTGATATCGGTTCCGTCTGCAGGGAACAGCACGGTCGCCGTCGTAAGCCCCGCGGCGCCCTCCGGGACGGAGAGCGGACTCTTGGCCCCCGGCACTGCCCCGGCAGCCGCGGTGCCGGTGCCGGCCGTCGACGATGACGGGGTGGGCGTGGGCATGGGGTCGGTGCTGCGTGGGACTTCCTCGGGTGTGCATCCCACGAGCAGCATCGCGCCAGACGCCGCCGCCATGCTTCCCATGATGAATGCGACCCGGCGGGTGAAAGTGCGGTGGGTCATTGCGCCGGCACGGTAGTCGTCGAAGAATTCCTCGATCAGGTACCGCTCAAACTTTCCAAGCTGGACCATGGCTGGCCTCCTCGAGTGAGGCTCATATCCTTCTCCGATAATGGCGGTCCTGCAAGGGGTCCCATGCGCCCGGTCAGAACTGCTCGGCCGGGATGGAAAACCCTAGGTCCAGAAGTCCGCGGCCTGCCTGCTCCAGAATCGGATCCATGGTCAGCGAGGCGTGGTTGAGCAGTACGTTGACATCGCGCTGGATCCGCTGGAGCGGGTGCGTCAGCCGGTGCACACTCCCGCCGGATCCCGTCAGGATGAGGCGGACAGCCTCGGCCGACGCCGCGCCGCTGAGACCCAGCGAAAGCCGGTACCGCGCCCGCTCCTCATCGGTGAAAGCGACAGGCCGCCGGCCGTAGGAATCGGCCACCACTCGGACGGCTTCCTGCCAGTGCAGCCGCGCAGTCGCCACCTCCCCGTAGGCCTGGGAGAACCGGGCCTGCGCGAGCGGCGAATCCGCCTGCCGCGCCTGCGTCGTCTGCTTGACCTTGCGCACCATCATCAGGTCCTGGAACGCCTCGATGGCGTGCTCAGCAGCCCCCAAAGCGGCGGCCGGGGCAACCATGTTCAGAAACGTGGCCATCGGGGTGTGGATGCTCGGATCCGGGTGGATGCGACTGCCGGGGTTATCAGCGGCGGCCAGGAGATTCCATTCCAGGGCGCGGTGCGCCGGGACAAAGAGATTCTCCGTCCGGAGATCGTTGCTCCCGGTCCCCCGCAGGCCGGCCGTGTGCCAGACGTCCAGGAGCTCAAGATCGGACACCGGGACCAGGCACTGCAGGCGGACGTCACCGTGCTGCACGGCCAGGAGCGCCCACTCGGAGTGCATGATGCCGGAGGCGAAGCTCCAGCGGCCCGAGATAATGAACCCGCCGGGAGCCCTATCTGCTTTCCCTGGAGGGGCGCCGGTTGCGGCAGCCAAAGGGGCCGGCCCGGTGGCAAAGACTTCATCCTGGACTTCCTGCGGCCAGCGGGCCAGCATCCAGACATGTTCCACCAGGTGCCCGACGCTCCAGGCCGTGGAGACACATCCCCGGGCGAGGCGGCGAACCACCTCCACGTAGGTTTCCAGCCCCAGGCCGAAGCCGCCCACGGCCTTCGGCGCGAGCATCTGAAACACGCCCGCCGCCTTCAGTTCAGCCATGGTGGCTTCCGGAATGTGGCGGATCTCCTCGGTTTCCGCAGCACGCTCCCGCAGCCGGGGAACGAGGGCATCCACCCGGGACAGCAGCTCGTCATGGGAAGGAATGATCTCTGCCGGCAGGGTCTCCGCTGTCTGGACTTCTGCCGGAAGGACCTCTGCGGGCAGCTCGATGGTGTGCGCTGTATGGCTGCGCTTCGCGGCCAGGTAGCGGTGATTGGCCGCCGAGAGGTGCACCCCGGTGGGGACCTGCTCCGAGACGTCAACGCCGAGGGCGGTCAGCTGCCCTACCTTGTCCGGGTTGTTGGTGAGGAGGCGGATCCGGCCGGCGCCAAGCGCGCCGAGCATCTGGGCGGCGGCGCTGTAGTCCCGCTCGTCCTCGCCGCGGCCCAGGGCAACGTTGGCTTCGTAGGTGTCCAGTCCGGTGTCTTGCAGGGCATAGGCGTCGAGCTTGGAGTACAAGCCGATGCCGCGCCCCTCCTGCCGGAGGTACAGCAGGAAGCCCCCGACGGCGGCAATTTCCTCGACTGCCTCGCGCAGCTGGGGTCCGCAGTCGCAGCGCTCGCTGCCGAACACGTCGCCGGTAAGGCACTCGCTGTGCAGCCGGACCAGCGGAGCTGTACCTTCCGGGCCCTGGTCCAGGAGCGTCTGCTCCCATTCGCCGAGGGCGAGCAGCAGGTGCTCCTTGCCGTCGGCCAGCCCGTGGAACGTCATGATCTCAGCGGTGGCCGCGAAGCCGTCAGGGAACCGCAGCGGGACGGTGACCTGGCTGCGGACGGCGGCCGGTTGTTCGAACGGCCGCGCGACGGTCTCGGACATAACGGTCATCTGGGCTCCTCAGGAATGTCAGGGCAGGAAGTACTTGAATATTGAAGTAAAAGCTACCGCCTATTACTTCACGATGCAAGTGATTTGAGCGACATAAAACTTCATTCGTGAAGTAAAAGCGTAGACTCGGGCTATGGAACGTGCCGAAGAACCGCGATGGCTGAACAGTGACGAACGCGAAGTCTGGCTGACGCTGGTCGCCGTGATGATGAAGCTGCCCGGCGCCCTGGATGCCCAGCTGCAGCAGGACGCCGGCATAAGCCACTTCGAGTACATGGTCCTGGCCGGCCTGTCCGAGGCTCCCGCCCGCACACGCCGGATGAGCGACCTCGCAGGTTTCACCGAGTCCGGGCTCCCCCGCCTGTCCCAGGTTGTGAGCCGGCTGGAGAAGCGGGACTGGGTGCATCGCTCCACGGACCCTGCCGACGGACGCATCACGCTGGCCACACTCACCGACGAGGGCTGGGCGAAGATCACCCGAACCGCTCCGGGGCACGTGGAAGCAGTCCGGGCGCTCGTGTTTGATCCCCTCACGAAGGCGCAGTCGCGCCAGCTGGGCAGCATCGGAAAACGCATCATGGGCGCCATTGACCCAGAGGACCGCTGCCTGCGCGAAAGCGCCCCGCTCTGAAATGAGCAGGGCGCCGTCGGACGATTAGGTGTGACCGGTCGTCAGACCCGCGCGCTCTGGTGGGTGAAGGTCGTGACGGCCGGGCGCAGCGCAGCCACCGGCTCTATGCGCACATAGGCCTCGCCCGGCGCCGGACGGGCGTCCGCCTCTCCCTTGTTGGGCCAGAGCGAGAACGCGCGTTCCGCCTGGGCCGTGATGGACAGCGACGGGTTAACGCCGAGGTTGGCCGAGATCGCTGCACCGTCCACGATGTGCATGCCAGGGTAGCCCCAGACCCGGTGGTAGGGGTCAATGACGCCGCTCTCCGGGCTGTCGCTGATGCAGGCGCCGCCGAGGAAGTGGGCGGTGAGCGGGACGTCGAAGATTTCCCCCAGTGTCGCTCCGGCGTAAGTCCTGCGCCCGCCGCGCTCCTGCAGGAGCCGTGCGATGACGTTCATCGCCCGGTGGCCCGGCTCGATGTAGGTCGGGTTTGGCTCGCCGTGACCCTGCCGGGAGGTCAGCTTGCGGCCGCCGAAGAGCCGCCGTTTGCCCGATACAGTCAGCGAGTTGTCCCGGGTCTGCATCACGAGGCCAATGATGGTGCGCTCGCTGAACTTCCAGGGGGTCGGCTCGATGCTTGGGATCGCCAGCGGATTCTTGAGAGCGACGCCGATGAACCGCACCCAGCGTGGCAGCCGCCCATCACCCGGCACCGCCAGCGTCGAGAGGGCCCCCATGGCGTTGGAGCCCTTGCCGTAGCGGACGTTTTCGATGTGCGTGTCCTCGTCCGGATGGAACGAGGCCGTGATCGCCACACCCTTGGTCAGGTCCATGCCTTTCGGCGGGCGATGGGACGTCATGGCACCGAGCAGCGCCTCAGAGTTGGTCCGGGTGAGAACCCCCAGGCTTTCCGACAGCCCGGGCAACTGACCGCCGTCGCGCATCTCGTGAAGAAGCGACTGCGTCCCCCAGGTACCGGCCGCAAAAACCACGTGCCTGGCGGTGAGAACCTGCCGGTCCTTGCCCCGCCTGGTCCAGGCCCCCGTGCGCTCGGTGACGATCTCGTATGCCGGCGCTTCGGCGTCGGTGAGCGGGCGTACGGCGACGACGGTGCGCAGCGGCGTCACGCGCACGCCGAGCTTTTCGGCCAGGCCCAGGTAGTTCTTCGTCAGGGTGTTCTTCGCCCCCACTCGGCAGCCCACCATGCAGTTGCCGCACTCCGTGCAGCCGGTGCGCTCGGGCCCTGCTCCGCCGAAGTAGGGGTCCGGGACACGGACACCCGGCATGCCGAAAAACACTCCGGTGGGCGCCTTCTTGAACGTGTGGCCAACGCCGAGCTCGTCCGCGGCAGCCCGCATCAGCTGCTCCACCGGGCCCTCGCACGGGTTGGTCACCACACCCAGCATTGACTGCCCCATCCGGTAATGCGGCGCGAGCTCGTCCTGCCAGTCGGTGATGTGGCCCCACTGCTTGTCCTGGAAGAACGGCGCCGGAGGGATGTAAAGCGTGTTCGCATAGTTGAGGGAGCCACCGCCGACGCCGGCGCCCGCCAGGATCAGTGCGTCCGGGAGCCTGTGGACGCGCTGGACGCCGAAGCAGCCGAATTTCGGGGCCCAGAGGTACTTGCGGAGGTTCCACGATGTCCTGGCGAAGTCTCCGTCCTCGAACCTGCGGCCAGCCTCAAGCACGTGGACGTCGTAGCCCTTCTCGGCGAGGCGCAGCGCTGCGACCGAGCCGCCGAAACCGGAGCCGATGACAACGACATCGTGGTCAATGGCCGGGCCGTCGTCGTCCTGGGCATTCACTTCTTTCCCGCTGTCTTGAGCGCGCGCAGGAGGGCGGTCAGCAGTCTGGAGTGGTCGCCGTCGGACATTCCGAACGAGGGCCCGAACGGCAGCAGGTGCTGGGCCGTCACAGTCTGGCTCTCGGTGAAGCGCAGGATGCCCTCGGAGCCGTGCCGGCGGCCCACCCCGGAGGCTTTCATGCCGCCCATGGGCGAGCCGATGCTGCCCCACGCGACGGTGTAGGCGTCATTGATACTCACGGTGCCCGTTCGGATCCTGGCCGCAAGCTCCCGGCCGCGGCGGACACTGCCCGTGAACACGGTGCCGTGCAGGCCGAACTCGGTGTCGTTGATGAGCTGGATGGCCTCGGCATCGTCCGCCACGCGGTAAATTGCCACCACGGGGCCGAACGTCTCCTCGTTCCGGCACAGCATCGACTCCGTGACGCCTGACAGCAGTGTGGGCTCATAGACATATGGGCCGAGGTCCGGGCGGTGCCTGCCGCCGGTGAGGACGGTGGCGCCGCGCCTTCTCGCATCCTCAACGTGTGCCGTGACTGTATCGAGCTGCGATGACGAAGCCAGGGAGCCCATGTCATTGCTGTAGTCGAGCGATGTGCCGATCTTCATGGCCCCCACCGCGGCGATGAGTTTTGTGGTGAAGGCATCCGCCACCCCCTCGTGCACGATGACCCGCTCTGCCGACATACACAGCTGTCCCGCCGATGCGAAGCACGTGCGGATGGTTCCGGTCACGGCCTTGTCGAGGTCGGCGTCGCCGGCGATGTACACGCCGTTTTTCCCGCCGAGCTCCAGGGAGTAGCCAATCAGCCGGCCGGCCAGGGATTCCGCGACCTTCCGGCCCACGGGCGTCGAGCCGGTGAAGCAGACGTAGTCGGCCCGGTTCAGAACGGCCTGGCCGACGCGGCGGTCACCCAGGACCACCTCGAGGACGCCCTCAGGAAGCCCGGCATCACGCAGCATCTCGACGCCGAGGAGGGCCGACAAACTCGCCTGACGGTCGGGCCGCAGGACGACGGCGTTGCCCGCCACGAGTGCGGCGATCGCGTCGGTGACGGCGAGGCTGAAGGGGTAGTTCCACGGCGAGACGATGCCCACCACACCCTTGGGATGGCGCAGCTCGCGCGCCTGGGACAACACGGGGTAGGCGCCCGAACGGCGGCGGGTTTTGAGGTAGCGGGACGCGGCGCGGCCGTAGTGGCGTGCCGTCACCGCGACGTCGGCGACCTCTTCGAAGGCGTGGCCCCGGGACTTGCCCGACTCGAGCTGGATGAAGTCGAGGATCTCGGCCTGGCGGTCCAGGACGAGGTCATGGAACCGCTCCATGATCCGCTGGCGATCCTTGAACGACCTGCGCGCCCATTCGACCTGGGCTTGCCCGGCCCGGGCGTAGGCCTCCGCGACGTCAGCCTCAGTAGACAGCGGCAGCGACGCGAGCGGGCCGCCGGTGAGCGGCGTGTGAATCAGTTCAAGTTGGGCGTCCGCGGTATGCCGGGCATGGGCGACAAGGATCCGCACGCGGGCCGGATCCACGGCGAAGGTTTCGATGGGGGCGATGATGTGGCTGGCCAGCGTCTCTGATGACATGGACACAGAGTACCTGATAGTTGAGTATCGGTTTTCTCGGGTCCGGGCCAGGGCGCTTTATATGCCCGCTGGCAGGCGCGTGACATCACTGGTCAGTGGTCGAAATGGATCCGCACAGGGTTGGGCTCGTCCGCGGCGGCGACAATCTCGGCCGCCAAATCGCGGATGCTGACGTTGCGCGTCCGTGATGCCCGGAAGCGCCACTCGAGCGCAACATCGTAGCTGCACCGTTCCTGGCCGATGATGACACCCAGCGCGAGATCCGTGGGCGTCCGCGAAGCCATGGCCGCCCTAAGGTTCTCCTCAGTCTCCTGCAGTGACACGATCCGGAGGACAAGGCGCAGTCCCTTCGACGCCTCGGCGGCCAAGGCATGGGCTGCTGCCACGGCGTCCCAGCCGAATCCGTGCGGCCTGGAGCTGTAGAAGATCATTCCTGCGCTGGCCTGGCCCTCCAGGTGCAGCCGCAACGCCAGGAGCGACAGCACCTTCTCGCGCCGGGCGGCTTCGACGAAGCTGGGCCAGCGGTCCTAGCTAGGCGGGCTCCGTGGATTGACCGCAGGGACGCGGCCCGGATGACGAACCGCCAGGAGGCAAGGACGAAAAGGAGAAGCTGCGGGAGCACGGGCCACTGGCCGCCGGGCGCCAGCGGGGGAACCATGGCCGACATCATCACCGCATGGAGGCCATAGTCGATCCGCGCGGCCAGCGAGGATTTCCTGCTGGCGCAGAAGGCCGAGTACAACGTCGCCGCCAGCAGTACAGCGGTCATTGCCCAGCGAACGGCGTCGTTGGCAATCAACGTAGCTCGTCGTGGTGAATCCGCTCGTCGAGTTGCCTCAACGGCTCCCCGCTCCCGCTCCACTGCTTGGCGATGAACTCCGCGGCGATGGACACCGCCGTCTCCTCGGGGGTACGTGCGCCCAGGTCCAGCCCCACCGGGCTGTGGAGTCTGGACAGCTCAGCCTCGCCCAGCCCCGCCTGGCGCAGGCGGGCAATCCTGTCCTCATGGGTCCGCCGGGAACCCATTGCTCCGATGAAGGCCACGGGGCCGCCGCGCAGGGCCACTTCCAGCAACGGGATATCGAATTTAGGGTCATGCGTGAGGACACAGATGACAGTCCGTTCGTCCACCAGGCCCTTGGAGAGCTGTTCGGCCAGATAGCGGTGCGGCCACGCATTGACGACTTCCGCCGCCTCGGGGAACCTTGCGGGAGTGGCGAAGATGGCCCGGGCGTCGCAGACCGTGACGCGGTAGCCGAGGAAGGTCCCCAGCCGGGCCAGCGCCGCGGCGAAGTCGATTGCTCCGAAGACGAGCATCCGCGGCGGCGGGGCGTAGCTTGCGAAGAAGACCCGCATGCCGGTGTCGAGCCGCTCGCCGTCCAGGCCGTAGTTCAGGATGCCGGTCCGGCCGGCGGCGAGGAGGCCCTGAGTATCATCGCCGACGGCGTGGTTGGACCGCTCGGAGCCGAGGTCACCTTCGAATCCTTCCGGCCTTACGACGAGGTGCCGGCCAAGCCGGCTGCTGTCCGGGTGCTCGATCACCGTTGCGACCCCCACCCGGCGCTCGGCGGCGATGTCCTGTCCGACGTCGTCGAGCTCGACAAAGCTCTGCCGCGACACCGGTTCCACGAAAATGTCGATGATCCCGCCGCAGGTCAGGCCGACGGCGTACGCATCGTCGTCGCTAATCCCGTAGCGCACCAGGACCGGCTTGCCCTCCTCCTTGACCTGTGTGGCGAGCTCATAGACGGCGCCTTCGACGCAGCCACCTGAGACCGACCCGACAGCATCGCCTCCGGCAGTGACCAGCATGGACGCCCCCGGGAGCCTGGGGGCGGACTTGAAAGTGCTCACGACAGTGGCCAGGCCGGAGGTGCTGCCCTTCCGCCAGTCCGGCATCATTGCGGCCAGAACATCACGCATGGCGGTCCTCAGAGCCTGCCGCAGCGCCGGAGCATGCGGAATGCCGACCTGCGGCCGGCCCAGTAGGCGAGGCACGCAACCACAGCCACGAGGCCGAGGACCTTGCCGGGGCTGGAGAGCTGATCCGCGGCGATGCCCTTCGTGAGGCTCAATGCGTCCAGGCTGCCGGCCGGGTGCGCCGAGGGCCGGCTGGCTGCCGGGGGGACGCGCGCCGGAGCGGGGCCCGGGAGCTCCGACGACGGCGGGGCCGAACCCGCCGCCGAACCCGCCGCGATGACGGGCTCGGGCGCTGAGACGGGCGGCGGAGCCGTCTCGGAAACAGCGGCCTGCTCCGGAGCCGGCTCTGCCAGTATGGCCTGCAGGTTTCCGGCGAAGAGGGACATCATCTGCTCCGTGACGCTGCCGATAACGCCCTTTCCCATGGCGGCGGCCTTCCCGGAGAGTGCCAGGTCTGCGGAGACCGTCCCGCGCGTGGTGCCGCCATCTTCCGTCAGGACCATGGTGACCGATGCCTCGGCGGTGCCCTGCCCGCGCGTCTCCTGCGCCTTTCCGCCGAGCACGGCGCGGTGTTCGGCCGGATTGCGCTCGACGACGTTCAGCAGGCCCTTGTACTGCATGCTCACGGGGCCCAGTTTCACCGTCATGCCCACCTGGTACGCGTCGTCTGAGAGCTTGTTCAGGATCTTGGCCCCGGGGAGGCAGCCTGCCACCCGTTCAAAGTCCATGAGCGTGTCCCATACCTTGTCGATCGGGGCGACTACCGAGAATGTGCTGTCAATTTGCATTAGCTCGTCCTTTGCCTCTCAAGTGATGACCGGCCGTCGGCGCGGATTGCGGCTGCCACCTCTGCCAAAGCCGTGTAGCTGTGGCCGCTGACGAAGGCGTCACAGTACGGCAGGGCGGCTGCCATCCCGCCCGCCAGCGGCTGGTATTGTGGCGCAGCCTTGCGCGGATTCACCCAGACGATCCTGTACGCCAGCCTCCGCAGCCGGGCCATCTGCACCGCCACCTGCTCCGGGTCCTCCTGGGCCCAGCCGTCGGAGAGCACCACAACCACCGCGCCCCGGGCCAGTCCGCGGCGGCCGTGCTCGTCCACGAACCGTCGAATGCTCTCGGCGATCCGGGTCCCGCTTGCCCAGTCGGGGGCGGTGGCAGCGGCGCGGGCCAGCGCCTGGTCAGGATCGCGCTGCGACAGTTGCCTGGTCAGCCGGGTCAGCCGCGTGGAGAACACGAAGGCCTCGGCCCCCGCACTCGCCACCGCGCCCTGCAGTAGCGACAGGAAGATGCGGGCGTACGGTTCCATCGAACCGGAGACGTCGCACAGGAACACCAGCTTGCGCCGTTGCTCACGCCGCCGGGCATAGAGCAGCCGGGTGGCGTCGGAACCGGACCGCCGGGCCGCTCGCACCGTGGCCCGGACGTCCAGCCGGGCGCTGCTGTGTGCGGACTTGCGGGTGCGGCGGCTCAGCCGCGCCGGTGTCGCCAGCAGCATCCGGGCGGCCAGCCGCCTGACCTCGAGGACTTCCTCAGGGGAGAGCTCCGTGAAGGACATTTCGTGCAGGTGCTCCTCGGCCGAGGCCATGGCGAGGACGGCCTCCCGTCCAGGGCCGGCGCGGTCCTCGGAGCCGTCCCGGCCCGCTGACGCCACCGCCGGAAGCGGCTGCCAGCTGGGCGGATTCTCCGCTGCCCGTGCGTCGGCGGGAGAGGGCGTGATGCGTGAATCGGGGCCGAGCGACGGCGATGCGGCCGGCGCAGCCGGGCCGCCCAGCTGCGCGGCGGGGTCAAATCCGTTGCGGAACACGGCGTTGAACACGGCGTCGAAAACCGGCAGCTGCTCGCGGGTGGACACCAGGACCACCCGGCACGTCCAGTACAGCTGTTCGAGGGCGGTCGGCGGGACCATCTGGAGTGCCTCGGCCAGCCGTGCTGCCTGGTACGGGGAGCTCGAAAGCCCGACCCTCCGCAGTGCTGTGACGAAGGCGGCGGACAGGGAGGCTGCCTCAACCGTCGGCGACACGGAGCCGGTGCCCTCAGCCATCGGTGCCGCCCACGAGCCAGGCTGCCCCTCGCGCGCCGACCAGCTCCAGGTCGTCGCGGTTCTTGACGATCGAGCCCCAGGTCTGCTCCGCCGTCCCGGCGTCGATGCGTTCCACGCCCAGCACGGCGAGGGCGGAAACCCAGTCGATTGCCTCCGAAATCCCCGGGGGCTTGGCGAGGTCCAAGGTACGGAGTCTGGTGACCACGGCACCAGCCTGCAGCGCCAGCGGCCCGCTGCTGGCCGGCACCCGGCGGCGCACGATCTCGGCGATGCGGCCCGGCCCCGGGTAGTCGATCCAGTGATAGAGGCACCGGCGGGTCAGCGCGTCGTGCAGGTCCCTGGTCCGGTTGGACGTCAGGACGACGATCGGGGGATGGGTAGCCCGGATCGTGCCCAGCTCCGGGATGGTGACCGCGGCCTCGGCCAGCAGCTCGAAGGTGAACGCCTCGAACTCGGCGTCGGCACGGTCAATCTCGTCGAGGAGGAGCACTGCGGGTCGGGGCCCGGGGTGCTCAATCGCCTGCAGCAGAGGCCTGCGCAGCAGGTATTGCGGCCCGAAGAGGTCGGTTTCGGTCACGGCGGCATCGCGGACCTCGGCCAGCCGGATCCCGAGGAGCTGGCGCTGGTGGTTCCATTCGTAGAGCGCTTCTCCGGCGTCGATCCCCTCGTAGCACTGCAGCCGGTACAGCGGTGTATCGAGGAGCTGGGCCAGCGCCTTCGCGGCCTCCGTCTTGCCCACCCCGGCTTCGCCCTCCAGGAGGATGGGCTGCGGGAGGCGCACGGCCAGGAACAGCGCCGTGGCGAGTCCGACGTCGGCCAGGTAGTCGTTACGGTCCAGCGCTGCCATCAGGGACGCGACGTCGGGGACCCGCAGCTGCACATCCTCCTCCGCTCCGGACCGCGCCGCCCTGGTCATGCCGCCCCCTGCAACCTGACCAGGAGCCGCCGGTAGTCTTCCTCGGTGTCGATGTCCAGGGGGATGGAGCCCGTGGTGGCGACCTCGACGACGTCGGCCTCCCTCTGCTCCAGCAGCCTCCAGACCCCCTTGTCGCCGTGCAGGGCCGCTAGCTCCGGAAGGAGCCGCCGGGCGAACGCGAGGGGATGGCCGATGCCGTCCTCATAGCGGCACACGGCAATGCCGCCGCCCCCGGCGCCGCCCACAACGTTCGACGGGCCGCTGAACAGGGCGCCGAGCAACGCTCGCACGTTCTCGGACCGGGCCCCGGGCTGGTCCCCGAGCAGGAGGACCACAGCATCCGTCTCCGGCTGCAGCACCGCAAGAGCCGCGGCAATGGAGGAGGAACACCCGTCGCCATAGTCCGGGTTGAGCACGATGTCGCAGTCCCTGGTGTCGACGGTCTGCCGCACCTCCTCGGCGGAGCCTCCCAGCGCAAGGACCGTCTGGGCGAAGCCGCAGTTCCGGGCAGTCGCCAGGACGGCGTCGAGCAGGACGCCCTCGCCGTAGGGAAGTAGCTGTTTCGGCCGGCCGAGGCGCCGGGATCCTCCTGCAGCCAGAATGATGCCTGCAGTCCTGGGCTCAGGGAACGAGGGCATAACGCTCAGGATCCTTGCGGAAGGCGGCACGGCAGCCGGGCGAGCAGAAGTACACGGTGACACCTTTGTGCTGGACATGCAGTGACGACTCAACAGCCGGAACGTTCATGCCGCAGACGGGGTCGACCGCGCTCGCCGGCGCGGCCGGTGCGGCAGTTCCCGGAGATGGAGCCGCGTAAGATTCTGCCGCCGGTACGGCCGCCGCCGGTGTGGCGTGCCTCGCCTTGGATCGCTCCCCAATGAGCTGGGCAAGGATCGAGAGCGCGATCTCCCCGGGGGTGCGGGCCCCGAGCTGCAGGCCCGCGGGTGTGAAGACCCGCCCGCGCAATACGTCGTCGACGTCGAGGGAGTCCAGCACGGCGGCCCCGCGGATCTCGCTGGCCACGAGGGCGACGTAGGGCACACCGGCGCGCAGGGCCGCCTCGAGGGCGCCTTCTTCCGCCTTGCCATGCGAGGCGACGATCAGCGCGGCATCGTCCGTCCGGGGGTCCGCAGAGTCGCCGTCGGTGAGCTCGACTGCCAGGCCGACGCCGGATCCCAGCGTCGCGAGGGCCTGGGCCACCGGCGTCGTGCCCACCACCAGGACGCGGGGGGCCGGAATGCGCGGCTGAAGGAAGATCTCGATTGCCCCTCCGCTCAGGCACGGGTTGGAAACCTCGACGGCGCCCTCCTCAGCGGTTCGGGAGGGTTCGCCGGGAACCACGCGCAGGAGGAGCGGTTCCTGCGTAGCCAGCGCCTGGAGGCTGTACTCCCGCACCGAAGCCTCGACGCAGTTCCCGCCCACAAAGCCCTGGATCTCGCCGGTGGAGAGCACCAGTGCGGTATCGCCAGCGTGCGCGATGGTCGGCCGCTGGGCGCGGACAACGGTGGCGTGGACGAACGGCTCACGGCGGCCGGCGAGTTCGTTCGCGCGGGCCGCAAGGGATTCTGCGGTGGAGGTCATGTCAGATCGGAGGCCTTGCCCGGCCCTGCATGGCGGCCCAGACGCGGGCCGGGGTGCATGGCATGTCCATGTGCGTGACGCCGAAGGGTGCCAGTGCGTCGACGACGGCGTTCACGATCGCCGGCGGTGAGCCGACGGTGGCTGACTCTCCGATGCCTTTCGCGCCGATCGGGTGGTGCGGGGACGGGGTGACGGTGAAACCGGTCTCCCAGTCCGGCACTTCCATGGCCGTGGGGATCAGGTAGTCCATGAAGGATCCGCCGAGGCAGTTCCCGGCCTCGTCGAACTCGATGATTTCCATCAGGGCCATGCCGACGCCATCGGTCAGTCCGCCGTGCACCTGGCCCTCGATGATCATCGGGTTGATCCTCGTCCCGCAGTCGTCCACCGCGATGAAGCGCCGCACCTTGACGTGTCCGGTGCCCGGATCGACGTCGACCACACAGATGTAGGCGCCGAAGGGGAAGGTCAGGTTCGGCGGGTCGTAGGTCACCTCGGCGTCCAGGTTGCCGTCGATTCCTTCGGGCAGGGCCACCGTGCCGTGGGCGCCCATGGCGATCTCGGCGATGGTCTTCCCGACGCTGGGGTCACCCTTGACGAACCAGCGTCCCTTTTCCCATTCCAGGTCTTCGGGACGGGTTTCCAGCATGGCCGCGGCGATCAGCTTCGCCTTCTCGCGGACCTTGCGGGCAACGAGGGCCACGGCGCCGCCGCTGACCGGCGTCGACCTGCTGCCGTAGGTGCCGAGGCCGAAGGGGGTCTGGTCGGTATCGCCGTGGACAACATCGACGTTCTCCGGCGCGATGCCGAGTTCCTCCGCGACGATCTGGGCGAACGTCGTTTCATGGCCCTGCCCCTGGGTCTGCACCGAGATCCTGACGACGGCCTTGCCGGTCGGATGGACGCGCAGCTCGGCGCCGTCGGCCATTCCCAGGCCCACAATGTCGAAGTGCTTGCGCGGGCCTGCGCCCACGGTCTCGGTGAAGAACGAGACGCCGATGCCCATGAGCTCTCCGCGGGCCCGCTTTTCCTTCTGCTCACGCCTGAGCTCGTCATAGCCGGCCAGCTGCATGGACAGCCGCATGGCGGGTTCGTAGTTGCCCGAGTCGTAGATCCAGCCGGTCTTGTTGGCGTAGGGGAACTGCTCCGGTTTAATGAAGTTCTTCAGCCGCAGTTCCGCCGGGTCCATCTCGAGTTTCCGGGCCAGGATGTCTACCAGCCGTTCGACCAGGTAGACGGCCTCCGTGACGCGGAACGAGCAGGCGTAGGCGACCCCGCCCGGGGCCTTGTTCGTGTAGACGCCAGTGACGGTGCAGTACGCGGCCTTCAGGTCATAGCTGCCGGTGAAGATGGAGAAGAAGCCGGCCGGGTTCTTGGTCGGCTGCGCGGTGGCGTTGAACGCCCCGTGGTCGGCCAGCACGTTGGTCCGCACGGCGAGGATCTTGCCCTCCTTGGTGGCTGCGATCTCGCCCTGCATGATGTAGTCGCGCGCGAACGACGTCGACATCAGGTTCTCGGAGCGGTCCTCCACCCACTTCACCGGGTGGCCGGTGACGATCGAGCCGACGACGGCGAGAATGTAGCCGGGGTAGATGCCCACTTTGTTGCCGAACCCCCCGCCGATATCGGGAGAGACGATGCGGATTTTGTGCTCCGGGATGCCGGCGACAATCGCGTACAGGGTCCGGTGCGCATGGGGTGCCTGCGTCGTCTCGTACAGCGTCAGCCTCCCCTCGACCGGTTCGTAGTCGGCGACGGCGCCGCAGGTCTCCATAGGCGCGGGATGCACCCGCGGATAGACGATCTCCTGGCTGACGACCACGTCGGCGGAGGCGAACACCGCCTCGGTTTCGGCTTTGTCGCCTATTTCCCAGTCGAAGATCCGGTTGTCCGTCCGGCCCTCGATTTCATCACGGATCACGGGCGCGTCCGGGTCGAGGGCCTTGCGCGCGTCGACCAGCGGGGGCAGCACGTCGTATTCGACGTCGATTAACTCCAGGGCATCGCGTGCGGCGTAGCGGTCCTCGGCAACAACGAAGGCGACCTCCTGCCCCTGGAACCTCACTTTGTCGGTCACCAGCACTGCCTGGACATCTGCGGAGAGGGTGGGCGCCCACGCGAGCTTCAGGCCCAGCAGGTCCTTGCCGGTGATGACGGTCACCACTTTGGGATGCGCCAGGGCGTTGGTGGTGTCAATGGACACCAGGCGGGCGTGCGCTACCGGGGCCCGCAGAATGGCGCCGTGCAGCATCCCGGGCAGGACGATGTCGTCGAGGTAGTGGCCCTTGCCCCGGACGAAGCGCGGGTCTTCCTTCCGCTGGATGCGGCCGAAGCCGATCGGGCGGTCCTCGTCGCCGGCCCCCGGATTGCTCGGCCGCTCGTGGATGACGGTCATGCCTTCACCTCTGTGTCCTGTGTTTCTGCGCCGACAGTGGCTGTGTCTGCTGTGTCTGTGCTGTCGGTGACGCCAGCCGGGTGGGCGGCTGCCCACTGCACCGAGCGGACGATTGTTGCGTAGCCCGTGCACCGGCAGATTTGTCCGGAGATGGCCTGCCGGATCTCGGTATCGTTCGGATGCGGGTTTTTATCCAGCAGGGCGCGGGCCGTCAGCATCATTCCGGGGGTGCAGAATCCGCACTGCAGTCCGTGTTCCTCCATGAACCCTTGCTGGACGGGATCGAGTGTCCCTCCCGTGGCCAGTCCCTCGACGGTGCGGATGTCGTGCCCGGCGGCCATGGCCGCGAGGACGGTGCAGGATTTCACCGGCTGCCCGTCCATCAAGACCACGCATGTCCCGCAGTTGCTCGTGTCGCAGCCCCAGTGGGTGCCGGTCAGGCCCAAGACCTCGCGAATGTAGTGGACCAGGAGAACACGGGGTTCAATCTCGCTCGTGACTTCGTTTCCGTTCACGGTCATGCTGATCTGCATCTGCTTCAGCCTTCCTGTGTCTGGGCGGCGCGGGAGCAGGCAAGCCGCAAAACCCGCCGGGTGAGCTCGTCGGCCAGATGTCGTTTGTAGTCGATCGGCCCGCGTTGGTCCTGCACCGGATCGCAGGCAGCGGCGGCCAGCCGTCCGGCCTCAACGAACAGCTCCTCCTGGGGGAGCTGCCCCCGCAGCAGGGCCGCGGCCTCGGCAACGGTGTGGTCGAGGCCGAGCGCGGTGAGTCCGACGGAGGCGTCGTCGATGGTGCCGTCCTCGGCGAGAGAGACGGCCGCTCCGGCCGCGCCGACAGCCCAGTCGCCCACGCGGCGTTCAACCTTTTCATAGGCGCTGCCCGAGCGGGTACGGATGGGGAATCGGACTTCGCAGAGCAGCTCGTCCGGACCCACCGCGGTCTCGTAAGGGCCACGGTGGAAGTCGACCATGGAGAGGATGCGCTCGCCGCCGGGTCCGCGGATGACCGCTTCCGCACCCAGGACTTTGCAGACCGTGGACAGGTCCTCGGCCGGGTCGGCCTGGCAGAGCGAACCGCCGATGGTTCCGCGGTTGCGCACAATCGGGTCGGCGATCACAGATTCGGCGTCCCGGACAATGGGGAAATGTCCGGCGACCTCGGCGGACTCCAGGAGCGTCGTGTGGCGGGTCATGGCACCGATACGCAGCCGGTCACCGTCGCGGAGGATGAAATCGAGCTCGTAGAGGTCGTTGATGTCGATCAGCCACTCCGGCCGGGCCAGCCGCAGCTTCATCATTGGCAGGAGGCTGTGCCCCCCGGCAATTACCCGGGAATCGGGCCCATGGCGTGCGAGAAGTTCCAGGGCGTTGTCCACCGTCGTGGCCCGGACATAGTCAAATGGAGCCGGAATCTGCATAGTCCCTACCTCACTCCGAAGTGGCCGGGCGGCGTTGGGCAGCACCGGATTGAGGCAAGTGTTGCCCCGGCGGAAACGGGGTGTCAATATCGTCATAAGCGAAAGGTTATGAAGCCGTGTCGATGACGTTGAGCCAATTGCGGACCTTTGCGCTCGTGGCAAAGCTTGGCTCGCTTCATGCCGCCGCGGCTGCCCTCGGCGTCAGCGAGCCCGCCGTGTCCACGGCCATCGCTGCGCTTCGGCAGGACCTTGGCGACCCGCTCTTTGTGCGTGCCCATGGCGGCATCGCTCTGACGGCCGGCGGCCGGGCGCTTGCAAACTATGCCCAGGAAATCATCGGCCTGGCAGACCGGGCCCGGTGGGAGGTTTCCCACGCCTCGACGGACACGGGGCGGCTGAGGATCGTAGCGACGGCTCCTTTCGCGGAACATGCTGCGGGGAGGCTGCTGGACCTGTTCACAAAACGGGTTCCCGGGGTTTCGGTTGATGTGGTCGTGGAGTCTGCGGCCGATATTGCCTCTCTGCTGTTGGAGCGCGCCTACGACATCGCCCTTGGAGCCCGGCCAGCGGAGACCGTCGCCACTGTAGCCGGCCGGGAGCTGGAGATGATCCCCTTCCTCCGCTACCAGCGGGTCTTCGTAGTGGCGGCAACGAATCCCCTCGCGGGGCTGCACGGCCCGGTGGCGCTCGCGCAGTTGCTGGACCGTCCGTGGTTCGCCGGGCCCTCAGGGATCCAGGAGCACTCGGATGAAGGCCGGTGGCTTGCCTCGACGGGCGTGGCGCCGGAGATCATCCGGCTCAGCAGTGAAACCGACGCCCTCGCCGCCGTCAGGGCGGGCGAAGGCACCATGCTCGCAATCGGGCACATTGTCCGGGCGGAATTACAGAGCGGGGCCTTGGTCCGTGTGCCCGTCGTGGGAACTCCGGTGTCCGGTCTCTGGTGGGTGACTACCCTGGACCGCCGCCGGACAACCACCACGGCACGGACGCTACAGCGCTTCGTCACCACAGCGGATGCCACCGCCGCGATGATCGCCCCGGGCGGCTCACGTGGACTTGAGCGTCGTGGATCGAAGATCCACGTGGCCCTCTGGAGCTGATGCTGCCCCCGCGCTGCTGCTCAACGCGGGGCGAACGGCTCTACGCCTGGGCAAGGATCCGCATCAACGGCCCCGCCGAGACCGGTGAGCACTGGCTGCTGGCCCGCCGCTCCCTGAAAGACCCCACGGACCTTGCCTACTTCATCTGCCACACGCCGGAAAACGTCACCCTGATCGAACTGGCCCGGGTTGCCGGAGCCCGCTGGGCCATCGAGGAAACTTTCCAAACCTCCAAGGGCGAAACCGGGCTTGACCACTACCAGGTACGGCAGTACACCGGCTGGTACAGGCACATCACCCTGTCCATGTTCGCCCACGCCTTCCTCAGTGTCATCCGCTCAAAAAAGGGGGCCCAGATCCAAGCGCCGAGCACTTGGTAAGGCTCTCACTGCCCGAAATCAGGCACCTCATCACACGGATTGCCTGGCGCCGGGAACCAGACCACCGACACGTCATCCGCTGCTCACTCTGGCGACGAAAACACCAACACAGAGCCCAGCAATGCCACTACAAATCCCGCGGCCACACCCCACAAACGCGACTGTAGTACTAGGACCTCAGGTCCGTGACCGTGACGATTCCTACCTCCAACGAGGCGAGCACTTCCGGCCGTTCACGGTATCTGGTCTGAGAATCCTCAAGGGTTCGGCTGCGTTGGTCAGAGCCACTCATCACGGGAGCACCCGACGGCCGGAGCACCGTGATTCCGCAGGACACATCCCCGGAAAAACGCGATAGCTCGTCCGCGCAGAAGACCGCCAGGTTCTCTAGAAAGCCGGGCAGGGCCGTGGAATTCAACACGAGGTCCTGGATGTGCCGCGTGATGTCGGCGGTTTCATAGTTGAGGGGGCTCGCGCAGCCATTTGAACACCTCCGGGATGCTGGGGTGGTTCCACGCCCAGCTGGACGGGCACCGCACACCGCCTAACGGTCATCCCAGCGTACCCGTCCACCCAAACGGGACGAATGACCAGCTGGGTGGGGTCTGTAGCCTTGAGGCGTGGGACATTCAGCGGTCATCATCGGCGCGGGCATCAGCGGCCTGAGCACGGCACGGGCCCTGAAGCGTCACGGCTGGTCAGTGACAGTCTTGGAGCAGGCTGCGGCCCTGCCGACGTCGGGCACCATGCTGGGCATGTGGCCGGCCGCCATGAAGGCCCTCGATGGTATTGGTGTTGACGCCTCGCGCCGCACTGTCGGCTGGGCGCATATTGCTGCTGGCGCAGGAACCCGACTGTGGACGCCGGCGGGGCGGACCTTGCTGACAGCCCCCGGGGGCGCCGACGTGAACCTGGTCTCCCGGCCCGCGTTGCTCGCCGCGCTTGCCCGGGACATCGACGTCAGCTTCAACACGCATGTCATCGAGGCCGAACAGCTGGACGATGCGGAGCTGGTGGTCGGTGCAGACGGCACGTTCAGCCGCACCCGGCAGCGGATGTTCGGTGACCGGTTCCGCGCCCGTTCCCTTGGAGCCGTCGCATGGCGGGGCACCGTCAAGGGCGCCGTGGCCGAATACGGCGAGACCTGGGCCCCCGGGGCACTGTTCGGCATCACGCCGGCAGGTCCTGATGCGACGAACTGGTATGCATGCATCCGCGCCGATCGGACGTTTGATGGACCACATCTGCCCCACGTAGTGAACCATTTCGGCACCTGGCACCGCGGCGTGGGGGAGCTGATCGGCACGATCGAAGAAAACGCCATCCTGCATCATGGGCTCTTCGAGGCACCGAAGTTGCATTCGTTCGTCGCCGGAAAGACAGCGTTGGTGGGCGACGCCGCCCACGCAATGGCGCCTTTCCTTGGACGCGGGGCCTGCGAGGCCATCGTTGATGGGGCCACGCTGGGGCGGTCCGTGGCGCAGGCATCCTCTGTCGAGGCGGGTCTTGCCGTGTTCGACAAGGAGCGACGGGCGCGGACTCAGCGGCTCGTGTTGGCCTCGCGCCTGATGGGCAAATTCGCCATGTTGGATGCCGGCTCAGGAATCCGCAACGCCGCGGTTGGTGCCGTCGACCGGCTGGTGAAACCCAGGCCACGGCGGGATCCCACGCTCCCCCGCCACTAGGGGGCGTCAGTCACGCGGGCGCATGAGCGGTGGATTCAGCACGGCATGCGTGGGCTGGCCTGCTGTCGGGCGGGCCGTTTCGGCGAGCCTGAAGAGAGCCGCGGGGCGGCCGGCGTCGCCCGCCGTCATCCGTCCGGTGCTCTCCAGAAAACCAGGTGTTCCCGTGGCTTTCCGGTGGAAGTTCCTGGGGTCGAGGCGTGTACCCCAGACGGCCTCATAAACAGCACGGAGCTGTGCCACGGTAAATTCCTCACCGCAAAAGGCCGCCGCCAACGGCGAGTATTCGAGCTTTGATTTCGCCCGCTCCAGGGCATCGGCGAGGATCCGCTCATGGTCGAAGGCGAGCTGCACTTCGCCTCTCAGGACCTGGCTGACCGGATACCAGCCAGCATGCTCGGCGTCGCTCCCGGCGGACAGCACCGGGAAGTTGGGCGCGAGCAGCAAGTGAGCCACGGTAAGCACATCGCCGCGCGGATCGCGCCCCTTCGGGCCATAGCTCCCCAGCTGCTCCAGGTACCCGGGGACGTGCTCGACGCCGGTCTCTTCAGCAAGTTCGCGGGCCGCAGCAGACGGCAGGTCCTCGCCAGCCAGGACAAAACCGCCCGGGAGGGCGAGTGTGCCGCGAAAGGGCTCAATGAGCCGGGTGATGAGCAGGACGTTCAGGGTGTCGTCGGCCACGGTGAGGGCGACGACGTCGACCGTCACCGGGAAGCGCGCGGGTTCCGGGTGGGATTCAGGCATATCCCCATCCTAGGAACTTATCGTCATCTTGACAATAAGTTCCGGCGGCGCCTATCGTTCGATTATCGTCAAAGTGACGACATGAACCGTTGAGGAGAATCCCATGGCCAGCATCAAGAACTACCCCTGGATCAGCCACTTCCTGGGCAGCCCCACCGGCTACGTCGTCCACCTCCAGAAGGGTTCGGTCCGCCACGAAGGAGTAGGCCAGGCGTTCTGGTACCGCCCCGCGGTCTCCGTGCTCAGCGAGGTTCCCGTCGATGACCAGGAACTGCCTACCCTCTTCCACGCCATCACCCGGGACCACCAGGACGTAAGCATCCAGGCGAACGTGACCTACCGCTTCGTCGACCCCGTGGCCGTCTCCAGCCGGCTCGACTTCGGCCTCCAACCGGCCGGTGCGGGTCCCGCGACCGGCAGGGACCAGGTGGCCACTATCATCGGCCAGCTGTGCCAAAGCCACGCCATCGACCAGATCGCCACCACCACGCTGGCCGAGGCCCTGGAGCGCGCTGTCAGCCAGCTCCGCACGGTCCTTACCGACGCGCTGCGCTCGGACGCCCGGCTCCTGTCCACAGGCATCGAGATCCTTGGCGTGCAGGTCCTGGCCGTCCGGCCGGAGTCGGACGTCGAGAGAGCCCTCCAGACGCCGGTCCGCGAACAGCTCCACGCCGAAGCAGACCGCGCCGTCTACGAACGCCGGGCCGTCGCCGTCGAACGTGAACGGACCATTTCCGAGAACGAAATGGCGAGCCAGATCGAACTGGCCACCCGCCGCGAACACTTGGTGGCCCAGGAAGGCGCCAACGCACGGCGTGCGGCCGAGGAAAAAGCGGCCGCGGGACTGATCGACGCGCACGCTTCGGCCGAACGGCAAGGCATCAGCGCCGACGCCGAAGCGAACCAGATCCGGCTGCTGGGCGAGGCTTCTGCCGCACGCGAGGCCGCCACCATGGAGGTCTACCAGGACGTGGACCACGCCACCCTTCTGGGCTTGGCCCTCCGCGAGGCAGCCGGGTCGCTGCCGAACATCGGGAACCTCACCATCACCCCGGACCTGCTGAGCGGGGCGCTGGCCGGGCTGCTCCGGGAGCCGGTGGGCGGCACGGCCTTGGCTGATGCAGGCCGCGTAGCTGCAGGCACCACCGGCAACGCCGGGAAGTAGGATCCCGGCATGGCAAATCCACGCCTTGTCATCGTCCACCGACGGACCGAGCTCCAGGAACTGCTGGACCGGCACGCCACGCGCGGACAGGCCGAATTCTTCCTCCGCACGCGGGGACGCAACATCCAGGATGTCCAGGGGCGACATGACAGGATCACCGTCGCGCTGGAGACGGTCCGGGCCGCAGTTCCGGCCGAATGGCGTCACGCCGAGGTGGAGCGCACGGACCTCAGCCGCTTCCTGCTCACAGCGGAGGACATCGTGGCCGTGGTGGGCCAGGACGGGCTGGTGGCCAACGCGGCCAAGTACCTCAACGGCCAGCCGGTCATCGGGATCGATCCGGAGCCCGGAGCGAATCCCGGCGTCCTGGTCCGGCACACGCCCAACGGGGCAGCAGAGCTGCTCCGGGAGGCTGCCCTGGCCGGGCCGGAACGGCTGAACAGCCAGGAGCTCGCCACCGTGACAGCACGCCTCGACGACGGGCAGGAACTCTCGGCGCTCAACGAAATCTTCGTCGGGCATGCCTCGCACCAGTCGGCCCGGTACCAGCTCACCACCCCGGACGGCCGGACCGAACGGCAGTCCTCGTCCGGACTGATCATCTCCACCGGCACCGGGGCCACGGGCTGGTGCGCTTCCATCGCCCTCGAGCGCGGAGGACGCGCCCTGCCGGCGCCGGCCGACCCCCAGCTCGCGTGGTTCGTCCGCGAGGCCTGGCCCTCCCCCATCACCGGAGCCTCCCTGACGGAGGGGGTGCTGGAGGCGGTCGAGACACTCCGGATCACCGTGGCGTCCGACCAGCTGGTGGTGTTCGGCGACGGCATGGAATCAGACCGCCTGACCGCATCCTGGGGCCAGGAAATCACGGTGCGGTTGGGCGAAAGGCCGCTGCGGCTGGTGGTGTAAGCAAGTTGTCTGGTCAATCCGGCTCGCGTGTGTTGTGATTTTGACTAGTCGAGGAATAGCGCCGGAATTCCCCGGCTCGGCGGCCTCATCGTTACACCAAGATGGCAACGCGTCAGGAGGCGAGGCGATGGCATCCATGGACGGAACCGTGGCACTGGTGACAGGCGCGGCTGGCGGCTTGGGAGGCGCTGTGGCATCGGGGCTTGCACGTGAGGGTGCCTTGGTGGTCGTGGCGGGGCGATCAACAACCCGGGCGAGCGAGGCGATGGCGGGCATCCGCCGGCTGGTTCCGGGCGCCAAACTTGAACCACTGGTCTGTGACCTCTCAGACCAGTCCTCGATCCATGCGGCGGCGGCCGACTTCCTGTCCCGCCACGACCGGCTCGACGTGCTGGTCAACGCAGCGGGCGTGTTCCGCAAGGAGCGTCAGGTAACCCGCGATGGAATAGAACTGACCTTCGCCACTAATGTGATGGCGTACTTCCTCCTGACCAACCTGCTGCTGGACGCGCTCACGCACCGCGCTGCCGCACCACCCAGCAATTCCCGCATCGTCAACATCGCGTCCCGGTATGGCAATGTCAGGCTGAACTTCGACGACCTCCAGACTGCAGGCGGCAAGTACAGCTACCTTCGCTCGACGCCGCCCACAATGCTGGCCCGGGTTCTGCTCACGCAGGAGTTCGCTGAGCGTCTGCGCGGTTCAGGCGTGGTCGCCAATGCCGCCCATCCGGGACTGGTCAAGAACACGACGCTGCTGCAGGACGTCGGGGGCCCATTCCGCTGGATCACGAACACGTTCGGAGCACCGGCAGAAAAGGCGGCAGATACACCGCTCTGGCTCGCCACATCACGCGAAACAACGGGAGTCTCAGGAAAGCTATGGGCCAAGCGCAAGGAGCTCCCGACTCCCGGAATGGGATCGGACCCCGAAGCCCGGAAGCGCTTGTGGGACGCGTGCGCGCACCTGGCCGGGATGCCCTGACGTTGAGCCTGTTGGAGCAGGCTTCAGGATCAGACATACCGCCAGAGTCAATCAAGTAGCGAGTGCAACACCATCGAACGAGGGCAATGTGAAAGATGAAGACCTGCGGGCCAGGCTGCTGCGCCAGCCAGTACGTCCATCGGGATAGGCCCAGGTACGACCGCTCCTGGTACAACCGCTCCGGCGGGACCGCCGTCGGATAACTGGTGAAAGTGCCGCTTTCACAAGTGGCACCGATCCACGCAAGCCGGCCTCAATACAAGAAGATCGGCAGCCAGTCGCGGTTGTGCGCGTGCACGAGTGCGAGGAACAGCACAAAGTCGAAGACTAAGTGCACCGTCACAACATAGGTGAACGACTTGGTCAGCTTGAAGGTGTATCCCTGCAGCAGCGCGAACGGGAACGTAAGAAGCGGTCCCCAGGCCATGTATCCGATCTCCCAGAGAAAGGACGAGAAGACCACGGCCTGCAGGATGTTGGCGAGCCAGTCCGGGAAGTGCCGCCGCAGCAGCGTGAACGTGGTGCAGATGAAGAACAGCTCGTCCCAAATACCAACCGCATTCACGCCGAGAAAGAGGCGCCAGAAGATGGTGGGGTCGGAGGCGTCCGGCCAGTTCTGATACACCCCGGTGCGGATCAGGTAGACCGGCAGGATGAGGTAGCCGAGGGCCACAACAGCGATCAGGTACAGCTTTGCGCTCAACGGCCATTTGCGGCCCGTGTTCACCGGAAACTTGATGATCCTCTCGCGGTAGGCGAAACGGGACACCAGCCACGGCACCAGCACGGCCAACGCAAGGGCTCCACCCATCAAAGCAATGTGCGGGATGCTCAAATCAGCGTTCAGCGGAACCAGGCTGATGATCACCATTCCCGCCGCAATCAGCGCGAGGTGCCGTAGGAGTTCGCGGTCGATGACTGCGGCCGTGACGAGGCTCAAGGCAAGCACGCCGTAGCCCATGAGGTCATTCTCGACGCCGTATAGCAGCACTCCGGACACCGAGAGCAGGACCGCTGGCACCAGTTTCCAGGTGAGCGCGGTACGGGGTGGTTCGGTCAAGATCGAAGTCACCTTACCAGCATGTCAGCGACGGCGCCGTCTGGGAAAGATGGCCGCGGCGGTCAACGCCTGGGCGAGGCCCCCGAAGCACTGTTACCCCTGCCCACACGCGGTTTTCAGGAGTACGATGTGGGCGTCGGCAGGATTCCTGCGACTCCTTGCCGCAAGGCCGGCTCTCCACCTGAAGAGCCGGCAACCAGCGTGAAAGGGAGACAAAATGACTACCGCGTCACACCCTGCCCAACACCACATGATGGGGTTGACACTTCACAACACCGCCATCGGTATCGGTGCAGTTTTCCTGCTGGTTGGAGTCCTCGGGTTCATCCCGGGAATCACCACCAATTACGGCGCCATGACCTTCGCCGGACCCGAGTCCGGGGCCATGCTGCTTGGAGTCTTCCAAGTGTCCATCCTGCACAACATCGTGCATCTGCTGTTTGGCGCGGCCGGCATTGCAATGGCCCGGACAAACTCGATGGCCCGCTGGTTCCTCCTGGGCGGCGGCGCTGTGTACCTGCTGCTGTGGATCTACGGCCTGGTCATCGACATGAACGCGGCCGCCAACTTCGTCCCGTTCAACACTGCCGACAACTGGCTGCACCTGGTTCTGGGCGTCGGCATGGTGGGCCTGGGCCTCTGGCTCGGCCGGGATGCCATGGAGAAGAGGAAGGGAAGCCCTATGTAGCGCCTCGGTTCGTGGGAAACCGACGACGGCGGCCGTCCCCTGGAGTAGAAAATCCTCGGGACGGTCGCCGTCAGTCCCTCGGCGTCGGCTGCTGCTGACGCAGCCTTAATACAGCCGAGCAGTACCGGGTGATCCTGAGGTGACGCAGTGAATGACGCATCGAACAGTGGACGGCCGGAAGGTGAACCCCGCTCCCTCTGGGTCGCTACCGCCGGAGCCACCGATTATCCGGTCCTGCGCGGGGATCTGGAGGTGGACGTCGCGGTTATCGGGGCCGGCGTCGCGGGGCTGACCGCGGCGTTGGCACTCAAACGCACCGGCCGGACCGTCGCGGTCATCGAGACCGCCCGCGTCGGAACAGGCGTCACCGGCCACACCACCGGCAAGGTCACCTCCCTTCACCGCCTTGCCTACACGGAACTTGCGCGCCGACACGGCAACGACACCGCGCGTATCTACGGGGAGGCCAACCAGGCCGCAGTCGAACACGTCGCGCAACTCGTGGCCGCCGAAGCCATCGACTGTGACTTCCGCCGCGTGGCCAACTACACCTACGCCGAATCCGACGACGCGCTCAGCCTCGTGCGCGCCGAAGCCAACCTTGCCGCCCGCCTCGGCCTGCCCGCCGCTTTCACCACCGACGTGCCGCTGCCCTTCCCGGTCAGGGGTGCGGTCCGATTCGACGGACAGGCGCAAATACATGCCGTGAAATACCTCCGGGGTCTCGCCCGCGCGGTCAACGGTGAGGGCAGCTTCGTCTATGAGCAGACCCGGGCGCAGCAGGTCCACGATGGTTCCCCGGCCGTCGTCGATACCGAACACGGCACCGTCCGGGCCCGCGGCATCATCGTCGCTACAAATGTGCCGTGGGGCGGCCAGGGATTGTTCTACCTGCGGTCTCATCCGCACCGCTCCTACCTCGTCGCCGGACGCGTGGACACGCCACCGCTGGACGCCACGTTCATCAGCGCCGACGAACCGATGCGATCCATTCTGACCACCAGCGTCAACGGCACAAGCTACGTGCTCACCGGCGGTGAGGGCCACCGCGTATCCGAGCCCGGCGACACAGCCGCGCGGTACCGCAGACTCGCAGCCTTCGCCCACGACCGCCTCGGCGTGGACAAGGTCGCCTACCGCTGGTCAACTCAGGACGGCATGCCGCTCGACGGGCTGCCCTACGCCGGACTTATGTCCCCCACCGCCAAGCACGTGTTCGTCATCACTGGTCTGCGCAAATGGGGCCTGTCCAACGGAACCGCAGCCGCGCTCATTCTCGCTGACACCCTCAACGGCCGGGAGAACCCCTGGGCTTCGGTGTTCAACAGCAACCGCATTACCCCGGCAGCCAGCGCGAGACGGTTCATGAAGGAGAACGTCAAGACCGTGGCAGCTGTCCTTGGCGGCAAACTCCGCGGCCGGCCCGGCCACACGGAACTGTCGCCGGGTGAGGGGAAAGTCATGACCGTCAACGGCGAGAGCACCGCCGTGTACAAGGACGCAGACGGGCAGGCCCACGCCGTCTCCGCCACCTGCACCCACCTGGGCTGCACCGTCGGCTTCAACACCGCCGACGCCACCTGGGACTGCCCCTGCCACGGCTCCCGATTCACTACCGAAGGCACCGTCATCCAAGGGCCCGCCGCCAAGAACCTCCCACCGGCGCAGATGCCCTGATCGCCCACTATTTGCTGGCGGACGACCTCGGATCGGCGGCCCGCCGCTTGGGGGCGGTACGCACCAAGCCCACAGCGGCCAGGAGTGCCCCGGCTCCTTCAGCCACGGCGCTGAGCGACTTCTCAAAAAACCACACCGGCTCATACATGGCAGGGAAGGGTCCGAGGGCCGGGATATCCACATACCGGTACAACACCACGGCCACGAATGCGCTCAGGGCCACCACAAGGGCCAGGGCAAAGGAGGCTCTGCTTCCTCGGAACAGAACCCACAGCGCCGCCAGCACCGCCGCGGCCGATTCGAGATAGAACAAATTGCCTTGTCCGATTCCGCCAGGCGAAGCCGCCTGGTAGCCGGGGGCCAGATAAATATGTACCCCGGCATCGATGAACAATGCCAGTGCCGTCAGTACCCTCAGTGCCATGTTCATTTGACTATCAGCGTCCCGCGCATATTGGGGTGATAGGTGCAGTAGTAGGGGTAGGAGCCGGGTGCCGACGGCGCCGTGAACGTGGCCGTCCCGCCGCTTCCCCGGACATCCACGTCAAATGCCTGGCCCTGGTCCGCGGTGACGGTATGGCCGGCTGAATCCATGTTGGTGACCGAAACAATTGCGCCCGGCGCAACGGTCAGCGGCGCGCCGTACTCGAAGTCCTTGATGGTGATAAGTGGCGCTCCAGGGCTGACCGCTCCCGTCGTCGCTGTCCCCGGCCCGGGGGACGCCGCGGGACTTCCGGCGCCGGAGCCGCAACCGCCCAAAAGGAGCACCGCCACGAGCAACACTGTGGCCTTGGCCTGAATCGCTCTCACGGTGACCGTCCTCGACTCCGGAAACCAGGGCCCGCCAGGCCCTGCCTGTCCCTATTATTGTGCGCGCATCAGACGGAAATGGCGCCTGCGGTTCGGTGAAGGGCGGCCGACGGCGGTGAATGTCAGTGCCCGCAGATAGGTTCAGGGCAATGATGGCCACGAAAGGTACCGCTCCACATGTCGACACCAGCATCGTTTGAAACAACACCCACGGCGTCCACTTTGCCGGATTGGTACCCGGACTTGTTGGCGTCCGTCACGGGCAAAGTCAGTTCTGGCAGGTCCAAGGCGATCGCCGCTGCGAACCAGGAAATGCTGCGCAGTTATCTGGCGATCGGGCGGGATATTTTGGAACGCCAAAGTCTCGAAGGTTGGGGAGCCCGAATCGTCGACCGGCTCTCGGTGGATCTCAAACGGCAGTTTCCCGAAGCAACCGGATTCTCGCCGCGAAACCTGAAGTATATGCGGGCCTTCGCTGAAACCTGGCCAAGCGAGGCAATTGTGCAAGCGCCGCTTGCACAATTGCCCTGGTACCACCACCTCGCCCTGAGACAAAGGCTGAACGACCCCGAAACACGGCTCTGGTACGCAGCTGCCGCCGTCGAGAATGGCTGGTCTCGTAACGTAATGGCACACCATATCGAGACGAAACTCCACGAACGCTCCGGCAAGGCGATCACGAACTTCAAAACGACGTTGCCGCCGTCGGATTCGGATCTTGCCCAGCAATCATTCAAGGACCCGTACGTCTTCGACTTTGTGTCCATGACTGGCCAGCGGAATGAGCGTGAGCTCGAGGGACAGCTCGTGGTGCACGTCGAAAAGTTCCTGCTGGAACTCGGTCAAGGGTTTGCCTTCGTCGGCCGGCAAGTCCGGTTGACTATCGGCGACGACGAGTTTTTTGCCGATCTGCTCTTCTATAACTTCAAGCTCCGTTGCTTCGTCGTGGTGGAGTTGAAAGCCACCGCCTTCAGGCCGGAGTACCTCGGCCAAATCAACATGTACATGTCCGCTGTTGACGACCTCCTGGGTCATGCTGACGACGAGCCGACCATCGGACTGCTCCTGTGTAAAACGAAGAACAACGTCGTGGCTGAGTATTCCCTGCGGGGCTTCTCGAAACCGATCGGTATCGCCGAATGGGAATCCGCCGTTGTGGCGTCCTTGCCAGAGGAATTCGCCGCCACGCTACCCAGCATCAGCGAAATCGAAGCCGAGCTTTCGCAAGACTTTTCACCAGGAGATCCGGTGAATTAGCCGGAATCATCATGAAAGGCTCCATGTCAGCCCGGGGTGAGGACGCAGAACTCGTTGCCCTCCGGGTCGGCGAGGCACACCCACGGCACATCGCCCTGGCCGACGTCGGCGTCAGTGGCGCCCAGACCCCGCAGCCTGGCCACTTCTGCCGCTTGGTCATCACCCGGGTACGGCATCAGGTCGAGATGGACACGGTTCCACACCGTCTCCTCGCCAGAGGTGCGAAGTAATTCCAGATACGGCCCGACGCCCGTGGCCGAACGCAGCCTCGCATGATCGTCATTCACCTCGTGCAGGGTCCAGTCCGTAGCCTCGCCCCAGAACCGGGCCATGGCCCGCGGATCCGCGCAGTTGACCACCACCGTGGCAATCGGCCCGGTGTCCCGGTAGATCGGTCGCGGCTCCAGCACACAGAACACATTGCCCTCCGGGTCGGCTAGGACTGTCCACGGCACATCACCCTGGCCCACATCCGCGGGCGTCGCACCGAGCTCCAACAGGCGCGCGACCAGCTCCGCGTGATGGGCCGCAGAGGTGGTGGCTAGATCGAGGTGCGCGCGGTACCTCACCGTCTCGGGGTCCGGGACGGTGACGACATCGATGCAGACGGCCACGGGGTCCGGCCAGACGAAGTCCACAGGTTCAACATTCGTCACACCGGGTCCCTCGCTGGAAACACCCCAGCCGAGCGCCTCCGCCCAAAACCGGCCCAGCGTTGAGTCATCCCGAGCCTTGAAATTCACCTGAACAAGTCGCAGCGCCATACCGCCCGACCCTATACCCAGGTAATACCCAATATGGGAGGCACGCCCTAATTCGGGCCATTATCGCGGAGTCTTTACTCCAATGCGTCGTCGAGTCAACAATGGCTCTTACTACGGCCTCCGCTGGCTTGGCAGCGCGCCGCCCATCCGACTGCCGCCCCACCGGGCTGCCCTACACAGGAGCGTTGACATGAACGATCCGACAGCCACATCCCAGACAACCTCGGCGGTATCTGATCGCGCTGCACGGCTGGCGTCGATCCCCTCCTTTCAGCGGGTTAACGCCTACATCCGGGAGTACAGTGCCCGCGGGCACGGGCAGGTGCCGGGCTGCGACTTCACCTTCGGCAATCCGCACCAGATGCCGGCCGACCGCTACGTGAATACGCTGCGGGACGCGCTGGCTCCTCAGAATGATCAGTGGTTCGCCTACCAGACCAACGGCGAGGCCGGCCGGGAAGCAGCCGCTCAATCCCTTCACAGGCTTCTGAATGTGCCCTTCCGGACGGAGGATATTTACCTCACCACCGGTGGCTTCGCCGCCATTGCCCTTGCGCTGAAGACCGTCGCCGATCCCGGCGACGAGATCATTTACAGCCTGCCGCCCTGGTTCCTATACGAGCCGCTGATCCTTGAAGCCGGGCTCGTACCGATAAAGGTGAAAATCAACACAACCACGTTCGACCTGGACCTCGACGCGATCGAGGCCGCCATCACGGAACGCACCCGGGTAGTGATCGTCAACTCGCCCAACAATCCCACGGGGCGGATTTATCCCCCCGAATTGCTGGTCCGGCTGGCCGAATTGATGGAGGCGGCCTCGGCGAGGATTGGACGGCGGATTTACCTCATCTCGGACGAAGCCTACAACCGGATCGTTTTCGACGGCTTGCGATTCCACAGCCCTGTGGAGTTCTACCCGCACACGCTCCTGGCCTACTCCTACGGCAAGACCCATCTCTCCCCAGGCGAGCGCGTCGGCTACCTGGCGTTGCCGCCCACCATGCCGCAGCGGGATGAGATGGAGCCGGCTATCACCGGCCTGCAGGTGGCGATGGGCTGGGTGTATCCGAACGCCCTGCTGCAGCACGCGCTTCCCGAACTGGAGAAGTTCACCATCGACGTCGGCCAGTTGCAGCGGCGCCGGGACCGTCTCGTCGATGTGCTCGGCGGCATGGGGTACCTCGTCCGGCGGCCGGAGGGCACGTTCTACCTGTACGTCACGTCCCCCATTTCGGACGACGAGGCGTTCGCCACCTCACTTGCCCGCCGGGATGTCTTCGTGTTGCCGGGCGGGCTGTTCGAGACGCCTGGCTTCTTCCGGATCTCCCTGACAGCCAACGAGGACATGATCGAACGCAGCTTGCCGGCATTCGAAGCGGCGATGAAGGAAAGCCGCCCGTGATTCATGCTGAAGGAGTCCTGCCGGCTGTAGCCGACAGGACTCCCTCCGCGTCCCGCTGAAGTTCCGGTTACCCCGGGATCTGGATCCGCGCCGCTTCCTGCATCAGCGGATCGGTGATCATCACGGTTGCTGCGCCCGGCGCCATATCGAACGCGATGAAGCCGCGGGACTTATCACCCGGCAGGACGTCACCGGAACCCAGCTGGTTATCGGCAAACATGCTGAGGTCAGCCTTCCGGCCGCTTTCATCCTTGGCTGAGAAGTAGAAGGGGTTCGAGCTCGTCTTCCCCGCTTCGGTCTCCCACAGCACGTCCAGGAGCAGGTAGGTTCCGTTCTTCGGCGGCGACGCAAACGCCGTGGTGGTCACCGTGTCGGTCCGCACAGCGGAAACGATCGTGATCCTGGCGACGTCGCCGTTGCGCATTTTCACGGTGAAGGGTGTCCCTACCGCCGGTCCCGTGGGAGCCGCAGGTGCAGGGGCGGCCGACGGCGGTGCTGCCGCGGGCTGCGCCGCGGCCTCCGCCGGAGCCGAGGAGGCATCGGCAGACGCGATGGGACTGGAATCCGCCACAGGCTTGCTGCCGTTGGAGCAGGAGCCCATGACGAGACCGAGCAGCAAGACGCCAGCCGGAATCACAAAGCGCTTCTTCTTGTAAAACGGGCGCTTGGCCGGGGCCGCAGCAACCGGCACGGACGGGAGTGAATCAAAGTTCTGGTGAGACATGGTGGTGCCTTTCGAGAGTGCGTTTGGTGATGCTGCGGGTTTGTTACTGCTTTTCCCATTTGCCGCAGCGGGTGGAGTTGAAGTCCTGACCCGGAGAGAGGGTGACCACGGGTCGACCACCGCCGGGGATGTCGTTTTCGATGATGTCGCCGCCGTTGCTGCCGCTGCGGTAAATCCCCCAGAGGTGGATCCCACCGCCGCGACGGCCCGGTAGGTTCCGGGCTCAATGTCGGACCCCACAGTCCAGGTGCCGTCGCTGACGGTGTTGGCGGCCTTCGCCTTCTCGGCTCCGGTCACTGCCTCTTCCCTGGCCTTGACGGCGGCTTCGGCCGTCTTGACTGCAGCGTCGGCCTTGCCCACTTCGGTCTCTCGTGTGGAAACCTTGGATTCCCGGGCTGTGATGCCGCCCTGGAGGCTGTCGTACTTGCCCTTCACGGACGAGTAACTCGACAGTGCGGCGTCGCGCTCAATTTCGACCGTTGCCTTCTCGTCAGCCAGCGCCGTGTAGGCATCGCTGGTCTTCGGGTCAGGAAGCACGGTGCCGAAGGCCACGCCCCCGGCAAGAAGTACGACGGCGGCTGTCGCCACTAGGGTGCGCTTCTTGCGACTGGACTTCGCAGCCGGAGCGGGTTGCTCCTCGGCTGCCTCAGGAGCAGTCTGGCCGTCAGGCATTTGCGCCTGGCCGGCGTCAGTGTTCAACATGTTCTCTTCCTTTGTTTGTGGATGACCGCTAAACGGCGGCGGGATACTGATCCCCCAATACGCGGTTCCCCGCCGCCGTCGCAGCTCCGGAAGATTGCTTCGTGGCTGCAGAATGAACCTACGATCGAATCAGTGAACGCTCGCATGATCGGACTGATAACCCGGGTTATCACTTGAAAACTTAGAATGTCTGCCGCCGCTACTAAGCTGATGGGACGATCACGACTGAAGGGGGCAGCCATGGAGACATTCACGGAAACATTGCGTATGACGCTCTCCGATGTCGCCGCGCTCGCCCAGGTTAAGCGTCCGGTGGTTTCCATGTGGCGCAAGCGCAGCAGCGGAGGCCCGCTGCCGTTCCCGACGGCAGCCGCCCACATGAACGGCGTGGAGCTGTTCGACGCAGACCACATCACCGCCTGGCTGCAGGCCACCGGCCGGGGGAACAACCCGGAGGCTCGGAACGACGTCGCGGTTTTCGCGAGGCTGGCCGGCCCACCTGGCGAACTGCCGCGTGACAGTCGGCAGACCTTCGAAGGCCTGACCGCGCTCCTCGCGCTCAAGGTCATTACGGGACAAGCCGTGGGTGGAAGTACCGCAACTGATTTGTTGGACGCAGCAGACGAAGCGGACCCTGACGATCTGTTCCTCTACTCCGAGCTGGAGGCCCTCGGTTCCGCACTCTCGGGATTGGCCAGCTTCGCGGACAGGCTCGCGGACAGTGCGTTCAGCGCGCCGGCGGCCTTTGAAAAACTACTGGCTCACCGGTTCAAGGAGGGGCTGCGCGAGCAATCGGACACCGCGCTGACAGACGAGGCGCTGAAGCTCGTGGGCGCAACGGCCATGGAGCTGGCATCCACCCTGGACAGCAGGCTCCTCTTCGTCGACTCGACGCCCGGCGGGAGCGACGTGATGCTGAGCATCGTCGAGCAATTCGGAGAGTCGCGGCCCATCACTCTCCTGGCAGCCGACCACCATGGCAGCGCGTCGCGAGTGGCCCGCCGTCGTCTGGCAGTGCATGGCACGGACAGCAGCCCCGTGAAGATCGATGCCAAGGGAGCCTTTGCGGTCAGCGGCCCTGCGGTGCACGTGGCGCAATACCCCGCTCCGGGCAATCCAGCTTTGGACACGACTGGCATCCTGAACAGCATCGAGAACATCGTCCTGCAAATGGACGACAGTCAGCGAGCCGTTGTCATCGCGCCTGCCCGGGTATTGTGCGACGCTCTCGCTGGAGAAGCCGGCAACCTGCGCTCAGATCTGTTGCGCTCGGGCAGAGTTCGTGCCATCGTCCGGCTCCAGCCAGGACTTCTCCGTGCCAAGCCCCGGGAGCCGCAGGCCCTCTGGGTGCTGGGACCGTCCTTCGCTGATGTGCCGATTGCGGAACGCTGGACGAGCGTGGCAGACCTGAGCACCACCCCGCTCACCCTGGATGTCAGCCAGGACCTGATCAGCGACGTCGTCGCCTCGATGGGCAATCGTGCCACCATCCGCGCGCACTCCTTCAGGTTCACCCGGCTGGTCCAGGCCCGCGTCCTTCTCGCCGGTAAGGGTTCCCTCGTGAACGTTCCTCCTGCTGGAAGTTCGACGACGGCTGGCGGCGCCGAGTCTGCGCTTCGGGTCGAAGAACTCGTGCGCCTCCTGTCGTTCCGAACCTCCGCGCCGTCGGGGCTGCCCGGAGTTCAGCCGGCCGTGCCCGGCACGGGGCCTCGGCCCACATCAACTCAGGAACTGCTGACGGCCGGAAACCTCAAGTACGTCAAAGGCATCAGGATTGAAGAGACTGACCTCAACCGAAAGGCCGGAAGCAGGATACTGGGCCGCGAGGAACTGATGGATCCCCACAACACCGAACCGCGATTCATCACGCTCCTCGACTTCGCGGCCAAATACCCGGCCGGGCGCCTCACCGAACCTGGTGACGTCGTCTTCTGCACCAGCCCGCGGCCCGCAGCGATGGTCGATGCGGAGGGCGGCGCCGTCGTCGTCTTCCCTGCCCGGATCCTGCGGATCGACCGCGGCGATCCCGGCGGCCTGGTGCCGGACGTTGTTGCCACTGACATCAGCAGCCGACCGCCAGCGGATAAGACATGGCGGAACTGGCGGTTCCGCCGCGCACCGGAAGTTCAACGCCAGCCGCTATCCAACGCGTTAGCCAGGCTGCAACACGAGCAGGCAGAAGCCCGTCAACGCCTCAACCGACTGGAAGAACTCGCTACCCTGATTACGGACGGCGTAGCGGGCGGAAGCCTTACCCTGACAGACCCCATCTCCATCGCCGCACCAGCAGAAGGAACCTCATAATGCCTCCGAAATTGAAGGTGGACCTCGCCCCGTCCACCATGAAGGAACTTAAGGACACCCTCTGGAAGGCGGCTGACAAGCTCCGCGGCTCGATGGATGCCTCGCAGTACAAGGACGTGATTTTGGGGCTGGTCTTCCTGAAGTACGTTTCGGACGCGTTCGAGGAGCGGCGCGGGCAGATCCAGGCTGAGCTGGAGGCCGACGGGCTCAATGAAGAGCAGATCGCCCAGCTCATCGATGACGTGGACGAGTACACCGGCCGTGGCGTGTTCTGGGTGTCGCCCCGGGCCCGCTGGACCTACCTGGCAGAGAATGCCAAGGGCCTGGACGCCATCGACGGCGCCGAGCCCAAGTCCATCGGGCTGCTCATCGATGAAGCCATGGAACTCATCATGCAGGACAACAAGTCCTTGGCAGCCACCCTCCCCCGCATCTACAACCGGGACAACGTGGACCAGCGCCGGCTGGGCGAGCTGCTGGACCTGTTCAACTCCGCTCGCTTCACCGGCCAAGGCGCCAGCAAGGCACGCGACCTGCTGGGTGAGGTGTACGAGTACTTCCTGGAGAAGTTCGCGAAGGCTGAAGGCAAGCGCGGCGGCGAGTTCTACACCCCTGCAGGCGTGGTCCGTGTACTCGTTGAGGTGCTGGAACCCCACAGCGGCCGGGTCTACGATCCGTGCTGCGGCTCCGGCGGCATGTTCGTCCAGGCCGAAAAGTTCCTGGCCGCACACAACATGGAAGGTTCGGACATCTCCGTCTATGGCCAGGAGCTCAACGAGCGCACTTGGCGGATGGCCAAGATGAACCTGGCGATCCACGGCCTGAACGCCAACCTTGCCTCGCGCTGGGGCGACACGTTCGCCCGCGATCAGCACCCGGAACTGAGCGGCACCAACGGCGCGGATTTCATTATGGCCAACCCGCCCTTCAACATCAAGGACTGGGCCCGTTCCGAATCGGATCCGCGCTGGAGATACGGCGTCCCGCCAGCCGGCAACGCCAACTACGCCTGGATCCAGCACATCATTTCGAAGCTGGCACCGGGTGGCAGCGCCGGCGTGGTCATGGCCAACGGCTCCATGTCCTCCAACTCTGGCGGCGAAGGCGAGATCCGCGCCCAGCTGGTGGAGGCCGATCTCGTCTCCTGCATGGTTGCGCTGCCTACCCAACTGTTCCGCAGCACCGGCATCCCGGTGTGCACGTGGTTCTTCGCCAAGGATAAGACCGCCGGTGCGCACGGCTCTGTGGACCGTACCGGCCAGGTGTTGTTCATCGATGCCCGGAACCTCGGCGACATGGTGGACCGCGCCGAGCGCGCACTGTCGGACGAGGACATCGCCAAGATCGCCAATGCCTACCATGCCTGGCGCGGCTCGGCTTCCGCTGTTGAGGCAGGGCTGGCGTACGACGACGAAGCGGGCTTCTGCTATTCGGCCACCCTCGCGGAAATCAAGGCAGCCGACTACGCGCTGACCCCGGGACGCTACGTCGGGGCTGCCGAGGTGGCGGACGACGGCGAGCCGATCGAAGAGAAGATCGCACGGCTATCGAAGGAGCTTTTCGCGCAGTTCGAAGAGTCCGAGCGGCTGGCCGCTGTGGTTCATGAGCAGTTGGGGAGGGTCGATGTCTGAATTGACTGTTAGTGACCTCGGCACACTCTACGACGGGCCGCACGCGACGCCCACACGTATCGAAGCTGGCCCCTACTTCCTAAACATTTCCAGCCTGAACGAGGGCCGTCTGGACCTGCAGCAGTCCGACCATGTATCCGAGACCGATTTTGTGAAATGGACCAAACGAGTCGAACCAGCCGAGAGCGACCTCCTCTTTTCCTATGAGACACGACTCGGTGAAGCCGCCCTGATGCCTGCGGGAATCCGGGCCTGCCTAGGCAGACGCATGGCGCTGATCCGGCCCGACCGTGCCGTGATTGACCCGAATTTCCTTCTATATTTCTATCTCAGCCCCGATTTCCAGCGGATCATTGAACAACACACGATTCACGGAGCTACCGTGAACCGAATTAGTCTCTCCACGATGGGATCCTGGCCCGTTCGGATACCGGGGCTGCCTGAGCAACGGGCAATCGCGGAAATCCTAGGCGCTCTCGACGACAAGATCGCCGCCAACACCAAGCTCGCTGCCACAGCGAGTGAGTTAGCGGGTCTAGTTTTCGATCAAACAACGACTAGTCTCGACATGCGGCCAATGAGTGAAGTTCTCAGTCCCCTTCTGGGCGGGACACCACAACGGTCACGAGCAGAATATTGGGACGGAAATCAACTCTGGGCCTCGGCCAAAGACATCACCGGAGCGGAATTCGGTGTCATCACAGACACGGATGAAAAGATCACGCAGCTGGCAGTCTCGAGTACTAAGGCGAAACCGCTACCGTCAGGGAGCGTCATTCTCACAGCTCGGGGAACCGTAGGCGCAGTTGCCAGGCTGGCAGCACCTTCCTCGTTTAACCAGTCCTGTTACGGGTTTGTCCCCGGCAAGGTTCCACCCGGGGTCCTTTACTTCGCTGTGCTGCGTGCTACGCAGCGGGCCAAGGAAATAGCCCATGGCTCTGTTTTTGACACCATAACGATGAAGACATTCGACCACCTCCCATTTCCGAAATTCGACGACGCTGCACTTTCTTCTGTAGAGAGCCGTATTGGCCCGCTGCTGCAGGCAGTCGCAGGGTCCGTCATTGAGAACGCCAAGCTCGCCACCACCCGCGATGCCCTCCTCCCCCAGCTCATGTCCGGCAAGCTCCGGGTCAAGGACGCGGAAACAGTCATGGAGAAGGCCGGGGTATGACCGTTCAATGCGTTGCACTATTGCCAAGGATGGAGGATTCAATTGGGCAAGCGCCGCTTGCCCAATTGGCACCCTGCCGCCCGGCAATGATGGCAACGCGTTGCACAATTGGGACTGGAACCGTTCGAAATCTTGCAAGCGCCATTTGCAAAATTGAACAGGGCCGAGACCGTCCAGTGTTGCAACGGTTGTTGCAACACTTCACGATGATCCGCGATCTCTGCACGTCCGGGAGCGGGCACAAGATTGCACGGGATAGGGCAACCAAACGCTGGCGGCCAAAACAAATTTGTGCAGCAGCCGGCTGCAGAAACGCCAATGACTCGAGTGCCAAGGTTGCAGATACCGTCTGCAACATCAATTTCAAGCCATATACCCCAGCGTGTGAAGGCATACGGGCAGCCATGGCGAATAAAGCTGGCCGGCCCGGCGTCTGAGTAAGCTGAACAACAAAAGACTTTGGGGGAAATCACCGTGACAGCACCAGCAGTAGCCTTTTCCGAAGCCGACTGGGAGGGCGCCGCGAAGGAGCGGCTCGGCGAGCTCGATTGGAAGCCCGTAGAGGGGCAAGCCATCGCTCCCGGCACAGGTGAACGCGATTCCTGGGCCGAACTGTTTATCCGGCCGCGGCTCCTCGCGGCGCTCCAGCGATTCAACCCGACGGTCCCGGCTCAATACCTGCAGCAGGCACTGTCGGAAATCGCGGCACCCAAGTCGAACGACGCGTTGGCTGAGAACCACCGCATCCATAGCTATTTGGTTGACGGATACCGGCACTCGTACATCGACTCCGATGGCAACGAGGCCAACCCCACCATCAGGCTCATCAGCCAAGAGCCGGACCAGAACGACTGGCTGGCCGTCAACCAGGTCACACTCGTGGAGGGCGACTACAAGCGTCGCTTCGACGTCGTGCTCTATTGCAACGGCATGCCCGTGGGCATCATCGAGCTAAAAAAGGCGGGCAGCGCGCACGCAGACCTCCCGGGCGCCCACGCACAGCTACAAACCTATCTCCGCGAATTCCCCATGGCTTTCCGCTTCTGCGTGTTTACGCTCGCCACGGATGGGATCCAGGCCAAGTACGGAACACCGTTCACCCCCTTTAACCACTTCTCACCCTGGAACGTGGACGATGACGGCGTGCCCGTTCCCCAGGGCTTCATGCTCGACGGGGACGCCGTCACCGCACTGGATACCGCACTGGATGGCCTCTACAACCAGGAGCGATTCCTCCAGCTGACCCGCAACTTCACAGCCTTTGACCAGGGCTCGGGCGGGCTGGCCAAACGCATCGCCAAGCCGCACCAGTACTACGCCGTGACCAAGGCAGTGGCCAGCACTATCCAGGCTGTGGAAAGCAACGGCAAGGCCGGCGTTGTCTGGCACACCCAGGGTTCGGGCAAGTCCATGGAGATGGAACTGTACGCGAACATGGTGGCCCGTCAGCCAAAGTTGAAGAACCCGACCGTCGTTGTCATCACCGACCGGAACGAACTGGACGGTCAGCTGTTCGAAGGCTTTGACCGCAGCCTGCTTCTGGCAGAGTCTCCCAAAAAGATCAAACGGCGCTCGGAACTGCGGGACGAGCTGAGCAACAGGACTACCGGCGGCATTTACTTCACTACGCTGCAGAAGTTCGGCCGCAGCAAGTCCGAAAAGGACGCCGGCGCCGACCACCCGCTCCTGTCCGACCGGCGCAACATCATTGTCGTGGTCGACGAGGCCCACCGCTCTCACTACGACGACCTGGACGGCTATGCCCGTCACCTCCGCGATGCGCTCCCCCATGCCACTTTGATCGCCTTCACCGGTACGCCAATCTCCTTTGATGACCGCAACACCCAGGATGTCTTCGGCGACTACATCGACGTCTACGATCTGTCACGGGCGGTGGAAGACGGAGCCACGGTTCCCGTCTACTTTGAGCCGCGGCTGATCAAAGTGGGGCTGTCTTCGGATGTCACCGAGGATGACTTGGACAAGTCCGCCGATGAAGTGACACTCGGCCTGGACGATACCGAGCGGGCACGCATCGAGGCGAGCGTCGCCGTCGTCAACGCTGTTTATGGTGCGCCGCAGCGCATTGCGGCGCTGGCCGCTGACCTGGTGGCGCACTGGGAGAACCGGCGTAACCGGATGGGCAAGTTCATTGAGGCGCCGGGCAAAGCGATGATCGTGGGCGGGACGCGCGAGATCTGCGCGAAGCTGTACTCAGCGATTGTGGAGCTGCGGCCGGACTGGCATTCGGACGACCTCTCCAAGGGCAAGATCAAGGTGGTGTACTCGGGCGACGCGACTGATGTGCCGCCCGTTTCCGACCACGTGCGGCGGGACTCGTTGAATGCTCAGGTGAAAGAGCGGCTCAAAAACGCGGACGACGAGCTGGAGCTGGTGATCGTCAAGGACATGATGCTCACCGGCTACGATTCCCCGCCTCTGCACACGCTTTACCTGGACCGTCCGCTCAAGGGCGCGTTGCTGATGCAGACGCTGGCACGCGTGAACCGCACGTTCCGCGGCAAGGAGGACGGGCTGCTGGTGGCGTACGCGCCCCTGGCCGAGAACCTGGCCAAGGCGCTGGGCGAGTACACGCAGTCGGACCGGGCGAATAAGCCGGTGGGCAAAAACATTGATGAGGCTGTTGGCCTGACGTTGTCCTTGGTGGAGTCGCTGCGTTCCTTGCTGGCGGGCTACGACTGGAAGTCCGTGCTGATGAAAGGTGGGCCCAAGGCATTCCTGAACGCCGTCACCGGTGCGGTCAGTTACTTGCGCAGCCCGGGTTCGCCCGGTAACCAGCCGGCTGAGGGGGAAGAGTCGCTTGCCGCGAAGTACCGCAAGTTCTCCAGCCAGCTATCCCGTGCGTGGGCGCTGTGCTCGGGCTCCGAGACACTGGCTGAGCTGCGTCCCGAGATCCAGGTGTACGAGGAGATCCGCGTCTGGATGGCGAAGTACGACGCCGCCGACCGGCAGGCCAGCGGCGAGCCAGTTCCTGAAGAAATTCAGCGCCTGCTGGGGAACCTGATCGCTTCGGCGACGTCCTCGGGCGAGGTGCTCGACATCTACGAGGCAGCCGGCATGCCCAAGCCGTCGCTGGACGACCTGACTCCGGAATTCATCGCCAAGACGCAGAAGGCACGGAACCCGCAGCTGGCCATCGAAGCGCTGCGGAAGCTCATTGCCGACGAGTCGGCAGCGTCTACGCGGAACAACGTGATCCGGCAACGGGCATTTTCGGAGCGGATCACGGAACTGATGAAAAAGTACACGAACCAGCAGCTGACGTCAGCTGAGGTCATCGCCGAGCTGGTGGAGTTGGCGCGTGAGGTGGCCGCGGAAGGTAAACGCGGTCAGCAGTTCACTCCCCCGCTGAATTCCGATGAGCTGGCGTTCTACGACGCCGTGGCTCAAAACGAGTCGGCGGTGGAGGTACAAGGCGAAGGTGTCCTGGCTGATATCGCACGCGAGCTCGTGTCTGTGATGCGCCGCGACGTGCGGACGGACTGGACCGTCCGCGATGACGTGCGGGCAAAGCTGCGGTCGTCGATCAAGCGGCTACTGGTGCGGTTTGGATACCCGCCGGACAAGCAGCCGGAGGCAATCAAGCTGGTCATGGAACAGATGGAATCGATGGCGCCGCGGTTTGCCGAGGCACGGGCGTAGCTCAAGAGATTTCCGCCAACAGGCGGTTGCAATAACACTATGAAAATGGGGAAATGACTACTTTCGAAACTACCAGTGGAAACGCGTTGCCGGAGGTACCGCCGACACCGGACCACGCACCGCCGCTGAAAGCCAAGCGGCTGAAGCTAACGAAGCTCCGTTCGGCCAACGGCGCCCGGATCATTCTGGGCTCGGTGCTGGGCCTGCTGCTGATCATCACATGGATCGTCAACAACCCCGCCTTTCAGAGCGGCAGCAGCCCTTCCGATTGGAAGTCGGAGCTCAGCGCGGCTGACTTAAAGAACACCATGAACAACGGCGAGACCAAGGGCGCCCCGCAGCAAACAGTTGTCAACGGCTGGTACGCCAATGACATCGCCGCTGTCACTGCTGCCCAGAACACGTACATTGCCGCGAGTTCTGCCCGGAACGGGAATTTTTTGATGCTGCTAGGCCTTGGGGTCGCCGGCGAATTGATTATCCGTGGGGCGGAGCGCGCACGTATCAACCGCCGAGCTATCGCCTAATGCTTTGCACACCGGGCCGACCTCACTTCTGGTAAACATCCCGCCGATGCCCCAGGTTGAGGACCAGAACCAGGAGAACATCGTCCTGGATCGTGTAGATGATCCGATAGTCACCAATACGGACCCGATAACCGGGACGGCCGCTCAAGGCGATTGCCTTGGGCGGCCGCGGGTCTTGACCTAGGAGCGCGATCGCACCCTGAATCCGTTCGCGGTCCTCGGGATGGACCTTTCTTAAGGCACGGACGGCCGCAGGTCTCAGCTCGATCCGGTATTGGCTCATGTCCAGCCGAGGTCCGCCTTCACTTGAGCCCAAGGGATGTTCTCGCCTTCTTCCGCCATTGCCGCGTCGAACGCTGCAATGTCTTCGATTTCCTCCAATGCATCAAGCATCTTCTCGTAGCGCTCTGGCGATACTAATACGGCTGCCCGATGTCCGCGGCGCTCAATAAATACCGGCTCAGATTCAGCCCTCTCGATGAGCTCCGGCAAGTGTGATCGCGCGTCCGTGATGTTGATGGTCGACATGCAGTAAATGTACATCTCTGATGTTTCAGATGTACATATACCCCAAGAGAAACCGGAAGTTCCAGTTCTCAATCTCCTACTTGCGCCCCTCAGACAGGCCTTCGAAGCCCTTCTGGAACTTTAAGCCGATGTAATGGCCGTGGACGGCCTGACCGACTGGGCGGTACGCGACGATGTACGACGAAGCTGCACTCCTCGATTTATGTCCTGAAAATGATTGGCTCGTCATCGGGCCCAGCAGCGAGATTACACTCACGCAAAAATGTCAGACCCCCTTTCCATAATGAGTACATGGCAAGCGAAGCGGTGGCAAAGGCGTTTGAGGCGATAGACGCCGCCGTTGCCATGCTTCGCCACGAGGTGGCTGAATCCGGTTGCGGGTCGCCCTCGGACTCCGACCCTCTGGCTGTCGTTGCTGACGGATGCTTGGACATCCTTGCGGGGATCGCACGGGCCGAGGCTCGGATTGCGGCGTTGAAGGCGGAGGCAGCCGCTACATATGCGGACTCGGCGCGGTCGGCGGCACCTCTGTACATTCCGGTCCAGGCGCAGGAAATGGCAATAGCGGCCGAGGTAGGCTGCGTACTGGCCATCGGCGACCGGGCCGCAGGTGCGCTGCTGGAGCAGTCCTACGCTCTGTCAACGTCTCTGCCACGCACCCTTGCAGCCCTTCAGGCGGGAACGGTTTCGTGGCAGCACGCCAGGGTGATGGTGAACGAGACCGCCACCCTTGACCGCGACGCAGCAAAGGCACTGGAAGCCCACTTCCTCGATGCTGACGCGCCCAATCCTGCCTGCGGTTGCCCGGCCGGCGAGATGCCCGCCTACAGGTTCCGGCGGAAAGCCCGGACCTGGCGGGAACGCCACCACCCGGACAGCATCGAAAAACGCCACGCTAAGGGCGTCGAGGACAGGTGCCTGGAATTTACCCCGGAGCAGGACGGCATGGCGCGGATGTCCGCCTACCTGCCTGCGGACCAGGCGGCCGCGATCTGGAACCGCATTACCGCCATCGCGCGGGGCCTGCAGGATCCCCAGGAGGACCGGACGCTCACGCAGTTGAGGGCAGACGTCTTCGCCGCGGCAGCCCTTCGAAGCGACAGCGGCTGCACGCGCTGCCGCAACAGCATCGGAAGCAGCGGGACTGGGGCTAGGGCGGGGGCACCCGGTCTTGCCGATATCCCCACGCCCCGGGCGGAGGTCCTGATCACCGTTCCCATCTTCTCCCTGCTCGGGGTGACCGAGGAGCCGGCGATGCTCGACGGGTACGGACCCATCCCAGCCTCCATGGCACGGGATCTGGTGGCCAACGGAGCTGACTCGTTCCACAGGGTGCTCGTCGATCCGCGGGATGGGGCACCCTTGGAAATCGGCCGCACGAGTTACCGGCTCACGAAGGCCATGCGGAACTGGCTACGGATGCGCGACGGCAAATGCCCGTTCCCCGGCTGCAGCAACCATTCCCTGGACAACGAGGCAGACCACCTCTTGGCCTGGCATCACGGCGGAACCACCGGGATCAGCAACCTGGGACAGCCATGTCGCCGGCACCACAGCCTCAAACACGCCAGCGGCTGGAAACCGACGCCGGCAACAAAGAATGAGCCGCCCGGCTGGGTCTCACCATCAGGGCGCAAATACAAAAGCGAACACCAGGACTGGGAACCACCCCACTGGCCGCCTTCACTGGGGCCGCGAGCCGGCGAGGGGCACCGTCCTGGACCCTATCCACCTACGTCCACCGGCTCGCGCGGGACCGTGGACTATGTTCAGATGCCGCCATCGGCGGGAGAAGACTGCCTTCGCGCGTACCTCGGTGCAAGATGAGCTGCCGGATGAACGTGCCGGGCCTCGACCGTCCCGTGGGCTCCGCTGCGCCATCGCCTGTCCCGGGCGCCGGATCCACATGACCTGCCCCCAACGCACAAGGGACACCGCACAAAGCGTGCGGAGTCCCTTGTTGACAGGTCCTGGAAGTTGTCGGGTCTGTAGATGGACAGGCTACTTGGTCCTGAGGACCATTCCCCTTTCCATTATTTCCCCGGCGGCATTGGCCTGGTCCCGGATCCTCAAGGACAGGCAAGATGGTCCTTTTCTACACCCGCAGGAAAGACCGGAAGGTCAGTCCAAGTGGGGCTCGACAAGTCTTCACCTTCACCTGCCGCCGGCAATTCGGTGCCGCGCGAACAAAGGCCACTGAGCAGGCTTCGGCGCCTGGAAAACCGCATGTTTCTAGGCGATGTCCAAGATCAGCGGCATGTGGTCGCTATGCGCCAACCAGTCTACGGAACCCCCTACTCGGAGGTCGGCCGGGATGCCGTCGCTCAGGAATGCGTAGTCAATGTGATGCCCGAATCGGAGGTTCCGGGTGTGAAAGTACGTTTTCGTCGGCTCCGCCCCTTGTTCGTTCACCGCGTCGCGGTGGTACACGCTGCTGAGTCCAAGCCCAGCAAGCTTTTCGACGAGCATGCTGTGGTTCCTCTTGGGATGCGCCCTGTCCCAGACCGTGTTGCTGTTGAAGTCCCCCATCAGCAACGCCCCGCCGCCAGCGAGGAAGCCAGCGTGGCGGTCGACTATCTCATGGGTCACGCGAACATACCTTAGCTCGCGATTCAACTGATGCGCCCATAGGGCAACGACGTTGAGGCCGTCGATCGAAAAGGGAAGATGCCAGGGCAAATTGGGATCCGCGTGTTCTGACATTTTGTAGCGAGCGTTGGCGAATCCAATAACTCCGAGACCTTTGTTCAGATTGCTGCCGGTCCATGCCGCGAAGGGTTGCTCTGCCGCGAAAATGTCTTTCTTGGCGACCTCTTGGAGGATGACGACGTCGGGCTGCAGCGCCTCGATCAGGTGGCGTTTCTTGTAGTACGCCATGGAACAGTTCCACGAGACGATTCGCACTGGGTTCCTTTGTTCTCGGCTAAAGTGCTCTTGGCATTTTACTGCCTCCGCTTACAACAGGCCCAGGTCCACCGAACAACGACGGGCCACGGCTGCTGGTTGATAGCCCAACCTTCAGCGGGAAACGCCGCTTCATGTGTCCGCGGCCAAAGGGACGCTCTTTACGGAACAGAAGATTCTCTCGCTCCGTACGAATGAGGCTTTGCTCGCGCCACCGCCTTAAACGAACGAGCCTGAACGCCAGCAACGTGTTTAACTGATGCTCCCTACTGGGCGCGGTCTATTGTTCGGTCTGCGCCGGTTTCGCGCTGCGACTGCCCTTGTAGCCGAGTTCGCGGCCGTGGCACCAAAGGATGGCGTCCATGATGCGGAGTTCGGAGAGGCCTTGGGTGACCTCGGATTGCTCGTGGATGCTGCGGAGGCGGTCGGGAAGGGGTGTGCCGGGTTGGAGGAGGTCATGCCAGTTGAGCCATTCGTTGCGGGGAGCGCGTATGGCGATGACCTGGCCGATGATGTCGTCCCAGATCGGGATGAGGTTTGGGTGTTTGCGGGCCTTGATTTTGCTGGCGATTGTTGGGCCCAGGGAGGCAGGCGCATCCCTGATCGAAGGCTGCGGGTGAACCGCGACCGCTGACTGCCTAGTCGCGCCACGACTTTTCCATTACTTCTCACTAGCTGTGAGCTTGGCGGCCAAGGAAAATTGGATAGGTGTTGCCTAGCAGGCTACTGAATCCAAACGTATGGCTCCGAGAAGGCCTCGGACGGAAGGGACAGCGTCAATTTGCTATGCGGGCCCTCCACCAAAGTCAGCTCGTCCCCCTTCCGAACGACTGCAAAATCAAATCCTGCGGGCGCACTCGGGTGAGAGTACACGTGCTGAATCGGTGTAATAAGCCGATACTCATCTTGTCCTAAGGTGAACGCCGTCGGGAGCCCGGCGATAACCAAATGACCGCGTCCCGTGAAGCGCTGGAACTCCTCTGGCTTATCCCTTTCGGCCGTAAGCGTCAGGTTGGACCACGGCACTTCTTGCGGCTCCCCGCGGACGACAGCCGCAAGATGTGCGATATATGTTCTCTGGTCTGGGTGGATCTCTCGAAGCGTGGGGAAGACAATCTCCTTTTCCAGGACGAACGCTTGGAGAGTTGCGAGATCCTGCGCGAGCGAGTGCAGAGCACGCATCCATTCGACGTCGTCCAGGGATACAACAGACAGGACCTGCCCCTCGGCGCGAAACACGTATCGGGTGGGCATCTCACCACCGACAAGCAAACGAAGCTGCGGTTCCACCTCGGTCGGTAGTTTGCCTGCTATCCCGGTCAGGTCAATACTCTGAGTTGATCCTGCTCCGCTGGAACTGAGCCGAAGCTCAATTTGCAGGATCTTGGAGGCGCTTTCTGCTACGACCCGGATTCCCTCCCCCACGATCCCTCGCGTCACGGTCGTGACGTCGAAGTCGATGTGATCGTCGCGCACGCCGTCGCGTTCCAGATTCATGGGAGGCCAGCTCTGGTCAGAACGAGCCTCCGGAATCATCTGCAGAGTCCCAGTCATCGGTGTCTCATCGCTGAGCGGTCCCCCTGATTGAAACGTCTCTGCTGTCACGCTCTGGAACGGCACCCCCCAAGTCCGCCATTCGAACAGCTCGGTTTCTTCCGACGTTCCTGGTACAGGCTGAAAATTGATGTGGATCGTAATTGGGTCGATCTCCGTGGCCTGCGAGTGTTTCGGCACTATGCTAATGACGCGGTAGCGACGGTCGTCAATAGCCTCGAACCGATGCACAACACCTGGTTCCCCAGTTGGGAACGGAATCCCACCGTCAGCGTTCGCCATCCGAATGGACGGATTCACAAAGTAATGGGGGCTCGTGACATCCAGTAGGTCCTGCAATACCGCATGCCGATCAGTAACGGAATCAACGAAACTCATGGATTCGGCTTCTGAAGGTGGCACGCTTGCCAGCATGGCCTTCTGGGTGACGAGTCGCTCTAACGGATTGGGGCCATCAAAGAAGTGAGCGAACGTACCAGGAAAGTCACCCGCTAGACCGTTGAGAAACGCGGTCCCTTCCCACTGACGTTCGAAGAGCGCCGCGGATGTCACGTCTCCGATGAACCACTCCCGAGCCTTGTCAGTGGGGGTCCAGGCTGTCACAAGATGGTATCGAGCAATTTTCTTACCTTTGTCGACGTATTTCTTGTTGAACCGTGCCCATGAGTTCTTCACCTGTGTCTCCTGGGACGTGGTGAGGGGACCAGCGAACTTCTTGACTTGGTAGATGACGTACCCATTCGGGGTGGGGTGCAAGAAGTCAACGCCTCCGTCTCCTCTTCCCGGCTTCGTATGCCATCCCTTTGGGAATCGCTGAAGGAGACAGGCCGCCACGAAGTCTTCGAAGTACTCCCCGCCATAAGCCGCTAGATGGGCCCAATCAGTTGCCACAACAAACCTTCTCCTCCGACTCGGGATGATCCTGACCAGAGTATGCCGAACTGCTCGTCCTTGGCGTCATACCAGCGCGTCTGTCAAACGTGTTCAACGCGGCAGCCCTACCAAGCGCACGGGTGACCGAAACGTGGCGGGAACTCCACTCCCTCGAAGACCTGGACCTGGACTTCGACCTCGACGACTGACGAGATGTCGGCAGCCCTTGCCCAGTCACGGGATGGCTCATGAAGAACAGCGGCGAGCTCTACGCCCGGTGGCTGCAACGCCGCTGATCAATCTGGCGGCTCAGTCGCGGACGTTTTCCTCAAGGTAGCCGGCGACCCATTCATGGAGCCGGTCGGTGCTCCAGTCCGTTGTGGCGACGAGGAGCACTTCATGGTCCTCGCGGATGACGCGGGTAATGCCGTCCTCTTGCTTGAGGGCCTTGATCATGCGGCCCACCACCCGGTTGTGCTCGTGGACGATGTCCTCTCGCAAGGACACTTCAAGCTCGCGGCCGCGGAGCTCGTCATCGGCCAGGTCTTCAACCTCAACGATCGGTTCGTCCTCGGCGACCATGTCCTCATTGCCGCCGTTCAGTGCCTCGATCAGCGCCGCGGCCGTGCGAGCCAGCTTGTCATCAGCGGAGGGCACACTCCCGCTGACCTGACCGCGCGCAGTCCCGGGAACCATCTGGGCCAGCGCTACTTCCTCACCGTCACTGGCTAGCACCGGGTGGTTCTGCCACATATACGACTTGATGCGATGGTGCCCTACACGCCAGCGGGCCCGCGGGGCGCCCCGCTCCACAACGCGACAGAGGTATGAAATCACTGCGTCGACAATAGCCACTGACTCCGGGGACAGCGTCGGCTCCGTGCCGATACCATAGCGGAGCCACGACGGTGCATCAGACTCCGGCAGAGTGGCGCCTGCCTCTTGCTCAGTGAGCACTGACTTTACCCAGCGCCAGAGCGGTACGAGGCTGTCCACTGACTCATCGAGGGTAACGGCCTCCCCGCCGCGCTCAGACAGGAACTCCGTGAGTGCTTCCAGCGCCCGCGGCCGCTCGTCAAGAAACTCTTGCAGCGCTGCAGCCGCCTCGCGCTTGCCCATCTTCTCGTAACGCGTCATGGCATCCCCCCTGTTTTTAGGCCCCAGCAGGCCTAGCTGATGACTCGCCTGATAAGTGCAGCTGCATCCTGAACGGCATCGTGGGCCATGGTCAGTGGCTCAGGATCGCCGGCTACCGTGAGGCCGGTAATGTCCCACAGTCCGAAGCTGGCCCAGCGGGGCTCGTAATAGGACCACCAGGAGAGGCCGGCGTAGTCTCCGGTTTCATACATGGACCGTGCCCACTGCTGGGTGGAGGTCCGGTCGCGGGAGACAACGTTGCTGGGGCGCAGCGACCATTCCTGCAGCGCCTCCGGGTCGTCCAGGTCCAGGATCGGCGGATCCCCCTCGTACTTCACGAGCGCCTTCCGGGTGCCGTATGGTGTCCCCGGCGGCGGGGCCAGGATGTCGGAGGTCCACACCGGGTACCGGCCGAACGCTTCCGCCGACGCGCCTTCAGCCGAGTCACCCACGTAGAGCACTGTGTATTCCCGGTCCGGGTCGTCCACCCTGCCGGCTCCCTGCCGCGGCCAGATGAAGAGCGGGTGCCCGTTCTCCGCCGGGTTTGAAGCGTCGGGGTGCCAGTTGAGGACGCGCCAGAACTCCACCTAGGCGAACGCTCCCTGTTCGAAGGCCCGGATCGCCTCGATCACCGGGGCGGCGCCTTCGAGCCGGTACACATCGATGGGGCGGGCACCCAGATGCGGGTCCTGGCCTTCGAGCCACAGCCTGGCCTGGGCCGGGGTGAACGCACTGTGCAGGTGGCCCACCAGGGCATCCAGGTCCGCGAGCTGTGCACGGTTTTCTTCGTTCGGTGCATCCTGACCGGATACCCACCGGCCGGGCCTGTCCTTGTTGACACCGAGCAGGGCCGCCACGGCGTTGTTGCCGAGCGCATTTACCAGGCGCTGCGTGATAGCCCGCGGGCCGTAGTCCGGGGCGTCCTTCAGGCCGGCCAGGTTGACCGTGACCGTTTTGGCGGGGGCCTTGCCCCGGCGAACGGCACGGCGGGGCGTCACTTTGAACCCCTTCGGGAGAAGGATGACACCGTTCCGCATTTTGACCGTGGTCTCCCGGCCATCGCCCTTCAGGATCACGGTCTGCTCTATGGCCTTCCGCTGCTTTTCCATAACCCAACAGTATCTGTTGGGCGGTTCGCACGGAAGGCTCGGCTTACGCCACCGCGCACAGCGCCCTCTGCCTGCTAGCCCCTGAGTCTGAAGAAGGCCTTTGGATCGTCGGCGCCCAGCAGGTCGTGGTGGAACACCATGGCATCCACCGGCCGGGTTTCCACGAACAGGACCGCGACCGCCGGGAGTGGACCACCGTGTACCGCGTGAGGTCTTCCACCCAGGAATGGATTTCGGTGTACTCCTGAACTTCCAGCCCGTCACCGAGCAGGCCCCGCTCCTCGAGCAGGTCGTACGTGCTCAACCCCAAGCAACTTAGGCTCTTCCTTACCCGTCCGACTTTCGGGGACCAGTTCACTGAAACCCGGGAAGGGTCTCTTTTTTGGGGGGCTGCTTACACCGCCGCCAGCGCAGTGTCCGGCGGCCGGATATTTCCTAGTAGTTGCTGTAGGTCAGCTTCACTTTGCCGCCCTCCAGAGTGACACCGGCGCTCATGGAAACCGAGATTGTATCCGTTGTGGGCTTCCAGCCAGCTATTCCAAACCCATATGAGTTATCCCTTTCGTAGCTGACTGTGGCTTTCCCGGGAGTCTGCGTACGAAGACGCCAGGGGGAAGAGCCATAGGGATCCTTGCTCAGGCTGAATTTGGGCTTCGTCGTGAGTGCCCAGTGAAAGTTTCGTGAATAGCGCGATGAACTGTAGTTATTGAGCGGGCAATTGGCTGGCTGTGCCTCGGTCGACTTAACGCAGTCGGCAAGATGGGCGTCGACCTGTGCCATGACTTCAGACTTGAGGGCCTCAGAGGCCTCCACCTTGAGGCTGGCGGCGGGTGGGGCCTGCGCGCCCCCAATGACCACTAACGTGGTTGACTTCGGTGCCGTCAGATACTTTTCCGAGGACGGCAATTCCACCGTGTACTCTCCAGGTAAAGCTGGGAAACTCACGCTGGTAGCACCAGTAATGCTGCCTGAAAGGCCGACGTTAAGTTCCTGGCCGTTGACCAGTACGGTCTGCACCGGGGTGTCCGAGGTGACGGTCAGGCTCCCCAGCGGTGAGGACTCCATCTTCCAGTGATCGTCCAAGAGCCCGGGGTTCGCCTTGCGAAGGTTGAAGTTCGTCTGCTGCTTACGGCCATCTTGATGCAGGTCCGCGACCACCGTGGCGTGGTCTTCAGAAACTGTCGTCGAAACAATTTCAAAGGCGTCAATGCGCTTTCTAGCTTTGCCGTAAACCTGGTCTGTAAGCAGGACCCTTTGATCGTTGGCCACGCCGGGATCGGACAAAGCCATCGCTTTCGAAGCCTCACCGTTCTGTAGCGCCTGAAGGTAGCTGTTGACCGCCTTATCAGGCCCGTTGCCGCCCCTGACGATGGTGACCGTGATGACTGCACCCACCACCAGGTGGATGAGATGGTCTCCCAAGACCTGGTGGCCTGCCCGTCAGCCTCAGATCGCCTCGAAGCTAAAGCAGCTGTCTTGCCGCCCAAAGGCACCATCTCAGCGCTGCCCTAATGCTGCCACCATGTCTGCCAAGTCGATGTAGCTTCGTTCGCCGAGTTCGTGCAGCAGCGCCGCCGCGTTGGCGGCGGTCGTGGTGTCACCGATGTCAAGAGCAACGGCGATTACTTGTGGCACGGGGTGCTCAACAAACATGTATTGGTCACCTCGATTCTCGTCTGCGCCTTCAACCAGGCCCTTGGTTATCGCAAGAACAAGCCCCGGAAGGTGCTTTAAAGCCTCCACAAGTTGTTCGTGAATCATTCCGTGTGGGCTGTGCTGAGATACTTGGTCGTCTTCTTCCAGGACAGGCGCTGCAGGGTCACCCATTTCCCGAGCCGCAGCTCCTGGGGCCGCCCAGGGAGTGGTTTCTGCAAATCCCGGCACGGACGATCCTCTGCAATTTTGGTGCCAAAGCTGTGCGACGGTCGGCTCTCATCTGAGTCAGTCGAAGGCGCAGTATGCGGTAGCTCCTTGGCCAGCTCGTCGGGATGATTTCCTCACGGGTTTACGGGAGGGGGCACGGTGACCACCGCATCGCAGCAGGTAAGGACCATCCGCGGATTCTCCGGCATCCACCAGAGCACCAGACCCCACGCCACGAAGGCGAAAAACAGGGAGAGAGTTGTCCGCTCCAAGAGGCCAAGCTGGAGTGCTTCAAGAACTATCCAGGAGATCCAAGAGATCAAGGTCCCGGCCGCTGAGGCCACAAGGGCTGCCATCAGGGTTCCCGCCACCGTCAGCCAACCGATGGTGAGCGCCAGTGCCACCACCAGTAGGGCGCCCGCGAGCACAATCAGGCTTAACCAGTTGTGTGGGAGGGACCAATTTGTGAGCTCGGTGACTAGTGGCACGCCGACGGCCATCACCAGTCCGGCCGCCGCCAGCACTTGATCAAGCCGCGGATTCTTCTGGTGGTTCAATGCTGGCACGGAATTTGCCCACTGTTGGGTCATGAGAAAGAGCGCGAGCATGAAGACTAGGCATACGATTGTCATCCGCGGTCTGGCCTGGTTTACGGCCAGTACAAAGGGCACCAGCAGGAGCACTGTAGCCCATTGACCCAGCCAGGCCTTCTTTGCCGCTGTATTACTGTAACCCCGGCACTCCGCCAGGAGAGTCGAATTTTCGGGAAGTTCGCCAAGGACGGCACGCCAACGGCGCTTCCCGCGGGTGAGCGTGGCTGCCCCCATAATCACTAGAAGGACAGCAAGGGGCAGTAGCCACAAAAGTATCAGCTGTATTCCAGAACCTACATTTTCCGGTCGAGCAAGAACCCAGAGACTCGCGTAAGTGAAACCCAGGATGAAGGCCATTCGGGCGGGGTGAACGATGGCTGGTAAGAGTACGAAGACGGGAACGAACAGTATGTGCAGGAGCCAGCCCAGTGCAGTGGTCACAGTACCGCCTGGCCGGGCCCGCCAGAGCACCCGCAGGCCCCGGGACATCAGGAGGAGTCGGTACGAGGCGCTGAGGTCGGATGGCCCGTCGACGCCGGCGCGGACGGACTGCCGCGCCGTCCTCCTGCTCTCCGAGGACGGGTCTTTAATCTTGAACTGCTGTTCTACCAGCCGGTCTTGCAGCCAAGACACGCGGTTTTGTGAGCCGCGGGGGGCCTTGCCCGCACTCTCGTCAAACTGTTCCTTGTCGCCGTCCAATTCCGGAATGCGAGGGGCCTCGTCCGTGGACAGCGTTTCTAGGAAGCGGGAAATACCGGAGGCTGCGTCCAGCCGTCCCCACCACCAGTCGTTCTCTCGCCACTCTTTAGACAGGAAGCCGCTGAAGTTAGCCATGGAGTTGCCGGCCAGCTTGAAGCGCGACGGCACGTTGGCCGGGTCGGGTTCCAAGAGGTGTGCCGGGACCTGATGCCCGGGCTGGATGTTCTTCAGGGCTAACCCGACTATGCTACGGTTCTCCCCGGCCTTCAACAACCTGTAATCAACAGCAGACCCCGGCTGTTCATCGCTGGCTATCCGCCAGTAGCGGATTCTTGTGACCACTGGCGGAATGCCAGCCGCAGCAAGGGTTGGAGCCAAATCCCGGACTCCGAAAACGCTGCCGTCGGGCCTGCGGGTCAACGCCATCTGGGTGAGGTCCCGCCAGGGTGTTTCAAGCCATCCACGAAGTTCAGGCTCCGCCCGATTAGTATCTTCTGCCCGGATTGTCAGGTTCTGGCTGTATTCGAGGAGTGCTATGAAATGGGTTTCCAGGTCGGTCCAGGAGCGTGTAAGTTCCAAACGCCCTGTTTCCGCAGTTGATAGCCATGCCGAAATGATTTTGTCGTGAAGAATGTCGCCACCAGAGGAGCCTTCGAGCACTGCCCAGTAGGCCTTGTCGCGTGCCGTGATAGCTCTGTTGATGACGTCGTACACGCCCTTGCGCAGTTTGTCGAAGGGCGTCAGCGTGTTGGTCAGGTTCTCCGGAAAGGACTCCACTTCCATACGGCGAAGCCAGGCGAAGGAGCACTGCGCAGCATCGAGTAAGGCTTGCGCGTCGTTGGTGATCAGCTGGAACGGGGCGGCATGTTCGTCCTGCCGGGAAATAGCCAGGTATTCCTGCATTACTTTGGCATCGAATCCGCTGAGTTCTTCGCTGCCAAATGCCCGGAAGTTGCGGCGGCCATTCACCGTAGAGGCAACCTGCCACTCGCCAGGCCGCGTTAGGAGTTGCGTTAGCCGGTCCACGTCCGATGTGGCTCGATAGCGAACGTAGGCGCGACGCCTTTCTACACCAATCTCCTTCGACCAGCCGTCGGACAGCACGGCAGCCAAAACCTCCGAGCGCCCAAGGTTTAGAGAAAGGACATTTACGTACTCAACGTAATCGTTGACCTCGGAGTCCAGCGATTCGCGGCGCTTCAGCCGGAGCACGGAGGCAGTGACGGCGTCCATGAACTGCGACAGATCCTCACCGCGGCTGACTGTCGTCGAATCTCTGACGGTATCGGGATCAAGGTAGAGGAGCGCCCTATGCGCAGGACGCTCAGAGAGCCGCCCACGCGCGGCCGTCAGCGCCCTGCCAATGGGGATGTTGTCGAAAACTCCACCGTCCACCACGTGGAACATGGCCTTATCCGCCGGGCAGGAGGCCGCACGGTGCGAGCCGAAGGCATGCCGCATGTCCGGCAGCTCCGGGCGAGGGAGCAGGCGCTGTCCGCCTTTGTCTTCCCGCGAGTAGATAGTGGCTGGCTCAAACGCTCCCGGGAACGACGACGTCGCCCGGGCTGCATAGGCAAGACGGGCCAGATCTTCGGTGACGCCAGGAGGAAGTACCGTCGCATCGTAGGCGTCGTCACCTGTGCCGGGTCCGCGTCCTCCATTGCTGGCGCCGTTCCTAGTCGGGATCCGGTTGCCCATCAATGACGCTTTTGCCATTTCCGCGTTGGTGCTTTGCCGCCCTTCAAAGTGGAAGCTTCCCCGTCCCTCATCTACCTCAGGGTTCCGGGAGGGCTCGCTGTCCAGGACAGTGGCGGCGAGGTCGATGGTTAGATGCTCGGGAATCAGGGCTTGGTGCCGGTGATCATCACGGTAAATTTGACTCAGCGCCCTGTAGATGCTGGGGAAAAAGTACTCGTTACCCTGGAGGATGGACTTTACCCGGCCCCGCCCCGGCGGGCGCATCAGTTCCTGAAGCCCACCGTCACTCCGCCAGGTTTCCAAGATGGTTTCGTCAGGCGCAGCGCCCACCATTTGTGCCACGGAGTAAAGGATGCAGTTGAGGCCGCCTGCACTCGCTCCAGCCAAGATGTCAAACTCCACCTTGTCGTAGCGGGCGTCCGCCAGCAACGAAGCATAGGCCTGGGCACGCCGCAGCACCGGTGCCGCAAGGGGATCGTCCGCCAGTCCCTCCTTCCCGCTGAGGTAGAAAGCAACCAGTGCTTCTCCGGCCCGATCCGTGTCGACATCGGACTTGTAAATCCGGAGGCGTCGGAGAATGTCCAGTTCCGCCACACAACCGCCAATCCACACCGCAAGACTGACGCCGCCGCGCATAGCCAGCGCGATCCGTAGGGTGCGGTTGAAAGCGGCCTGGAGTTTGAAAGCGTCAGGATCCTGATCGGGACCGAGCACCTGGAGGTGGAGCGGCGAAGGACGCTGCCGTTCTCTGACGAAATCGTAGAGCCCCTCCCGGAGCCTTAGATTGACGCCTGCCTCTGAATCGATGGCTGTGGCGAGGTTGGACAGAATCTGCGGATCTCCGGGGTTGTCCTGCAGACAGGTGTACAGTTCCGCAATCCTAGGCGGAACAGCGACAATCAGCCCATCTCTCCGCAAGTGAAATGCTGCAGCTTGGCCCAAAGTTGAATATGCCACGGCACTCTCCGGAACTAAACGATTTTCGTCCAGTATGCGCCGCCTTACCTCCGACGGCCATACCTAATACCCGATGTCTTTGACGATAGTCAGTCCCAGACTTTCGGCACCATTCAGTGTGAAGACGCCTGCGCCATAGTCCTGAAGCAAGAAGGATAGAACGCGAGAATCTCTCTCATCAAATGGCCGGAAAAACTCTGTTCATTCGCTCAATAAGACCCAAACGTGGCCACTGCGCGATACCGCCGACCCTGAAAATTTCGACTGGTGCACAAACTGAAACTATATTTTTGTCGTCGTTTGCAGAGCCAGACTGTCAACGTTGAAATCGTCCACAACTCTAACCTGTTTCGTTACAAGCTTGGTCTTAACCCCGGCTCAGAGTCGACGGAAGCCAGCCGAGGGCTGGCCGTGCCAGGCTAGGCATTTCGCTTTTGCCCTGCGATCGATACCTTTGCTATAGGACGAGGAGGATCAGGGCATAATGCGGACAAACTTTCTCAAATGGATCCGTGGGGGCTCCGTCGAGGGCATCGACGAGAGTCGCAAGCAACTTATGCGTGCGATAAGTCAATATTGTGATGCTGAGGCCCAGGAACTCGGCCAAGCTGACCCTCCCGACACTGCTGACACTGCCGATCTGACCAACGCTAGGACTGAACGAGACGAGAAGCTTAGCCGCTTCTTGGGTTCCGGTAGGTCCTTCGAACATGTCATCGGCATTCTCCAGGCGCACGACATGAAAGTCATCGATAATGTCCTGCCGCAGTCTGATCGCGACTCCAGGCGGCTCTCATTGGCTGAACTACATCAGGCCCTTAAAGCACGATTGGACGCGTACTTGCGTTCCCTCACTGAGTTGGCCGATGTTCTCGACCTGCCGCGGCGCAGGCAAGCGGCGAGTCACGACCCGTTTAGGAGCGGCGGTTGGAGCTCAACATATGTCGACGAGGTTGCCACATATGTGGACGAGGTTGCTGAACTATTTACGGCGGGAACCTCGGCTTCACTGATGCAGCCCGTGATGGCGCTTCGCATCAAGAGGGACCTCGCCCTCGGCATCCTTGAGACGCCGAAGCCACAGGACAAACAAACGGGCATTCGTGGTCATCTCGCCGACTATGACCGCACAATCGATGCTTTACTAGCGGCCACCGCTATCGACCCAGAGAGTGTCGACTCCCAAACTCTCGCTCTGGTCCGAGGGCTCTTCATAGAGCGACTGAAGAATGGTGCAAAGGCTAGAAGATTTTGGTTCGGGGTGTGGGTTGTGGGCTCGGCATTAGGGCTAGCGGCGATTGTCGCCGCGTTTTGGTTCTCCTTGTTCGACCCACGTGGCTGGTGGTGGATCACGTTTGGCATAGCTGGCCTCGGCGCCCTTGTAGCTGTTCTGTATACCTTAAAGGCGACTAGGGGACTATCCATACGTGCAAATTGGATCCTAGTTGCGCTACCGGCTCTAGTGCTGGTGGTAGCTCTTACCTTGCCCCGTCAAACCGAACAAGCTCTCGCCATAACCACCCTTTTCGCCGTTATAGCCTTGGCCGTCATAGGAGGCGTGTCACTCTGGGTCGTCCGACATGAGCCCAGCCAGCCCCGACTGCGTTCGGGTCTCTCATCGCCCCTGTTGGTGCCCAGCACTTCCCCAGGGAGTGAGGAGAACAGGCAAAATTGGAATCGCTACTTAGTGGCCGAGGAACTCGCAATGCTGCGAGATCGAATACTGCGGGAGGCTGGCAAACAGCACAAGGCGAGCATCGCATGGGCGACGACCTTTGTCGTCCTCGGTTTCCTCGCTGCTGCGCTGTCAGGGGCAGCCGGGGTAACGGCCGCTGGGCAGCAGGCCGGCCTGCCGGTTTATTTCGCAATCGCAGGTGCCGGGCTCACGGCCTTGACGACAGCGTTGAACCCAGGGCGCCGATGGGAGCAGGCGCATGCCCTACAACTCGCCTGTCAGAGCCTTGAGCAGGAGGTCAGCGTCCTTATCAGGCTGGACTTGAATGGAGCTGACGAGAACCGCCAAAAGATCGAACAAATTTCCACGCTGTATGACACACTTCTCGGCCTGCCGGAACGGCCACGACTCTGGCGCCCCAACACTGACGACCAACCACAAGTAGCGGCCGTCAACACCGCTGGCAAACCATAAGTAGATTGAGGGCAAGATGTTGCCGCAACCGGGCGTATGGCGGAGAAACCGACACACCGTAATAATCGTCGTCGTGAACGTCCTGGCACTGCTACTGCTGCTTCTCGGTATCTTCGTTGTAAACCGGCTGTCCCCCTTACCACCATCGTTGAGCGTACCAACCGCGTCTGGCCAGAGCGCCCCCAGCACCAACAACCCGACCAGCGCCCCCAGCAACCCGACGGGCTCCCCCGGCCCCCAAAAGCCCAACGACAACGACCCCAAGGACCCCACGAGCGCCCCCAGCACCAACAACCCGACCAGCGCCCCCAGCAACCCGACGGGCTCCCCCGGCCCCCAAAAGCCCAACGACAACGACCCCAAGGACCCCACGAGCGCCCCCAGCACCAACAACCCGACCAGCGCCCCCAGCAACCCGACGGGCTCCCCCGACCCCCAAAAGCCCAACGACAACGACCCCAAGGACCCCACGAGCGCCCCCAGCACCAACAACCCGACCAGCGCCCCCAGCAACCCGACGGGCTCCCCCGACCCCCAGAAGCCGAACGACTCCAACGACCCGAAGGAGTCGACCCCGCCGAGCGGGTCAGGTTCGCCGCGTGATGAAAGTGACTCCGGCCGATCTAACACTGAAGGCTTCGAGAAGGTGGTTGTGGAACCTGGAGATACCCTTTGGGATTTGGCACGAATGCGTCTGCAAGACCCGTTTCGTTGGACCGATATTTTTTACGCGAGCCGCTGTGAACGTCAGCTGTACGGGCAGCTTTCCGATCCGGACCGCATATTCCCCGGATGGGTGATGCTGGTCCCAGCTCCGGAGACGAAATCCCCGATCAGGACTTGTCCGTCTTAAGTCTCTATAAGTCGATTGAGGTCCCAGGACCTAAGGAGCGCGGGGAAATGCTGTGTGGAAGCTTCCGAAGACGGGGAAGACTGGCGAGGCTTTTCGCTCCAACGGGCGAAGCTGAAGGGCATAAGTCAGTGCTCCTCCGCACGCCTATAGGCCCTCATTTCAGGGCTGAGGTCTTCAATGCCGGGCCCAGCCACAGCTGCAAGCAGCTACACAACCCCTCATGAGATCAACGCTCCATTTTCTACTCCTCTTTCAAATGCTACTATTCCGCCATTCCCTTAGGAGCGGAGACCTATTATGGGAGCCCTAGAGTCGTTCAAGAAATCGTTGCTGGGTGACAAAGCGAACCAAACGATCAAGTCTGGAACCCTAGTGACAACGCGCGGTACAGGAATTATTGCCGTCGGCCTCATCGGCACATTCCTTCTTATGGATTGGTTGAAAGCTTCCCTTGGGAAGGGCTGGAAGCCGATCAAAAACTAAGTTTTATTCTGGCGACGGGCGCCACTGGGCTGTAGTCGCTGCCGCTGATTCAATAGCTCGTGGCCTAGCCACAAGATCCTCCCTGCCAGCTATCGTCACACTTCCAGCCGGCCTGGTTGCCACCCGGACAACTGGCAGAGATAGCACAGGGTGGTCAGTACTGGCTGTCGAACTTACTTCGAGCGGCAAAAACAAAGCGACGCAGTTTCTGGTTGCCAACGGTTCAGAAACAGCATGGGTAGGCAGCGACGACCTGGAGTTTCGAAAAAGAATGACCAAGGTTCCGCCAAACGGAGTCCTCAGTCTCCAGTCGGCTCGACTCCCGGTCTTCTCATATATGTCCCAAGCATGACTCTGGACCGCCTGGGCAGAAGGTATAAGCGATTTCTGAACAGGCTTAGGTCCCAACCGGACTTACAGGGCTGGGCCTCCGCACCTTCGACCATGGGACTAGAGGGTGGGTCTGAAAACTGTCTGGCGCTGGGCCGGTGAGGATTTAGCACAAAACTTGGGGGACTGTGGGTGACCTGGGTGTGGTTGTGGTGGTTGAAGATGACCTGGATCTGCGCAACCTCGTGGAAGGTGTCTTAGTCCAATCCGCTTTTCTTGTCACACCGCCGTGGACGGCCACAGCGGTGTAGACATGGTGCGGGATATGAGACCTGACGTGGTGACCGTGGATGTAGGGCTGCCGGATACTGACGGGTTCGAGGTTCTGCGCAGGATCCGCCAGTTCAGCAACGCCTACGTCGTGATGCTCACGGGAAGGTCCGAGGAACCGGATCTGCTGGCCGCGCTCCAGGGCGGAGCTGATGACTACATCACCAAATTGTTCCGTCCTCGGGAAATGCGGGCGCGTGTGTGGCGGCGATGATGCGCAGGCCCAGGAGCCCAGGAGGTACAGCCGCAGGAGGTAGCGGAGGCCCTGCCGCCGGATCCGTTGGCTGTAATCGGCGGTTCGGTCCTCCGCGTAAATCTTGGGGCTGCCTTGAGTGCACCGGCAACGCCAAAACGAACTAAATAGGCAGCATATCGTGCGCCGCTGCCCTGATGCAGTGGGCTCCGGCCTCTCGGCAACGCCTGAACGAGGAAGTGAGGCTCGCTGGCTACTCCGGCCCAGACTCCCCGTCGCCCTTGAGCTCGCCGGCGGCGATCCTTTCGGCGGTGCGCCGGTAGGTCTCGGCGATGAAGTCTTCGATGTCGTTGGCCCCGATGCGCCACAGCCCTCGTCCGCCGACCTGGATCCCGCGAAGCTCTCCGCTGCTGAGCAGCGCCCGGATCTGGTTCTGGTTCACGTTCAGCTCTTCAGCCGTCTGCGAGATTGTCAGAAAACGGTGCTTCTTCGGTTCATCGGTCACCGGCTCATCCTATGTGGACGGATCCGGTGGCGTTGACTCTTGGGCTACTTTCGTAAGGGTCCAGGCCACGACTAAGCGGGCAGGTTGTCCTGTTCTGGCGCCGTTACCAGCATTACGGCCGGGTGCAAAAAACGGCACCGAAACGGTTAAGACGGCCGTCAAATAGCCCCGAAATTTACTGGCGCGTGACCCGGATGCGGTGTTCCTTACGGTTACGCCCCGAAGCGGCTACAGCTCTCGTTTCATGCACGGGGCACCCCTAATCTTGAGCTATCCAACCGCACCACCTCTCTGAATGGCACCCCAATGAAAAAACTCCTCCTCTGGCTCACGGCGCTCCTCGCGGCCGTCGGGCTGGGCATCGTGGCACCGGGGCCCGCCTCGGCAGCCACCTCCTATTGCGGGCTTGCATGGGGATCTCAGGATAAGGCCGCCCCCGAGATGAGCTCAGCATCCGTCACCAACGTCCGGACAGGGCAGCAACCCTGCTTCGACCGCATGGTGGTCGACCTGAACGGCCCCGTCAAGGGCTACACGGTCCGGTACGTCCCGGAGATCATCCAGGACGGCACCGGGTTCACGATCCCGGTCTACGGCAACGCACGCCTGCAGGTCGTCGTGAACGCACCCTCCTATGACAGCAATGGCGTCACCTACAACCCGGCTGCGAAGGCCGAGCTGTCCAACGTGGCCGGCTACCAGACCTTCCGGCAAGTGGTCTATGCGAATAGCTTCGAAGGTTCCACCAGCATCGGCCTGGGTGTCCGCGCCCGACTGCCCTTCCGGGTCTTCACCCTCGAGGGGCCAGGGTCCGGTTCCCGGCTGATCGTGGACGTAGCCCACTTCTGGTGATGGAACACAAAGGTGCCGCACGCCGCTCATCCGGCGTGCGGCACCTTTTCTGTATTCTGACCGAGTCGTACGAGGCGGCGACCCTCACTCACCTGGGCCGCAACGGAAGCCCCGAAGACATCGCCAAAGTCGTCGCCTTCCTTCTGAGCTCTGACGCCGCCTTCATCACCGGAGCATCGATCGTGGCAGACGGCGGATACACCGGCGTCGACTACTACGTGAAGAAGGAGAACGAACCCTTGGGCTGAAATTCCGGACGTGGAAGCGCTCTGCTCAAGATCCGCACAAGAGATACCGAGGATTGACCGAACCGCTTCCCCCTCGTCCTTTTGGCTTCTTAGAGTGTCACTAAGGGCAGCAACGACGACGTCTGGGGGGACGTATGAACACAAGTAGCATCCCTTTTGCGGAGGAAGCACAAGCCCCGCCGTCACCAGTCCCTTCTCCGCCGAGTCGACCATTGGCACGGCCGCGGCCAGTGCCTCAACTTCCATCGCGCAGGGGACGGGAGCATGAGGTGCGCCGGTTGATCCGCGACCTCGCCGCACTGGCCGCCACTCGTCAAGGGAGAACCGCATGACCGCCGGCGTCGATCCATCCTTCGACTACTTCTCGGGCACGCCTCCCGGGAAAGATCCGGACACACACAGTCCGACCCTCCGCCGGCATCACCAGTTGCTGTGGAACAAGGAGTTACCCACTGGCGGACGCTTCAACCTGGCACCAGAGCCCGGCGCGCACCTTGTGTACAGATCCGCATCGGGTGTCTTCTTCCTCGCCAGTGACGCAATCACGACCAGGATGCGAGGCAAGGCGTCGCGCGTAAGACGAGAAATTCCAAACGATGACATGCCCGTCTACCGCGGCTACACCGCCGGAAGCACCCTCGTGTTCCCCGGCAACAGTATCGGCCGGAAGATGACGATCAACCGTGCACGGGGATTGCATCCTCGAATCGCCGACCGTTTCGACCTGACCTTGGAGTGCATCCGTCGCCACTATCTCGGAGAGCTGCCGAATCCCCTCGGCGATGTCATGAACCGGTACGCAGACTTCTTTGCCCTGTTCGAAAACTTCGCCGGGTACGTCAAATTCTTCCTCCTGAAGGACCTCGTCGAGGAGGATGGCAAGACCGTACGCTTCTTCCACACGTTCGACGACTTCCGAACCCCGGCGGTCCCGAAAACCAAAGATGAATACCTCGAGTATCTACGGAGTAGCGAAGACTTCATCACCGCTCGTAGCAGCACAATCGACGCCGAGCCCTAGGACCTTACCGAAACCGACCTTTTCTTAGTAGTCGATGGCCTTCCGGTCGATGGACTTGAGCGCGGCGAGCCGTGCTTCCACTTCGGTTTGCTCACCGAGGTCTTCCAGGGAGGCGAACTGGGCATCCAAGGATGAGGCGGCGAGTTCCTGCTGGCCACGGACGGTGGCCTCCTGGCGGCGGATGTTCTCCTCGTACCGGCCGATCGCCGAGGTCGGGTCTCCGACGTCGAGGGATTTGAGCGCATCGTTGACCTGGGACTGGGCAGCGGCGACGCGGGCCCGGTTGACGAGCTGGTTGCGCTTGACTGTCAGCTCCCCGAGTTTGCCCTTCATCTGGTCCAGGCCGTTCTTGAGCTTGTCGACGACCTCGTTCTGCGCGGCCAGGTCCGGCTCCTGGGCCTTGGCGGTGGATTCGGCGGTCATCTGCCGCTGAAGAGCGAGCCTGGCGAGGGCATCAAACTTGTCGGCGTCCACACTGTTCCCGGCAGCCCGGAACTCGTCGGCTTTCCGGGAGGCGGCGATGGCCTTGTTGCCCCAGGTGTGGGCGTCGTTCACGGCCCGCCTGTAGTCCTCTTCGGCCATGCGGACATTGCCGATGGTCTGGGCGACGGCGGCCTCGGCTTCGCGGATGTTGGCCGAGTAGTCCCGGACCATCTGGTCCAGCATCTTCTGCGGGTCTTCGGCGGAGTCCAGGAGGGCGTTGATGTTGGCCTTGGCGAGCTGGGCAACGCGGGCGAAAATACTCTGCTTCACGGGGGTCTCTCTATCGGACAGTTGATTCGCATTTTATGTGTGCGGCAGTGCCGGGTGCCAGCACCCGGAATCCATCGGGCAGGTCCGTCTATCCTGCTGCCCGCGGTTGCTCACCCGCGACTCAATGGAAGCAGCTCGGCGGGGTACGGAGCATAGCCTTTGGTGATGTTCTGCGCCGCGGCCAGAGCGTTACCAGTACGCTGAAGATCATGAACCGGTAACGGCCGTATCGCTGCAGTCACGTGTCCGTAACCCTTGGTCAAGGGGAGGAGCGGACGCCTCGTCCCACACCTATACTGAGCCATGAGCACGGCCGCATCGTTGATCCTGATTTTCTGTGTTGCCACTGCCTGGATCGGGTTGACGGTATTCGTGCTCTTACGGTTGCGCCGCCGCCGGCGCGGGTCATCACTGGTAGCTTCCGCTCCACCAACGGCTGTCCACGGCGCGAGCCTCTCCTACAGACCCTGGCACGACGTTGGTGCAGTACGGGCAAGATCCCCACACGGCGGCGGCACAGGCTGAGAATCAGGAAAGTTCACGGCTGAAGGGGTATTTTCAAGGCCGCCGCCTTGCAGTCCAATCAATACTGCCCCTGCACTACAGCCCCCGCTGCCGGCGGCCCCGTACCCTGATGACCTCGACGACCCCGGCCAGGGCCAGAGGGAACGCCACGACGGCGGCCAGGTGACGCAGCAGGCTATAGGGGTCCTCCAGCGTCCCCCAGCCAACGAGAACCCCGGGCAGCCCCACGCAGATCGATACCCAGACGGTGTTTTCGCGGAGGTGCGACCAGGCGGCGGCCGCAAGGGACAGCGCGCACCCGGCGAAGATGTAGCGGTTACCGATCCAGACCTCTTCCTGCTCGGCTGGAGCCGGCAGCCAGATGTGCCAGTTTGCGCGTGTGATCCCGTAGCCGATCAGGATCATCGAGGCGAGCACGAGCAGGATCCAGGCGATGGTTCCGGTCTGCCGCCTGACCTCAGCCGACTGTGGCTTGGTCCAAGGCACTGAGCAGCCCGTCGGTGTCCGGGACGTCGTAGAAGGCCACGGTTTGCCCGAGCCCTAGGCTGAAGAAGTCCATCCCTGTGTTTTGGTACATTCCCATGCCGAAAAGTCCGATGCCCTGAGACCCGAAAGTCACGCTCACATGGCGTCCGTCTTTGGTCCGATCGATCTTGGTAGGCACGCCGTTGACGGGCGAATCGGAAACGGACCTGTCGCCTGTGCAGACGATTGCCCGGCGATCGGTGAGCGCGTACACCGTCCGTAGCTTCCGCCGCTTCTTGTAGATGAACCTGCCGAAGATGAAGTAGAGGCCGATCAGGACGAAGGGGATGCCCCAGAGCACAAAGAAGGGCTGCTTGGCCGTGGTGGCAGCCATGAACTCCCAAAAGATCGCGAAGCCGCCCCAGAGAATGCTGAATGGCACCAGGAATGCATCCGCACCGGTAAAGCGAACCTTTGGGTTCGGCTGACCCACCCACAGAAGCCTTTCACCCTGGCGAAGGAGTGGCAGGATCCGGCTTCTGGGATCGTTCATGCCACGAAGTGTTACACAGTAGTTCCGGTCTGAACAGGGCAAACTCCGATGGCCAGGTGCCACCGATGCCTTGTACCGGCCTGTCAAGCAGGAAACGCCGGGGCTGTCAGGGGCCAACTGCAACCATCAATCGTTGATCCCCGCACAAGAGCTGCAGCTCCCCGTCGGCACTGTCCAGCTGGCAGTCCTGGTCTTTCACCCGCGGCCCTCTGGAGATCTCGGGGGCGTCGCGGACCCGCTTGTAGTGGAACTCGTCGTGCTCGGTGTAGATGACGACACTGTCGCCGTCGAACCAATCCTGGGAGACAAGGACCGACGTTCCGTCCGCGGCCACGATCTTCACCGTGTCACCAATTCCGAACGCGCCCAGGGCTGCGAAGAGAAACATGAGGCCGAAGTACGGCGCGGCGGCTGCGGCCGCCATGCCCGTGATCCACCCGACGATGCGCCGTGGGATCTTCCTGGGAATGCGGCCGATCAACGCGGGGAGCAGGAGCGACAGCCCGGCGGCGCCGGACAGGAAGGCCACAACCAGGAACCAGGAGGCGATGGAGTGCCCAGGAATGCCCACGTAGAGGAGCAGGCCCTCCCGGGCGGCTGACCGGTATGCCCCATTGATGAAGTGGTAGGCCCAAGCGCAGAGGGCCGCCGTGACCAGGAGGGCGATCCCCCAGATCTCTCGGCGCTTCACGGATACAGGACTTCCGCCTCGGATGAGTGCGCGTCTTTGCGGATGGACCAGCGCCCAACCGCCGCGGCCGCACCGACGGTCGCCCATAGTCCCAGCCAGCCGGGGTGCCAGCCGAAGCCGAGCAGCCCGGCCACTGCCCAGAATGCCAGTGTCGGCACGGCGAAGAATGCCGTGATGTGGATCCACTGCTGCCGTACCGGGCGCAGCAGGTAGGCCAGCACCCATGCCAGGGGCGCCGCGAAGACCAGTGCAATCCCGTAGCCGTAGAAGGCCAGGGCGAGCCCGGCACCCCAGAGGTGCACGGCATCTTCCCCGGAGAGCACCGTCGGGACACCATATGCGAGGAGGGCAACAATGAGCATGACGCCCACCCAGAGCGTGGTGGCGATCAGCCAGGCCTTGATGAACGATGAGGCGTCGAGGACGACCCGGTGCTGTCCTGTCACGGCTAGCCACTTGCTCGGCTGACGCGGAAGAAGGCGATTTCTTTTCCCATGCTGTACCCGAGCGCGGATACGGGGACGCACACCAAGGCGAGGCCTGACCAGGGGGCAGGTGCTAGGAGCAGGGCAGCCACTCCGGCAAAGATGAGGCCGTAGATCACCCAGTGCGGTCCACGAATGCCTGCTAGAAGGCCAATGGCGCCGCCGGCGAGAAGACCGACTGCTGTGACCAGGATGGCCGGCATGAAGGCTGGGGGCGGTACGTTTGCCGCGAGCCAGATCAGCAGCAGGGCCAGGAGTCCCGAGGGGATATGCATGCGCAGACAAAAATCACGGAGCTGTCCGGCGCGTGGCCCTGCTGTTTTGTGGTTGCCGTGCCCTTTCACTTGGCGGCGAGTTCTTTGCGGCGGAACGTCCCGGCGATGGAAAGTTTCTTGCCGTATTCGATGGACCCGTACCGGAACAGGTGGACTGCCAGACGCAGGATCAAGATGCCGACGATGAACAGCTCGGCGATCACGATGGTGGCCTCCATGCCAGAGAGGGTGCCGAAGCCGTTGCGGAGCATGGCGGTGACCGGGGCGGTCAGCGGGAAGTACGTGAACACCTGCACGATCAGGGACTCCGGGTCGGAGATGATCAGGCTGTAGGCGTAGAAGGGGATGAACATTGCGGCCATGAGCGGGCCGAAGATGGTGCCGGCCTCCTTGGCGGTGGGCATGATCGCGCCGATGGCGACGAGGACCCCGGTGAACAGGGTGAACCCGCTCAACAGCAGCAGTGCGCCGATGATGATGGGCCCTGGCTCGAACACCAGGATGGACAGGTCCATGTCCGGCAGTGCCAGGGAGTCGCGCAGGAACAGACCTCCTCGCCAGTGCGAAGGACGTGTACCCTGTCCGTCCTGTTGCGACGGCCAGCTGCAAGCAGGCTCCTCATTTCTCGTTTGGACCAGCTGGATGACGTGGGAAGCCCGACCTGAAAAAACAACTGGCCAATTTGGAAGGTCACAAGGTGCCTGTTCGTATCGGACATAGGAGCCATCGCATGGGAGCCGATGTAGGGCTCCATTCCGGTTCAGTTGTGCACTGTGTCTGAAACATGTCCGGGCTTCCCGGGATGTGCACCGTCCACGCAAATTCGGCCCACGAAGGCGTATGTCTTAAAAAGCGTGCACCCCCAGCCAGCAGCCAGACCGCTCCGTTGGTTGCCGGTCGGACCGGACCATTGGCGCGGGCAGAGGGTATCCGGGCTTTACTAAAAATCAATAAACCCTCAATACTCTTGCAAACCGATCGCCGCGCAGCAGGTAGAGCTAGAGCTCTCGCATCTTCGACAGCTGCCCGTCATCAAAGTGTTCGGCTGCGTCGAGAAGGAACTCCGCGTTGCCGAGAGCAGTTGCGATCCGCGCTTCAAGTTGGTCGTAGCTTCTGATGGATAGGGTCCTGACGGCCGAAGCGTCGAGCACGAACACAGGCGGCGCAGTGTCCGGAATATGGAGGATTCTTGCCCAGCCGAGGGACCGGGCAGCCTGGCCAATTTCGGCTGCGCTTTCATCACTGATCTGCACACGCTCAAGCAGTGGCAGTATCTCCACGACTTGAGATGTATCTCTAGCCGTGACTGTTCCACCTCCGACGATGTCTAGCGCCAAAAAGCCTCGCTGGCCGACTGTGAGGGTAACGATCTGCAGGAGGGGAATGGCCTCAGCGTCTTGTCTGAGGTGGGCTACCTGGACGTCCGCATAGTCAGGAGCCGGCTGTGATTCGCCAGGAAGCCTGACGATGTGACGTGGGGCATCAAGGCATATCAAATACTGGGTGCCGGACCGTGTGCTCACCCTGAAAGACCCGGTCATTCCGTCGTGTAGTTCCTGCATTCTGGAATCTTGCCACACAGCAAAATGCGTTTGCGCAAATGGTACCAATACGGAAATGCTTCCATTTGACCAACTCAGCTACCGGCCAGGCCGGTAGCTCCAAAGCGCATATGGAACCATTTGCGCTTGGAGCACACGAGGCGCGAGATGACGCTCCGGCCAAGTCTCGGAAAGAGGAGCGTGTCGGGTGTGCTCTGCCTTCAGGAGGAGCGCATGGATTCCTCTGCGCCTCGATAGGAAGGGTCGGGCTTGGCGCAATAGGAGGCATTTTCGCCAAGGAAGCCCTTTGCGCAATCAGTACCATTTGAGCGACCGGTCCCAAAGCGGAATTAGTACCCTTTGCGCAATGGTGGTATTTGCGCAGGGACACCCGAGACGTCGCTTGGCTTCGATATGCCGGGCCACGCGCGGGACGTCCGTCCGGAATCTACATTCGGTGGCCCTCAAGCACGTCTCTGGTCCATTTACTTCCTGTCCATTCCAGGCGGCATGTGAACCTGTACGCCTCTGACATACCAGCGACGGCGATGGTGGCCTTGTAAGTTGTTCCTGCGAGAACGCTGCCCTGGACGGTGGTGCTCCCGTTTCCTCCGTCCTGTTTAGCCACTAGCTCTTTGCACGTAGCAAGCCCGCTTTCCTCGTTGAACTTTGGATTGTTGGACGCCTGGAATGGGGTTGAGATCCAGGAAATGAGAGCCGCGACAACCACGAGCCCTACGAGGACGAGCAGGCACCCGGCGCCGGCGCCTATTTCGATTTTCTGCTTAACAGGTTTGGCTCGACCACCACCAGAGGAACTCCGCGGCGCCACGTGACGCGGCTCGGCGGCAGGGTCAACGTGAATGACAACCCCTGGGCCGAATTCCTTTCGTGCACGGGGCGTGACCAGACCTTGCCATCCCAGTGCCGAGCATCATGACTATTGCGGCTAATTCCGTACCAGCCTTCAGGTCGGTCCTCGTCTGCCATGGTTCCCCCCAATGTATTTGCGCAGGTCGAACACCTGCTTCTGGTCGTAGACTAGCCGCAATTTCGCGGAGTTCAAGGACATGCTGTTTGAGAAATGGTTCCAAATGCGCAAATACCACCATTTGCGCATGTGGTGTTATTTGCGCAGGGACCTCCCGTTCGAGCGGCGGACGCCCGGATTCGCGTTGCACGGGCAGTCTCATGAACTAGAGGTTGGCGGTCATCGAAACGGACAAAGGCGAACCTGCGGGATTCCGGGGATTTGGAATGTCTCATAAGTAGTCTCCTTGAGGGCTGCGTGGGACACACTTCCCTATCAAGGGCGCAACGGAAGTGTGATTACCGATAGGTACCGGCACCGGTAAGAATATGAAATGCACTAATGCTGCTTCGAGACAGCATTAGCATCAACATCCGGGAACGACAAAACGGGCCCCGGTGTCAGTTTCAGAAGTCGTCTGCACCAGTCGACGCGGTCCCAAGATAGATGTTGAAGCGGTGGGCAAGATGCTGGACGACTTGCTGGCGCCCGTGGAGTGGTACACATTTGAAGACGTTGAACCGGATCACGAGTGCATGCCGGCGCCGTGGTGCGGTTGCCGCTGCCATTAGGGCCTTCCTTGCAGCACGGAACCGCCCTAGTCTGTGTCGAGGGGTACCGGGCCCCGGCGTAACCAGGGGGAATCATGGCAGTGAATTGGACTTGTGACGAATGCGGGTCAAGGACGACGACGCGCAAGATTGACGCCACGCCACTTGGCGTCGCCGTGAAGCAGTACGTAACGGTGCCGCACTTGTGCAGCAACTCGAAGTGCACCAACCGAGACAAGAACAACCAGACCTCGGAATGGTGCACTGAGGCATAGTGCGCTTGGTGCGTACCTTCAAGCGATAGGGTCGATCCATGACGAACCTGGATCTCTCTGAAGCGCCGCGCACTGAGGATGGGCCCGACCAACTCGCCTGGCAGATGTGTACGGACCTCGAAACCGCTTGCGAGTTGACGGCGGAATGGCTGGAAGGCAAGCGCCACTATCAGCCGGGGTACATGGCAGCGCAGCCGGCATCCGAGACTGGCCCTATTAGCCTGCAGTTGGCTGCGATCAACAGGCTTGGCTTGCTGACGTCGGATTCTCAGCCAGGGGAGGCGCTCACGGAAGGAAGCGGGCAGCGGGCATACGTGACAGGCTACTGCAGCGAAAACACAGCGGCGCTCGTGTCTGCCGTCCTCACCGTGACGGATATTGTGGCCCTTTGGGGCCCACCCGGGGCGCCCGGATCGATGCAGGTTTGCGTGAGCCTGGACGGGTATGAAGAGTTTTCACATCTGGGCCGCAGGGGTTCCCGTGAGGATACCTTTGAGGAATACCGGTATGAGGCCAATGAGACTTTGGCGGCTATCATCGCGGACGCCTGGGAGTTACACATTTTTGACCCAGTATGGGGCAGGAGCGACTATCTCCTACCTCGCCTCAAGTTGGCCCTAGAAGCGGCGGCAGAGGCATAGCCCCTGCCCTTTACTGCAACGGAAAGGGCCCCTACTGATCAGTAAGGGCCCTTTGTCGTACCCGGATGCTATGGGCGGTACGCTTCCCACCACCAACCATGCTCGAGGAAGTAGACAAGGAAAGGCGCGACGACCGCGGCGAATGAAAGCGCTATAGCTACTACCGTCATTCGCTTGTTGAACATCGATTGTTGATTACGATCATGCTCGGTCCGTTTCCGGTCCTCTTCTGCGTTCTGAATCGTCCGGTTCAAAGCGGCGAGAAGAACTTTCGTCTCTTCCAAGTGCTGTAGCTGTTCCGCTGCCTGGTCACGTGTCGGAGCAGGTGGCGGCGGCGCAATCTTAGCGGAGGCTTCTGCTATTGCCCGATAGTCGGGTAGGGCATCGGACACCCCGTATTTGTATATGGGCGTGGGCTTGGCTATCTCCTTGGCAAAGTCGCTGACCCTGTTCCCTGCGCCGGCAGAGCGGAGGGCCTCGTTGAAGCTGTCAGTGAAGCCTTTGAAGAGGTTGCTAGGTTCCATACCTAGAAGTGCAGGCTCTCGGCAAGCTCGGTGACCTTTGCCGGCGTTGACCCTGCCTTGTAGCAGAGGCCCCATACATCAGTAGCCGGTGAGGTTTCGGTCAGGGTAGCCAGCTTTGGATCAAGGCCGGTCGTGACAAGAGCCTTGTTCAGGTTGGCAGCAGTAAAGAAGTGGTTCACGGTGGGACCCCCAGGTAAGTAGTTGTGCATTGAATTTACCGCTTCGGCTGACAGGTGTCGGCCTTTGCTGATTCAGTCACCGGCCCAGCGCCGGAGTACGCACAACAATGCACGAGTGTGATTCCTTTGGTCTTTGGCGTCCTTCCCTTAACAGTCGTGTTCGCGGTGTTCCCCGGCATCGCGGCCATCAGCCTTGGACTGTAAACATGACTGTCGCTCAGCTGAAAGGTCGCCACCGACCTGCAACCCCTGACCACCCGCATCACTCACTGAATGGGACCGAAATGAAAAACATGGGAATTTCGAGCAGGGTGCTGCTCCTCGCTTTGCTGGCTGGCATGTGGATCGGGGTCTCGACGCCAAGAACGAATAGCCGTTGCCAGAGTAGAGACTATGCGTGTCGAGACAAGATCCCAGTCGATGTCGCTCCGGATGCTATGCCCTTCTTTGGCTAGTTCGAGTATCAGGGCGTGGGCGACTTCGCTGAAGTCTTGGCCGGGACCCCAGACTTGCTCAGATTGTTCAATCGCTGCAGCCTGGTTCGAATGCGCCATCAGAACTAGCGAATAACCCGTTCCGATCGGATGGTGATCGTATGTCTTTTCGTACTCTCTGAGAGCAAATGTGAGGGCCAGTTCCTCGGGAGGGTCTGTGGCGTGGGTGACGATGAGGTCATCATGAAGAGCACGGATCTTGGAAGCTTCACGCATAAGGGCGAGCATCGTAGGATATGTGAGGTTTTCCGTGGCTGCCTTTATTGCATTGTCCTGCGACTCAATGTCGCTTTCGACTGCCGCCGCGACCTGCTGCTCAAGCGATGACAGCCGTTTCTTCAGACCCTGCTCGACCGGACCTATGGCCTCCGACGCAGCAGACTTCGCTTCCGCACGCACCGTCTTTCGAAGCAGTGGTTCGAAAAGGGCGAACAGTCCCGCCGTGAGAAATGCAGTGCCGACATTAGCCGCTACAGACTGAACGACGGCCAGATCGTCCTTGTCCAGTGCAGTCCAGGGAAACGTTTGCTGAAAGTCCTGGGCTCCAACCCAGTAGCGGGCAAAGAATGCAGAAAGTGTCAAGAGGAAGCCGAGCCCTAGCAAAAAGCCAATCCATTTCCAGTGGAATTGGGCAAACCAGGCTTGAATTCGACGGATTGCCGCATTTCGGGAACGCTCAGATGTCATGGCACGTCGCAGAAGGAAGCCGCGACAAGCGGCAACTGAGGACCGACCATACCAAACCCTTGATGCACATAGTGCACATGCTCATGGCGGGTCTCGGCCAATGGCGAGTGGCTAGGATATTGGTCATACCCGAAAATGGGTTGCCTACTTAGGATGAGTGACCGTGGCGGAAAGCACAGAGCCAGTGGCGGGGCGGGGGAGTGTCGCCGGAGCTTCGGGTGACGCTGGAGTCGAATATCGAAGAGGGGTAGCTGCTTACGCTGTTGCATGCGGTCTCTCCGGCAATCCTCTGCCAGGTTTTGGCATCCCAGATGAAGATTCGCAAGTAGTGTCTGTTGCCCTAGAGACGGAAGACCCACTTGACGACATCAGGGTCAACTTCAAGTCGGGTTGGTCTGCTCTCGTTCAAGCGAAGCGTACTTTAACCAAGGGAACAGCCTTTTCAAAGGCAGTAGACCAGTGGATTGAAGCTGCCCAGTTATCCTTGGCGCCTGAAACTCACCGCTTTGTCATCGTTAGCGGGTCATTAAGCGGTCCGCTTCGGGATCTTCAGAAAGCACTTGAGCGTCACCGATCGGATCTGCCGGGGCCGCCCACAAAGGGCGAAGCTGAAGCACTTTCATATCTTGACGGATTACTGAATGTACTCACACCGGAGCAGAAAGAGTTAGTCCTTCGTTGTGGTGTTCTATGTGAATTAGCTGTTGAGGAGCTTCATCACGCTGATGCGCGTATAGGAGCTCTCTACCTCCGTTCACTGGTTTCTCCGGCTACGGCTGAAAATGGGCGAAAAGCGTGGAAGGAACTGGTTTCGGCAGCAGGTAAGGCGGCGCGCCTTCGGGGCGGATACATGCTCGAAGGGTGGTTGGCAGAACTGCGCGGGGCCGGGGTTTCAATCGCTACTAGCGGCGAATCTCCCTCAGCTGAACTCGAAAGACTCCATGGAGCACTGGAAAGGTATAGGGAGCGCGCAATTCGCGCTGGTGCGTCTATCGACCTTCGCGGCCTCGGGGCACGCCTTCCTTCAATCCCGATTGAGGACATCGACGCCGACGTAAAAGTTTCAACTGATTCGGACGATACCAGGGCCGAGGCTGATCTCTTGTGGGCCTTTCTCCGTAGAGGCCGCCTCATCCTGACAGGACTCCCAGGGGGCGGCAAGAGCACAGCCATCCGGATTCTGGCTGCCCAATTGTGCACTCTACCTGCGGCGCCCCTACCCCTCCGAGTCTCGCTCAAGGACGTCGATGCTCTCGATCACACTGCAAGCTTTCGCGACCGGCTGTTGACTGCAGCAGTTCGCGACGACGCCGCCGCGGATAGAGCCCTCATCCGAGGGGAGTTGGATGCACGTTTGTCATCTGGTGGGGTGGCCCTGTTACTCGATTCTCTTGACGAGACCTACGACAGACGCGCTGCCGTAGCCAGTGAGGTCGACGAGTTCATGAAGACCGTCTCTACCGACGTGGACACCTTGCTGTCCACGCGGGACGTCGCCTTCGGGCATGCTGCAACTCTGGGATGGGAGGATCTTTCGCTTCTTCCGCCAAAGAAAAGCGAGAGGGTGATCAGCGCAATTCTGAGCCGCGCCGCAGAGAAGCGGCCGTTGTCGGATTCCGACGCTGCTCGTTGGGTGCAAGAACGAACTGATTGGGTGAACGAGGCGCTTCGGAGGGACGTTACTCTCCGCGAAACACCCTTACTTCCCGTCCTCCTTACGTTGCTTGCTGCTGAGAAAGATCTAGATACGTTGCCTGTTGGCAGGGCCCGCGTGCTGGCTGAGGTCGTTCATGATGCTGTCTCTCGCCATGAACTTAGCCGGCAAGACGGAAGCACCTTAGGGCCTCTAGACGGGTCAGCAACGGATACGGCAGCTATGCATGCGTTCGCGGTGGAAGCGTCAGCGATCCTTAGATCAAATGGTTCGATCAAACTTGCTGAATTAGTACGTATCCTCGCTGGAGAAATCGCTACCCACTGGGGTTTGAGCCCAGGCTTTTCCCTAACTACGGCACGTGATGCGATTCAGTTCTTCGATGGCAGTGGCATATTCGTCATCTCCGGCCCAACGGAAACGGTTGCTCCTAGAGTGGCTCTCTTTGCAGAAATAGGAGACGCACTTCGCGCGGTCGAGCAACCTGAAAAGTTAAAAGAATGGGTGACTGAAAAAATACAATCAGCTCAAATAGAACCGATAATTCTTGCGGCCGGCATCAGCTCGACGGCAGCAGCGGTCTTAGGCGCCGTTGCCACTGAGAGTAGTAGTGAACGAAGCGTTCTCTACGCGGCTGTGCGGGCTTACCGTGAGGGTGCCATCTTTTCAGAAGGACATCTGGACTCAATTTGCAACCGACTCATCACGGATCTCAGTAGTGGTGATCCGTCGTCCTGGGACAGTTGGACCCAGTTATTGGAGTTACCCATCACTCTCAAAATGAGAGCCGCCATCGAATCCGCCGCGGGGAAGTATGACCAGCAGCGGCAAAAGCTCGTCCGGGCTGAACTGGATCTCAGATTTCGAAGTCATGAAGAGTTGCGTCAGATGCCAGAATCGTTACTTGACGTCCTGCGGTTGGAACATCTGCCGCATATGGCGAAGCCCGTGACGAAAGGCAGAACTAATCTCAAGGCCCTTCTAGTGGAAAATCAGCTTCATTCCGCCCAGATTAGGGCCGCGCAAATCCTGACTGGGTCAGTTCCGGAAGCGACAGAACTAGTTGTGGAACGCGCGAAGCATACGTCCCCTAGTCTTCAAACTGCTTTACGAGACATCCTCACTCGTGCTGGCCTAGAGGTTGCGGCAGATGAATTAGAAGAGTCGCGTCCCGATTGGAAAATGCTTGATTGGCTCCGTGATCTTGAACCTGACAACGATCGCAAGTTCCTCAACCTACTCGCCCAGAGGCCCAAGGCGGAACTGACCTACCAACAGCAGGTTCGATGTAATGAGCTCGCCGATTTCTTGGAGACGCTATCGTTGAATGACGCTGGCAGCTTGCAAATGTTTAAGTACCCAGAGGATATTCCCAGCGTTATAGACCTGACTGCGACGCTATTCGATTTCGACTCTGCAGTTGTAGCCGCCCAAGCCGAATTGACGATCGACCGCATGGACAAAGGTTGGGGTTCAACTGCGTACTACGCGCTCTCCCGAGGAATCATGTCAAGATGCGCGCGTGGCCGTCTTCGTGGAATCATTCGGAAGTGCGCGCGTGGCGGGCTTGGGTTTGGCGGCTTGTTTGCTGGTCGTGAGCGTCAGTAGCTCGGCGGTGAGTGCCTGGATCTGGCGTTGAATGGCTGCCGGGTTCAGGGGCTGGTTTTCTCGGCCGAGTCGGGTTTTGTCCGTTTTGCGGACCGTGCCCTTGTCGGCCAGAACTCGCTGGTATGGCGTGGCAGGTAGGTCGTACTTCTTCGTGGTCTTCGCGCCGTTGCGCTCCTTGAAGACGAGTTTTTGCTGGGGGCCGAAGTGGTTGGTCAGCAGCCGCTGCAGCTCCCAGATCCGGTTCAGCAGATCCAGTTCGCCGGGGGTGTCGTACCGGTGGTAACCCACGGTCTGACGGACGATGTGCCAGTTCTTCTGCTCCACGTGGGCGCCGTCGTTCTTGTTCCCTGACCGGGACCGGGTGAAGGTCAGTTTCTCCTGCTCGCACCAGCGAAAAAGCCCCCAGTTGATGAACTCGGACCCGTTGTCCGAATCGATGCCCAGGACGGGAAAGGGGAACTTCGCGGTCGCCTCTTTGATCGCGGCGAACACCCACTTCTGCGCCTTGTTCCGCACCGATACGGTCTCCGTCCAGCCCGTCGCGATGTCAGTGATATCCAGGGTGAAACAGAACTCGCCCTGGGAATTGCCGCCCTCGTGACCGACCAGGTCGATCTCCACGAAACCGGGTCTAGCATCATCCCATTCGGCCCAGGTCCGCATCGGGATGGAGTCCTTCAGCAGCGTTCCCGGCTTTGTATGGGACCGGCCCCGCGGATCCAGTTTGGCCCGGTCCGCCTTGAGCCGGCGGTCAATGGTCGCCGGCGCTATCCGCAACAGCAGCGCCGCCGTCCCGTCCTCGATCTGAAGCTCCTCGAACCGGCGCAGACGCGGAACCAGATCAGGCAGGGCCGCCGCCAGCAGCCGCCCGCACGGCGTGCCCTGCACCGCCCAACAGAACCGCAGGGCGTCGATCACAGAGCTGTCATAGACCAGCGGCCTCGGCGGGCGGGGACGGACAACCCTGATCCTCAGGACCAGACCCAGCGCCTTGCGAGCATGACTGCGGTGCCAGCCCGTCACCGCGCAGATCTGATCCAGGATCTCGCCCTTCCTGGCCTTGGAAGCACGGCGGTATTCCGTGGCCAGAACCTTCGTGACAGCCCTGCGTTCGCTCATCGTCAGCTCCATAGCAGCAGCCCTACCCCCGCCAGCGAACCGGCAGCCGCAGACACCCCGCTACGCGCGCATTACCAAATGATTCTTCGATACCCACTACGCGCGCATCTTCTACGAGTCAACGCGGCTCTTTGACAAAGCCTCCGGTCGGCACCAGCATCGTTGGGACAAGGTCACGGACGCCACCGATGCGATCGCCCTCCTGTCTAGGATGATCACCTGGGGAAGGGCACACGCCTGGTATGTGGCTACTGCACTATGGGATGCCCCTGTGGCCGAGCCCGCAGCGTCGATGCTGCGTGAGAGGCTCCCAATTCTGGCGAGTAGCTGCGAGCACCTGCGGATCGGGGCCCATACACTTTGCTCACTCGTCGCCGGCCCGGAACCGGAGTGTTGGTACGACAGTACAGACCCGGTACTCAGGGCAGTCGCGGCGGAGCTGTGCGAAAGTTCGGAGGACGGCTACCTCAGCTCTCAGCATTACCGCCTTCTGGAAGATCCGGATGGCCACGTCCGGTTAACTGCTCTTGACCAAGCCGCCAAATTGCATCCCCCCAACATTCGAGCAGTTCTAGACCACGTCGGAAATCAGTCTCCGACAAGTTGGATGTGTATTTCGTGTCGGACAGTCAACCCACCTGGTTCTACAAGTTGCATTCGATCTGGGTGCTTCCGCTCTGGGCCGAATCTTGCTGGTCGGCTCCAGGAGATTCGTGACCGAATGGGAGCCCAACTCTAGGTGACAGAACTGCGCCCCAACAGCATTACTAGGGCGCATCTGCTAAGCGAGAGCTGCCCGTGAGAGTCGCGGTAATCGATTCGCTTCGCTCCTCGAATACCTCCCGAGGCTAGGCGTCAAATCGATCGAAGATATGAGTACTGGGCACCTTCCAAAAGAAGTGTGGCTGGGCCGCACTCCTGCCAAGATGCAAACTCATCGCGACAGGCTTGAACACTGCAAAGAATTTGTCGGTAATGACCACCGTGTCCTGCTAAAGATGGGAAATGGTTTACCGTCGCCTCGGCTTTTTGGGCTTCTTTTTGCGGCGGACCTGTGGTGGCTTAGGACCATCAGACCGCATCTGGGCAGGTGTCAGGAGACCGCTCGCCGCAACTTCCTGGTCCAGAGATAGGTCTGGAAGGTGGGCTGCGTTCGTGTACTCTGCCCATACCACCTGTCCGGCTGTATCGATTAAGATGCCCATGGATCGGTCCAACTGTAACTGGTGCTTCTTCAGTCGTACGTAGTTCCGAAGTCGGTCAGCGCACTCAGCGATAGCCCAAGTAGGCGGCTTGGAGCCGATAAAGAAACCCAAATGCCCCCACGGACCCGCATAGGTCTGCAAGGAAGTATGGAACCCTGCGTCTTGGACAGTCATTGCGACGATGCGCTGGACATGCTCGGCCATCAACTCCTGGCTCTCCTGTGATAGAGCAGCGAGATCAGCCCCAGCTCTCAGCCATCCGCGCACTTTGCGCTGGTGGAGGGAGTCAACCAGCTCCTCTACAGGTGCTACGTGCTTTCGTTCAGGCCGCGCGGCTGGAATCTCGGTCTGGCCTTCCGTGTAGTACATCCAAGCGTCTAAGGGATCCGTGTGAGTAACGACGTGTGTGCGAACGTTGCTTCTTCTAAACAGTTTCCGATCTGCCTGCGTGGGACGCGCTGTGAGCGGGTACCTCTTGTGAACTGAATCGGGATCAGGTTCAAAGTACAGGCCGCCACTTATGTACCACATTGCAATATCGAGCTCATCGCTTGCCATGAGCAAGCGCGACGTGGAGGGGTCGGTACGACGGCGGAGGTATGTCAGGAAGTCTGCTGGACGGGTCATAATCGACGAGATGACCAAGAGGTCATGCAGGGACACGAGCCATGGGATGGTCTCCGACTGCAAAATTTCTGCCCTTACCAAGGCGTCGGTGGCTATGGCCAGCGGGCCCCAGTCGTCTAGACATACGACGACCGTGTGAACTTCCTGTACGTCTGAAAGGTCTAGCCATTTCCCCTTCGGCGTCCACAAGCCGTGATGTTCCCTGACTAACGACTCCAAGCGTGAAGCTTGTTCAGCAGCCTCGCCGATTGTTTTCCGCAGGTCAGTTTCAACGCGCTTTACATTGCCTGAGCGGGCCTTATCGGTAATCGAACCGGCCTTCACCTCGACGCAAACTGCGACGTCGTCGATGACAAGAAGCGCGTCCGCTTCTGTATCGAGCGAGTTTGCGAAAGGGTCTCTTGAGCCTTTCGACAGGTCGCACTGGCCTGCCGCTGGATCGGGTGCCCGATACTCGAGAGAACGCACGGATGACGAGGAAACGCCCAGAAGCTTTGCCAAAGTTTCCCCAGCGGAGGACTCCACCCAGCGGTCGCGGTGTCGCTGGTACTGGCTCCAGGGTTTGGTGTGCTTCTTCAATCTGGCTTCTATGACGGGGCGAACGTAGTCATGCGGCATGGGATCGCCGATAGCGAGGTAGGAATCGGCGCGACGCAGCATTCCCTTACCCGACAGCAGGTTCTCGCCGTGGACGAACTTTTTGCAGGCTTCATACGCGCTTACAGGGACGGAATCGAGACTGAAACAGTTGAGAATGTCCTTCACTATGTTTGTAGCAAGCCCTGAGAGGGTCGCTAGCTCCGCAGCTGTGAAGGAAATACCTTGCCCCGGCGCTGCAAACAACGACTCGAAAAGAGTGCGCCCCTCCAAAATTTGATCCGGTGAAAGGCTGACGCCAGCTTCGGTGACCTCCACGAGGTTCTCGAATCGCGCAATGTTGCCTTCATGCTTCTTTTGGCGACATTTCTGAATTGCGTCCCACAAGCCACTTACATCATCAGGAGTGAAGCTGGCATGCCTACTGGTCAAATCCCGGATCGGAGCTGGGCCAAAGATACTTTGAACAATCTGGCGGGAGATCGAGAGGTAGTTTCTACCCCTTACAGTCACCTCAAAAGTCCGGAGGAGCCCGGTGAGCTCGGCAGTCCGCCCCAAGTGCGTGTCAGAGGAGGACGAGATAGCCACTAATTGCGCAAGCCTAACGATGCGCTCAGCGGCCTCCAAAATCTGAGGAATTGCAGGGCCTTTTTGTCCCGCCGAGGCGTTGTTGACGGGCGGCTCCAAGTCTGAGTCATTAGCGAGTCCGATCAGTGCCACGACTTCCACAACTGCCGGCAAGCTTGTGTTCAGGCTCTCCCTGAACTCTCCCAGGTCTCCATGTGCAGTTAGCTGCCGCAGGACTTCGAGCACGTCCCAAAGATCCATTCCACCGAGCCCGTCCCGAATCGAACGGACAGCTTCAGCCAATACTGACGGTACTTGATCGCGGAGATCGTCCCACGATTCTGCAGCGATCAGCCCATTACCCGCCCTTTGGACATTGGCTGCGAACACTGCGACTCCTTCGTCGTTGTTCAGAACAACGCGAGCAGTTGGTTCCTTGAACCTGCTCATTTCTACCCCCTGCGGCTGTGGTTCCCTACGTCTCAATGCCAAGACTATGTTGACAGGAACGCAGTGACCGCCGTTGCGCGAAGGGTTGGCGTCGCAGAGGATTTCAGGCGCCAGTCCGAATAGAAGGTTGAGGGGAAAGACCTTAAGCCGCTTCTGGCACGCAGGATACTGGACCAGTGTTCTTTCTCGCAGTCCGGCTCTTCCAGTACAGATCCATCTCGTACACCCCCAAGGTCAACATCAAGACAGCCCTCGCCAATGGCCGCTGCGCCCCGGCCGGAAGCCGCGCGAGCTGACGGCGTGGGGCATCGGGTACCCGTTCTCAACGTCCCCTAGTCTGTAAGCAGCGGGAAGGCTGGCTGCCCGGCAACCCTCAGGGGGATTCATGACTGACGAGCAGGTAGCCAACAAGTTCGAGGCGGCATGGGCCGTGTTCGCCCAGACCTGTGGCCATTGCTAGACAACATCCGAGCGTCAGGGTTTTCCATTCATGCAGGACAGGTGGATATGGTTCCCCTGCCAAAGAAATATTCGCGGGTTCGGCACACGGCGCATTGTCAGCCTATGAGTAACATGCCGGTCCAGACGGCAGCGCAATGGTGGAACGGTGAACGGGTCGGACAGTCCACTGCCTCGCTCCCCCATGAAGTTTGAGATCCCGCGCGAGCCGCGCTGAGACGGCGAACCAGGCTGCGCAGGCGCCGGTTGAACGCTTTCGTCGGTTCTAAATTAACAACTGTTAAGGTATGGCGAATTTAGAAATGGAATTGTTAATCTAGGAACGTACTGGACACACGGCTTGGGTTAGTCCGAAAAAGGACGACGTCGAGGTTTAAGTACGGCAGATAGAAAGACCGGTTACAGCGGGAAAAGACGCTCCTGATACTGGATGGTTGCGAATACCTGGTCGATGACGTCTCTGCCCTCGTCTATCGGCTGCTTAGGTCCTGTCCGAATATATCCATTTTGGCGACAAGCCAGGAGAGGCTCGGTCTTGCAGGAGAAACTCTGCGGACCCTCGGCGGCCTGGGCATACCCAAACCCGGTCCTGCGGAAATTCCGGCCCTGCTGCAATCCGACTCGGTTAATCTCATGGTGGAACGGGCGTCGGCCGTTCGTCCCGGATTCCGACTCGACCACAGCAACAGCCAGGCGATCATTACGATATGCCAAAGGCTGGATGGGCTGCCCCTCGCCATTGAATTGGCGGCCGCGCTGGTGAACTCCCTAGATGTTCACATCATCGCTCAGCGCCTGAACGACCGATTTGACCTCCTGAACGGCTCAACGCACGCACCGCTCGCCAGACATCAAACACTGCGGGCCGTAGCAGATTGGAGCTATGGACTCCTGAACCGGGCCGAACGACAACTTTTCGACAGCCTTGCCGTATTCGTCGGAGGGTTCACTCTCGAGGCTGCAGAGTCGCTCACCGATTCACACGAACAATCAGGGGATCCAGTCGCCATGACTCTTAGCCGCTTAGTGGACAAATCACTAGTCGTCAGTGAGGACCGTGGTGTTTCGGGGCGCCGCTACCGACTGCTCGACAGTCTGCGCCTGTTCGGACTGGAGCGACTGCAATCGAACAACCAGTTGGAACGCATGCGGATGCTTCATGCGTCCTACTACCTCATTGTGGCGGAACATGCAGCATCTGCGCTGCGAGGCCCCGACCAGGAGACATGGCTGGATCGCCTCAGTCTGGACCATGACAACCTTCGTTCGGCACTTGAAATATCGATGCAGATCCGTGATTTTGAAACGGCAGCGCGCATTGCGGGATCTCTGTATCCATTTTGGGACCTGCACGGCCACTACAGCGAAGGTCGTCGTTGGATAGAACAGGTCCTCCGGCCTGGTCGCGACATCTCAAACCAAGCCCGCACTCGGGTCCTTCTCGGTGAAGCGACGCTTGCAGTCATTCAAGGAGACCCTCTCACCACAATGAGCGCCTGCAGGGAGGCCGTCGGCTTGGCCCGCGGAACCGGAGACCGTGCCTCCCTGGCCCATGCTCTGCAGTACCTTGGCTTATGTTCCATGTTCCAAGGCGAACTTGACGAGGCCGATAGCTTCCTTAAAGAGTCGCTGGAGAACGCCATTACTGCCAAAGACTCGTGGCTTGAGAGCTGGGCTTTCGTCTTCATGACCAGCGTGGCTCTCTGTCGTGCTCAATACGAACTGACCGGAACCCTCGCAGAGCAATGCCTCTCAGCCAGCGGTCCGCACCAGGATCCGGAGTGCACGGGGTGGGCGACACTCGCCCTCGGCGTCTCCCACTGGTACGCCGGAAACCTGACCCAAGCCGTTCCGTACTTCAGTGAGGGATTCCAGATCTTCCAAAGACTCGGCGGACTTTGGGGCCTGTCACTTGCGATCTTCATGGCAGCCGAAGTGTCAGGTGCCCGAAGAAACACTGAGCAGCAGGTCATCCTGATGGGCGCGGCAGAGCATCTGCGAACCGCAATCGGCGCCGCATCGCACCCGTTCCTAGTCCGTTGGCTCGAGCAAGCCAGTCAGACAGCACGAACGATCCTCGGAGACGACGAGTACGCCCGGGAATGGCAGGAAGGTGACCAATTGCCGCTGGCAACAGCCATCTCTCTAGCGCGGAGTGAACTTGAGACGCCGTTCTTCTCCCAACTCCCAGTCCCTGAGGCCTCTCGCAGGCCAGCAGCGAGCTAAATCCGAAACGTTCTACTGGGAAGCCTGCGGCACTTGGCACGACGTCGATATGCGTTGGCCACAAGGTTCTGAAGAAAAACAAAAGCTTTCGTGAAGGCGCGGAACCTAACTTGGGAGTTGCCGGACCCAGAACAGGGAACCGCACCATCAATATACCAATGCCCGCCCCGTCTACTTTCGGGCCCAGCGGAAAATCGCTTGTCCAGTCAAGCGATACACACCTGCCACGCGAGGACTTTAGAAAAATCAGGTCCAGCACGCCTATAAAGGCGGCGAAAGGCATGTCCACACATCCCAAGCATCACCAGGACGTTAGGAAGCTTTCCATGTTTTACACTCTCATGAACCCGGCCAACCACCGTGATACCCGGCCGGCAGCCAAGGCTGGCCGACGATTCAAGATACTGCTCGCCTTGTGCCTATCACTGCCAATTTTGGGCCTACTGGGTCTATCACCGGCCAATGCATCCGGCCCCGTTGGGCAGCCGACACTGCCTGCTGCCCCGCTGGCCCCTAGCACGCCGACGGCGGTCCACAACGGCAGCACGCAGGTGACGCTGACCTGGACGGACAGGTCGACCAATGAGCTTGTGTTCGGGGTCCAGTACCGCGACCACGGAGGGGCATGGAAAAACGCCCCCAGCCTGCCCAGCACGTCAATCAGCACCACAGGCAAGACCTACACAATCACTCACGCGGTGCCCTATGGGACGATCTTTTGCTACCACATCAGTGCAGCCAACCTGGGCGGAGTCAAATACAGCCCGGAGGCATGCGCAGTTCCGGCAGCACCGTCCCGACCGACGAATCTTCGAGTCACGCTCATAGGGGCTAATTCTGTTGGGCTCTCATTCGGCCGCTCCGTTGTCTGGGAGTGGGGCTACGGCCTCTACACCAAGCGGGCCGGGGATAGTTCTTGGGTGCTCAACAAAGTGCTGGTATCACGGCCACCGAGTTCGGCAACGGAGCAAATGCTAGCGGACAACTTGATTTGGGGCCAGGACTACTGCTTCCGAGTGGTCGCAATGAACAGCCGGGGCCAGTCACTGCCATCCAATGAAGTGTGCGCCACTCCGGACTATGTTATGGAATAGCAACGAGCGTAATGCCTAAGCCACTCCTCCTCTGCAGGACAAGACGCGCTTCACACAATTGAATCCGGTGTCTTCGCTCTCTAGCGGGCGAATCAACAACAGAGATACTTGGGGGCCCCTATGTAGGGGCCCCCAAGTACGTACGTTGGCGGGATCGTCTGACTAACGGTGGAACCAGAGGCTGGTCTGACAGCCGGGCGGTGCGTAGCGGCGAGGACCAATCCTGAACTAAACACTGGATCCCATGACGATTGACAGCTGTTCGACGTTTGAGCAGATCGTCCAGAAAAGGCAGCGGCAGCTGCCCGGGTCATACCTCAGTAGGCCGCTAAGAACGCAGTTGGGTGATGGCTTCCTCGACCCTGTCCATGGCCTGCATGGCTGCGACCATTTGCGGTCCTCGCCGATCCAAGCCCCGATGGGACGAGATTGCCGAGAGTGAGAACAAAGTGGTCGATCGTGCACGCCAGCGCTTCACTCAGGGTGGCCTCAGCATATGAGTAGTCTCCCTGAGCCTGCTGGATTCCCGCGATCTTGTGCAGGTGGACGGCGACCTCGTACTGCGCCATTCTCGTCCATAAAGGAAACAGCCAACGGCTATCCGCAGGCTATGACGAATTGGTGGTCACCCTGGCTAGCGCCTTTGCTCTCGCACAAGCGCGGGATTCTCCCCTTCTGCCAGCCGGCCCGCCTCAACGCCCTGGGGATTCTAGCCAAGGACCGTGGGCTCTATGAAGACGCGGGAACCTACTACAGCAGTAGCGAGCTCCGGAGGGCTGCGGAAACAGGTCACGACGCCCGATGCAACGCTGACCGAAGGGGACCTGAAGAAACACAGAAGCTTCCCTGAACGCGCTAGACCTAGCTTGGGAATGCACACGGAGCCACTGGATGCGAGGGAACTTTGCATCAACCTCGATACCGTTCAGGATCCGAAAAACATCACCGTCCGCACTTGTCCCAAATGATCCAGAGGAGATCCCGGTCATGAAACGAATAGGTGACCCCGAGCTCGACGACGGCACCATGACCACTGAGGTAGAGCTGGAGGCTCTGCCGGTTCTCGCCATCATCATCAACAACGCGCACGGCGAGCCGCATGCCTATCAGAAGCACAAGGTCACCATTGGCGGCTTGAGGCTGGCGCGATGGTTCTGCACGACAGACCAAGATTGGCCACAATCATCGGAACGGCTGCTGCGCGACGGCGCGACCTACTCCACGCTCTGGCTTCCCAAGGGTAGCCTCTACCCGACTCCCCGTCCCTGATAACAGCCACCCCCACGCCTGCGCAGCTTCGGCTAGTGTACAAAGGGTCGCCAGCGGGCCCCTCACATTGGAGATGGGTGGATGGCTGTTCCGGCGCCATTATCCGGGTCCGTCTGCAGCCACAGCGGTGTGAGCCGCGCGGAGTTCTCCGCACACATGAGGGCCGTGTCTTCGCTCGACACAATTCTCGGTTCTGCCGGGATCCATGGATACCCACATGTCCGCCGGCCATCGACGTACGAAGTGGCGGACCTGTTCAGCCTCGCCGTCTGATTGATCCAGTGATCGATTCCTGTCGGGCGTACACATAACCGGTACAACACCAGGAGCAGTCAGGAGCCGGTCATGAACGTCATCGAACTTCCTTTCGCCCGCGGGCCCGACGGCACGATGTCCTTGGCCAGACCATCACGGATCCTGTCCTGCATGAACTGCTGCGCAAAGCGGTGGTTGCCCACGGGGCAGACGAAGCACGGACGCCTGGCTCCCTCGGGCACCGCTCCACCTGGCCGTGTCAGTCACGCTTCTGGACGCCATCCAGACCCTCATGGGTGGGGCCGACATCGCCACTGACGGGACCGGTGCCTGAACGCCGGCATCAGGGACATCAAGCAACTGGCCAGCATCGCCCGCGACTCGACGGCTCCAATCACCCTCTGTGAGTCCTGAATTCTGCGTAACCAAGCATTTCTCCAAAGACGGCCAGCCACCGAATCTAATGTGAAAGTACTACTCATTCAGGATCTGGATGCACAGTCTAGAAATGACGAGTGGATGTAGGCGTCGTCTGCTGCCACCAGCGCCGAGGCCAAGTCGTGGACCCAATCCGACACTGCCGTTGGCTGTGGACGGATACTACTGCGACCGCGATCCAAGTCGCCCGGGCTTGCAAGAAAATTCGCGGAAGTGCGCGCGCAGCGGAGAAATCCTGGTCTCGCAGCTGGCAAGTGGCCATACAGCGGTTACCGATGGCGATTCAGAAACTTTGGCAGCGATAACCAACGAAATCCGGAGCAACGGGAAGCCTGAACTGGTCACGACTCCCCCCATGGGTTGACCGCAGATGACCTGAAGAAACGCAGAAGCATCTCTGAAGGCCCGAGGCTTAGCTTGGGAATGCACACGGAGCCAAAGCCTGGACCGGAACCCAGCTGGCACCGAGGTTGACTGGAAATGAAGCCTATCGAGACATTCTCCTGGCGCATTTCTACTTCTCATTTACCAACGCAAATCGCATAGAAGGAGCACAAAATGTCTATATTCGAAAGTGCAGGAAGCGGGAGAAAAACTCCTGCCGGACTCACCGGACTTCCTCACGTAACCAGGCGACAAACACTAATGGCTGGAGCGGGGCTTCTGGCCGCAACAGCGTTGCCCGCCGCCGCGGCCCACGCGAACCCCTTGGCGCCCAGTCAAATAGGTTCCTCCGCCGCCGCCTTGCAGGGACGGTACACGATCCAGCAAGAATATAACCGCCTCTTCGTCGATGCCCATGAATCCGCGAATCAGGATTACCGCCTCGTCACCCGCGGTCCGCAGAGCAATGACACGCAACGCTGGCTACTGAATCCTGTCGGACATGTTTTCACCATCCAGCAGGCGAGCACCCACCGCTTCGTCGACGCCCATGAAACCGCGGATCGTGGACTTGACTTCGGCGTCGTTACGCGCGAATGGCAGAACAATGACACCCAACGCTGGATTGCTATCTCGCTGGGCAACGACAGATACACCCTTCAGCAGCTCAGCACCCGCCGCTTCGTCGATGCTTATGTAACCAAGGATCAGGACTTCCGCCTCGTTACCCGCGAACGGCAGAACAACGACAGCCAACGCTGGATTATCAGACCCCTGGGCAACGGCACATTCACTCTTCAGCAGGAGATCAATGGCCTCTTCGTCGACGCCCATGAATCCGCGGATCTGGACTTCCGCCTCGTCACCCGCGATCCGCAAAACCACCCAAGTCAATTCTGGATTCTGAATTCCGTTGGACGTGTCCACACGATCCAGCAGGCGAGCAACGGCCGCTTCGTTGACGCCCATGAAACCGCGGATCAGGGACTTGACTTCGGCCTCGTTACGCGCGAACGGCAGAACAATGACAGCCAACACTGGGTGACGATCTCCCTGGGCAACGACAGATACACGCTCCAGCAGCTCAGCAACGGCCGCTTCGTCGACGCCTATCTATCCACAGATCCGAACTTCCGCTTCATGGTTACCCGCGAACGGCAGAACAGCAGCACACAACGCTGGATTATCCTTCCAGGCTGACCCACGGAACCACGGGAAGGCATTTCTGAATAATGAGCCGATTTCCTGCGCGGGCCCTTGCAGCAAGGCTTTGGGCCCGCGTTTGGAAATCCTGAGGAGGGTTCCTCGATAAATGCCAATCATCGCTCACCCTCCTCGTGTTCAGAAAGACGCTGAGACCCTGGGCCTATTGCATGTATCCACGTGGAAGGGGTTTCGCCGCTGCTAGACCACACAGGAGACTAACGATGCTCCTTGTCCGCTCAACTCCGCATGATCTATGTCTCCAAGTCTCATGACTTGTCGCTGCTCCAATGCATTGCCGTGGCAGTGGCCGTGGCCGTGGCACAACCAAACAGTGGCAGCACCATCATCAATGGAACGATTCTTCTCCACAAGGTTGTAATCCGGCGATCCTTTCACCTGGCATCGGTAATGATGGAAGTGGCTGTGCTGCGGTGTGACTCAGGCACTGACTGACGCCCTAAGGGTTTGTCTTCTTTTTGATTTGTCCGCCGCGGCATAGCTGTAGTAAACGCGGCGGCCAGGTGGACATGACCTCATAGCGAAAGGCCCAAGAACAGCACCATGACTACGATGTTTGGCCGAAGGAGTGACCGACGCATGTGCTGTCAAGCACTGAAGGTTTGACACGGCGGAGATACCCGACCCTCGTACATTGGCTCCGTCACTCATAGCGACGCAGGCGTCCGGAGTCACCACGAGAGTCAGGCGACCACGGCTCTTGCTGCATGCGTCGGACAATCCCCCCGGAGGCTCGGACAAGTCCAGCTTCCAACGACCCGCGCTTCTTCCGCCAACCAGGCTCTCTATTGTCCTGAGACAGATCAATTGCTCCCAATTACACAGCAGGCCCCGCACTGGAAAGCGCGGGACCTGCGTCCGTGTGAGTCAAAGGGCCAGCTACGACCGACCAAGCGAACCGCCAACTAGGCCAGTTTGCGCCAACTTCCCAGTGCCGTTTCGCCAACTAGTATTCGAACCGCCAACTAGCCTCCGATCTCACAGGGTCCTAGAAGTCCCAGTCGTCATCCTCAGTGTTGACGGCCTTGCCGATGACGTACGACGAACCGGACCCAGAGAAGAAGTCGTGGTTTTCGTCGGCATTCGGTGACAGGGCCGAGAGGATGGCCGGGTTCACGTCGGTGACTGAAGCCGGGAACATGGCCTCGTAGCCCAGGTTCATCAGTGCTTTGTTGGCGTTGTAGTGCAGGAACTTCTTGACGTCCTCGGCCAGGCCAACGGAATCGTAGAGGTCGTGAGTGTACTGGACCTCGTTCTCGTACAGCTCGAAGAGCAGCTCGAACGTGTAGTCCTTGATCTCCTGCTTGCGCTCCTCGGAGAGACCTTCCAGGCCCTTCTGGAACTTGTAGCCGATGTAGTAGCCGTGGACGGCTTCGTCGCGGATGATCAGGCGGATCAGGTCGGCCGTGTTCGTCAGCTTTGCCCGTGAGGACCAGTACATCGGCAGGTAGAAGCCCGAGTAGAACAGGAAGGACTCCAGCAGCGTGGAGGCCACCTTGCGCTTCAGCGGATCGTCGCCCTGGTAGTAGTCCATGACGATCTGGGCCTTCTTCTGAAGGTTCACGTTCTCCGTGGACCAGCGGAATGCCTCGTCGATCTCCTTGGTGGAGGCCAGCGTGGAGAAGATCGAGGAGTAGCTCTTGGCGTGCACGGACTCCATGAACGCAATGTTCGTGTAGACGGCTTCCTCGTGCGGGGTGATTGCGTCCGGAATCAAAGAAACGGCGCCGACGGTGCCCTGGATGGTGTCCAGCAGGGTCAGGCCCGTGAACACGCGCATGGTGAGCTGCTGCTCGTCCGGAGTCAGCGTGGCCCACGACTGCACGTCGTTGGAGAGCGGGATCTTCTCGGGCAGCCAGAAGTTGTTGACCAGACGGTTCCAGACGTCTACGTCCTTATCGTCCTGGATGCGGTTCCAGTTGATGGCTTCAACATGGCTCAGTAACTTGAGCTTCTCGGTCAATTTGTGTTCCTCCGCCTGATTGCTGTTGCACGGGGAGCGACCCGCCGTGCCTGTTTCAATTCTAGATGGCTGTGTGGGCACCCCGGCGTGGGCACCCACACAGCCACACTCGAAACTCTTAGACCCACTGCCTAATCGTCTGCGCCGGACTCCGCCTAGCGGCAGTGTCGGTCACGAACCTGCCCGTGTCCGCGGAGCGGTTCACAAGCCGTGAGTTCGATGTACCTGAACCCACAAACTCCACCGTCGTCGTACTGGGACGGCGCTGCGCCGTCGCCATGGGGATGAATGCGCCGGTCTTTGCGTCACGTGCAATTTTCTGAGGCACTGGTGCCCCTTTCTGCCGAATGCTCGGCCGTTGATTTCATAGCTGACCTTGTGGGCAGCTACGGAATCCCGCGTGGGAATTTGGACTTTCGTCCGCGTGCCCTGATACATTCGACCTTCCAGAGATTCAATTTGGAACGTCTCGTGCGCGAGATTCTTGAGGGGCCGTGTTAGCGCACGGCCCCTCAAGCTTTTAAGTCTGGCTTACTACGCGGGGAGCTTGCCGCCGTCGTAAATCAACCGATTTCGAGTGTCACAGCATGCAGCTGACGCAGTTGTCCACCTCAGTTCCCTCCAGCGCGAGCTGGCGGAGACGGATGTAGTAGATGGTCTTGATGCCCTTCTTCCAGGCGTAGATCTGGGCCCGGTTGATGTCGCGCGTGGTGGCCGTGTCCTTGAAGAACAGCGTCAGGGACAGGCCCTGGTCCACGTGCTGGGTGGCGGCGGCGTAGGTGTCGATGACCTTCTCGTAGCCGAGCTCGTACGCGTCCTGGTAGTACTCCAGGTTGTCGTTCGTCAGGTACGGCGCCGGGTAGTACACGCGGCCCAGCTTGCCTTCCTTGCGGATCTCGATCTTGGACGCCACCGGGTGGATCGAGGAGGTGGAGTTGTTGATGTAGGAGATCGAGCCCGTCGGCGGGACGGCCTGCAGGTTCTGGTTGTAGATGCCGTGCTCCATAACGGAGGCCTTCAGCTCGCGCCAGTCATCCTGGGTGGGGATGTGGATGGTCTTGAACAGCTCCGCGACCTTCTCGGTCTGCGGCACCCACTCCTGCTCCGTGTACTTGTCGAAGAACTCGCCCGAGGCGTACTTGGACTTCTCGAAGCCGCCGAAGGTCTGTCCGGTCTGGATGGACAGCAGGTTGGAGGCGCGGACCGCGTGGTACACCACCGAGTAGAAGTAGATGTTGGTGAAGTCCAGGCCCTCTTCGGAACCGTAGTGGACCCGCTCGCGGGCCAGGTAGCCGTGCAGGTTCATCTGGCCCAGGCCGATGGCGTGGGACTGGTCGTTGCCGCGGGCGATGGACGGCACCGAGGTGATGTTGGACATGTCCGAGACCGCCGAGAGGGACCGGATGGCCGTCTCGATGGTCAGGCCGAAGTCCGGGCTGTCCATAGCCTTCGCGATGTTCAGCGAGCCCAGGTTGCAGGAGATGTCCTTGCCGGTCTGGTCGTAGGACAGGTCATCGTGGTACGTGGTGGGCTGGGAAACCTGGAGGATTTCCGAGCACAGGTTGGACATGATGATCTTGCCGTCGATCGGGTTTTCCCGGTTCACGGTGTCCTCGAACATGATGTACGGGTAGCCGGATTCGAACTGGATCTCGGCGAGGGTCTGGAAGAACTCGCGCGCCTTGATCTTGGTCTTCTTGATCCGGGAATCGTCCACCATCTCGTAGTACTTCTCGGTGACCGAGACGTCGGAGAACGGCATGCCGTAGACGCGCTCGACGTCGTACGGGGAGAACAGGTACATGTCCTCGTCCTTCTTGGCCAGCTCGAACGTGATGTCCGGGATGACAACACCCAGCGAGAGGGTCTTGATGCGGATCTTCTCATCCGCGTTCTCGCGCTTGGTGTCCAGGAAGCGGTAAATGTCCGGGTGGTGCGCGTGCAGGTACACCGCACCGGCACCCTGACGGGCACCGAGCTGGTTGGCGTAGGAGAAGCTGTCCTCGAGGAGCTTCATCACGGGGATGACGCCGGAGGACTGGTTCTCGATCTGCTTGATCGGGGCGCCGACTTCGCGGATGTTGGTCAGCGCGAACGCCACACCGCCGCCGCGCTTGGACAGCTGCAGCGCCGAGTTGATGGACCGGCCGATCGACTCCATGTTGTCTTCGATGCGGAGCAGGAAGCAGGAAACCAGCTCGCCACGCTGGCGCTTGCCGGCGTTCAGGAACGTGGGGGTGGCCGGTTGGAAGCGGCCTTCGATGATCTCGTCCACCATCTGCAGGGCGAGCTTTTCGTCGCCGCGGGCCAGGTGCAGGGCCACCATGCAGACGCGGTCCTCGTAGCGCTCCAGGAATCGATTGCCGTCGAACGTCTTCAGCGTGTAGGACGTGTAGAACTTGAACGCGCCCAGGAAAGTCTCGAAGCGGAACTTCTTTTTGTACGCGCGGTTGTAGAGCTCGCGGATGAAGTTCATCGTGTACTGGTCGAGGGTTTCGCGCTCGTAGTACTGGTTCTTCACCAGGTAGTCGAGCTTCTCTTCCAGGTCATGGAAAAAGACGGTGTTGTTGTTCACGTGCTGCAGGAAGTACTGGTGTGCAGCCTCGCGGTCGGCCTCGAACTGGATCTCGCCGTTCGGACCGTACAGGTTCAGCATGGCGTTGAGCTCGTGATAGCCCAGGCCCTTATAGGCGGCCGGCATCTCGGGCTTTTCGACGGCAGCGCCTGCGCGGGTGCCCTGGCCTTCGGCCCTGGTTACTTCTGTGTCTGCGACAGTCGTGTCCAAAACGTGTCCAATCCATTGTGTACGCGGGCGACGTCTTCTGGCGTGCCCATTAGTTCAAATCTGTAAAGCCGGGGGACGTTGCACTTGGCGGCAATAATGTCCGCGGCCATGCAGTAGTTGTCCCCGAAGTTTGTGTTGCCTGCACCGATAACCCCACGGATCAGTTGCCTGTTCTGCGGGTCGTTCAGAAAGCGGATCACCTGCTTGGGCACGGAGCCCTCTCCCCCGGTGCCCCCGTACGTCGGCACTACCAGGACGTAAGGCCGGGTGGCGAGAAGGGGTGCATCCTTTGCATGGAGCGGGATCCGTGCCAGCTCACATCCGAGCTTCGCGACAAAGCGGCTGGTGTTCTCGGAGGTGGAGGAAAAGTAGATGAGCTGGCTCTGTGTGGTGACAGGCGCCAACGGGGCCACCTGGGCCCTGGCTACTGCCAGTGCTGACACGGGAGTCACCTCATGTGTGCGGATTGAAAGTTGCCGGCTGGCGAAAAGTTTAAGGCCTTAGGCCACGGAGGAAACGGCAGACAGTGCCAGTTCCTCGATCTTGTCCGGGCGGAAGCCTGACCAGTGGTCCTGATCCGTGACTACAACAGGTGCCTGCATGTAGCCCAGCGCCTTCAGGCGCTCGAGGGCCTCGGCGTCCTGGGAGATGTCAACGCTCTGGTAAGTGATGCCCTTTTTGTCCAGCGCACGGTAGGTTGCGTTGCACTGTACACACGCAGGTTTGGTGTAAACCGTAACGGTCATTGTCCCTGTCCCCTTTATCGAAATCTTCGCTCGTCTTTGTCCTGCCCAAGCTGTACGTCGATACTACATGTAGTGCAGACTGCTCTTCGGAACCCCAAGATGATGTATTACAAGTATGTCATTTAATGCACTTTTAATCCACAGGCAAGCGCCCTCAAAATGTCCGGAATCCCGCCATTTTTGCGGACGAAATCCACACCCTGTGGAGTACTTAGCCACAATTAACGCCCCGCGTGTCGCGTGCTGGACGGCGTGTCGCGCATGGTGGGCGGACCACTACATCTGGTGCCGGGCACGCAAAAAGGGGCCCTGAAAACACCCTCAGGACCCCTGCGACGTGATGAACCTAACCCACTACAGCTGAGCCTCCCGGCGGTCCAGGACAATCTGCTGCACGTCCAGGTAGCCGGACTGGAAACCCGCCCGTGAATAGCACAGGTAGAACAGCCACATCCGCTGGAACACGGCGTCGAACCCCAGCCCACCCACCTCCTGCGAGCGCGCGATGAACTGTTCCTCCCAGAGGCGGAGGGTCGCGGCGTAGTGATCGCCCAGGCCCATCCGCTCCCGCACCCGGAGTGTGGTGTGCTGCTGGGTCACACTTTCGATGGCCCGCACGGACGGCAGGAAGCCGCCGGGGAAGATGTACTTGTGCACCCAGGTGTACGCGTTGCGCGTGGCCAGCATGCGGCCGTGCGGCATGGTGATGGCCTGGATGGCCACCTTCCCGCCCGGGGCCAGCACGCGGTCGATGGTCTGGAAGTAGATGGGCCAGTACTCATAGCCAACCGCCTCGACCATTTCCACGGACACAACGGCATCGAACTCGCCTTCCACGGCGCGGTAGTCCTGCAGCGCCACGGTCACCTGGTCTGCGTAGCCGGCGGCTGCAATCCGTTCCTGCGCCAGCGCCCGCTGCTCACTGGAGAGCGTCACGCTGTAGACAGTGGCACCGCGGGCTGCTGCCCGGAGGGCCAGCTCACCCCAGCCGGTGCCGATCTCCAGCAGCCGCGTGCCGGATCCGACGCCGGCCTTGTCCAGAAGCCTGTCGATCTTGGCCTGCTGCGCCTCCGCCAACGCGTCCCACGGGACGGAATCCAGCGCACCGTCGCTCAGCGGGAAAAGCGCTGAGGAGTAACTCATGGTGGTGTCCAGGAAGTTGGAGAAGAGCTCATTGGACAGGTCGTAGTGCCGCGAGATGTTGCTGCGCGTGTTGTGCTCTTCGTTGCGTTCCTGCCGCGGCGTCCGCGGCAGGTACAGGCTCCGCAGTTTCTGCAGCGGTGCGGGGATCAACGTGTCCACGGACGCGGCGAAGACCTCCAGCACCCCGGCGAGGTCTGAGGCTTCCCAGTCCCCCGCCATAAACGATTCGCCCAGCCCGATCAGGCCGTTGTCACCGATCCGCACTTCGAACGCTGCCGGCCTGAGCATGGTCATCACCGGTGCGTCCGGGCCGCCGGTGCCCAGCACCGAACCGTCCGGGTAGGCAACGCGCAGGGGCAGCCGTCGTACGGCCGCCTTGAACAGCAGGCCGGCGGCTTTGCCCGCCACCAGCGCTTTAGTGCCCGACGGCGCGTGGGCAACACCGGGCCACACTTCCGGATCGATGGTGGCCGGCGACGCCGGTACCCCGGCAGCAGTTTGCCCTGTCACCGGGTGCCGTGCGGCTGACTTCGCGGCGGAGACCTCCGCAGTCGCGGCTGTTCCGTTTTCATCGGTCATGGTCATTGGACTGCCTCCTGTGAGGGGTGATGTGGTTTTTTGATGACTGGCAGGCGTCGCGCCCAGAGTTTGATGCCCTGGACCCGGATCAGCGCGGATACCAGCAGCGGCGCGGCCGGGACGGCCACGGCCGCTGCCAGGATGTTCCTGACGGTGGCCGGGCGCCGGTCCCCGTCCATGGTCGCGGCGAACGGCCGCTGCCCTTCCCGCTCCAGGACGATGGAGACGGACAGCCGCTGCTCCGGTGCGGGCAGCTTCATCCGGTACTGCCCGTCAACGTCATTGAACGGAGAAACGTAGAAGGCCTTGGGCACGCTGGCCCGGCCGGAAGGATCCGTTTCCAGCAGGTAGCAGTGGCGTTCGCCGTAGGTGTTGTGGACCTCGGCGATGACACACTGCAGCTCCCCGGACATCCGGTAGCACCAGAAGAGGGTGAGCGGGTTGAAGACGTGGCCGAAAACCCGGGCGCTGGTCAGCATCCGGATGGCCCCGCCGTCGGGCTCTATCCCCCGGGTCCGCAGGAACCGTTCCACGTTGCTGCGGATGGTGGCGTCGGGATCACCCAGGTGGTCGGCGGCCCGGAAGACAGCCAGCGGCCGCATGAGCCGGGGCAGAACCGGGAGCCGGTCCACGTCCACAAACCAGCTGTAGCTCCGGTAGGTGAACGCATTCTTAAGGGGCGTCTGGCGCACGTGGGAAATGGACGTGCGGTAGATGGCTGCCGTCGAGCTCATGCGCCCTCCGAGGCAGAGAGCAGTTCGGGCTCGGGTGCCTGAGTAGCGGGCGTATTCCAAGTTCGTCCCAGGCTCGCGGCGGCACGGACACCGGCCAGGGCGCCGTCCTCGTGGAACCCCCAGCCCAGGTAGGCGCCGGCGTAGGCGATGCGGTCGTCACTCAGGGCCGCAATGCGCTGCTGTGCCCGCAAAGATTCGGGAGTGTACTGGGGGTGTTCGTAGACCAAATGTTCCAGCACCCGGTCCTCCGCGATGAGCTCGGACTCCCCCAGGCTCACCAAGTACGGCAGGCCATCGGCAGGCTCCAGGCGCTGCAGCCGGGTGAGGTCGTAGCTGACCAGGACCTTGTCCGGGCGGGCTTCGCAGTCCGGGAGACGGTAGTTCCAGGACGCCCTGGCATTGTCCGCGGCGGGCAGGACGGCCGGGTCCCGGTGGAAAACGGTGTGGTTGACGGAGTACGGCATCTGCCCCAGGGCTTCCTTTTCGGCCGGCGTGGCGTCCGCGAGGAAGCCCAGGGCCTGGGCCGGGTGCGTGGCAATGACCACGGCCTCGAAATCCTCCACTCCGTGATCGGTGTCCACTTCCACGCCGAGGGCGTGGCGCCGGATAGCGGTGACCGGACTGCTAAGCCTGATGTCCGGGAGCGTGGCGGCGAGTTTCTCCACGTACTTTCCCGAACCGCCGGTGACCGTCTGCCACTGCGGCGAACCCTTGACGCCCAGCATGCCGTGGTGGCCCAGAAACGTGAAGAGGTAGCGCGCCGGATAGGACAGCGCCGTGGTGGGATCGCACGACCACACCGCGCTGACCACCGGCGTCATGAAATGGGAGATGAAGTACCTGCTGAAGCGTTCCTTTGCCAGGAAGTCACCGAGGGTCAGCTCCGCGCCGCCCGCACCAGGGCCGGCGTCGGACGCTGGAGCTGACTCAATCAGAGCGCGGGCCCTGCGGTAGAAGCGCATGACCTCCAGCAGCATCAGAAGGTAGCGTCCGCGCAGCAGGCTGGACGGGCGGGCGATGATGCCGCGACCGCCCCCACGGGCCCCGGCGTACTCCAGGCCGCAGCCATCACAGCGGACGGACATACTCATTTCGGAGTCCTGCGTCTCCACGCCCAGCTCGGCGAACAGCCGCAGCAGGGTGGGATAGGTCCGCTCGTTGTGGACGATGAAGCCGGTGTCGATGCCGAGGACGGATCCATCCGGCTGCGCGACATTGTGGGTGTGGGCGTGGCCGCCCAGCCTGCTGTCCGCCTCGAAAAGGGTGACGTTGTCGTGCCGGTTCAGGACATACGCGGCCGTCAGGCCGGCCGCTCCGCTGCCCACGACCGCGATGCGCCGTCCCTGCGGCTTGAAGGTCGAGTTCCCTGCCAAAGACACTGTTCTGCTCCCCTGCTCGGACTGCATGTGCGCTTGCTCGGTGCAAACTCTCTAGGGGCAGTTCGACGCCGCGGGGCCGGTGGATGACTGAGTTTGCCGTAAATCTTTGTGCCAGAATGAAGCGGGCGTTCCATCCCCGGCACACCGCAGTGCCAAGGCGGCCCTGACCGAAGGACAGCGTTGGTAAATCCCGTACATCTGAAGACCCTCCTGGAAGTTACCCGGCTGGGCTCGTTCGCGGCCGCAGCGGCACGCCTGGGCTACACGGCGTCGGCTGTCTCGCAACAGATGTCCGCCCTGGAACGCGAGACGGGCGTGGTCCTGTTCCAGCGTTCGGCCCGCAGCGTGGTCCCCACGGAAGCGGCGGTAGTGATGACCCGGCACGCCGCGAAGGTGCTGACGGACATCGAAGCCCTGATGGCGGCAGCCTCCAAGACACACAGCAGCACCAGCCAGGAGCTCCGGCTGGGAATCTTCCCCAGCCTGGCAACCTACGTCCTCCCGCGCATCCTGAAGAATCCGGCGTGGAAGGACCTGGCCATCGACCTCAAAGTAACGGTGGCCGAACCGGCCCAGACCATCCAGGGACTGCGCACCGGCGGAGAACTGGACGTGGCGCTCGTTTTCCAGGTGGGCCAGTCCGGGCTCGCCTGGCCGCACACCATTAACCGGCAGTGGATCGGCGATGACAACTTCCGCGTAGTGCTCCCCGCGGGCTGGGGGTTCCGCACGGACGCCAAGGTGGCCGCTGACCATCTGTCCGAGCTGCCCTGGATCATGCACCACCCCGGGAGCCCCGACGCCGTGGTGATCGAACGGCTCTTTGCCAGCTGCAACCTGCATCCGCGGGTGGTGGCCCACAGCGACGACTTCCATGCCAGCCTCGAAATGGCGGCCGCCGGACTGGGCGCGGCGCTGGTGCCCGAGCTCGCATTGCGGAACCGGCCAGCCGGCGTAGTAGTGCTGGACGTTCCCGAGATCCGGCTGGCCCGGAACGTGTTTGCCCTGCTCATCAACGAGAAGAAGACCGCCCGGGTGCAGCTGTTCGTGGACCTGCTCGCCGAGACGATGGCCGCTGCGGGGTCCTCAGGCAATTAGCCCGGAATGCTGGAAAGCGCAGCACTTGGGGGCTATGTTGAAGGTATGAACAGGGTAGCGAGCCAGCACTTTGGAGAAATCGAGCTCAACCACGGCAGGGATCACAACATCGCCGCGAAACACGAGCTGGGTGGCCAGTTGCTGGAACTCGACCTGAACATCAACGCACACGACCACTTTGACGAAGCCGCCATGCACAAGGTTGACTACCGGTTGCGCTTCCTCCCCGAGCTCGTGGACGAGGTGCGGCAGATGATCGCCGACGAGCTGGAGCAGGAAGGCACCAGCCCGCAGGAGTACCTCCACTTCCACTGCAGCGCCCTCAAGGACGAGCAGCTGCAGAAAGTCTTCGGCGTGGAGGAACGCAGCCAGCTCACCAACGACGTCTTCCTCAAAGCCCTCAAACTCGGCCACGTGGGCATCTTCCCCGGCCAGCCCGAGCGCTACTTTGTCATGGACTTCACCCTGGGCTCACACTTCACGGACGAGGTCCTGGTGGTAGCCGCCGACGAAGACGGCGTGGTGGACGACGAAATCCTCTGGGAGTCCTGAACCCTTAACGCACGACGGCGGCCGGTCACCTTTCGGTGACCGGCCGCCCGTCGGCGTTAATGCGGTGGGTTACTTGGCGGATTCCAGCAGGCCGGCGCGGACCGTCTTGGTGGCCTTGACCAGGTTGCGCAGGGACTCTTCGGTCTCGGCGTAGCCGCGGGTCTTCAGGCCGCAGTCCGGGTTGACCCAGAGCTGGCGGGACGGGACGTGCTTGACGGCGGTGGCCAGGAGTTCGGTGACCTCGGCTTCGCCCGGAACACGCGGCGAGTGGATGTCGTAGACGCCCGGGCCAACGCCGCGGCCGAAGCCGTGGGACTCGAGGTCGTGGACGACCTCCATGCGGGACCGTGCCGCTTCGATGGAGGTGACGTCTGCGTCGAGGCCGTCAATGGCGTCGATGATCACGCCGAACTCCGAGTAGCAGAGGTGGGTGTGGATCTGCGTGGCGTCGGCCGCACCGGCGGTGGCCAGGCGGAAGGAATCCACTGACCACTTCAGGTACGTGGCGTGGTCGGCCTTGCGCAGCGGCAGGAGTTCGCGCAGTGCGGGCTCGTCCACCTGGATGACCTTGATGCCGGCAGCCTCGAGGTCCGCGATTTCGTCGCGGAGGGCCAAGCCAACCTGGTTGGCGGTCTCGCCCAGCGGCTGGTCATCGCGGACGAAGGACCAGGCCAGGATGGTGACCGGACCGGTGAGCATGCCCTTCATGGGCTTGCTGGTCAGCGACTGGGCGTACTCGGCCCAGGCCACCGTGATGGGGGCGCTGCGGGTGACGTCGCCCCAGAGGATGGACGGGCGCGTGCAGCGTGAGCCGTAGGACTGGACCCAGCCGTGGACCGTGACGTCGAAGCCTTCGAGGTTCTCGGCGAAGTACTGGACCATGTCGTTGCGCTCAGGCTCGCCGTGCACCAGGACGTCGTAGCCGAGCTCTTCCTGCAGCTCAACAACGCGCTTGATCTCGTCCTTCATGAGCTGCTCGTACTGCTCGTTGGTGAGGGCGCCCTTGTTGTTGCGGGCTCGCGCCGAGCGGATCTCGGACGTCTGCGGGAATGAGCCGATGGTGGTGGTGGGCAGCGGCGGGAGGTGCAGGGCCTCTTCCTGGGCGGCTTCGCGGACTGCGTAGGCGGAGCGGTTGAAGTCCGCTGCGGTCAGGGCCTCGGTGCGGGCCCGGACGTCGTCGCGGCGGACGCCTTCGGCGATGGCGCGGGCTGCGATGACTGCGGATGCCTCGTCGATGGCAGCCTTGGCGGAGGCCGGGTCGGCCAGGTAGGACGCGAGGGTCTTGACTTCCACGGCCTTCTGGTCGGCGAACGCGAGCCAGCTGCGCAGCTCCTCGGAGAGCTGGCCTTCTTCGGTGACGTCGTGCGGGACGTGCTGGGTGGAGGTGGAGGTGCTGACGGCGATCCGGCCGGCGGCAGCCTTCAGTTCGTCCAGCTTGGCGGCGGCGACGGCGAGGTCGTTGCGCCAGATGTTGTGGCCGTCCACGACGCCGGCAACCAGGGTCTTGTTGCCGAGGCCGGCCAGGGCCGCTGCGGACGGGACCGCGCCCTTGAAGGCGTCGATGTGCAGGGCGTCGATGTTTGTGGCGGCAAGTGTGCCCAGCTGGCCATCGAGGGCGCCGTACGGGGTGGAGACAAGGATCTGCGGGCGCTTGGCCGCACCGGAGAGGACTTCGTAAGCGCGGGCAACGGCTGCTTCGATTTCGGCGGCCGGGGTGTCCTGGTCAACAACCAGGGCGGGCTCGTCCAGCTGGATCCAGCTGGCGCCTGCGGCGGCGAGCTTCTCGAGCAGCTGCACGTAGACCGGCAGGACGTCTTCGAGGCGGGACAGCGGAGCGAAGCCTGCGGGGGCTTCATCCGAAGCCTTGGAGAGCAACAGGTAGGTGACCGGGCCAACGATGTACGGGCGGGTCTCGATGCCGTTGGCCAGGGCGAACTCGAATTCCTCAACGATGCGGTTGGAGGCGAGGGTGAACTCGGTCTCCGGGCCAATCTCCGGAACGAGGTAGTGGTAGTTCGTGTCGAACCACTTGGTCATTTCCAGCGGCTGCTGGTCCTTGGTGCCACGGGCCAGGGTGAAGTAGCCGTCGATGTCGAGCTGGCCTTCGGCGTTGAGGAGCTTGCCGAAGCGGGCCGGGACAGCGCCGAGGTGGGCGGTGGCGTCCAGGACCTGGTCGTAGTAGGAGAACGTGCCCGGAACAGCGGCGGCTTCGGTGAGGCCCAGTTCCTGCAGGCGCTTGGCGATGGTCAGCTGGATGCCCTTGGCGGCGGCGTCCAGGGCATCAGCGTCGATCTTGCCGGCCCAGTAGGCTTCGATGGCCTTTTTGAGCTCGCGGCGGCGGCCGACGCGCGGGTAGCCGAGGAGTGACGCGGCCGGGAACGGAGTGGCGGGGGTGTTCTGTTCAGTCATGGGAGATTCCTTGAGTGTTAGTGGAAACTGTGAATGGTCTGGCGGATGTTGGAAGGTCAGCTGGCGAGCTGGCGCCGGAGGGTGGCGCTGCGGCGGCCAACTGAACGGGACTGGCGCGGAAGTGCCAGTTTGTCCAGCACCTCCAGCGCGCTCTGGTGTTCGTTGAAGGTGTAGATGTGGATGCCCGGCGCTCCGGCCTCGAGGGCCGCGTTGGCCAGGTCCACCGTGGCCCGGACACCGATCCGGAGTCGTTCGCCGTCGCTGTCCGCGGCGGCGAGGCGGGCCAGGAGTTCCGGTGCCGGTTCAACGCCTGTCAGTTCGCCGAGCCGTGTGACCCGGCGCAGGCTGGTGAGCGGCATAACGCCCGGGATGATGGGGATGGTGACCCCGGCCCGGCGTGCGCGGCTGATGAGGTTCGCGTACTGCTCGGTATGGAAGAAGACCTGGGTGATGGCAAAGTCGGCGCCGGAACGCTGCTTGGCGAGCAGCACCTCGACGTCGTGGGCTTCACTGGGTGATTCCGGGTGCCGCGTGGGGTACGCGGCGACGCCCACGGCGATCTTGCCCGCACACAGCAGGGCCGACCGCCGCTGTTCAACCCGCCGGATGAGTTCGATCAGGTCCTGCGCATACCGCAGTGACCCTGCGGCGAGCGGTGCACCGTCCTTGGGCTGGTCGCCCCGGAGGGCCAGGATGCCCCGGACGCCGGTGTCCAGGAGGTCGCCGATGATCTCCGCCAGTTCCTCCGGCGTGTTGCCCACGCAGGTGAGGTGGGCGAGGGGCCGGAGAGTGGTTTCCAGGAGGAGCCTGTTGATGAGTTCGACGGCGGTGTCCCGGTTCGAGCCACTGGCACCGTAAGTGACGGAGACATAGTCCGGCTCGGTGGTTTCCAGTTCCCGGATGGTGGTCCAGAGCGACTCGGCCGCGGCCGGCGAGCGGGGCGGGAAGAGCTCGTACGAGAGCGCCACGGGGGCAGCCTCGGTGAGGTTCGGATGCGTTTCAATAAGGCTTGGCGGTGACATTTGCGTCCTTGGCTTTGGGCCATTGCCGGCTACCGGTCAGCAAATGTGACGGTGAAGCCGGGAATGAATTTGAGTTTGGGAACACGGAAAACTCCACAGGGACGCAGCCGCGACTGTTACGCCTGTAATGAAGTTGTCCGTGAGCAAATGTCAGGCCCACATGGGGGCACCCACACCCTCCACAATCGGAGGATCGCTGACACGTTACCTCGGTAACTTGTATAGAACTCTAGGAGCCCGCGGGGCACCCTTCAAGTCCGCCGCCGAATTAAGACGCAGCTTTACGGCGTGTTTCGCATTGGTGCAGAATTTTCTTCGCCATATTGGTCAACGGATTCATCGGGGCATACTGCAGACCCGCCGCTGCCTTGGCCTGTTACCAGGGCCGGTCAACACCCGGCCCGAAGCCATCGTCCCGGAGGTACTCGTCCCGCTCCTGCCCGGAATTCCGCTCGCTTTGGGCTTCCCTGGCGCTGTCCCTGAGCTGCTCAAGCTGGCTCTGCTGGCCCGGATCCGCCGGAAGCTCGTCCTGCCCAGGCACTTCCGGCGGTTGCGGGGTGGTGTTGTCCGCAGCCACTGCATCGGCCTTTTGCTGCATCCGCTCCGCCGCCTGTTTCAGTTGCTCCCCCGCGCCGGATTCGGCGCCGGATTCGGCGCTGGCATCAGCGCCGGCATCCGCGCCGGCGGCAAAGCAGCCCTCCGGAGCAGCCTCCACTACCGCAACGCCTTCGGCGAACAGCCGGGCCGCCGCCGTCGGATCTTCTGTTTTGGCCGCGGCGTCACCGAGGCGTTCGATGGTGAGGGCCAGGTTGACCCGGACGACGCACTCGTCGGCCGTGCCCGCCAGGGACAGTGCTTCTTCGAAGCGTTGGCGGGCGGCAGCGAAGTCCCCGGCGAGGAACAGGCCGTCACCCTCGGCGAACGGCGCCTTGTGCGGTTCGATGAAATTGGCGGTCCGCAGTCCGCTGGCGGCATCCGCCACGCCGACGGAGTCCCCGGCCGCGAAGGACCGGGCAGCAGTGTCGGCGAGAATGCCCACGCTGAGCAGCTTGGCGGACAGGCAGAGGATCAGGAGTGCGGGCAGCGCCGACCACCACAACAGCCGACGGCGGCGCTCCCGCCGGTCCCGTGAGGTCACCGACGGTGCCGGTTTCTGCGGTGCCGGTTTCTGCAGTGCCGGTTTCTGCGGTGCCGGTTTGGGCGCATGCCGCATCATGTTCGAGCTCCCGGTCCGGGCCGGAGCTGCCGGTATTGACGCAGCACCAGGAATGTCTCGCGGAGGGCCAGCAGGAACGCTCCGGCGGCTAGGAGCCAGTAGTGCTCCGTCCGCCCGGCGACGTCGGCATCCGTCGGTGCCCGTTGGAAGTCCCCGGGATCAGCGGCCTGCATCATCGGCGCCACCGGGTCTCCGGCCGAACGGTGGACATAGGGCACCCCCAGCTGACCGGCAATCCCTTGCAGGCGGCCTTCGTCGATGACCGATAATGCATCCTTGCCGGTTCCGGATGACCGGTCCTGGATGTAGCCGGCGCCGGCGTCCTGCCCCGAACCCTGCCCCGTGTTTTCCTTCATCCGGCCGCCGGCCGCCGTGCCGTAGCCGAGCACCGCGCCGCCGTCCACCAGGCCGCCGTCGAGCCTGATCGCCGCCGGTGCCTTGGCGCTGGTCTGTTCACCGTCGCCCAGGTAATAGACCAGGCGCGGCCGTTCTGGATGGCTGTCCCGCGCGGCGCGCAGCCGCTCCGCCAGCAAGGTTCCGGCAGCGGTGACGCTGCTGCCCTTCGAAAATGCCGTGACCTGCGGCTGCAGGACGGACACGCTGGTGTCCAGGGCGGTGGCGTCGGTGGTGAGGGGCATCCGGACAATGGCGTTGCTGTCGAACGTCAGGAGCGAAAAGCGGGCCCCGGCCAGTTCACCCGCGATGGCCATGATGTCCTGCCGCACCCCGTCCAGCCGGGGCGAGCCGTCGCCGTAGTCTTCGGCCACGATGCTGCTGCTGGTGTCCACTACAAAGAAAACGTTGACATCCGCCGCCGCGGCCTGGGAGCTTCCGCCGGGAACACCCGGCCGGAGCGCCGCGGCCAGGAGCAGCAGCACCAGGGCGCTCCTGAACAGCCAGTCGCGGCGTGTGCCGGCAGAGCGCACCCGCGACGCCTGGACGAGACGCCAGACCAGAAACAGCCCGGTCGCGGCGATGAGCGGGGCCATAACCCACCAGGGCAGGATCGGTTGCAGTGTCATGGCCGGAGCCTCCACGAGGCGCCCGCCAGTACCAGGCCGGACAGGAGTGCCAGCGCGAGCGGCAGCTCGGGCCGGTCCGAGACAACCGCACGGGGTGCTCCCTTCATCGCCGTGGCTTCGGTTTCCTGCACGGATCGGACGATGTCCACCACGGCATCCGGGCTGTCCAGTTGGTGGTATGCCCCACCGCTGGCTTCGGCCGCTGTGCGCAGCCTGGCTCCGGGCTGGCCGGGGCCGGGTCCATAGTCAAAGTCGCCGGGGTTCAGGGCGTAAACGCGCACATCGCGCTCCTTGGCCAGGGCGGCCGCCTGTTCCAGGGTGAAGATGGGATCGCCGGACAGGTAGTTGTCCGTTGCCAGGACGATGGACCGCGAGCGCCGCTGACCGGCGACAGGAGTGCCGGTCTCCGCTCTGCGGGCATCCGCGGCGCCGGTGTCCGGGAACCCGTTGACGCAGGACGCCAGGCCGTCGCCGATCAGCGAAGATCCGCGGCCGTTCCAGGTGCCGTCCAGGAATCCCGCACTGCCGGGTTTTCCGTCGAATGCGTCTTGGGCCAGCTGGAGTTGTTCCTGGACGTACCCGTAGTCGTCGGTGAGCGGGAAGACCTGGACGGCGCTGCTGTCGAAGACGGTGAGGCCGATCCGTTCGCCGTCGAACTCCTTCGCAAGTTCGGCAAACACCTGCACCACCGCAGCGTCGGCGCTGCTCATCGAGCCCGACGTGTCCAGGCACAGCATGATGTCCCGGTTGCGCTGCTCCGGCTGGATGGTAGTCAGCTCCACCGGGCGCGCCGCAGCGGCCACCGCAGAGACCAGCAGGGTTACGGCCGCGAGAGCGGCCACCGCCAGCCAGCGGCGGTGCCGGCGGAGGGCCGCCTGGTATTCGGGCAGCGCGGTGAGGCGGTCCGCATTGGCCACCGGCCGCCGTCGAGCGTTTGCGTGGCGGTCCGGGCGGAAGGCGCGCCATCCTGCCAGGGCCGCGAGGACCAGCGCCGGAGGGATCAGCCACCAGAACATCAGTTCCATTGCCGCACCGCCTGGCGGGCAGTCGCGGCCGATTGCGGGACCGGCGGCAGCGGTTCCAGGCCGAACTCGCCCGGGTAGATCTTGCCGACGGCCTCGGCCACTGGGGGCAGCGGGTGCCCGTGCAGCTCCGCAAGGGTCATCCTGGGGGCGTCGATGCCGGTGACGTCGCGGGCGAACCGGCGGACCAGGAGGCTCAGTTCCTGGTGCGACTCCCGTGCAGTCAGCAGCCCGGCGGCGGCGTCTGCCGTGACGGCGTCGATCCTTTGCAGGTAGGCCTCCTTGAGGCCCTCAAGGTCCGACGGCGGAGTGAACCGGGGCGCCTGCTCGGTCAGCTTCGGTTTGCGCGTGCTCAGGAAAACAAACGCGTACCAGCCCAGGACCGCTGCCAGTAGGGCGAGTCCGGTCCACAGCCACGCCTGGCTGTACTGGAGGGGTCCGTAGATGCCCGGGTCAGCCTGCACGCCGGTGCCTTTCCAGGAGGGCGAAGAGTTCCGTCATAACCGCACTGCTGCCGGTCACGTGGCCTTGGGTAATGCCGGCGCGACGGAGCATGGCGTGCCGGGCGGCGTCCCGTTCCCCTGTTGCCTTGGCATAGGCCGCCGCGACTGCCGGGGATGCTGCCAGATGTGCTGGCAGCATCGACGAGTCTGCCACGCTGAAGGCGTCCTGGCCGGTGTTTCCTTCCCCGGCCAAGTCAGCGTCCCGGATGGTGAGCCAAAGGACCTCATGCTGGGCACGGAGCCGGCGGAGCAGCTGTTCGGTGTCGGGGCCGGCGGCATGTTCGTCGGACACCACAAACAGCAGGAACCGGCCCTTGACGTTGCGGGCCACGTATTCCAGCTGGTCCTCGATCCTGCTCGGGCCTGAGTCCAGGGAGGTGGATGAGTCAACCTCGCGCAGGAGCCGTTCCAGATGCGGCTCACCGGCTTTGGCGGGAATGGAGCGTGTCCCGTTGCGGTCGCCGCAGACCAGGCCCACTACGTCGCCGTGCCGGTGCGCCAGGTAGCCCACCACGCCGAGTGCCATCACGGCGATGTCCTTTTTGGTTTCGCCGTCGCGGGACTCTGCAGCCATTCCCCGGCCTGTATCGGCAATCAGCAGGACGGTCTGGCGCCGTACGGCGACATACCGTTTGATGAGAGGCGATCCGAACCGGGCGGTAGCCTTCCAGTCGATGTCGCGGACATCGTCTCCGGGGATATAGGCGCGCAAGTCATCAAAGTCGAGGCTGCGGCCGCGGAAGACGGAACCGTATTCGCCGTCGAGCATGCCGCGGGCTTTCCGGTGGGCGAAGATGGCCATCTTCGCCTTCACGCGCTGCAGGAGACTGGTCACCGCTGCCTCAGGGAGTCTGGACGGAGGCCACGACCGCGTCGATGATCGTCTCCACCGGCACCTGCTCTGCAACGGCGTCGAACCCCAGGATGAGGCGGTGCCGGAGCACACGGTGGGCGAGGGACTTCACGTCCTCCGGGATCACGTGGTCCCTGCCGTTGAGAAGTGCCACTGCCCGGGCGGCCTGGCTGAAGGCAATGCTGGCGCGCGGGCTGGCGCCGAACTCGATGAAGCCGGCGAGCCGCTGGTCGATGTACTGCCCGGCGTTCCGGGTGACAAACACCAGCCCCACGATGTAGTTGATGACGGCCGGGTCGATATAGATCCGCTTCACCAGCTCCTGCACACTAATGACGGCGTCCAAAGAGGCGGCGGCCGCAGGCTTCTGCGCTTCAGTGAAGACCCCGGCGTCGATCCGGCGGATGATTTCCGTTTCCTCGGCCGGCGTGGGGTAGTCCAGCACGTCTTTGAGCATAAAGCGGTCCATCTGAGCCTCCGGCAGCTGGTACGTGCCTTCCTGCTCGATGGGGTTCTGGGTGGCCAGCACCATAAACGGGGACGGCAGCCGGTACTCCACTCCCCCGATGGAGGTCTGCCGCTCCTGCATGGCTTCCAGCATGGCGCTCTGGGTCTTGGCGCTGGAGCGGTTGATCTCATCAAGCAGGACGATGTTGGCGTGCACCGGCCCCAGCTGGGTGATGAAGGTGCCCTTGGCGGCGTCGTAGATCTGCGTGCCCACGATGTCGCTGGGGAGCAGGTCCGGCGTGCACTGGATCCGGCGGAACTCTGCGCTGACTGCTTCGGCCACGGTCTGGGCGGCGGTGGTCTTCGCCAGCCCCGGAACGCTTTCGAGCAGGATGTGCCCACCGGTCATCAGGCCCACCAGCAGGGATTCACGCAGCCGCGCCTGGCCCACCACCTTGGCATCGAAGCTGCGGGAAATGTTCGCCACCACCTGCTGTGCACGGGCCAGTTCCGCCGGCTCGATTCGTGCGGGCGCACTGGTCTGAAGCAATGGATTTCCCCCTGATGGCTGGTGGTCTACGGATATTGGCCCGGGTGTGCTGCCGTTCGGCTGCACTCCGTCCGCCATCCTATCCAAGACACCTCCCGGTCCGGCCGCAATGGTGACCCCTCCCCATCGCGGCCCTGCAGGTCTATCCTTTTGCCATGAGTGAGCTTCCAGCCAGTTACAAAGAGTTTCTCGCCGACAAGAGCGAGCGGTTCATCCTTGCCGTCAAGCCTGTCCTGCAGCAGTCCGCTGCCGACAAATCCCATGGTGTCCGGGTTACCTACAACGCGGGTCCCACCGGCCACCAGGCCCACCTCGATGACAGCATCCCCTTCGGCGTGGTGGTCGAGGACATCGACTGAGGTTCCGGCCGGCACCGCTAGCCCTTCACTGCACCCGAGAGCGCGAAGGAGCTGCCGGCGCCCCTGGCCACGATGACATAGAGAGCCAGCACCGGGACTGAATACAGGATGGAGAAAGCGGCCAGCTGGCCGTACGCCACTGCGCCGTGCTGTCCGAAGAAGCTGAAGATCGACACCGCTGCCGGCTGTCGGGCTTCGGACAGGAGCAGGACGAACGGGACGAAGAAGTTCCCCCAAGCCTGGATGAACACAAAAATGAACACCACGCCCAGCCCCTGCCGCATCAGGGGCAGGACGATGGTCCGCAGCGCCGTTAATCCTGACGCACCGTCCACCCAAGCCGCTTCCTCCAACGACACCGGGACTGCGTCCATAAAGTTCTTCGTCATCCAGATGGCCATGGGCAACGTGGTGGTGGCCATAAAAAAGATCGTGGCGGGCATCGAATCCAGCAGTTGAAGCTGCACAAACAACCCGTACACCGGCACCATGATGGCCGTGATGGGAAGGCAGGTTCCAAACAGGATGGTGTACATAAACGGCTTATTGAACCTGGACTGGTAGCGGGACAGCGGGTAGGCAGCCAGGACTGCTGCCACGAGGTTCACGGCGGCCGTGCCGGCGGACAACACCATGCTGTTCCAAAGCGGCTGGAAGAGCAGCCCCTGCGTCATGATGGCGGCAAAGTTTTCCAGGGAGACCCTACCGGGGAGCCTTGTCTCATGCCCGGCGGAGGCATCCAGGGACGCAAACACCAGCCAGAGCAGCGGCAGGACAAAGCAGGCACCGATCAGGATCAGGGAAACGTCCGCCGGCATCCGGGCACGCTGCTGGGCGCGGGAAACTGCGCCCGTCCCGGACCGGAGCTGCCCCCGCGCGGAGGTCCCCGCCGTCGTCGTCATGGTTTGCCCTCCCGCAGGAGCCGGACGTAGGCGGCACCGAACACCACGCCAATGAGGATCAGCACCGACGCCACCGCCGTGCCGTAGCCGATGTCGCCGAACTTGAAGGCCTCCAGGTACGCCAGCACCGGCAGCGTAGTGCTGGCGTTGGCGGGACCGCCCGCTGTCATCACCCAGATGAGGGTGAACACCGCCAGCGTCTGCAGGGTGATGAGCATGAGGTTGGTGGCGATGCTGCCGCGGATCATGGGGATGGTGATGAAGGCCAGCCGCTGCCAGCCACCGGCACCGTCCATCAGCGCGGCCTCCGTGACCTCACCGGGGATGTCATTGAGCGCGGCGCGGTAGACGAGCATGGAGAACGCCGTGCCACGCCAGATGTTGGCAAGCAGGATGGCGACCATCGGGAACGAATACAGCCAGTCGGTCTGCCCTATCCCCAGCCCGCCCAGCATCTGGTTCAACGTCCCGTCGCGGCTGAAATACGCGTAGGCGGCGAAGGCGGCCACGATCTCGGGCAGCACCCACGCAGCCACCACCGCAGTACCGACGGCGGCGGCCACCGTCCGGCGGGCCCGCCGCATCAGCACCGCGAGGGTGAGCCCGAGCAGGTTCTGGCCCAGGATGGCAGAGCCGCCCACGAACAGGACTGTCAGGCCAAGCGAGAGCGGCAGCACCGGATCGGACAGGAGCCTGGCGTAGTTGTCGAGCCCGATCCAGCCGGGACTGCGGGCATTGCGGCCGGTCAGGGCTGCGTTGGTGAATGACGCGTGGAACGCCCAGAGCACGGGGCCGGCCAAAAACACGAGCAGCAGAACCACAGCCGGGAGTACGGGGAGCAGCCGTGCCTGGCGCCGGAGCCCGGGGCGACGCCGCCGGTGGCCGGACCGGTCACGCCCTAGGGAAACCGCCACAGGCTACCGGGCGACGGTCTTGGCCTCACCGACGATGCCCTTCACCGCCGTGTCATAGTCGGCGGCCGCCTGCTCCGGGGATTTCGCCCCGGTGATCACAGCTTCCGTGGCCTCCTGGACGGCCGCCGAAATCCGCGGGTAGTCGGCCGTGGCCGGCCGGTAGTGCGTGACGGCCACGAGCTCGGATACGTCCTTCACAAACGGGTTGGCCGCCTGGTAGCCGGCGTCGGCGGCGACGTCCTCCCGCACGGCGATCTGGGAGCTGGCGATGTTGAAGGCCAGGGAGTTCTTCTGGTTCAGTGCCGTGGCGAGGAACTCAAACGCGAGGTCGGGGTTTTTGGTCTCCGCTCCTACCGCCAGGGTCCAGCCGCCGGACATGCTGACGCCGCCGGGTGCCTGGCCGTTCTGGGTGGGGAACGCCGTGACGCCCATGTCCTGCCCGTACTCGGCCCACTCGTAGCTGCCGCCCTTCTGCCAGAACGACGGCGAGTAGGAGCCTTCCACGGTTGCGCCCATCTTGCCCTGCGGCAGCCATTCGCCGAAGACCTTCTTCCACACATTGGCGTCGAGGGCCTCCGCCGGGGAGACGGCCAGTTTTTCGTCGTAGAGGGTCTTGAGGAACGCCAACGAGTCGGTGAACCCCGGGGCACCGACTACCCACTTCTTGGCGTCGGCATCGTAGAGTTCGGATTCCGTTCCGTAGAGCAGTTCGTAGAAGCTCTGCATTACGGTGCCTTCGCCGCTGGCCTTGCCGGCGTACATGTTGAACGGCACCACGGAGGCGTCACTGGCCTTGATTTTCCGGGCGGTGTCCAGGATGTCCTGCCAGGTGCGGGGCTCCCACGGGACGCTGACGCCCGCTGCGGCGAGCACCTTTTTGTTGTACCAGATAGCTCGGGTGTCGGTGCCCAGCGGGACCGCGTATGTGCCGCCGTCGTCCCCCAGGCCGGCGGCCTTAGCGCCAGCATCGAAGGTATCCCAGTCCTTCCACCCCTCAAGGTGGCTGTCCAGCTTCAGGAGGTACCCGGCGTCGACGTCGGAACGCACCTTGAAGGTGTCTTCATAGAAGATGTCCGGGGCGGTGGAGGGCGAGCGGAGAGCGAGGGCAAGCTTGGTGCCGTAGTCGTCGTCGTTCGCCTGGATGGGCTCCAGGGCAACCGTGACGCCCTGGTTGGCGGCCTCAAACTCCTGTTTGGCCGCCTGGAAGAGCGTGTCCAGGGCAGTGAAGGAATCGGTCTTTTGGTAGACCACCTTCAGTGTCTTGGTCTCCGCTTCGGGGGCGGCGGGGGAACACGCCGTCAGCACTAAGGCTGCGGCGGCAATGAGTGACGTGATTCCAAGGGCCTGACGACGCATGATGCTCCATTTCGGTCAATGGCTGCCGTCCCCTGTGTCTGCGGGCCCCCAGCCGCGGCGATATCCACATGCTAGATGGGGCTCCTGCCACTGGCAAGGAGCCCCGGTTCAGACTTCCAGGAGAAGCCGCTGCGCCCGGGGCGCCAGTGTATGCTCCAGGACCAGGCAGGCAGCTCCAACGGCGCCGACGTCCTCACCCACTCCCGTGCCGACAACCTCGATGGTGTGGATCAGGCGGGCCGCACTGTTGGTGTCCACGAGCGCCGGGATCTTCTCCAGGTAGCGGTCGGCGATCCGGCTCCAGAAGGGCCCGCCGAACACAACCCGCTCCACATCCAGCGTGTTGGTGACCACGGAGACGGCCCGGGCCACCAACACCGCTGACTTGTCGATGATCGCCAGGGCCTTGGCGTCGCCTGCATCGGCAAGGTCGCACAGCTGGGAGAAGCTTTGCTGCACTTCGGCTCCGCTGGTGTGCTTGCCGGAGCCGTCCAGGATGCCGGCGGCAACGGCCTCCGCCACGAGCACCTGCGGGATGGCTGAGGACTTCACGCAGCCGCGCAGTCCGCAGTCGCAGACCGGGCCATCGGGGTCCACCACGATGTGGCCGATCTCGCCGGCGTTTCCTGACGTTCCACGGACCACCTCATCGTTGAGGACGATGCCGCAGCCGATACCGGTGCCCATGTACATAAAGATGAAACTGCCCGAGCCGCTGGGCCCGCCGGCCCATGTCTCGGCGACGGCGGCGCTGGTGACGTCCTTATCCACCAGGACGGAATAGCCGGTGGCTTTGGCCAGGGCGTCCCGAAGTTCCACACGGTCCCAGCCCGGCAGCAGCGGCGGGTCCACCACGGTGCCGTTGTCCAGATCGATGGGTCCCGGAGCGGCCAGGCCCAGGCCGGCGATCCGGCTGGTGTCCACGCCGGACTCGGCAACGAGCTGCTCGATCTCGGTGGCCATGGTGGACATAACGGCGGCAGGATCATTCCCGCCGGGTGTCTTAATCCGTGAATGCTGTACAACGGCGCCCACAAGATCGAGGACCACGAACGTGGTGACGGCGGGGTCCAGGTGGACGCCGATGGCATACATTCCGCCCGGGTTGAGGCGAAGCATGGTGCGCGGTTTGCCGGGGCCGCTGCCTTCCTTGCCGGCTTCGACGATCAGGTGCTGGTCCAGCAGGCGGCGGGAGATGTTGGAGATGGTCTGCGGCGAGAGGCCCACAATCTGGGCGAGCTCCACGCGGCTGAGCCCCCCGGATGACCGGCGGATGGCATCCAGGATGACCGTGAGGTTGAAGTCCCCCATGCGCGGAAGATTAGTCCCGCGCCGTGGCGCCGAGGACTGGCGGATTTCTGGCACGGTCTCCCCTAGGTTTTCGGCCGCGTATTCATGATGTCTGAATGGTACGTTACCTCCTGATCAACGCCCAGAGCCGGAGGTGGGGCCGCGCCGCGGCCGGAGGCGCCACCTTGCCGTGCTGGCACGCCTATGGCCGCCGGGTGCTGACCGCCACCGTGAACTTTGGATTGCCGCCCCTCACAGTGGTGGGACCCACCAGCCGCTCCAGCGCCGGGAGGTACTGCAGGTGCCGGTTGAACACCGTCCACAGCTCACCGCCCGGCGCCAGGACCCTGGCTGCCGCCTCGAACAGTTTGATGCCCGCTCCGGCATGCACACTGGCGCCCAGGTGGAAGGGTGGATTCAGCAGGACCAGGTCGGCGCTTCCGGCCGGGAGGGTGCTCATGGCGTCATCCTGGAGGGCGGTAATCCGTTCCTCGAGGCCGTTGGCCTGCGCCGTGGCCCGGGCGGACGCGACGGCGGCGGCGGACCGGTCCGTGGCCGTGACCCTTGACGCCGGGTTCTGGCGGGCGTACATGGCGGCGAGGATGCCGGTGCCACAGCCCAGATCGATGGCGTGCCCGGCTTCAGGCATCTCCGGCAGGAAGGTCAGGAGGAACCTGGTCCCGATGTCCAGTTTCGCTCCAGCAAAGACGGCACCGTGCGCAGCAACGTCCAGGTCCAGCTCGGCAAGGCGTTCGACGGCGGGACTCCACTCGTGCGTCTCAGTTTGCCGGGCGCCGCTGGCCAGGATGATCCGGGACTTCTGCCGTGCCAGCTGCGGCTGGACCGTCTCGAAGTGGCGTTCCAGGACCACGTTCATTCCCAGGGACATGTGTTTGATCCGCCCGCCGGCGAGCAGCACCACGTCAGGGGCGGCATAACGCGCCACGGCGGCTGCGATTTCCTCAAGCTCCGCCAGCGTCCGCGGCAGTTGAAGCAGCACCAGCTCCGCGCCGGACAGCAGCTCCTCCCCCAGCGGCAATTGTTCGAACCCAGTGGCGTCAATGGCTCCGGGATCCGCCGCTGCGAGCCCCAGAGCCGCAGCGTTGTTCCGCAGGGCGCGCTCCCCAGTGATGAGATCCTCGTGCACACGGACCCGGCTGACCCCCAGAGTGCCAAGCGCACCGAGGGTGAGAGCACCGTAGCGGTCGCCGATCACTGCCAGCCGGGTACCCGGTTCCATGCGCCCTGCGGCGGCTTCGAGCAGCAGCCGGTCCGTGGCGTCCCAGGCCTGGAGGTTCGGGGCTTCGACATCCGGGTGGCGCCGGAGCGTGCCGAAGATGTCCTCAAGATTGTTCTGTGCCACTGGTTTCCTGCCGTCTGGTCATTTACTGGTTGTTGATGCGGTTGATGCAAGCGCGGGCAGTTTGAGGATGGCGGAGACGGCCGCCCGGCCCGCCCTGTTGGCGCCGATGGTGGACGACGACGGCCCGTACCCCACCAGATGGACGCGCGGTTCAGCTGCCACCTGGGTCCCTTCCATGGCGATGCCGCCGCCGGGTCCCCGCAGATGCAGCGGCGCCAGATGTTCGAGCTCGGCACGGAATCCGGTGGCCCACAGGATGACGTCGGCACGGAGCAAGCCCCCGTCGGCGAGCCGGACGCCGTCGGGCTCTATGGCGGTGAACATGGGGCGACGGTCCAGCGCACCCCGTTGCGCTGCCGCCCTCAACGAGGGCGTCCAGATGAGGCCGGTCACGGCCACCACGCTTTGCGGCGGCAGTCCCTGCCGCACGCGCTCCTCCACGAGGGCGACGGCGTTGTGGCCGGCCTGGGCGTCGAACGCGGCGTCACGCCAGTCCGGTTCCCGCCGGGTGAACCAGCTGGTGCTGGTCACCTGCGAGACCTCGTCCAACAGCCCGACGGCGGAAATTCCGCCTCCCACCACGATGACGTGCAGGCCGCGGAACTCCTCGGCGGAGACGTAATCGGCCACGTGCAGTTGCCGGCCCCGGAACGTGGCCCGGCCCGGGTAGATGGGCCAGAACGGCCGGGTCCACGTACCGGTTGCGTTGATGACCGCCTTCGCTGACCAGTCGCCGCTGTCGGTGCTGATCCGCAGGCGCCCCGCCGGATCGGCGTCTTCCCTTGCGACCGAGGTGACCTTGACCGGGCGCAGGACCTCAATTCCGAGGTCCCGCTCGTAGCCGGCGAAGTACCGGCTTAGGAACTCCGAGCTGGGTTCCGTGGGATCCACGTCAGGCTTCGCGATGCCGGGAAGGTCACTGATGCCGTTGACCGTGGCCATGACCAGGCTCTTCCAGCGGTGGCGCCAGGCGCCGCCCGGACCTTCCTCCGCGTCGAGGACCCTGTAGTCCAGCGCCCGGCGCTGCAGGTGGTAGGCGGCGGAGAGTCCCGCCTGGCCCGCGCCGATGACCACAACGTCGGTGGTTCCGTAGTCCATGCCCCTGACCGGTTCCGGCTAGACCTTTTTCACCACGGAGGATTTGAGCTGCATCGGCCCCACGCCGTCCACCTTGCAGTCGATGTCGTGATCGCCCACACCGTCCATGAGCCTGATCCCGCGGACTTTGGTGCCTACCTTGATGACACCGGAGCTGCCCTTGATTTTCAGGTCCTTGATCACCGTGACCGTGTCGCCGTCGGCGAGGATGTTGCCCACTGCATCCTTGATGACCCTCGGCCCGGGCTCTGCCGTGGCCTCCGCCGCCTGGGCGGACCACTCGTGGCCGCATTCCGGGCAGACCAGGAGCGCACCCATCTCGTAGGTGTAGGCGCTGGAGCATTCGGGGCACGGTGGCAACGTCTCATTCACTCCCCCATGATAATCGCGCCACTGCGCTGACAGGCGCGCGCCGGCGTCGTACTGTTGGGCCTAGGCGGACGAAAGGCGAGGACCATGAAAACAGAAAAAGGGGCAGCGTCGCTGCTGGCGAACGCACTGGGCATCGTCCTGGGGACGACGGAGATACCGCTGAGGCTGCGGGCGTGGGACGGGTCCCAGGCGGGGCCGCCCGAGGCCCCGGTCCTCGAATTCAGGTCACGCCGCGCCCTGCGCCGGATCCTGTGGTCGCCGGGGCAGCTCGGGCTCAGCCGCGCCTATGTCGCCGGGGACATCGATGCCCCCGGCGACATCTTTGCAGCCTTCACGGCGCTTAGCTCGGTGGGCAAGTTTTCCGAGCCCGGCCCCTTCCGACCCCTGACTCCGCGTGAACTGGCCACGCTGGTCAGCACGGCCGTCCGGCTGGGCGCGCTGGGCCCCAACCCTGCTCCGCCGCCGGAGGAGGCCAAGGTCACGCGGAAGGGCCGGCTCCACACGCGGAAGCGCGACGCCGCGGCCATCTCGCACCATTACGACGTCGGCAACGACTTTTACGCCCTCGTGCTGGGACCCTCGATGGTTTACTCGTGCGCTGTGTGGGCGGATGGACCCGACGGCGGCGGCACCCCTGCCAGCCGCGGCCTTCCGGCCGGACTGGATGACGCGCAGAAGGCCAAGCTGGATCTCGTCTGCCGGAAGCTTGGGCTGAAGCCCGGGATGAGGGTACTGGACGTGGGGTGCGGCTGGGGCAGCTTCGCGTTGCACGCGGCGCAGCATTACGGCGTCTCGGTGGTGGGCGTGACGCTCTCCACCGAACAGGCCGTGCTGGCGCGCAAACGTGCGGCCGACGCCGGCCTGACCGAAAACATCGACATCCGGGTCCAGGATTACCGTGATATCTCCGACGGGCTGTTCGACGCCATCAGCTCCATCGGCATGTCCGAACATGTGGGCCGGGAACAGACACCCCACTATGTCGACGCGCTGCACGGCTTGCTCCGTCCCGGCGGCCGGCTGCTCAACCACGCCATCTCCTGGAACGCCGGCCCCACCAAGCCGGACCCGGATTCGTTCATTCCGCGCTATGTCTTTCCGGACGGCGAGATGATCAGCCTGGGCGAGATGGTCAGCGCGCTGGAATCCGGCGGGTTCGAGGTGGTGGACGTGGAGGCCCTGCGCCAGCACTATGCGCTGACCCTGCGGGCGTGGGTGCGCAGGCTCGAAGAGGACTGGGACGAAGCCGTCCGGCTCACCAGCCTGGGCCGGGCGCGGGTATGGCGGCTCTACATGGTCTCAAGTGCCCTGGGCTTTGAAACCGGGATCACGGGCGTCAACCAGATCCTCGTCCAGCGTGCCGGCGGGGACGGGCCGCCGCTGCGCCGGACTGACTGGGTCTAGGCGCTCACTACTCGGCGCCCACTTCTCCGGCTCCCTGTTTGGGAGACAAAAAATGAGCCACCCGACCGGGTGGCTCATTTTTTTGCGGACCTGCGTCCTGTTTGGTGGAGCTGAGGGGACTCGAACCCCTGACCCCCTGCATGCCATGCAGGTGCGCTACCAGCTGCGCCACAGCCCCAAACTTGTGCTCCTCCGCGCTTCAGACGCCCGAAGCAACCTGATCAGCTTAATAGAAAACTGCCCGCGGCGCCAATCGGGAGCGCCAGCCAACAATTCATCGCTGGTTCGCGGATCCGCACCGTCAAGGCCGGGATCCGCGAACCAGCCTAGGACGCTTCAGCGCTAGGGTGCACAGGCGACGGCAGGTTCGTTGGTGGACCGTCCGGTACTTCTCCTTATCGATACTTCGATGCACGTTCTCCCGGTGGCGCCTGGCTGAACAGAGACAGAAGGATCCTTCGTGCTGGTCAGGGGGCCGTCGGTCTCGGCGTCCAGGACTCGCCAAAGATACATGTCCTCAGGTTGCGGGCTGGGATTCTGCCAACTGAAAACAACACCTTTGTCCCCGACTGTTCCCGCGAGTCCTGTGGGGGCAGGCACAATACTTTCCACCACCGGATCGAGGGGAACGGACGTCTGGGGCGCGGACTGGCCTGCGCCCTTCTTGTCCGCCTCGCCCGCTTGGCCAGTCATCAGCGTTGCGGCAATGGCACCGCCCACCACAATGACTGCAGCCGCCCCGATAATGGTTGGCACGAGCATGCGTCGCTTGGCCGGCTGGCTGACTTCTGACGACGGAGGCTCCGACGGCGGCCGCAGGAGTGTGTCTTCGATCGGCGGCGCAACAGGCAACGGGAGGCCTGCCTCATGACGTCCGGCCGGTTGTCCACCGCCGCTGGCATGCAGCCCGTCGCGGAGGACGGTGTCGTCCGGGACTCCGGCAATTGGCTGCACGTAATCAGGGTGGCGTCCACGGCTTGGAGCCTGCGGCGCAGTGGCTTCGGGGCTGATGCTGACAATGCTCCGGATCCGCGTCAGTCCGTCGTCGTCATCGTTCTCATCGATCTGATCGGCACTGTCGTCCACCACGTCCACGGGCGTAACTGCCATGTGCATATCGATCTGGACTTTTTGGAGGGCCCTGGCAAAGGCGAGGGAGGTTTCGTACCTGTCGCCCGGGCTCTTGCTCATGGCTTTCTCCAGGGCTTCCTCCAGCATGGGCGGCACGTCGTCCCGGCCCAATGCTGGGAGCGCCGAATTTTCGATCCGGCCCAGGATGTCGCTGCTTGAATTGGCAGCACCGGGAACTTCGAAGGGAGACCTGCCTGCCAGCAGGGTATAAACGGTCGCGGCCAAGGCATATACATCGGACTGGGGGCCGCTCCACGGAGGGCTGCCGAATGACTCCGGCGGCGACCACGGGATGGACATGCCCACGGCATCCTGCTGATTTTCCTGGGTGGCTGAGATGCCAAAGTCTGTAAGTGCCGGCTTGTTGTATTCGCTGATGAGGATATTGGCCGGTTTGATGTCCCGGTGGAGGATGCCTGCCCGGTGCGACGTTTCCACAGCACCGGCAACCTGGATGCCTATCCGGAGTGCTTCGGCCGCACTGAAGCGTTCGCGGCGGTACCGGACCTGAAGGTTGGCCTTCGGGAAGTACTCCATGACCAGGTACGGCCGGCCGTCGGAGGACAGTCCAGCTTGGTAGATGGTGACGATGGACGGATGCGCGGACAGTGCCGCCATCAGGTTGGCCTCAGCCGTGAACTGCTGCTCGGAGCCGGACGAGAGCCTTTCCACGAGCAGCACTTTGACGGCCACGCGCCGACCCAGCACATCCTGGTACAGGAACACGTCAGCGAAGCCGCCGGACCCCAGGACACTCTGATACGTGAAGCCCTCAATCCGGGGTGGTGGACCTACGAGTCGCTTAGGGCTCATGATTCCTCCCGGAACGTGACGGTGACGCCTTCGCCTAGATCCAGTACATCCCCGAAACTCAGCATCGTGGCCTCACGCGGGTGAAGGCGCTCCGGGTCGCGTCCGGTCCGCAGCAGACGGGTGCCGTTGGTGGTTTCCTGGTCGACGGCCAGGACATGATCGCCTTCCACCCGGATTTCCACATGGTTCCGGGATATGTCTTGGGTGGGACTTGGCACTGTCAGCAAGTACGGGACCATGTCGGCAACCGCACGGGTGCTTTTCGGCCTTCTGCCAATGATGACGTTCCGGTCCAACACCACGGACTCTCCGGTGGACACGTCGAGCCTGCCGGCGTTGCGGGCCGCCGCCGGCTGTCTCGCAGCTGGTACCGCCTGCACGGGCGTTCCGCTGCGGCGCCTCATCTCCGCCAGAGCTTCGATGGAAATGGTGTCATCGTTGTCCGGTTCGCCAGGCCCAGCGACTGCGTCCCAGGGAAAGTCCGGGAGGCCGTCGATGACGCCACCGGGGGTACTCGGCACGTGGAGCGGTCTGGCGGGCGGGAGAGCTGGGTATTCCGGTGGACTCAGTACACCAGGCACCGGAAGGCTGGGCGGGTGCAGGTCGCCTGCCGTGGCGGACAGTTGCCTCTGGGGGGCCGTTGGCTCCTGCCCGGCGCCGTCGCCGTCTTCCTCGCCGCGGATGGCCGCCCCTTCCACGGACCTGGCAATCGTTTCGCCGGAGAGCAGCCAGTCGTAGTCAGTTCCTTCCGCGTCCCCAGGATCTGAGATGGTGTGGGAAGGATCGTGCACGGGGGATGCATGCCAGCCGTCCCCTGCCTCGGCCTGCGTGGACTGAGGTTCCGTCGGCGCCACGGGCTGCGGTTCAGGTGTGGTGGCGGCAACCGGCGCGAGTTCCTCGGCCGGCACAGGTTCGGGCGGCTGTGCCTGGACGGATACGGGCTCCGGACCCTGCTGATGATCCGGAAACGGGAGTACGACGCTCAGCCGATCCGCGCTCAGAACTACGGAGATTGCGGAGCACGGGACCACTCCGTCGGCGATCGGCAGGGACTCAGGGAGGCCGATTTCCGTTCCCGTCCCGAGAGCCGTGACGATCTGGACCATATCGGGGTTACTCGACACTCTCTCGCTCCAGGTAGACACACGGGCGCCACTGACCGTATACCCGCCCGCGTCGTCGTCCCCCACCACACCGACCTCCAAGGGGCCCCGCACCGCTATGCCGGCTTCGGTGCCGGTAAAGCTCACAACAGCAAAGCTGGGAAGGGCCGAGAGGCTCGTCCCGAAAGCGCCCGTGAGAACATCCAGCACGCCTCCAAGTCCTTTGCCGGAACGCAGCGAATGCCAGATCCGTTCCACGAGATTGGTATCAAGGTCCCCGGGCAGCACAGCGACGCCGTACTCGGTCACAACCCCCAGCCACTCACCGGTCCGATAGCGGTGCATCATTTCTCCTCACCTGTTCTCCGCAGGGACGCCAGGGCTTCCCGCGGGATCGTTTCGTCCGGGTCGTGATGTTCCCCCGCAGAGCCTGCATGCTGCGGACTCGTCGTTGGCAGCTCGGACCCCTGGCCGTCAACGGCCGTGGCATCGACAACCAGCACAGTGACGTTATCCCTGCCACCATGCAGGAGAGCCTCATGGACCAGTCTTGTTGCGGCATCCTGTGGTGACGATTCCTCCAGCAGGACCTCCAGGATCCGGGCATCGGCCAGCTCGTTAGTCAGCCCGTCGGAACAGACCAGCATCCGGTCACCAGCTTCAGCTGGAACGAACCAGTAGTCCGCTTCGCCGGAGCTCCCGGCGCCAATGGCACGGGTGACAACATTCCTGCCCGGGCTTCCGGCGGCTTCGGCGGATGTGAGCTCGCCCCTGTCCACCTGTTCCTGCACCACAGAATGGTCCACGCTGATCTGCTCAAGCGAGGATCCCGCGAGCCGGTACGTCCGGGAGTCCCCGATGTTGAGTACGAGCCAGTAGGGCAGCCCACCGGCTTCGGAGATGGCAACGCCGGTGAGCGTAGTCCCTGCGCTTTTTCCGGTCGCGGGCAGCCCGAGTACCCTGCGGGTTGCCTGGGAAATGGTTTGCCTCACATCGTCGAGCCCGACGGAGGGCCGCAGGGCCAGCTCTTCGAAGGAGCTCACCACCATCGAACTCGCAACCTCGCCGGCATCATGTCCGCCCATGCCATCCGCGACAAGGAACAGGGCACCTCCTGCGAGGTACGAGTCTTCGTTGGATGTGCGCCGCCGACCAGTGTTCGAGGAGGCGCCAAAGTCCACAGTGATCCGTCTCGCCGGCCCCGGCTCCGAGGCGGGACCTTCGATCCCCGTCATTCACCCACCACAGTGATCCGGAGGTCCCCGAGGACGAGGACGTCGCCGTTGCCGGCATAGGAACGCGTCGAGCTGCTGACATCCAGGTGCTCGCCTGTGGTTCGGACGATTTTGGTGCCATTGGTGGATCCCCGTTCCTGGACCCAAAGGCGGCTTCCGTCGATTCCGAATGCCAGGTGGGTTTTGGAAACCGTCTTCGTGGCATCCCGGACAGGGATCAACTGCGCGGCTGCACCCGCCGCGTGATTCGGCTGGCCTTCCGGGTCTGCTGGATTCCGTCCGATGAAGCCTCGTGCAGCCAAGTGGATGTCCTGTCCGTCATCGAGGCGGAGGCACCAGGTTCGGTGGGCCCTGGCTACGACGCCGATGCGGGTGGCGTCCAGGTCATCGTCGTCATCGGCCAAGGCCGCGGGCACTGGCTGCGGCTGCGGAGCCGGAGCCGGAGCATTGGGCTGCCAGGATGGCACTGACGGTGCAGCCGTCACCAAGCCCGGGGCAAAGCCCGGCGGTGGTGGCGGAACGGGCGACGGCGGCTGCACCGGTGACACGATTGGCGTTACCGCTGCGGGCGCGGGCACTTGGGCAACGAACGGCGCTCCGTTCCGGGGCGCACCAACCGTGGCAGACTCCGCCAGCCGGCGGCGCTCGTCAATCATCCACGTGTTGGTGGCTTTGTCATGCCAGCCCCGCCGCTGCCCCGAATCGTCAAACAGGGGCGAAAAAGGCCCAACGACTATCAAGGCGCCAAGGGCGAACACCACGTTCCGCCCTGCTGCCCGCCAAAATCCGGGTGCGCCCAGTGTTTCCAGGGACACGAGCCGCACCCCAGTCAGCTTCATGCCGAGGCTCTGGCCGCGACCGAGCATGGCTACGTAGATGATGGCGAGCAAAATCCACAGGGCGGGCAAGACGAACCCGATGACATTCATCAAAGTGATGGCAGTGGAGTAATTCCCTGATTGTGCTGCGCCGAGCATCGCTCCGAATGAGGCGAAATACAGCCCGATGTAGATGCCTTGGAGCAGCAGTCCATCAATGACATTGGCCCAGATCCTGGCTCCAATGCCGGCGCTGTATAACCCCGGACCCGCGTGTAGTACTTCGGGAATGCGTCCGACTTCCTGGACCATCTAGTTCTTCCTTTTCCTGGCGATGAACGCCATGCCAATGGACGTCCACGATCCGCGCAACGAGCGCAGCGAGGCACGTGCCTTGAACCGTTTCCACGGTCCGACGCTGTTGTTCATTGAGCCGATGATCCCGTCCACCTCCTGCCAAAAACCTTCAAGCTCATGGGGGCTTGGTTCAACGGGCCCAAACACGCCGCCGTCGATCCGTTCCGCGAGAGCCACAATTGATGACTGTGGATACTTCGATTCCAGGGCATTGGCGCCCTCCTGCCGGGTGACGCCGGGCAAGATTCCGACGCCAAGATCGGTTGCGGCGTCCAGCAGCTCGTCCCAACCGCCGCTGAACCGGTCAGCGGTGCTGTCCGCGTTCGCGCGCCTCATCCGGCGTTTCCGTTTCAAATAGAAAACCAGGAGAACGGGACCCAACAACAGGATTGCGACGCCGAGGAAGCCTCCGCCAATCCCCAACACGGTGAGCAGCGTACCCCAGGGGTTCCCGCCGTCGTCGTCCCTCTCGTCGTCCGGCAAAACTTCCGGCGGCAATTCCGCGGGTTTCTGCGGTGGAAGCGGAGGCTGGAGTACCTGCGCGTTTTCCTGGGACTTCTCTTTGATCTTCTGTTCCTGCGGAACCTGGTCTTCAGGGGGTGTGGGGTCGAAGGTCACCCACCCTGCCCCCTGCAAGGCAATTTCTACCCACGCATGCAGGTCACTGCCCGTGATCTCGACAGCGCCCCCGCCGTCTTCCTCTGAGTGAAACCCCAGCACGACCCGGGCAGGCAGTCCCAGCGAGAGTGCCTGGAGCGCCATGGCCGTGGCGTACTGTTCGTCGTCGCCCACCATCTGCGTGGCTCCCAGCAGCGCCGCGATGCGTTCCGCACCATGGCCTGCCCTCGAAACAGCTTCACCCTGAAGGCCGTGGCTGAAGAACCCGTCGGTATGCAGCTTCGCCTCGAGCGCCCGGGCCTGCAGCAACGCGGTAGTGTTCGAGCCCGCGGCAGACTGCGCCGAACCGGACACCACGTCCGGGACTGCAGCCGCCGCAGGAAGGGCGATATCAGCGGAATCGCGATCACCCAACTGCTCATCCGACAGGACCGTGGGGATGGATACTTCCGCTGTGTAGGTATCGCCGGCCTGTAGACCGGCCGTGTTGATAGCCATCTGGCTTTCACGGTTGTAGTGCAGCGCCTTCGTCAGGACGTCCACGCGGGGTCCGCCAAATTGCACAGTCTTAAGGTCCCCCACACCGGGAACCCAGACCCCTTTGAAGGCCTCGATCGTGACGGCTATTTCGGCCGTGACGGGCCCACGGTTTTCGCCCACGGATGAGCCGATTCTGGCAAACGAACCCGACCCCGTACCGCCGTCGCCAGCCACGTTGTACACGATGCCGTCGTACGCGTCGAGGGTGGCGAGCCGGATGCGGGCGTCGCTTGGCAAGCCGGTGACTGTGAAGAGGGTTTCGTCCTTTTGGTCACGGACGTACTTGCGGAATGCAACCAGCGGGCTTGGGTAGGCGTTAAGGTCCAAGGGAGGCACCAGGGAATCCCTCAGGACCTGGCGCTGGGTGACGGGTTCAACGGAGTAGGCAGCAACTGAGCCGAACAACATGCCAGCTGCCAGGACTCCGGCGCCGGCGGCTATGGCACGGACCCGCAGGGACCTCTGCCACCCGCCGCTGTCCGCCACGTGGGGTTGCGGGGCGACCATTCGACTGCGGTGGCCTCGGCTCCATGCGTACCATGCGAGTGAACCTGCGAACACGAATGAGGCCCGCAGCACGGGTTCCACCGGGTCCTTGGTGCCGAATGCCACAGCCACCACAAAGTGCGCCGCCACGGGAAGTAGGGCCACGGCCGGCCGGCTGAGCCGGAGTGCGAAGCTGCCAGCCAGCACGCCGGCCAGCAAAGCTGCCAAGTACGGCAAGACTGCGAGATTCTCATACGTTCCGGCCGGAGGCTGCAGCGTCAG